>NZFO01000003.1 GCA_002690705.1 Magnetovibrio sp. | reverse complement strand
GGGCCCTGCGCACCCGACCACCCGTCTACAAGGTGTGGATCGACGGCCGACAAATGCAGGCCCGTACGGTCATCGTCACGCGGGCACGGAGATACGGCGGGCCGTTCACTTTGACCCCGGATGCCGGGTTGGAAAACGATGGTTTGCATGTGGTGATGATGAACTCGTTCGGCCTCATGGCTGCCGTTCGCTACGGCTTCGCCCTGGTGCTGGGCCAGCTACACAAACTGAGCGACGTCACTGTTCAGGCCGGCCAATCGGTTACGATCGAGGGACCGAACGGTGATCCCGTGCAGATGGATGGCGATACTGTCGGCGTGCTGCCCTTGTCGATCTCGATCGAGGAAACCCCGGTCCCCTTTTTGGTCACGAGCACGTCATGACCGCTCCTCGCCTGACGGGCGTCACTGATGCTAATTGGGACCGGCCCTTCGCTGGGTAGCAACCGAAGAATGTCCGGCTCTGATGGCAATAATTCGGGAAATTGGTTATTGTCGAGAGAGGCTAGGCAATGGAAAAACGAAATATCCTAATTATAGCATTTGCACTCCTGCTAATCGGGAACCTCTTTAGGGAGCTTGGCATTAGTGTCTAGAGAATTTCTAATCAGTTTAAGAATTAGGCAATTATTTTAGGGAGAAGGTTCCAGATAGCGAATTGATGGTTTGAGCGACACCCGACTTGGCAGCCTTTAAATTCTGCCTCTTTAGGGTACCTTTCCCAGCGATCATTTCATATTTTCCCGTACCACCTATGAAGCGCCATGTTCCCGTACCCCCAACGCCCATTTTTCCAATCCCCTCGTAACTGATAAATGCTGTGTCACCATCGCTAAGCGCTATCTTACAGAACCCGGTCTCATCTCTAATTTCGCCGCCAAAGGATAGAAGTCCTCCAACGCATCGGAACGTCGAATTGTCACCAAATGTGGTCCCTTTGACAGCCTTCAAGCCCATCAAGCCGTCATACGTAACACTTAAATTACCCTTTCCCGCGTTAAGGATGTTAAGGTTCCAAGCGCCCATACCTTCAAGCTCTACTTTCCCATTTGAATGGCCATCTGCAACAGCCTTGAAGGAAAACATGAAGCCTAATAGGAATGCTAGAAACGCAGTTTTCATTGAATTCTCCAGTAGTGTGTAATTCTCGCCGCGCTTGAAAATCAGAAGTGATTCTGGCGATACATGCCCAACAAATAGTGGTCAATGACGTTACGATTGGATTGGATCTACCAGCGCATCATTACAGGATTCGATCTTCGCCTGTTTTGGTGGGCTAGACGATATCAACACTTTTATTGTTTACTTTAATCCGTAACATCCATGACGTTAGACATTTCCTTTATATCATTATGGAACATGTCTGCCATTTCACCTAGCGTGTCTGTAATGGCTTCTGGTGAATTAGCTTTCCACCAACAAAACATGACCATATCATTTTTTTCGTTATTCCAATTCATTTGAAAATTTGCATTTTCATTTTTCATGTTCTTACGTATGTCGTCTGACGTCATATCTTTTGTAACCTCAAAGTACTGCTCTCTCATTTCTTCTGACTTAAATGTATGAGCTACCATGTAATCTTTCATTTTAAATCTCCGTGTTTTTGTTTCAAAACTCTTCAGTGAGGATGGGTAGACTGCCACCCTATTTATCAACAAAAAAATCCATCAAAATTTTTCGGTCTCAGTTTTTTCAGGTGTAAAAGGCTCTGAATGAGTGCCATCGCTGCTGAAGCCGCTATCTAAAAGGTCATTCTTTTTATCCGGTACACACCACGACAACTAAAATATGGCACTCCCCACTTGTGTGATTAGCTATTCTTCTCCGGGCATCGCATAAGTACCCACCGCTTTGGCCGCTGCCACAGCCTTATCGAGATCAAATTCAGGCATCACCAAGATTTCATTCCAGGCACCCGACAAAAGCATTACTTCTCGAATGCCGACAGCGGTCTCAACGCAGTCGACTTCTACCTCCGCGATTACATCATATTTACCCTGAAGATATGAGAGCGAGGTCAGTTTACCACAGGCCCTCTCTACCATTGCAGTTACCGCCGTAAGTCTGGCCTCATAACTACTATCAAGAAGACCGGCTCTGCCTTTTTCACTGTAACCACCTAAAAAGAAAACTTTCATGATCAACTCTCCGCCTGTCAGAATTCAACTAATCTTTAAGCTTACCAATAGTCAGCACGAACAATAAAAAAGTGACCGCCCCGTTCGAACGTGCACTAAAAAGCCGGTGCTTCTGTCCGCCTGGAAAGCAAAATTCCCATTGTATAGCTATGGCTATCCAAGAAGTTATTTAATGCTCGTAGCCAAAATTTTCCGTAAAGAAATGCTCTTTTTCTGGAGGGCCTTCTAAAAGTCGAGCGAAATCGGCTCCGCTCCGTTCTACACGTTTCTCGAAATACTCATCAAATGATGCTTCATCTTCCCAAAATTGTACCAATTTCATCGTGTTGATCTCACGATTGGTACTTACGAGAATTGATTTGCATCCTTTTGACTGCCTCGTAAACGACAATTCCTCTTTCGCTAAGTTATAAAATTCGTCAAAGCAGCCGTCCTTCGTTACTAGAGTTACAAACGTTGTGATTCCCTTAATACTCCATTTGTAATCAAAATAACTGTATACATTCAGCAAATTAACACTCAGATGTGTCCGTTTTGTGACAAACCTATAACGTTGAGAGTCTTCACCATCATACCACTGGTCAGAAATTTATGGGGGTGGGCATATGAAGGCACTTCAAAGGCTAGTCATAATGGGCCACTGGGTAGTGTTTCTCTACACCGCTGTTTGTTGGGGGTCGATGTTTTATAGTTTAGCAACCGATGAAAGCTTCACTCTCGAAGGCTTTATTGATGGTCTATTTCTTGACGAAGCATTGTTGCACCTTTTCCTTTGGGGCGGTCTGGTTGGCTTTGCGTTTGTCCTTTGGGTTTTCGCCGGAAAATTTATTTTGTGGCCTTGGAACCGATCACCACTAAAAGAATAGGACTGAGTAGTATGGACCCTGAAGAGAAAAAGATCGCAACCTTGAAGAAGAAAGTTTCATTGCCAAAAGACAAGAAGAGGGTGGCGTCTTCACCGGAGGAACAGAAGATTAATAAAGTAAGAAACTTAGACGAAATATCTAGGAGGCAACGATGAAATTACTGCATGCAACCGTTGGTTTATCGCTGATAGTCGCGCTCGGTGGCCTTACAATTTGGGTAATTCTTACCAGATGGACAGAAGCAACGGTCAATTAAGGCACGTTCAAAAGCGACATTCGCTTTGAGTGGACCTCGTATGCCGCCGGTTTGAGTCATGGCAATATTTTTCTTAAAGATCTTATGACCTTTTCGCCGACCCGCATTTGTAATGTTCAATTGGTCATTACCCTATCTCTCCCACTGGGTTGCAGAATTTTGAAAAACTACCCATCTCTTTAAATGAGACGCCTCTTTGGGTCTCATATTAATTCGCATATAGCGAAAGATCATTGGACTCGGCCATTGTGGCGAGTTCATTACATCCATATAGCTTAAGGAGAATATGGTTATGCGTACTATAGACTTTTCCCCCCTTTTCCGTCACTCCATCGGTTTCGATCGATTGCAGCATATTGCAGATGCCGCACTCCGAGTCGACCACGGAGATAGCGGTTATCCGCCCCACAACATCGAGCAACTTGGTGACGATGGATACCAAATCACTATGGCAGTTGCCGGCTTTAGTGAATCTGATCTGGATATAACATCTAAAGAAAACACTCTTGTTGTATCCGGCAAGGTGTCCGAGCGCGAGGGGACAACATTTATCCACCGCGGCATCGCAGGACGAGCTTTTGAGCGACGGTTTGATCTGGCCGAACACGTCAAGGTCACCGGCGCTAATCTCGCCAATGGTCTTTTGCAGATCGATTTAATGAGAGAAGTGCCGGAAGAAATGAAGCCGCGAAAAGTCTCAATTAATACTAGAACCATCGAGCACGAAAAAGCGGCCTAACAAATAGGCACCAGACTTCGGGCGCGCTTGCCAGCAGATGTCGAGCGCGCCCTAATGCTGATCCAAGTTTGTAATGTTCATTGGTTAGTCGCAGGGGGCACCGGAGCAACAAGGCTCGACGTTAATGCCGCAACTGGCGCACTGGCCATGTCCGTGAACCCAGATAACTTGCAGGACAGAGGTACAGTAAGGACACCTCTCTTCACAAGGCATTGGTGATTTCTCTCCACGTGTCTCCTGCAAGTCCAGCATCTAAGTTCTCCGGTTTAATTCTGTAACTCTTCTTGTTCACGTCCTCGGCGTTAATGAACCTAATAAAGCTTGGCCCCAACGCCACTAAGGCCAGAACATCATAGTGGTCTTTAGGTATTAAAATTTTCTTATAACGTCCTGCCCTGATATTGACGACGATAACCCTTTAGAGGTCTCAATCCCGATAACGCTCTAACCCCCGTACTTCTATCTATGCAACGCCGATAGGCAACTTGGTGTAGTGCGCGAATCAACACGGCACTGTGACGTCGATTGAGAATGAGCCGCCTGCGCTTATATCGCCCGGGGAACGATGTCGATGATGGCAATGATGATGTCGCTCGTGTCAGTAAGCACTGTTTGTTGCTAAAAAAACTTCGATGTTTATAGGCTAAAAGGTATCTAAAACAAAATGTCACCATTATCAAAAAAAGATATTTCATCAGACTGAACATCAATCTGACTTACAGGTGCGGAGACAGACTTATTGTCTAGTGAAGAGTCGTGCCGTACGTTCTTCCACGCCTTAACATCGGTATACCAACGACCATTGTATTCACTGCTTTCTAGGTCGATGAAGACAACTAAGTTCTTTCCCCTCCTCTGCCAAAGATAGGAGGCAGACAAAAATATTTGCATGATCCTTTCTTTCCGCAGCTACTGCCTGCTAAACGGCACCCTCCAATGTTTCATCCTCCTCCAAGGGTTCCCCATCAGACTGCCAAATCTTATCCGCCAGCGTATCTGCTTGGGCGCTTTTGATGAGTCCCTCGTCGAATATGTAGGCCCAGCGATGCTGACTGTACCAAGTTGTAAGCATGCTCCATTCGCTGAGTATAATATTCCCCGATGCCTCAACGACGTCTTCATCGCTCTGGAAATGTCCCAGCGCGAAATCTGTGACACCGTATACATCCGTGCAATCAACAGAACCTGTCACTATGAAAACGTCATACAAAGGCACAAACGTAACGTAATAGGACTCGGGCCAACTATAGCCCGGGGCGCTGTCCGCCCAGTTAATGGTAAGAAGATGCCGAGGGGTGATCTCGATCACACGTTCGGCCGCCTTATCCCGATACCCTCGTGCTAGTATCGTCTTACCATCTTTAACGGCCCCCCATTGTGGCAATCGACCCTGAACTCTCTCAAGCATTATGGCGGCGACGGCGTACTCCTCCGTCGAATGGATGCTTAATTCCTCCGGGTCGAGGTTTAGGTTTTGTAGGGCATCATCAAGTGTAAGACCGTCAGGTATCTTTTCTTTTGGCTTCACGTCGAGCCAGTTAGAAATAATGCGGTGTTCTTCCGGTAGAAATAAGGATGTGTGTTTCTTAGGCATGATGGCCTCCTCTTTAGCGGCTTTAGCAAAATGCCGGGGGCGCAATTCAGATTAAATCTCCCCAATCCTTGAAGTGGATCAGCCTTAGTAAAATTGGTTGTAGATTAAAAACATTGGTCTCAGATATTTTGTTCAATCTATTCGGTTTAGATTTTATTCCGGTGCTTGGGATGCCTCTGATTGACAACTGTCCTCAAGCGATGGCTTGATTTCAGTGCGACGTTTATCCCGATCACAGTCACGATAACGACCTGTATGAGTGATTGCCCTGCTAAGAATTCCTGGTGGAATAGTTACTTCAAAGGGCTTATTCCTGGTCTGGGCCTTGTTTGAGGGATTAGGGGCATACAGGCTCATAATTTCTTGTGCAATTCGCCCAAATGGAAATGCATGTAAAGGGTGGTTTGTTGCGGAAAACCAGATCGTGAAGGTTAGGCAGAAGATCGTAATTAAGCGTCGTGACAACATCGCGCAGTCCTCTCTTTAGTGCGGTGGACGAGATGTCCGGGGGCACAAGCTGAAGTTCAAATCCCCAATCCGTTAGGTGGATCAGCCCAATTAAAAAACCGTCCGCAGCAATGCTGGGACGGCCCCAACTCTTTAGCTGCATTTCTTTTGCGCCCGCAAGCTGTAATCAAATCGGCGCTTTAGAGAGCTACCTTAATCTCATCACTCTCTGTCCTGAATCTAGCGTAAAGATAGGTTGAAAGCAATTGTGACAGAATATTTTTGTATGAACTTATTATTTTAGCAGTTGGATCTTTGTCACCCAGGGTGTCACCCCACGCTATTTTTGAGTTAAACAATGTCTGATAAAAATGCCTAACCCATTGAAAGTATTGGCGCGCCCGGGAGGACTCGAACCCCCAACCTGCTGATTAGAAGTCAGATGGCGGTAAAATAAAAAGCCAAACAGAACAATAACTTAACTACCTTTTTCAGAAACTTTACCCGCCCTTTTACCCGTTATGGGTTTTGAGTCAGTCGGTCTACTACTGGGTACGCCTCATATTTTCCCGCGCTTTACCCTTAAACTTCTCCGCTGACCGCATTGCGCCCAGTCCAAGCAAGGACAACGTCAGGGACATCAGGCCCTCAGTCGGGATAATCGGCATCACCATATCACTGCCAGACACGGCGACAGCCCCGATTAAAGGCGCATATCGAGAAGTAGGCAAGTCCTAACCGCAACAAAAAACGCATCCCATTTGCTGTGCTACGTCTTAAATGAGCTGTTTACGAAGATGAATTATCGGAACTGGAAGGTCTTGTAAAAAGGTGATTGATCACGTCCATGACCGATAAAGCCTAAGTGGAAATTCGTCCGATAAACTAAATATAAAAACAGACTTTGTTTCGCTGTCATCATTTTGTAATAATTGTCTTATGAATCTACTACAAATTATAGTTCTCGCGATGGTCTTATCTTCCATGTCATTGGGTGGCGAGGCACGAGCATCATTATCCGACGATACGAACCTTGGGGACTCTAGCGTCGTTTGTGAATTGTCCACTCAGTCGACAAAATTGAGAGACGCTAAGGTCCGTGTCATGCGTCAGCAGTTCGAACTAGCCCTTCCGGGCGCGATCTCCAGGCCCGACGCCTTCCTGAAAACAATCGAGCATATCCGTAACGGCGTTGCCAAGCTCCGAAGCGACTATTGAGATGCTTGTGTACCAAATCAGTTTCTGGCCCTTCCCATCAGCTTCCATTAGCCGGATCACTGGCTTCTTCATCGTTATCCATCCTTGCCGGCTTGTAACTATGCAGATGGATACGCTTAAACTCAGCTCATTGAAAATAAGCTATCATCCATTCGTAATCTCACTGTCTTAAAGTTGTAACGATCATCGTGCTAACGGTACTTCTGTTTTCTATGAAGGGTTCCTTCGCAGGGGTGTCTAATGACCGCTATTCAAATCGCCGGCTCGCAGCCACCTTTACCGAACTTCCCTGACGCGTTGATGCGGGGGCATGCTACCTGCGTTACTTGCACCTGGATTATGCCCGCCTTTGACGGGCTCGTTCGAATTACGATGAACTCATCCTACGCTCGTCTTCGCGGCGAACATCGGGCCGAACCTGTTGCACCAGAACCGCACCGTCTCACGACAAATATCGATGCCACGCTCGGACAGCAGGTCCTCGACAACTACGATGTGGTGCACACAACAGACTCCTATTTCGCATTTGCCGATACGGCCGTTCGGGTTGCTGGCAAACGGCATATTCCCCTCTACCAGGTCTGGCGCAGCTCGCGCACTTCTTCGTAGTGGTGGCAGGCTAACATCGTATCGTCTTAAATATCAAAGTGGTTTTTTATTAAAAATGTACCTTTCCTGGATTTGCCTTTCTATTGCTCCTGGACGGACCTGTC
>NZFO01000002.1 GCA_002690705.1 Magnetovibrio sp. | reverse complement strand
CCATTGTCCAATATTCCCCACTGCTGCCTCCCGTAGGAGTCTGGGCCGTGTCTCAGTCCCAGTGTGGCTGATCATCCTCTCAGACCAGCTATAGATCGTTGCCTTGGTAGGCCATTACCCCACCAACAAGCTAATCTAACGCGGGCTCATCCCAGAGTGGCCGAAGCCTTTCCCCCTGAGGGCGTATGCGGTATTAGCAGTCGTTTCCAACTGTTATTCCCCGCTCCGGGGCAGATTCCCACGCGTTACTCACCCGTGCGCCACTAAGGTATCCAGAGCAAGCTCTGGGCCTTCGTTCGACTTGCATGTGTTAGGCCTGCCGCCAGCGTTCGTTCTGAGCCAGGATCAAACTCTCAAGTTGAATTTCCATATTGCAGGCCATGGCCTGCGTTATAGAACAACAAGAGCTCCTTTGCACAAATCATACTTTAAAAATGGTAAGTAAAGCTTGAGATGCACAGTTAGAGCGCCATTATCCGGTCGAGTTTTGTTTGAAAAATCAAACCTAACCCTTACGACGAGCGCCGTCCGCACATCCCTTCAATCATATTTTCAATGTCTAGTAGCGTGCCCGCGCACCCGACCCTTAAATTTAAGTACGCTGCGGAGGCGGTTTATAGGAGGTTTCACCTATACCTGTCAAACCCTTTGCGTAACAAATTTTGTAATATTTTAGTTAACCTCGTATTGTCAGAAAATATAATATTAACTTTATGATTACATAATTGATTTTATTATGAAAATCTCTTACCTGTCGTTGCTTCAGTTTATCTTGTGTAACATTGTTCCATTCAGGTTAATAATTCGGTGACAAATTTTATTCGGAATTTTTTATGTTGTTTCGCGGAATAAGCATTTTTGCGGGAATCGTCGCAATAATGGTAACCAGTTCAGACTACGTTTTAAGAAACAAGGGTGAAACTCATAACACGCCCGAGTTTGATCGTGACAGTCTGTCACTGGCGCCACTTTCATTGGGGAATCCGATTGTTGTTCCGGGTATCGATATGACGTCGCCAACAAATCACGCTTCGAATGAACTCGCCAATCGGCAAAAAAAAATTTCACACCGCGTTATTTTTCGCTCAGGCGATACATTAGAAAAAATTTTGCTCAAAATGCGGGTCGGGCAACGCGACACACAAGCAGCAATCAAGGCTTTTTCAGCTAACTATAATCCACGGTCTATACGTAGTGGCGATGCATTGAAACTCTCTTATCTTTGGCACGACCACGAGGACTACGAATCACAGCTTGCGCCGGGTATTTTTTCTGGCTTCAGTTATTCAGTGCTCAATAAAGAAATTACGGTGGCACGCGATGCCTCAGGCATGTTCAAATCCACAACTCGCCCTCGAGCGGTTTCTCGCAGGGCCGTCCGTGCAGAAGGACAGATTTCATCTAGCTTGTACCTTGCGGGCAAACGGCACGGTGTAAGCGATAGCGCGCTCAGCGAATTAATCCGGCTCTTTTCATGGGACATTGATTTTCAACGTGAAATTCGGGCAAATGATGTTTTCCAAGTGATGTTTAACCATATATCCGATGAGGACGGCAAAATCGTAAATATTGGGGAAATTATATTTGCCGCACTCACACTAAGCGGCAAACGCTCGGTTATATATCGATTTACAAACGATAATGATGAGATAGAGTATTTTGACGAGGTGGGGCAGAGCGCGCAAAAAGCGTTGATGCGTACCCCAATAGACGGTGCAAGATTGAGTTCCGGGTATGGTAAACGCAAGCACCCAATCCTTGGCTACACAAAAATGCATAAAGGTGTTGATTTTGCGGCGCCCAAAGGGACACCAATTTACGCTGCTGGAAACGGCACCATCGTCTACTCAGGGCGTAAGGGGGCATATGGCAATTACATCCGAATTCGCCACAACTCGGGTTTCTTTACGGCTTATGCGCATATGAAAGGTTTTGCGCGACGTGTACGCCCGGGACGACGCGTGAAGCAAGGCCAGATTATTGGCTATGTGGGATCAACAGGCCGCTCTACCGGGCCTCACCTTCACTACGAAATTCTCAAAAAAGGCCGTCAAATTAATCCCATGAAGGTTCGGATGCCACCTGGACGTTCGTTAGAAGGGGCAGAATTATTGCGCTTTCATGCAATACGGAGAGAGATTGACAAAAACTATGCTTTGCTGAAGCTTCTCCCCCTCAAAACAGCATCACGATGAGTGCAATTGATCTACACTTTAATATTGTAGGTGAACAATCGGCCAACCCAGATATTATTATCTTACACGGTTTGTTTGGTATGGGTAAAAACTGGGCACCCGTAGCACAAGCCCTAGCGGGTAAATATCGAATTTTGACTGTAGATCTCCGAAATCATGGTGAATCACCGTGGACTAAAAACATGACATATCCGTTGATGGCCGATGACATCGCTAAACTTATCAACAGCGAGTGCAGCAAGCCACCAATTGTGATCGGTCACTCCATGGGTGGGAAAGTAGCCATGGTATTTGCACTAAAAAACCCGGATAAATTGGTAAAACTCGCTGTCGTAGATATCGCACCGGTACCCTACAGCCACAATTATCAGAATTATCTTAGTGCGATGATGAGTCTCGATATTTCAACGGTTTGTAGGCGCTCAGAAGCGGAGAGGGCTCTAGTGGAAAAGCTTCAAGACGTAAATCTTGTGCGTTTTCTTCTTCACAACCTGCGAAGAGGCCCTGATGCGGGGTTTTTTTGGCAATTGAATCTGTCAGGGCTAGCCCGCAATATGGATGATCTCGCAGATTTTCCGGGGTTTGATAGCGATAAAGTCTATCAAGGGAACGCGTTATTTTTGACAGGTGCCAACTCTGATTACGTTCATGCTGGTCACCACGCGAAGATAGCAAGCTTATTCAAGCAACCGACGTTTGCAATTATTGAAGGAGCTGGCCATTGGGTACATACAGAACAGCAGAACGAAACAATAGACCAGCTTCACAAATTCATTCGCGGCAATCATCAAGGCTAAAGACATAACTGCGTCAAAATTCCTCTTTTTCTTCAGGAATCTCACTCCTCTGTTCATCTCATACTTTTAAGATATTTTCATGATTAATACCGCATTAGCTTTTCAGGTCCGAGGCCAAGAAACCGGCCTATCAGGCATTGAAAAAAACGCGATCTACAGATAAATTAACCAGCCCTGAGTGGTTTAGCGTAAGCGCCTCATTATTCATAAAAAGACGGCTGATTTTCGGCACTTTTGGGAGAAAATCATCAGTAAGTTTAGAGTAAAAAATGTTAGGCACAGATCCAGAAATCACCGACCAAATTATCTAGATCACACTTATAATTATACAGTCGAGCTCGGTTTGGGCTGCATACCGTTGAAAGCCAGACCTTTATCTGTGGCCGAAATTATGATTGTGCTACCTTCTTTCAGGCGAGCCTCGAGGTAGAGACTGGCCAATGGGTTCTGCAGATGATTTTGTATCACTCTTTTAAGCGGCCGAGCGCCATAGACAGGATCATACCCGCAACGAGCCAAGTGGGCCTTAGCATCTTCATCTAACTTCAAGTGGATATTTTTTTCGTTCAGTAACTTCTCGAGCTGTGATATTTGAATATTAACAATGCCGTTGATATGCTCGCGAAATAACCTCTGAAATAGGATAATTTCATCAAGTCGATTTATGAATTCTGGTCGAAACGCCCCTTTAACAAGGTCCATCACACTGTCACGTGCGTCAGATAGGTCGTGCTCTTTCTCTTGATCTGCAAGAATATGGCTGCCCAGATTTGATGTAAGAATGATAATGGTGTTACGAAAATCGACCGTTCTGCCTTGCCCATCTGTTAGCCGACCATCATCCAATACCTGAAGAAGCACATTAAAAACATCCGGGTGCGCTTTCTCTATTTCGTCGAACAGAATTACTTGGTATGGCCGACGACGCACCGCCTCGGTCAACACCCCACCTTCTTCATATCCTACGTAGCCGGGCGGAGCTCCTATCAGGCGCGCGACAGCGTGTCTCTCCATATATTCCGACATATCCAAGCGAACTAAAGCATGTTCATCATCAAATAAAAATGCTGCCAAAGCCTTAGTCAATTCCGTCTTACCCACACCGGTGGGGCCTAAAAACAGAAAGGACCCAATAGGTCTGTCTGGATCCTGCAATCCTGCTCGAGCTCGACGCACCGCATTGGAAACAGCGTGCAAAGCTTCTTCCTGCCCAATCACTCGACGACGCAAAACCTCCTCCATATTGAGCAATTTCTCACGTTCGCCTTGAAGCATTTTATCAACCGGAATTCCAGTCCAACGCGATACAACACTCGCAATATGCTCGTCTGTTACGGACTCTTCTACTACTCGGGTCGCCTCCGCCTCCTGCGCTGCGCGCACTTGTTCCTCTAGCCGAGGGATTAAGTCGTATTGAAGTTCGCTTGCCTGCTCCAGTTTACCCTCTCGCATAGCCCTATCCACTGCAATCCGCGCACGCTCTAGCTCTTCTTTACCCCTAGTTACGTCGGCAAGCTGGGCTTTTTCAGACTCCCACTGAGCAGTCAATTCGCGCGATTGCGTCTCAAATTCACTTAGCTGTGAGTCAATGAGGTTGAGACGTTTACGAGATGCATCATCATCCTCTTTCTTTATAGCCTCACGCTCGATTTTCATCTGAATGATACGACGGTCCAACTCATCTAATTTATCAGGTTTTGAGTCGACCTGCATTCTTAACTGGCTCGCAGACTCATCGATAAGATCAATGGCCTTATCAGGAAGAAACCGGTCCGATATGTAGCGATTTGACAATGTAGCGGCAGCTACAAGTGCACCATCTGCGATACGTACACCATGATGCAATTCATATTTTTCTTTTACCCCCCGCAAAATTGAGATGGTGTCTTCAACACTCGGAGCGGCAATAAATACGGGCTGAAACCGTCGTGCTAATGCCGCATCTCTCTCAACGTATTTTCTGTACTCGCCCAGGGTTGTTGCGCCGACGCAATGCAGCTCCCCCCGCGCCAAAGCCGGTTTTAACAAATTGGATGCGTCCATAGAGCCTTCGGAGGCTCCAGCGCCAACCAGGGTATGCATTTCATCTATAAACAAAATAATCTGGCCGGCAGACTCAGACACTTCACACAGAACAGCCTTCAAGCGTTCTTCAAATTCACCCCGGAACTTTGCGCCTGCGATTAGAGCCCCCAAATCAAGCACCATGAGTTGTTTTTGTTTCAGATTCTCTGGAACGTCCCCGTCAACTATACGCTGAGCCAAACCCTCAACAATGGCCGTCTTCCCCACACCGGGCTCTCCAATCAGCACCGGATTGTTCTTTGTTCGACGAGACAACACCTGAATTGCTCGTCGAATTTCCTCATCCCGGCCAATCACCGGGTCAACCTTCCCTTCTGCAGCATCCTCAGTCAAATCACGAGCGTATTTTTTGATCGCCTCGTAATTATTTTCGGCAGACGCACTATCCACCTTTTTTCCTCTCCGAAAAGCAACAATAGCTGTATTCAAATTTTGGGCGGTGACGCCATATTTTTTTAGAATCTGGGCAACATCGGTGCCCGAGGCAAGCGTCATCATTAAAAGTAAATACTCCGCAGACACGAAGCTATCCCCAGCTTTTTTTGCCGCTAACTCAGCCTGTTCGAGTAGCTTAGCTGTCTGAGAAGCTAAATATATTTGCCCGGGACTCTGCATTTTCGGCATTGTCTCAAAGGCAGCATTAACCGCTGTGAGTACATTCTCAGAGGAGCCACCGGCAGCATCGATCAAACGTGGAACCAATCGATCCAAGTCCTCCAATTGCACCTTTAAGAGATGCAATGGCATTAGTTGTTGGTGCTTTGATGATTCGGCCAAAGATTGAGCGTTTTGAATGACGCTGCGAGCTTTTTCCGTGTATTTTTCCAGTTCCACTTATTACATCTCCCCACCTTCGGCAATGCCTATCTTCCTGCCACAAGGTGATCCGCACCCTTCTTTGCTTGAGTTTATATGCATCTCTATATGGGATATTGCTCACCCACTGCAAGCGCTCCACACTTGATCTTCGCTTTAGTCAATAGCATTGACTCATCCGCACGGAGTGGCATGCTACATCTATGTTATCGACAGTCTTCAAAATATTTAGGCACCCAGTCAAAAGCCTGACACCTGAACTACTTAATTCTGTCACTCTTAGTGCCGGGAGAGCAGTTCCTAACGACAGACGATTTGCTTTGGCCCTAGGTTCCACCCCAATAACCGGCTCTGTAAGCGAGTGGATGCCAAAAACAAGATTTTTAGCGCTTATGAACTCTAGAAAATTAGCCGCCCTCGATACGAGGTTCAATGACGAAACGGAGACACTTAGTATTTTTCGAGGCGGCAAGAAGGTTGCGCACGGGTGCCTAACCAATAATATCGGACGCGCAACGATAGAAGAGTTTTTTGCAGCTTACATGGGTGAAGAGGCAGCCGGTAAGCCCCGGCTCGTCGAATCTGCGCCCGAGCATGTGCTCTCAGATCACGTCAATCCATCAATATCATTGCTTAATCTAGCATCTGTCAAAGATCTCGAACGTGTTATAAAGGAGCCCGTTGACCCTCTGCGGTTTCGAGCTAATGTCTGGATCGAAGGCCTTAAACCGTGGCAGGAATTTGAATGGATTGGAGCAGAACTTATGATTGGGGACGCCCAAATTGAGGTTACTGAGCGTATTGATCGATGCGCTGCAACTAACGTCAATCCCGCGACAGCTGAACGGGATATGAATATCCCAAAAGCCTTAAAAAGAGCATTTGGCCATGTCGACATGGGTGTTTTCGCGCGCGTCTTAAGGACGGGCAGTGTAAATGCTGGTGATAAGATCACAGTCAGTTGATTACCAACGGAATAAACTAGGAATTGTCAACCCGCGGTCCGTGCTTCCCCGAATCTTTGATCACATTACTTTTCTGCATGATTTCAACGTTCAGCGTATTTTCCGCCAAATTTGCCCCATTTTATGACTGTGGCAGATAATTTTAGCGGCAGAATTAAAAGCGAAAAGCCTGTAAGCATGTACGGACATATGCATGGTTAAAATCAGATCACGCAACATCGCTGAGTGTCTTGTTAACTGCTCGGCTTATACACCATGGCCTCGTCTTGTGCTCTAAATTGGGCCTTTTGTTATACCGAGTCAGGCTTGAACAGATTCGGAGCTCTCAACATTATCCAATTCTGAGGCTGTCTCTATATCCGTGTCTGGTTCATTGTTAAGTGCTGGTTTGGCGCGGCGGCGGCGACGCGGTTTGGCTACCGTCGACACTGCAGCAGGCAATACAGCTTCGTCTATATGATCCCCATAAACAGGCTCGTCAGTTACATCAGAGTTTGCAGGCACGAGCTGTGTGCTCTCTTCCCGGGCGTGTTTAGTATTCGGCGCTTCTGCAATCTCATCCGAACAGTCAGGTGCCACTGCGCTGTCCTCATCAGGCTGATGCGAACTAGTATTCTGGTTTTGATTTTCTCGTCGGTTGTGATTAGTTAGAGTGGTGGGTGCGCCATCTGCATTAGCTATACGGTAGTAGTGTTCAGCAAACTGAAAGCATGCTTCGGATCTAATTCGATCTCCAGCTGAAGCTGCATCCCTCGCAAGCGCCAAATATTTCTCTAAAACTTGTTGGGCCGTTCCGCGGACTTTTACCTCAGGTCCATTACTCTCAAAATTATTTCTGCCACTATTGGGGCGTTTTCCACCACCACGATTGCGCGAACGTCTATTTCCAGGGTTATGCTTCATAATTTCTTGCCGTTGCCGTAAATCTGAATTGTTTTCAATAAATTACTCAATTGATGATCGCGGGACCATCAGATCTATTGGTATGACTATGGTTAACCAAAAGTTGTTTGGCAGATCATCGTCCACCCGATGTAAAAATAACATATACTCATGTAAACCCAGCACCCGATTATAAGGATAAGGGTTCTATTCAACGCTAAACTGGAGATGTTACTGGTTCGTTCCGTTTTAGGTAAATTGATGGCCTATCGCGGACCTCGCTCATAGCACGTTAGCCTCATAGGCTCGGTATTCCAACCCTTTTTTCGTAAAATAAATTTTTGTATCAAAATTTTTAAATTCTGACGGAGAAATAGCGAGAAAGCCCAGCCGCATCCTCAGTGACTTTTGAATCAATCAACCCATACTTTAGTGCAAGCGAGAAAATAGCTTTTCTCTGTCTTGAACCAATCTCCATGATAAGGATTCCATTGGGCTTTAACTTACTCGCAATTCCTTTGAAAATTTCGCGATAGCAGTCTAACCCATCTTTTCCCCCAAAAAGTGCCGTTGCTGGCTCAAACCGACCGATAGTTGGGGGTAATGTTGCCATATCATGAGCCGTCAGATAAGGGGGATTCGCTACCACGACATCGAAGTACCGTTCCTCTGGTAATTCGGAATACCAGTCGCTTTTCAAAAAAATTGTACGAGCCTCTAATCTGAGTTTTTGTGCGTTTCCCCTAGCAACAGCTATGGCCTTTTTATCTGTGTCCACTCCTACTCCACGCGCATGATCATATTCAGTTAAGATGGCAAGCAAAATACATCCGCTGCCCGTTCCTAAATCGAGGACATCAATTTGCGAGTCGCGCTGTGGAAAAAAGTTTAGAACACTCTCAACAAGTCCTTCAGTTTCTGGGCGGGGAATTAACGTGGCAGGCGTAACTGTAAAGTCTAAACTCCAAAATTCCTTGCGCCCAAGGATATATGCAAGAGGCTCGTGCTTTTCTCGGCGAGAAATTGCAGCTTCAATACTTCCAATTTCTGAATCGCTAAGAGGATAATCGTCATGACCAATGATCCAGCTTTGATCACACCGTAGCACCCATGCAATCACCAACCGAGCATCCAGACGCGCAGTTTCAATGCCGACCGCGCTCAACCGATTTGAAGAATATATTAATATGTTTGCGAGGCTTTTTTGAGAGCCTGTCGAAAACAGTTTAGACACAAAGTTGTTCTTTATTCTATTTCTGCCAATTGACGAGCTTGGTCATCGGCAAGTAGCGCTTCTGAAAATTCATCAAGCTCACCGTTAAGGACCTTCTCTAACTGATAAAGTGTTAGTTGAATTCTATGGTCTGTTACTCTGCGTTCAGGGAAGTTATACGTCCGGATACGTTCAGAGCGGTCACCAGAACCAACTTGGCTTTTTCGCGTCTTTGCCCTCTCCGCATCCCGCATTTGACGTTCACGCTCATAGAGACGCGCGCGCAGCACTCTTAATGCTTTGGCTTTATTTTTATGTTGTGATTTCTCATCTTGTTGAGATACCACAATGCTTGTCGGTAAATGCGTGATACGCACAGCCGAATCGGTGGTGTTGACAGATTGTCCCCCCGGACCAGACGCCCTAAAAACGTCAATACGTAAATCCTTATCATCTATAAAAATATCGACACTCTCTGCCTCCGGCATTACAGCGACCGTTGCTGCAGAGGTATGTATTCGCCCACCTGATTCTGTAACCGGAACCCGTTGAACCCTATGAACACCAGATTCAAATTTAAGTCGTTGAAAAACATCTGTCCCTGAGATCGAAGCGATAGCCTCTTTGTAACCGCCAATACCAGTTTCAGATATTCCCATTACTTCAAATTTCCATTTTTTACCCTCTGCATAACGTTGGTACATACGGAAAAGATCAGACGCAAATAATCCGGCCTCGTCCCCACCCGTGCCAGCTCTTACCTCGAGAATAGCGTTTTTTGAATCTGCACTATCTTTTGGCAACAACATAAGTTGCACCTGCCGCGCCAAGTCCGGCAACTTCGCCTGTAGCCCCCGTTGCTCTTCTTCTGCCATGGTCCGCATCTCAGAATCATCATCTCCAAGCATCATAACAACACCCTCGAGTTCAGCCTGCACACCGCGCAGCTCGTTTATGGCAATTACAAGAGGACCTAATTCTGAAAATTCCTTCGAAAGTTGGGCAAATTCCTCCGCTAACGGTACTGGTTCTGCTGACATCAACGCTTGAAGTTCTTCATAACGAACCAAAACCCGGTCAAGATTTTGATCAAAAGTCACTTTGTCCTATCCTTATTTTCCTTATTTGCGTCATGGCATTCCATTCCTGGAAAAAGTTGCCTCAATGCCTGCTCAAGCATACGCCTATCCCCTACCCTAGCGGCGTTCTTTAACGCGATTGATGGATCATGTAAAAAGCGATTGAGCAACAAGTGTGTTGCCCTCTCTGCGTCATCAGGGGCTTCCGCCATCACTTGAATTCGCAAATGTTCCGCCCACCCCCTAAAAGAATTCAATTGAGGCACCGCTGCACGCGCAGTACGGGCACCCAGATATGACGCCACCTCTTCCATAACAATATTTTCGCCGGCCTCCGCTTCTATCCGACGCTGCGCCTGGCTCGCAGAGGCTAATCTCTCCAGATCCTGGATATCGTAAAGAAAGGCGCCGTCAATTCTGTGCGCAGCCGCTTCCACATCTCCCGGAACGGCCAAATCTGCAATAAAAACAGGATGATAGCGACGGCGACGCACAACCGAATACACTATATCCGCGCTTAAAACAGGTTTACCACGTCCCAGTGCAGAGAGAACAATATCCGCTTTTGCTAAATGATCACTCAAGTTTTCGAAATTGACACGATTACAATGAAGGGTCTCTGCTAACGTGGAGATGCGCGTTGGCAATGGATGGGTAACCACCAAACTACCTAGGCCATTCTTCAACAAACTTTCCCCTATCAATTGCCCCATTTCACCGTTACCAATCAACAACCCATTACAACTAGATAAATCGCCATGCAGATCTTGGGACACCCCTACGGCAACTGCGGCGATGGATACGGGGCCGTGTCCAACTTTAGTCTCGCTTAAGACCCGTTTAGCTGTTGTGAATGCAGATTGAATGAGTGCGTCTAATTCAGGCCCCATACAGCCAACATCACGCGCCATGCGATAAGCGACCTTGACTTGACCAAAGACTTGCGGCTCACCAATAATCTGACTGTCAAGAGATGCAGCAACCCGAAAAATATGCTTTACCGCGTCTTCATTTTCATAGAAGTAAGACTGAGCTTTGATTTGCTCCACGCCACAATCCGAATGTTTCGCAAGTATTTCAAATATCTTTTCAGAGAGGGTGCTATCCCCAACGGCTTGGATTTCAACCCGATCGCAGGTAGAAAGCACGAGTACTTGATCCACACCTTCGTTAGCCAGTTCGTGTAAAAAATCGTGGGCAGACTTATCTTCAACAAAGGCACGATCCCGGAGTGCCATTGAACTTGTGCGATGATTAATACCGACCACAAATGGCTGGCAGCGGATTCCCGCGATTTTCTTCATCACAAATCGCTATCGATACTGAGCGAGATGGTTAGCTAAGTTATTCAACGGCTTTTCGTGTTGCTCCCCATTTTCCATATCTCGAATAGTAACAATACCTCTCTTGAGCTCATCATCGCCGATCAGTATCGCAATAACAGCATTGGCTTTATTCGCTCGAGCTAGCCGACGTTTCATGCCTCCTGAATAGTCCAATGCGACCATGAACCCGGCTTTGCGTAATTTTTGAGCAATAATATTGGCTTCCTCGCACGCATCGCCGCCGATCGGCACAAGAGCTACAGGGCGCCGACGTTGGCGTATATTCCCAACCATCATGGCCAATCGTTCCACGCCCCCAGCCCACCCTATACCTGGCGTT
This sequence comes from Magnetovibrio sp., assembly GCA_002690705.1. GTDB lineage: Bacteria > Pseudomonadota > Alphaproteobacteria > Rhodospirillales > Casp-alpha2 > TMED8. The sequence goes on along the minus strand of NZFO01000002.1, from coordinate 107,990 downwards.
GGGCGTCCACCCAATTGCTCAATCAATCCGTCATAACGCCCACCCGCAATCACCGTGCCTTGCGCACCCAAGCTCTCTGTAACAAATTCAAATGCAGTGTGCGTATAATAATCTAGCCCTCGCACCAATCCCGGATCGATCGTGTAAGCGATACCACGACCACTAAGCCCATCACAAACATCACCAAAGAACTTTTGTGAATCATAATTCAAGTGATCTCGGAGCAGAGGAGCATCCGTAATGATTTCAATATCACGCTCAGATTTCGAGTCAAAAATCCGTAATGGATTATGATGCAGTCGCTGACGGCTATCCTCCGACAGGTCTTCGCCAAACGGTTCCAAATAAGCCACTAATTTCTCACGATAGAACTCACGGCTCTCTGCATCACCCAATGAATTTATGCGAAGGGTGACGCTTTTAGCGACTTCAAGCTCCTCTAAAATATGTTGACCAACGCTTAATACCTCTATGTCGGCTTGCGGACCTTTGACCCCAATAATCTCTGCATCAATTTGATGGAACTGGCGTTGACGCCCTTTTTGCGGCCGTTCGTAGCGGAAAAGAGGCCCGCACGCAAAAACCTTGAAAGGAACTTGATCGTACAAACTGTTTGAGGCAAATGCTCTGCAAATTCCCGCAGTAAACTCGGGACGGAGCGTGATATTTTCTTCGCCGGACCGATCCGGAAATGTGTACATTTCCTTGGTTACTACATCCGATGTCTGGCCCATTGTCCGGGAGAATACATGCGTGAATTCAAAAACAGGTGGCATCATTTCATCAAAGCCGTATCTCTCGGCGATCTCACAAGCTGTATCGATGACATACTTGTGCTGACGAAAACCTTCAGGTAATAAATCATGTGTGCCCCGCACAGGCCTTAAACCTGACATCAGCCCTCCAATTCAGAAACGTTGATTTTTTTTTGATCGAGAATATCTTCCGAATCTTTACAAGCGTATCGTTTAGCAACATATCTTTCGACAATTCGCTTAAATTCTTCCACAATATTTGCTCCACGGAGAGTCATTCTCTTTTCACCATCAATAAATACCGGGGCCGCAGGTTGTTCGCCTGTGCCCGGCAAACTGATCCCAATATCCGCATGTTTACTCTCACCGGGACCATTTACTATACACCCCATTACAGCAACATTCATGGTTTCGACGCCAGGATAGCGCTTTTTCCAACCCGGCATTTCTGCGCGAATGAAACTTTGAATTTGGTCAGCCAGTTCTTGAAAGACAGTGGATGTTGTCCTGCCGCATCCGGGACACGCCGTCACCAAAGGCAAGAAAGACCGCAAACCCATAGTTTGCAGAATTTCTTGAGCAACAATGACTTCCCGAGCCCGGTCCCCCCCGGGCTCGGGTGTTAAGGAGACACGTATGGTATCCCCTATTCCCTCTTGTAGGAGGACACCCATTGCGGCGACAGATGCAACGATACCCTTGGAACCCATGCCCGCTTCCGTCAATCCAAGGTGAAGTGCGTAATCACCGCGTACCGCTAATCCTCTATAAACTGCAATCAAAGCCTGAACATCGCTAACTTTTGCTGATAAAATGATTTTCTCCCTCGCCATTCCCAAAACCTCTGCACGTTCAGCACTCCCAATAGCAGACTCAATTAATGCTGCACGCGTTACTTCCGCTGCATCCCTCGGTTCTGATAACTTGGCATTTTCATCCATCATCTGGATCGCAAGATCTTGGTCCAAACTACCCCAGTTTACTCCGATACGGACAGGTTTCTGATTTCTAGTAGCCGTCTCAATCATGGCTGAAAACTGCATGTCACGCTTTGCTCGACGACCCACATTCCCGGGATTAATTCGGTATTTCGCCAAGGCCTCAGCACACGCCGGATGGTCACTCAACAGCCTGTGCCCGATATAATGAAAATCCCCAACCAATGGAACATTTACACCCATTTTATCGAGACCATCACGGATATGCGGCACCGCTCGCGCAGCTTCATCGCGGTCTACTGTGATGCGCACAATTTCTGAGCCAGAGCGGGCCAAAGCTGCAATCTGTTTGACTGTACCCTTTATGTCACCAGTATCAGTATTTGTCATCGACTGAACCACAATTGGGTTGCTACCACCAACAATGACGTGGCCAACCTGCACGGGTAAACTTTTGCGCCGCGACAACGGACCGGGAACGATCTGTTTCGTATTCAACGTACTTGTCTCCTCAGCGCGCTGCTGTGCCTGCTTTTAGGGATTCGGCGTCCAAATGCACTCCTCGCAATACCGCGCCTTCCCCGCCAATCGAAGGGACAACAACACCATCAACGGTTATCTCCAGAGCCCCGGCGTTACCAGTGTGTAAACTCAAACCAATTTTATCTGGTACATCGTAGGTCTCGCCAGCTTTCAGTAACTGCGACACCAAAATAATATTGAAAAAATCATCCTTGACCTCAATCCAGCTGTTTGAGCTCGCACGGACTACAATCCGCGGAGATAGAATTTGAATTTGCTTGTTAGCATTGCCAGCTGCCACCTCAGATTTAGTAGCCTTTTTGGGAATAGTTATCTCTGAGTCAGTCATTAAATGCTCATTGTTAAGATTCGCGGACAAACTGTTTTCTGGGTTATCAAGTGAAGACGCTAAACTATCCTCTTCTGCTTTAAGTTCAGTATTCTGCTGTGCAAAAACTATCCCAGGGTCAAGTGGATTTAAGCTCCTTGGCTCTATCGCAGACTGCGGACCAACATCCTCATCCAAGGGGACAGTCCTGTTCAATGGGCGTTCAGAATTGGAGGATAGACCGCTGGTTGACTCTTCCTTAGCATTTGCTGAGGGAGCAGTTGATGTTACTTGCTCGTTACCCACCTCATTTGAGGTCACTCGCAGATCTCTGTTTGTTTCCGAAAGTGATTTTAATGTTGACGGCTCTCCGGGCGTTGTTCGCAGGTCGGTAATAGACTGAGTGTGGGTCGAGGGGCTTGGTGATCCCTGCGAGACTGTTTGATTATTAGTTTTTTTTACCGTTATCATGGAGTTGCTAATTGATGATTGGTTTTTTTGGTGGTTAACGCTCACTGTATCTGACGTGAGCGGGTCAGCAGCTGAAGACGATTTTTCTGTTATCTTTTGTTTCTCAGATTTCTGCGACCCACCGGCATCAACGGCTAATTTAGCCAATCGGTCTGGCAATGGAGCGACGAGGTTTGCCATGAACCCCTCTTCAGAGGTGCTCAAATACCATGCCCCGTATGTCAAAGCGGCAACAATCAAGCCAACGAAAACTATGGCTCCGCCGGGAATGCCTGTTTCCAGCATTGGCGTTGGAAAATTCAAAGCATTCGTTAATTCGCCGTCTTCAATCTCCCCTTTGAAGCGCCGAACAACCTCCTCGGCGTCCAAACCAAGATGATCAGCATATGCACGGACAAAGCCCACCGCATAAGTTTTACCCGGTAAATCAGCGAATTTGCCCGCCTCAATCGCCTCTAAGTAAGGATAACGAATTCGTAAGGTTGAAGCCACATCACGCAAATCCTGGCCGAGACGTTGGCGCGATGCGCGCAACAATGGGCCGACACCGGAATTAGATACATTAATCGGTTGACCCTCCGAATTCATAGAAATCTGATCGCTCATTATTATACATTACTCTTATTCCAGCCTTCTCCAAGCCAGAATGCTACTTTTTATACTGAAATGTTATACTTGTCCGCAAAGCTCCTCAACTTATCACGAACTGTATGGTCAGGCGAATTAAGAAATGGTTCTATAACATTTGCCAATGCCTGCGTATCTGAGCCGCGGATCATGGTCTTGACTCTTCCTATGGCCGTTGCTGACATGGATAAACGACGAAAGCCGAGGCCAATTAACGCCATAGCTTCTAGAGGACGTCCAGCCATTTCACCGCACAAACTTAGTGGCACGCCTGCATCGTTACATTGATCACAAACAGTTTTTAAAAATCTTAACACAATCGGAGAGAGCATGTCGTAGCGACCAGCAAGTCTGGGATCTCCCCGGTCTTGCGCGAACAGAAATTGACCAAGGTCGTTGGTGCCAACCGAGACAAAATCTGCGTAGCGCAGCAGTGAAGGTAGCTGAAACATTAAACTAGGTACCTCGAGCATTACACCGACCAGTAGTTTCTTTGGTAAATGACCCTCTCGTTTGTTTTCACGCTCAAGTTCCTTGTCTACAAGCTTGCGCGCATCTAAAAATTCGGCAACTTCCGCCACCATAGGAAACATTACGCGAAGTTCTTGGCCAGCAGCAGCACGAATCAACGCTCTTAATTGTTGACGCAATAACGCGGGCCGATCAAGCGATACGCGGATTGCTCGCCAACCCATAGCTGGGTTCTCACCATCAGTTCCATTCCAGTGCGGCAATAACTTATCCCCACCAATATCAAGCGTGCGGAATGTAACGGGTTTGCCATCTGCACTTGCCAAAACCTGCGAGTAAAGTGCGGTTTGCTCATCGACACCTAAGAACCTCGAGCGAGCCATAAAAGCTATTTCAGTTCGAAACAACCCGACGCCTGCAGCCCCTGATTCATCTAAACTGGGCAAATCCGCCATGAGGCCAGCATTGATAAAAAGCTCAACTTTAGCCTCATCAGTCGTGACAGCAGGTAGATTTTTAAATTTTGTAAAGCGCTCACTGTCTTCTTCATAACTTCTAAGTCCGGCCTCAAAAGCCTCTAAAGTATTCAGGCTAGGGCGCAGATAAATGCGTCCATGAGATGCATCTAAAATAATTTTGTCCCCAGTCTCAACTGCACCAATCACCCCTTTTACTCGACCTACGACCGGAATATCCAAGGCTCGTGCTATGATTGAGACGTGGCTAGCCGGAGAGCCCTCCTCCAATATCAGACCCACGATACGGTCATGATCATAATCCAAGAGCTGCGCGGGCCCCATATTTCGTGCTATCAAGACTGATTTTTCAGGCAGAGCACTAGATTCTATCTCGGCGTAATCAGGCATTAGATGCCCCACCAAGCGAAACGCGAGATCGTCGAGGTCTGCAACCCGTTCACGCAAATATTGGTCCGCGACTTGCCCCATGCGCGCACGGATATCATTTTGAACCCTTTGCACAGCAGCCTCGGCTGTTAGACCTCTCTCGATGGCGTCCTCAATCCGAGCCAGCCAGCCAGCATCTTCCGCAATCAACCTATATGTTTCCAGAACGTCGCGGTGCTCGCCACCTTTTGCCAAAGCATCGTTTTGAAGAAGCGAGTCCAACTCACTGTGCATAGTTTTAAACGCCTCGTGCAATCGCTCTCTCTCCTCCTCAGGGTCGTCCGCTACAAGACAATCAACGCTAACTGTTGGCGCATGCACGACAGCTTCACCAATCGCCATCCCCCCGTTTAATTCAAGACCAACCCACTGAGTTGGCCCGCCCCCGGTCCTTTTGCCCGGTTGTAAATCACTCAGGGCAACTAATTCCCCGCCGCCGATAAGCTCTGCCAATACCATCGCGACCGTTTGTAATGTCTCAACCTCTTCCTCTGTATACTGCCGGGGCGTCCGGTTCTGTACAGCGATTACGCCAACAACACGACCCAACCGAAGAACTGGAACTCCCATCATCGAATGATAAATTTCTTCACCCGTCTCTGGGCGGTAAGCAAAATTAGGATGCTTTTGGGCATCAGCGAGTGCAAATGGGCGGGCAGTAACTGCTATATCACCAATAATACCCTCGCCAAATTCAAGCAAGGTAGTGTGGATCGCTGAAGAATTTAAACCCTGTGTCGCGAACAATTCTAACCTATCGCCTGCGCGGCGCACATAAGCTGAGCATACTTCTGCAACCATATCAGATGCGATGATCCGGACAATTTCTCCCAGCCGTTCCTCGTCATTATGATATGGACCCGGGAGTCCGGCCATCACATCGCGTACACGAGCTAGCAGACGGCGCGGCGCGGATAAGGGTAGTACGTGGCTTAAACTCCTCGCGTTCATGTCGTCCTTTCTTAAACCGCGGGTTTGGGCGGCATCCAAAATCTCTTAACCCTCTTCAGAACACGTGTTATAAAGTGCCTAGGGCGTAGGCTGAGTGCAGCGCGCGAACCGCAAGCTCCGTGTATTGCTCCTCGATCAAAACGCTGACTTTAATTTCGGAAGTCGAAATTACCTGAATATTAATCCCTTTCTCTGCAAGGGTTTGAAACATCGTTTGGGCGACCCCTGCGTGACTTCGCATTCCAACCCCAATTACTGAAATCTTAGCGACCTTTGAGTCATGGACGAGTGTCCCATAGCCCAAATCTTGATGCCGCTCCTCAATCTTAGCGACAGTTCGCTCCAAGTCGTTTTGAGCCACCGTGAAAGTTAAATCAGTCGCCTTACCATCTTCGGAGACATTTTGAACAATCATATCCACATTGATATTGGCCTCGGCCAAAGGACCAAAAATAGCAGCCGCGACCCCCGGTTTATCCAATACCTTAACTAAGGTAACTTTGGCTTCATCGCTACTATATGCGATACCGCTTACTAGTTCTTTCTCCACAATTTCATCCTCATCAACCACTAATGTTCCCGATCCGTCAGAAAAGCTGGAGAGCACCTGTACCTTCTGACTATGCTTCATAGCCATCTCCACCGCTCGGGTTTGTAGTACCTTGGTGCCGACCGACGCCATTTCCAACATTTCTTCGTAAGTTATTTTTTCAAGCTTTCGAGCGTCAGATACAATACGAGGGTCGGCAGTATAAACTCCATCCACATCCGTGTAGATATCACATCGATCAGCTCCAAGCGCCGCCGCCAATGCAACGGCACTAGTATCTGTTCCTCCACGGCCCAGCGTTGTGACCCTGTTGTCAGGACTAATACCTTGGAAACCTGCAATCACTGGAACTTGACCACTTTTCATCCGATCATCTAATAGCTCGGCATTGATCTTCATGATGCGAGCCTTACCGTATGCATCATCGGTACTGATAGCTACCTGCCATCCCAACCACGACCTTGCATTAACCCCCATCTGCTGCAGCACTAATGCAAGCAAGCCAGACGTAACCTGTTCGCCCGTGGAGACAACTACATCGTACTCGCACGCGTCATAAAGTGAACTAACTTCATCGACATAACCAACTAATCTATTTGTTTCTCCAGCCATAGCAGAAACAGTTACGGCAACTTCATTCCCGGAGTCTACTTCAGCTTTAATTCTCTTGCCGACAGCTCTGATCCGGTCGACACTGGCTACGGAGGTGCCCCCAAATTTTTGTACGATGCGCTTCATTTTTGGCGTTCCCGTTGATAATCATCTGGTTGAAAACGTCACGAAATTGCTGGCACGAACACATCGAAGTCATTGATTGCAGCGCAAGCGGCGCATACATACTCCCAGTAACGTTTTATTTACAAGACCGAGATCAATCATTGTTATCGAAATTAACGACCAAAGGATTGGTATGACCCAACAATCTTGTGATCCTACAGAACAGAATACGAGCCCACAACCTACGTCGGGCACCGTCGCCAAAGATGAAATCGCGCGTTTCGCCAAAATCTCGGATCAGTGGTGGAATACCGAGGGTAAATTTCGTGCCTTACATGAACTCAACCCCTTGCGAACAAAATTTATTCGCGATCACATCGCGCGTCATTTTAAGCGTGACCCCCTCGAAGAGCGACCACTCCGGGGCCTGAGGGTTCTAGATATCGGTTGTGGGGGGGGGCTTCTCGCAGAACCAATGAGCCGCCTCGGAGCTCACGTTACTGGTATAGACGCAGGCGCAACTTCTATCTCAATCGCGCGGTCACATGCCACACTAATGGGGCTGCAAATTGACTACCGCCATTACTCCCCAGAATTACTCGCCAATGACGGCGAAATTTTTGATGTTGTCCTCGCCATGGAGGTCGTCGAGCATGTCGCAGATTTATCAGAATTTCTGAGCATCTCTTCTGCCTTGATTCAACCCAAAGGAGCATTTTTTCTCTCAACATTGAACAGAACGCTCAAATCTCTAGCCTTAGCTAAATTGGCCGCTGAATATATATTGCGCTGGGTCCCCGCTGGAACTCATGATTGGCGCAAGTTCCAAAAACCATCAGAATTAGCGGCCTACTTACGGCCCCTCGATGTTCATGTTCAAGACTTAAAAGGAATGACCTATAGCCCCATGGCAGACACGTGGTGTTTGTCCGATGATCTCGGAGTTAATTACATAATGTACGCAAACAGAAGCCTTTAGACTGGATTTGAGAGTTCGTCAGCTATCCCGCCGGATAATAGGAAGACGGTAGAAGTCAATGCCTTCATCACCTAGTTCCTCAGCTTCGTTATCTGAAGCTTTGCCGTAAATACCGCGCTCTTCGACTTCCCCATAATGAATTCTGCGTGCTTCCTCCGCAAAATTTTCACCCACGTCTTCACAATTAGCCTCTACATGCTCGCGTAACTTGCCGACCGCTTCTAAAATATTTTCTGCAACTTCATGTGCACGCGCTTGGGCTTGGGCTTGGGCGCGGGCTTGGACTTGAGCTCGGTTTGCATCTGGCGCTTCTCTACTCCGCTTCGACGTCGCAATATTGGGAGCCATTATCGCTTTTCTAACATCTGTAATGCCGCAAAACGGACACAGTATATCCCCGCTCTCAGCCTGCTCAGTGTAGGTTTCGCTGTCACGAAACCACGCTTCAAATTCGTGGTCGTTACCGCAGCAAAGTTGATATACAATCATGACTTCATAGACTTCTATTCTTACACAAGACCGGCGGGGAACACTAACTGTTCCCTTTGTAACTGAGAAACTTATAATACGGAACACTTAATAAATGGCGAACTTCCCCTCCGATACAAGCCCCAACAATAATTCTATTATTCCTGTAAGCACCGAACTCTGCGCAAAGCACATGCAAATTACAATCCCATCCCCTTGGATTCAGCGGTTCGCGCACTTAGTAAAGAGGGATGCCCGCGTCCTTGATCTTGCGGCGGGCGGCGGGCGTCATGGAAGGTTTCTGCTCTCTCGAAGCTCTCATGTTACTTTCATAGACAAAGAAGTAGGCGCTCTCGAGGATTTAGAGAAAGAACCAAAAGCAACTGTTTTGAGAGCTGATGTAGAAGGCAAAGTGAGTCCATTCAGTGATGACGGTGTTCTGCAAAACATGCAATTTGATGCTGTCATAGTCGTAAATTATCTGTTCAGACCACTTTTAAACGGTTTAATTGAGGTCATAGCCCCCGGTGGCATTTTACTTTATGAAACTTTCGCTCGCGGGAACGAAGCCTTTGCAAGACCCCGGAATCCAGACCACCTGTTAAAAAACCAAGAGCTCCTAGCGACTGTTGCTGGGCGTATGCAGATCGTTGCGTATGAGCATGGTGTGATGCAGACTGGCGACATTCCCGGTGTTAAGCAAAGGATTTGCGCAACAAAGGATTTAGTCGATTCAGGAAGCGAAAATGATATCCCCCCCCCCATTTGCTCTCAATCCAATAATACGGAGCCGTGTAAGCCTCGACTTAAGGCTTAAATCAACCGTAAAACCGCCACGTTTTGCCCCACAGCTTCTCAAAAACCCTTAAATGACGCCAACCATAGTCCAAAACATTTAAGTCAAGAGGCTGAAAAAATTAGCTTTTGCTAACACACTTTTTGTCAGGGACTGATTAATCAAGATTAATATTCGGCACTTCGGTTTGGGGAACTTCAATTTACAACTGCAGTCTCACCCATCAACCCAATATGACAGAGGGGGCTTTGATAAAAAATTGATTTTGATATCAAAAAATTTAGTTACTTGGCGGAATAATGTCTATCATGAGTCAATGAGGGAATTTTGTGGCGAGCTTCCTGCACTTTACTGATATCGATCTCTGCAAGCGAGACGCCGGGACTTTCTCCACCGTCGGCAAGAACTTCACCCCAAGGATCAACTATCAAGGAATGTCCATATGTCTCACGCCCTTCGCCGTGCGCACCACATTGAGCGGGTGCAAACACGTACGCAGCATTTTCTACCGCTCGAGCACGCATCAAAACATGCCAATGCGCCCGGCCGGTACGTCGAGTAAAAGCTGATGGTATTGAAAAAAGATCAGCGCCTGCATGCGCTAAATCCCTGTAAAGGTGAGGAAATCTCAAATCATAACAGATACTCATACCTAAATTGCCCCAAGGCGTTTTAACTAAAGCTGAATAATTTCCGGGCTCATATGCCTTCGATTCGCGATATGATTCCCCTCCATCTAAATCAACGTCAAACATATGGATTTTATCATAACTAGCTCTAATTTGACCTGTATCGTCTATCAAAAATGACCGATTAGCAAACTTGCCGTATCCTTTGTCATCCAGAGCATGGTCGTGTTTAATTACTAAAGAACCAACTAATATCCAAACACCAGTCTCACGTGACAGTTCACGCATTGCGGCCAAAGTCACGTCCTTACTCTCCACAAAGGTCTTCGCGGCCAGAGCTTTACGATTAAGGTCCATTACATTAACTACTTCGGGTAATCCCACCAAATCTGCGCCAGCGTCGCAGGCTCTGCGAATGAGATCACTGGCATGTTTTATATTGGTATCGACATCGGGCCCTGATGTCGTCTGCGCGCAGGCAATCTTCATCACTAGACCCTTCAGCCAATACCTAAAAGAGAGCCAAGCCTCCCAGTTGCATCGAGGTCATGAATTTTTTGGCAGTCGCCAATATGGTTACCGTCGACAAATATTTGCGGCACTGAGTTAGCACCGGCGCGCGCAGCCATTTCTTGGCGCTTGCCTGGGTTCATGGTTACATCAATTTCTTCAAAATCGACGCCTTTACTCGCCAATAGCGATTTAGCCCGCGAGCAAAATCCACAAAAGGGTGAGGTATAAATTTGTATATCGGGCATTGTATTTTACTCATGATTTTGGTCAGCAATATCGGGGATATAGGAAAGGAGTTATCTAGTCAAAACCCTGAACGCTGATTTTTGCTCGAAGTGGGTGCTCTTAATTTTACAATCACGTAATTCAGCTTACATTATTATCCTGATCTTATTGATTTTTTCTTGTTTTCTTCCCAATGGTTTGTGTGCAAGAAAATTCGACGGCCGCTATGCTTGCAAAAATAGTCCTAAAAAAATCAGGGGGTTATAAAACTTTAAGTTGCATCCACATCCATAGAACCAAGTCCAGGGGATTTGGCGAGAATACTAGCCGCTCTCGGCTAGACGCTGGTTACTCGCGCAATCGTAAATTATTAACTAAACGAGATAAAAACTAAGAAGACAGCGACCCATTTGTATTTACGTCGCAATGAAGACACGAATATATTGGCCAGAAAATCTTCCCATTCATAAAATTCTTAAAATGAGGCATGCACATTGAGGCCCTGATATGACATACTCACTCCTATGGTTGATGTCGTTAACGTGTTTGATCGGCAAACTGTGCGCCGTAATCGCGACCGTGCTGCGCCAAATCTCTCAACTTTTGACTTTTTGTATGTTGAAACGGCGACCCGCCTAGTCGATCGATTAGATGATGTAAAACGAACCTTCCCTCTAGCTCTAGATATTGGGTGTCATGGCGGAGAACTGGCACGAGTGATTGCAGGCCGGGGTGGAATTGAACAACTCATTGCATGTGATCTATCCCAACGCATGGCTGCCAAAGCGAGGAATGAAGGCGTAAAGACAGCTGTTGTGGATGAGGAAGCCCTGCCCTTTAAAGTCGGTACATTTGACCTTATTCTCTCGAATCTCTCACTTCATTGGACTAATGACCTTCCCGGTACGTTGGTTCAAATGCGTCATGCTTTGAAGGCAGACGGATTATTACTCGTCTCCATGTTGGGCGGCGCGACCTTGAGAGAGTTGCGGGACTCAATGTATCGAGCAGAGATTGAAATAGAGAACGGTCTTAGCCCAAGATTTTCTCCTTTAGCAGATGTTCGTGATCTTGGGAATTTGCTGCACCGTGCTGGATTCGCGCTACCGGTTACTGATTATGAGACTTTGACAGTCTCCTACGATAACCCTCTCAAATTGATGCGTGACCTGCGCGGCATGGGGGAAAATAATGCCAACTTGGACCGCCGAGAAACTTTTAGCCGCCGAGATACAATTATGCGCGCTGCAAAGATCTACGAAGAGACGTATATGGGTAACGATGGACGTATACCGGCGACATTCGAAGTCATTTCGCTCACGGCTTGGGCGCCAGCACTTAGCCAACCCAAGCCACTTCCGCGCGGAAGCGCACAGATTCAATTAGGAACCGCGCTTAATTTAACCAAACTTGACCCAGATGGTTAAGCCAATTTTAATTGATAAGTGGGCGGATTTTGTTCTTTTCCACTGGGGGCCTGACATGAGCTACCTAAGGTAAGTCTTTGCCCTCGTCCGAGCACAACCACGGTATTACTCTCTCGATACTTCGCTAATTATTCACTCATCGCGAGATCATTGCCTCCCTGTTTAACAATCGATACAAACACTGGTATCCAAGAACACGAGATTATGAGGATTAGGAAAAATGAATGTGGAACGAAAACACGTAGGGGATCGTATGAGTAAGGTCGTCATCCATGGCGACACAGTCTATCTTGCGGGTCAGGTTGCTATTAATGCCCCGGGAAAAAGTGTTGCTCAACAAACTGAGGATATTTTGGCTATTATCGATACTTATTTAGCTGATGCGGGCACAGACAAGTCTAAGCTTCTCAGTGCCAACCTTTGGATCACAGACATGGCTCATTTCTCTGAAATGAACGCAGTATGGGACGCTTGGGTCGTGCCCGGAAAGACCCCTTGCAGAGCATGTGTGGAAGCAAACCTTGCCAACGAAAAGTATAGTGTTGAAATTATGGTGACAGCTGCGCTTTGAACTTCATCGGATTTCATGCTGCACACACTCTCTAATCTAAGAAAAAATTTTCAGTGCAATGAATCAAGCCATAGCACCATTCAAACATTTTAAAATTAAGTTTTTGAAATTCTGACTGAAATAAATTCTTTGAATTAAACTACTCGTAGCTCGGGATACTATCAATGTTGGACCCCAAGAAAGTAAACCATAATAAAGACTTTATCCAACTGAGTCCGGATTTATACCCGGAGGAAGCCCACATATGAAATTTAATTCCCTTCTGATTAAAGGTCGGCTGATAAAACGCTATAAGCGGTTTTTGGCAGATGTTGAACTCGAGAGCGGCGAGACAGTTACAGCCCATTGCGCTAACTCCGGTTCTATGCTGAGCATCAACGTCCCGGGCGCAGAAGTTTGGTTGAGTCCCGCGAAAAATCCGGAGCGAAAGCTTAAATATACATGGGAGCTGATCCGCATAGGCCGCTCACTTGTTGGCGCCAACACCTCTCACCCCAATGATTTGGTCGCGGAGGCGATTACCGCCCGTAAAATACCTGAACTCATGGGCTACTCATCCCAATCACGAGAAGTAAAATATGGCAAAAATTCGCGGGTCGATATCCTCTTGGAGGATACTGAGCTTGGACGCTGCTATGTCGAGGTCAAAAACGTCACAATGCGAAGGCATTTTGGCCGCCACGACCCAGTGGAGTTTCCAGACGGTGTGACGGCTCGAGGTGCCAAACACTTGGTTGAGCTATCCGATATGGTGGCAGAGGGTCATCGGGCCGTAATGTTTTACTTGGTTCAACGAGGAGACTGCTCAGCAGGAGTAACGATTGCTCGGGATATTGATCCAAAATACGGTTATGCATTAGACAAGGCCCGCAACGCGGGCGTTGAGGTTATTGCATACGGTTGTAAGTTAAATTTGAACGAGATAAAAATTACAAAATCATTAGTATTTTTGAATTAAAATGAGTAATTAGGGCCAGCGTAACTCGAAAAGCTGGATAAACCCGTTTAATTGAGCATAATCACGTTATGCAAAATCTTTATACACAAGTACCGGGACGTGATGGGCGACCACTCAAACTCCACGGCCCCATTGCTTTTGATGGGATGCGCAAGGCAGGACGTCTGGCTGCTGAGTGTCTAGATTTTATAACACCTCATGTGCAGCCACAAATCACCACAGATCAGTTAAACCAACTCTGTCATGATTTTGTGTCGGAAAGGGGCGGTGTATCTGCTCCGCTAAATTATCGAGGTTTTCCTAAATCCATCTGCACGTCCATTAATCATGTAGTCTGCCACGGAATTCCGAGCGAAAAAGCTCTGCGTGACGGCGATATAGTTAATATCGATGTCACAACAATTCTCGATGGCTGGCATGGTGATACGAGTCGAATGTTTCCAGTCGGCAAGATCAACCGCAAGTCAGAACGCCTAATTGAAGCGACATTTGAAGCCATGTGGTGCGGTATCCGTGAGGTCCGACCCGGCGCTACACTCGGTGATATTGGCAATGCTATTCAGACATTCGCAGAGGGTGAGAGATTCAGCGTTGTCCGAGATTTCTGCGGCCATGGTCTGGGACAGGTATTCCATGACGCACCCAACATAATGCACTTCGGACGTCGTGGCGAGGGGGAGGTATTGCAGACCGGAATGTTTTTCACCATTGAACCGATGATAAATACTGGGACTTTCGAGGTGAAAATACTATCTGACGGTTGGACTGCTGTAACCAAAGATCGGTCATTATCTGCCCAATTTGAGCATTCGCTCGCTGTTACTAATGATGGATATGAAGTATTCACCCAATCACCCTGTGGGCTCGACAGGCCCCCTTATACAACCTGAGTTATGTCAATATAATATTTGCGTGTCTAAGATAACATTAATCTTCAAGTAATCTAAGCGCAAGAGCGGGACGTGGATCCAGCTCTACCAATTATTTTCAAAATTTAATATCTGATCCTGCGGGTACCGAGACTCACAAAACTCACTTGTCCCTAGGAGAGCGAATGCACGATCGGTGAAGAAGGAGCTGGATTTTTACATATTTTTTTTGTTAGAGCTCGACCACCTAATTACAGAAACTAGCATAAACATGGGATTACTCACACAGTCATTTGCCACAACGCGCTATGCTTATTGGTTAAGTTCGAACACAGTTGTAGCTGGCCCATTTTTTTCCCAGCCCTGAACGACCAACCGACCGTTGGCCGGATTAGCGACCACAGCAAGCCGTGTTGTAGGGTTAAGGATTGGCGACTTAACCCAATCAAATGGGCTTGCTGAAGCTGCCCGATTGCATAGCTCTTCCATTAACCGGAGACGACCCTCACTATCGTGGCCACGATAGTGGCTTGGTTGCACAGTCTCAATCCAATGGTTAGAGATACTGACGGGACCTTGTCGAACACAAGCGCCGTCTTCAGTGCGCTCAATAACACAAGTTTCGTGTGGTTCTATCCCGGCTAAAGTAAAAAAGGCGGGCATCGCTAATGGGGTTTTAGTTAACATATCTCGAGCCGCTAAAAATGTCCGGCAAGTGTCAAATACTTGACGCAACAGATGCACTGGCGGTAAAGCAGGTCGACGCCATACTCGGATGCGGTTGATCGTCCAGTCAGTGCAAGAGAACGACGTCCACTTTCGCATAGGCGGTTGATTTAAAGCAGCGGCAAACCGGCCAGGCGCCGAAGCTGTAGCTACTCCAACGAAACCGGGCCACGTAATATTATCATAAACGCCCGCGTCTCCAGCCATTCGCACAACTACGACATAGCGTCCAAGACCGTGTAGTGGCCAATCCAAAGTTCTTAATAAACGCGCACCTGTGAGGCTAGGGTCTGCTGTAGCAGCAGAGGTGCATGACCACTCATACGAAAGATTCAGTAAATAAGTTCCGCGCCTATCAGCTAATTGTGATAGTTTAATTATTTCTTCGGTAAAGGGATTGCAGTTTCTTCTCAACCATCGCCTTGATAAAAGGTCACCAAAAAACAGAGTAGCTCGGCCATAATATGAATGACCTGCGACTAAAACAGCATCGAAGATTTCTGGTGTCAATTCTGCTAATCGAACGGCACCGTGCGGCCCAACATCAAGATACGGGATTTTTGGTAAGATATCTTTCATCTTAGCTTCTTCCCCATGCAACGCCCTATCCTCGCTCCTCAGTCATTTTAAATACAGGTGTGTTGACATATCCAGTTTTACTTGGTTTCTAGCCAAAGTTACACCACTATCACTCAGGAACTTACGCCTCTTACTAACTATTTTCTTATCACGGAGTCTTCAATGGTCGCGCGCTATTCTCGTCCCGAAATGGCAGCAATTTGGGAACCAGCCAACCGTTTCCGTATTTGGTTTGAGATCGAGGCCCATGCGTGCGACGCGCAAGCTAGACTCGGCGTGATCCCCACTGAAGCGGCAGCTGCAGTCTGGAAGAACGGCGATTTGCAATATAATGAAGAGAGAATTGCGAGAATTGATGAGATCGAGCGCGAAACCCATCACGATGTTATTGCGTTTCTTACAGAGCTGGCGGACCACGTAGGCGAGCCATCGCGCTTTATACATCAAGGTATGACATCGTCAGATGTTCTTGATACCTGTCTCGCCGTCCAGATGAAGCAAGCTGCCGATGTCTTGTTGGGGGATCTCGACCAACTTTTGACAACTCTTAAGGAACGAGCAAGGGAGTTCAAACTAACGCCATGTATCGGTCGGAGTCATGGAATTCATGCCGAACCAACGACATTTGGTGTTAAGTTAGCCGGGCACTATGCCGAGTTCCAGCGCTGTCGCCAACGACTCATTGCGGCCCGCGGTGAAGTCGCGACGTGCGCAATATCAGGCGCCGTCGGCACTTTTGCCAATATTGACCCAGCGGTCGAAGCTCATGTTGCTGAGCAACTGGGTCTTATCCCAGAACCAATATCGACCCAAGTTATCCCGCGTGATCGCCACGCAATATTTTTTTCAACTTTAGGTATTATTGCCTCTGCCATTGAGCGTTTATCCGTCGAGGTCCGACATCTGCAACGTACAGAATTACGAGAAGCACAAGAGTATTTTTCCGTTGGCCAAAAGGGTTCATCAGCCATGCCCCACAAACGCAACCCAGTTCTAACAGAGAATCTTACAGGTCTTGCTCGCATCGTCCGCTCCGCTGTAGTTCCAGCAATGGAAAACATTGTGCTTTGGCATGAGCGCGATATCTCTCACTCCTCCGTAGAACGGGTGATTGGGCCGGATGCTACTATCATCCTCGATTTTGCGCTAACACGACTTACTAGCGTCGTAGAAAATCTGGTGGTCTATCCCGCCAACATGCTCGAACAAATCCATAAGTTTGGTGGCATTCATGACTCACAGCGAGTACTTCTCGCTCTTACCCAACACGGGGTCAGTCGCGAGGACGGGTACGCGATCGTTCAACGTGCCGCAATGAAAGTTTGGCGGAGTTTTGGTATTGACCCTGACAACCCAGATGCTCATCCAGAACTAAGTGAGTCGGACAAAGCAGCTGCTCAGCACACTAACCGTTTAATGTTTTTTCTTGCCTGCGACGATCAACTAACCGCAGTGCTGAATAGGGATGATATCAATAAATTATTTAATATAGATTCCATCGCGTATCACACTAAGCATGTCGAGACTATTTTCAAACGCGTTTTTGGGTAACCTCTCTAGACTCAGATTGAGCAGCAAAGCCAGCAAAGCCCCAAAACCGTGCACGAACTTCAAGGTAGGAGAATTGTCCGGTTTTTCGGTGAGAATAACTCCTTCGTGATCACCTTTCCGCCCCATTCAGGGGGACGTTCACACGTCTTGCTCTCATCTATACCACCCAATTTTTCTGATTCTACGGCGTTTGCCGTTCAGGTATTCAACGCGATTCCCCGCGCCACTCCAGAGCCGCGCAAAATCTAGTCATTTAGTAATTGTTGGCGCGCTTTAGTCTCCATTTCAGTAAGTTTGGCCCAGACTTGGGCATCTGAAATTGTAACGCTTTGTGCCTGAATATCGGCCATGACTTTCCGGATAACAGCTTCATCACCGGGCTCTTCTAAATCAGCAACTACCACTTCCTTTGCGTAGGTCTCTGCCGCTTCACCGACAATGCCAAACTCGGTAGCTAACCATAATCCTACAAGTTTGTTACGTCGAGCTATCACTTTAAATTCAAATTCCTGATCTTGCTTATATTTAGATTCAAAACCTCTTTCGCGGTCGTTAAACGCATCACCCATACTTTATCTCCAAAATAGCGATTAGCTTTGCTTCAAAATTTATCTCACACTTCACGTGGTGCAACCCATGAAACGCCTAAATATGTTGAAATGTGCATTTTTTAAAGGCTGGTCCAAATACTTCAGACAGAGTATCAACTAGTTATGTGTACTTTGATTATCTCTCGCCGTCCCAGTCATCGATGGCCGGTTCTAATAGGGGCTAACCGCGATGAAATGAGAGATCGTGCTTGGGAGCCACCATATAGCCACTGGCCTGACCGCAAGCACGTTATGGCCGGCCGTGATTTAGAGGCAGGTGGCACATGGCTTGCGCTTAACAGAGATGGCGTAGTTGCGTCTATTCTCAACGGTCAAAACTCCCTTGGATTTGCCCCCGGTAAACGCTCGCGCGGCGAGTTGCCCTTGGAAGCCGTGGATCACGAGGACGCTTCAACTGCGGCCACCGCTATGGCACAATTGGAACCAACCAGCTATCGAAGCTTTAATATGATTATCGCCGATGCCAGGGAAGCCTTTTGGCTTCGATCCGACGGGGTCGAAATTGAGTCAGAACCTGTTCCTGAGGGTATCTCAATGTTGACCGCTTTCGATCTCAATGACGAAATCGCCTCAGACCGTGTGCGTTATCATTTACCGCGGTTTAGGTTAGCTCAAATTCCGAATCCTGATACAAATGATTGGTTTGCATGGGAGGCTCTACTTGCATCTACAGAGCGAGAAAATCAGATTAAATACGCGGGTGCTATGAATATCCAAACAGACTTTGGTTTTGCTACCGTATCCTCAACTTTGATCGCACTACCAAATTTAAAGCTATTCGGCACTTCCCCTGTTTGGAGATTTTGTCCGGGTGAGCCGGGGGCAGTGCCGTTCTCCAATATCGGCCTTAACTGGATGTAATAGAGGTTCGAACAGAATTGAGCCTCATAGTTGTGAAATTTGCACAACTCATACAAAGGCGCATTTAAACCATAAGTTTTTTGTTATCTGACTCATGAAGAAGCACCTTTCATTTAGGAAATCCGTTAGCAGCATTAACCGCTGCGAGGATAACAGACTAAATCGCGTTGGATGTTAGACTAGGAAATTTTTACTGTTTAATGGATCAGTTTGCATTCAAGCCGAGTGTCAGGCAATGTGGGGGTCATGATAGAGAGCCTAATGCAGGGTAATAGTGGAATAACGGTTCTTGCTGGCTTCACTGGTCTTGTTATTGGTGGTTTACTAATCACTATCGCGGTTTTGGCCTATACCAATAACCGAGAACGGATGAAGGCCTCCATTCAACTTCAAAAATTGACCCGCTTATCAGAAGGACTAGCCCAAAATCATACTGATTTGGCAAACCGAGTGACAGCCTCGCAAGCTGAACTTTCGGGCAGGGTTCAGCAGTCAGAAACAGGACTGAGTCAAAGATTTGATCAACTGACTCGGAGGATTGGCGACGGACTAAACCAACAGACACAACGAACCGGAGAAAATTTAAACCGCTTGGCAGAACGGCTTGCGGTTATAGACCGAGCACAGCAAACAATCACCGATCTCTCTCAACAGATGGTAAGTTTACAGGATATTCTCTCCAACAAGCAAAGTCGCGGAGCTTTTGGCGAAATTCAGTTGCGAGACCTAGTCACCGCGGCGCTGCCTCCGTCTATCTTCGAATTCCAAGTAACGCTATCAAATAGCAGACGCGCTGACTGCTTACTAAAGCTGCCCAATCCACCAGGCTCAATCGCTATCGATAGTAAATTTCCACTAGAAAGCTTCCAGCTTCTCCGGGATGCTGAAGAGGAAAATTCAAGTAAATACGCAGCAAAGGCATTCGAAACTGATATTCGCAAGCACGTCCGCGACATCGCTGAACGCTATATAGTGCCGGGAGAAACTGCCGATTCGGCATTAATGTTTCTGCCATCAGAGGCCGTCTATGCAGAACTTCATGCAAACTTTCGAGGCGTCGTCGAGGAGAGCTACCGTAATAGGGTGTGGATTGTCTCACCCACAACTTTAATGGCCACGTTAAATACGGTCCGTGCCGTGATCAAAGATGCACGAATGCGTGAACAGGCCGGAGTTATTCAGAGTGAGGTAGTCAAAATGCTTGACGATGTGGGGCGTTTAGACAAACGGGTTAGCAGTCTTCAAACACACTTCAACTTAGCATTAAGGGATATGCGAGACATTCGAATCTCTACTAATAAAATCGTCAAAAAAGGCGAAAAAATTGAGGAATTGCATTTTGCGGAAGACAATTCTGCTGCTGATCTATCGCCCGAACCATCCGCCACCCCACCTAAACTACAGAGTGCGAAATAATAATTCGTCCCCACCAAAAAGAAAAACCAACATTCACTCATCACCCTCCGATCTTAATTCTATTTTGCCATGCGCAGCTTTCAGCAATGGTTTGATTACTTGCCTTTTGAGATCAATACCAACCCCGCACTTACACCCCGGACATGTAACGCACGCGTCCAGACCTAAATGAACCGCATGGTCGACTGCAGTTTCTCGCCCCACGGCCGTGGTCAATGGATCGAGACGAGTACGTTCCAACTTAAGAAATGAAAAAGGGTTGCCCCACTTATACCCTTGAGCGGCATCAGGCAGTGGACCACTCATTTCACCGGGCAACCCACCATCAAAATTGCGCGCATGCAGCGGACACTTATCCAAACACGCATAACACTCTATGCAAGCCGTTAAATCATGATAGGTATCCGGTGCCTCAACATTAAGTTCATTTCCATGCCCGCCAGATCGCAACCGTCCCTTTAGCTGACGCGCTATACCATCGCGACGGACAACCAAGTCAGCTAAGACCGGTAAAGTCGCCATAGGACTTAGTGTATCTCCGTCTCTAACACGTGCTCGACAAGCGATGCGGGGTTTATCATTGATATCTATTGTGCAAACGCCGCAATTTCTTGCCCGACAACCGTAACGAAATGCAAGATCAGGTTCGGTGGTAGCTTGTGCTTGTAGTAAAACATCAAGTGCCATTGGACGCTCATCAGGTGTCCGCTTACAGTAGTGAAATATCTTGCTCTCTGTTTTCCCATCCCGATTGATAATTAATTTGATCTGCAATGTCGATTTATCTCCCTCCCTCATGATCTGAATACCTCACCAACCGCTGCCTCATCTGAACCCGGAGATACCTCTGGTGCCCCGCGTGAACCCATGATCGCTTGATAGCGCCTCATAAGATTACGGTCACGCATTCCTGCCGGTAGGGCACGTAAAATACGCGCTTCCATCAAGCGTTTTTTCTCTTGGATTTTATAGAAGATTAATCGTTTTAATGGCGCACGTGTGCGCTTTTCACGACGCACGCGCCACTTTCCATTAGCGGTGTAATGAACTAACGTTGAATATGGCTGTGCGAACGCGGAGATATTCTTGCCGTCCAAACGTACATGTCCCCCAACACTTCCGTCACGCTCCCGCGAGGCAGTAGAAATCGCTTTTGCTGTTTCAAGCATGTTACGCAATTCCTCAAAATTTAAAAACGCTTGGTTCCAAGTGGTAACCGCAGGAATAGCTATATCGTTGAGTTTTTGCGTCCATTCATCAAGTTTTTTATCCATTTCATCGAGACGTCTCTGAGACTTCACCGGTCCTATTTTCAACCAACTAAGCTCTTGTAATTCAGTCCTAAGTACTGCTGCCACAAATTTTCCACTCTGGCCAAACCGACTTTGATGCTGGCAGATAATTGGAGCGAACACATTATCAACTTCTAGTCTTTTAGCTGAATGCGCCCAAGCTGCTGCCGCGCGTCCAGCCCGTCTTCCGAATACCGCACCCTCTGTCAAGGAGGTGGATCCCAATCTATTGGCACCAAACAAACCGCCCATTGCTTGTCCTGCAGCGAACAAACCTTGGATGCCTTGGCTCCGGAACCCATCTCCATCGCCACCAACACTCGCACCGTCACAATCAACGCGGATCCCGCCCATCTGGTAGTGAGCGCCTGGGCGCACTTCCCATGGCTCCTCACATCTTGCTGCCGATTTGCTTAACGCTTGGCGAGCATTTGCAAAGGCTGAGGGCAAACAGGTTTTAAGGAATTGCTTGAAATACGGCCCAGACAGTGGTGCTCTCATATTAGCGGTCATATCGAGATAGGCCCCACCATTTTTAGAACCACGCCCTTCTTCGACTGCACGCATTATCGCCGAAGAGCACTCCGCACGGGTTCGCAAATAAACACCGTCGAGAATAATCTTTCCAAATTTGTCACGAAGCACGCCCAGAAAACTTGCAGTTACAGGCTCACCCGCCAACAACCCCTCATAAGAAGGCGGCGAAGTAAGGCAAAATGGCAAAAATTGTATTTGTTCCATATCCACCAGTTCTGCCCCTGCTCTCGCAGCCACAGCGTAGCTGTCCCCGGTATTACCGCGCATGGTATCCGTTTTTGGAAAATAAAGAGTTGAGAGACCTCCTGCTGCAATCACCACAGCGGGTGCGCGAACAGCAATTAAACAACCTCGTGCAGCGTGATAAATCAATCCACCGTGAACTCGACCTATTGCCGCAATCTCGCCAGATTCCAGTCGCGAATGCGCAAGATCAAGGAACCACGCATCTTCCATGTATTCTATTGATCCATTAAAACCACCGTTAACAATCATATTCCAATTAGCGTGCCCAAAAGCGACCCCACAGTTCTCATGACCAACAGAGCGTCGACGTGTATGGCCACCAAGTGGCAAGGGTAAGGGTTGAGGCCGGTCCCCACTCTCAGCAATTTTGGGGCGCAGCCCCTCTTCACGATAGTGATCGTATGCTGACACACTGTCCTGAGCGAAGGCGTCCGTAATCTTTTGTATCGGCAAGTCGCCTCCAGCCATTTTTACATTTTCTGAGAGAGTACTCTCTTTATCTGAGTCACCTGCACTGTCTCGCACCGTAGCAATCCCCTCAGAAATTTTTGTGTCCGATGCGCCAATAGGGTCCTTAGAAACAACGAGGACCCTTACGCCTGCCTCGGCCGCCGCTCGAGCAGCGTGCGCACCCGCTCCGCCAGACCCCACAACCACAACATCATAATCTATCCACTCTACTTCGATATTTTTTACCAAAGCCATACCCCCTAAGTCCAACTACCGGCTATAAGCATTAGAGGATATAAGTTATCAATTTCGACCAATAGGGTCCATCACAACCCAGAATAAATTATTATCCACATTTTTATAGTGGTTTCCGTTGTTTCAGCGCTGCGTGAAGAGTTCCATCATCGAGGTAATCCAACTCCCCACCGACGGGAACTCCATGTGCCAAGCCTGAAATTTTAACACAAGAGGCGTGCAACTTATCGGTGATGTAATGAGCGGTAGTTTGTCCATCAACCGTCAGGCTGGTGGCTAAAATTACTTCCAGTACAGCTGGATCAGCCGCTCGTTCAACGAGGTGCGGAATATTTAAATCTTCTGGCGTGATACCATCAAGCGCTGACAAGGTGCCTCCAAGTACGTGATACAACCCCTTGTAGGCACGAGTGCGTTCCAGTGCCCATAGATCTGAGACGTTCTCAACAACACAGATTAATGCTTGGTCACGACCTTGATCTGCACACAGATAACAGGGGTCGCAGGAATCCACATTACCGCATGTCTTGCACGTGCATACTGTTTCGGCCACTTCCGCTAGAGCCTTAGCAAGAGGCCACAGCAACACCTCACGGCGGCGGATCAGAGTTAATACGGCACGGCGCGCGGAGCGCGGTCCCAAACCCGGTAATTTTGCCAAAAGATTAATCAGATTATTTATAGCCGAGGTGGTCACGATTTCCTCATTGACAAATCATCGATGAAGCCTGTCGAGAAGCCGGGACAACATCCGTCTCACCCCCCGACTGTACTTCAGGGCGGAGCGCATATAGAATAATTGTGATGAGTTTATTTTTAATCTGCTTGTATCCAAGAACAACACATCACCGTGGGCGTGTCGTGTCATGATGATGTCTGCATATCCGAGTTGCCTCATCCGCTGGATAATCGCCAGGACTTTGGGTGTCAATGATGGATCTATAAAATCATGAAATTCTATCGTCCATTGTGCAGCCCGGCAAATCGTCTCATCAGATACACTGTCAAACATTGAAAACTCAGCACCTTCGATATCAACTTTAATCAAGTCAACTTGGTCAACAGTGCAATATTTGTAGAAGCTCTCCAAAGTTAGCCCCGGCACTTCCATGATGTCTTTTTCACTAATTCCAGACGCTCCCTCCCACTTAACCCAATATCGCTCTTTATCTCGTCCACCTACTGTCATCTTAAACGGACCATCTTTGCCGCATATTGCAACGTGGTGATGATGAATACCTCGGCCTCGTGCCATCGTTTCAATCAATACCGGAGAGGCCTCGGCACAGTGACAAATGCACCCTGTACGTCGATTAATCTCTTGGGCAAACCCAGCGCCTGCGGCACCCAAATCAAAGACAACGGACGCCGTGCTCAGAGCTGGAAGATAAAACGTATGGCCTTGAATCTCCGCAAGCACGGCGTAGTCAAAACGGCAAAGGCGTGCCCGGTGGCAAAGGCAACCCGCCTGTCAATTTCTGCATTTCATCCCGCATGCGCTCGTCGGCTTTTACCCGCGCATCGTTCATGGCCGCTAAAATAAGATCTTCTAGTAATGAAGCATCATCAGGGGTTACTATGGCTGGATCAATATGGATGCTTTTCGCCATACCTTTTCCATTTAGGATAACCTTGCACATGCCGCCACCCGATGTGCCTGTAACCTCCAATTCAGTGAGCTGCTCTTGTATTTCTTGCATTTTGCCTTGCAGTTCCTGAGCTTGCTTCAGCATTTGACTGAGGTTTTTCATAAGGCGTTTCCTTTCGTTTGGGCAACCACCTTTATACCATTACTATTGAAGGATAGCCATGCAGCATAAAAACCTTTTTGTCTTCGACATAGAAACTGTGCCGGATACAGATGTAGTTCCTAACCTCACCGGCTTTACCAACCCCGATAAGGATGCCAGATTTGCTGAGTTGGAACGCTATCACATGGAAGTCTCTGGGGGTCGTAGTCCTTTCCCGCGCCATCCATTTCACAAAGTTGTTGCAATAAGTTTTTTAGAAGCAGAAATCGAAACACTTGACAGCCAAGAGGAGTATTACCTGAGAGAATTACGGTCAGGTGGAGAACCTAACTTCGATGAATTTCAGTTATTAGAGGGTTTCTTTAAGTATTTTGAGCAACTAAGACCGCGTCTCGTAAGCTTCAACGGCCGGGGTTTTGATCTCCCTGTCCTAAAGTACAGAGCTATGGTTCACGGCATTCAATCATCTTGGCTGCATCAGGCTGGGGACAAATGGAATAGCTATGGGAGCCGTTACTCCCTAAACTGGCACTGCGACCTAATCGATCAACTATCCGACTATGGTGCGTCAACACGGCTCAAACTTTCCGAAATATGCGCAGCGCTTGGCTATCCCGGAAAAATAGGTGTGGACGGCACTAAGGTAAGAGAAATGGTTAATAACGGTGAGATTCAAGGCGTCCGCAACTACTGTGAAATGGACGTTTTAAACACTTATCTCCTCTACCTACGCTTCATGTTACACCGCGGAACGATGAGGATCGAAAGTTATAACCGAGCGGTCGCAGATCTCATCACACTCATTGAAAAGGAGAGCAAATCACGCCCACACCTAGGCCAGTTCATAGAAGCCTGGGGACAGGCATCTGGGAATAAGTTCTTAATTACAAAATAGCATTTTAGATCAACGAGTTATGCGACCACTGCAACAAAGCTTGGCGCTGGCGTGGTCGGCAAAACATGTCTTTAGGCTCACAGTTTTTTCGAATTTGGCCGGCGTGCCGCGCGAATGCTCTCCATCGTCTAATTTGTATCGGATCTACCTCGGGCAACCGCCGACCCATGAAATATCGGCAATACCATTGAAACCAGCCACGGGGGTCAGGTCCATATATCCATCCTTTATCTCGCCAAACCGACAGCGACTGACGGCTTTTAATACCAAAATAATTGAGTTTTGGATTGGGGTGATTGCTAACATTTGCGTTTTTGAACCAAGTTGCAGGAAACTCATCGTGGCAATCATTCAGGTACTTCCCCTCAAAAATTCCCATGTTTAACATCTGAACCGGTGTATAAAACGGTTTAAAATCAGGATCGAATCCCTCGTTTATGCCCATTACAAGTGCATAAGAATAACCTTTTTGCATTTTATCATTAACAGATATAGTCCGCACTTCGATAGCCATAAGCTCCCATCCATCCATGCTCATTTATTTCTGAGGCTTGACCGTTTTAATTTCGGTACCTGGAAATGTATCCAAGACTTGCTTGACCATTGGATGTCCAGCCGCCTCATCCTCCAAGATTCTGTGGCGGATGGCTTGCTGCTCCGCCATAGTTCGGTCACCATCAGCTTTAGTCATACTTACCACCCATTTCTCCCCAGTATTTGTGCTCAAAAAATCACCCAATTGGCCAGCAAGCCCAGCTGGCGCAGCCTCTGTCTGCCGCAACTCTATGCAACCGGGTGCAAAAGATACTAGGTGCACGTTATTGATCAAATGCGTTCGCAATATTCCCTCACGAAGCTCATCCGCTAAGGCCACCACCTCATCAAAAGACTGAACGGTTCTTGACGAACGCTGCTCAATATTTGAGACACCATCCTCGGATTTTGAATCCGATACCACAGTGGCTGGGACATCTAAGCTAGAAATTTCATCAACCGAGCCACCTCTGTCCTTCACCAGAGGGCCTTTAGTGGGTGTCGGCGGTGGTGAAGGTGACTGCCCCGAGTCCATCCGCGGAGCCGGGGATACCGGATGCGAAATAGGTTCAGAGGGTTTGTTATCATCCAGAGCCTTCAACGCTTCATCCGGGGTAGGCAGAGTAGCCGTATACGCTACGCGAACAAGCACCATATCTGCCGCTTGCCTCGTGGATGGCGCTGTTCGTACTTCATTCAATCCCTTCAAAATTACTTGCCAAGCACGGCTTAATTCTGGCATCGCGAGCCGCGCTTCCAAAGATTGAGCCCAACTACGCTCAAGTTCGGGAACTGTCGGGTCTTCCATCAACGAGGGTATAATTTTTGCTCGAGTGATCCAATGCACCACCTCAAGAAGGTCTTCAAGAATAGATTCTGGATCTGCGCCGTCAATGAACATGGTTTCGAAGGCCTGAAGCGCCCCTATTGCATCCCCAGCCATCAAAAATTCGAATAGTTGAAAACTACTCGTTCGATCAGCCAAGCCCAGCATATCGCGGACCTGAACATCATCAACCTTACCCTGTGTATGTGAAATCGCTTGATCAAGAATACTCAACCCATCTCGGACCGAGCCATCAGCCGCGCGGGCGATTAAATTAACCGCCGTCGGTGTGAGCAGTACTCCCTCTTTTTCTGCGATCTCAGTAAAATGCTCTTCTAATGTTTTCATGCCGACGCGCTGCAAATCAAAGCGTTGGCAACGGCTCAAAACCGTCACGGGTACTTTCCTGATTTCGGTCGTAGCGAAAATAAACTTTACATGCTCTGGTGGCTCTTCAAGTGTTTTCAATAACGCATTGAATGCGTTTTTTGATAACATGTGCACTTCGTCAATGATGTAGACTTTGTTTCGCGCTGCTGTTGGGCGGTAGCGTACCCCATCGATTAATTCACGAATATCTTCAACACCTGTACGACTCGCGGCATCCATCTCAAATACGTCTACGTGTCGATCTTCCCCTATGGCTATACAATGCTCACATTGACCGCACGGCTCCGTCGTCGGTTCACCATCACCGGTGGTCCCAATGCAATTCAACGCGCGCGCGATAATCCTCGCTGCCGTTGTTTTACCAACACCACGGACACCGGTTAATATAAAGGCATGTGCCAAACGCCGCGTTTTGAATGCATTGATCATCGTTTTGACCAGTACATCTTGGCCGATCAAGCCTGAAAGGGTCGTCGGACGGAATTTCCGAGCAAGTACTTGATAGGGTGCGTTGTCAAAATCGCTCATGTTATATTTTTTCTCATGGAATTCCTCGGTCGACCCAACTTCACGGACTTCATTTATGTCATGTCATCTTGGAGTGGGGTGGAAGGTTGGACATCGACCCGGGCTGGAACTCGTTACGGCTGCTTCCTCTCGGACCTGACCGGGTTGGCGAGAAGCCCGTCCGTTTCCAACCTTCCTTGTTCATTATATCAGTGTATTATTAGGGAAACCAATACCGAAGAATAGTTTTACGAACAAATATCGATATACGGCATTTGTACTCTCCGCCTAAAAGTAAACAAATCGAAGACACGTTGATATATTCATTTAGAGGTGATTTCCCCGATTTTAAAAATTTTGATCCCCATTAAATCTAGGAGCGATTGCCCTCATGGGAGCCCTATGCGAGACTGAGCCTATGTATAATCGCGCACTAACATCTTTAACCTACACGGATGTACCTCTTGATAGAGCGGGCCTAAAACGCCGAGATAAAGCATGGCTCGGGCAAAGCTTATCGGATGCTAACGTCAAGTTCGTTGCTTGTTGGCGCAACCGCAGCCACATTCTAAAAGAAGGGGACGGTCTACGTGCATTGCTGCTAAAACGAGCTGACGCACCTAAACTCATTCAATCAGCGTTAAGCGTTGTCTTTTTAGGGATTGATGAGACTCATGCGCCGGTCTTCAGCGCAGACATTAGCCATTTTGAGGAGTTTGACGCCATAACTTTGGCTGGTGGCGAGGGGCAATTCATCGACATAAGACAATTAGGCTGGATTATTCCACGAACAGACGCGGCATTATTGGCTTATGCCCGCGGTCTCGCTTACTGGCACCGATCTCACCGCCATTGTGGCTATTGTGGATCTTCAACCGAAATAAGCGATGGGGGCCACATGCGTCTATGCACCAATCAAGATTGCGCGCGCACCAGCTTCCCCCGCACCGATCCCGCTGTAATTATGCTCGTTGAGCATCCAGGTGATACAACGTGTCCACCTAGCTGCTTGCTAGGCAGAAGCACTCGGTGGGATTTTCCGCTTTATTCAACCTTGGCCGGTTTCGTCGAACCCGGCGAAACACTAGAGCAAGCAGTCACCCGAGAGGTAATGGAAGAGGCAAATATTGACGTTACCGATGTGCGATATATGGCATCGCAACCATGGCCGTTTCCATCATCACTCATGCTTGGTTTCCGCGCTACGGCCACAAGTACAGAAATCACGATGGACCCTAAAGAACTTCAGGATGTCCGATGGTTTACAATTAACGAAGTGCGTCGATTTAGTGAATGGAACGATTCATCGAAGGACGAACCCCGCCTACCCCGGCCAGACTCCATTGCCCGCTGGTTAATACAAAGCTGGTTTAATGATCGTGACGACTCAAGTACCCGATAGCTATCATTAGTGCAATGTTATTCGGCGCTACCTACAAACTCCCGCTTTTATAAATCATCCACTGGCTTCAATACCCTCACCAGGAGATGGATCATTGTTTTCGTATACTTAAGCGATTGCACAAAGTATTTCTGCAAATGACTGGCGTGCAAACGGCATCGTCTGAACCGAACCGAGGTAGAGAGTGGCATCTGATGGCACCGAATAAAATGCTGGCTCGATTAACATTTTCAGCTCTTCGACGCCGGCCGAAGTTTTACCGTTGTTTTAGGAGACAAAAAGGCCACGTCGCGGCCCATTTTTACTGTTACATCGTAAGCAAGATCAATATCCCAAATATCCTATGCTCTTCGCGCCACGACATTACGCCCCTCATTATCGGAAAATACAATCATACCGTTGACGCCCAACATATAAAACTCTGGAGGCTTGCGATTAGGGTCAGCAGGATAGAGCAATTAAATTAGGACAATGGAGACAGCGAAAAAAGCCAACCGTCGTGAGAATCTCAGGACTTTAGTCGGCCAAAAACTCACCTCCACCGGCAACTAATGGCAGGTCAAGGGAGAGTATCACCAAGCGTGGAATAAGCGAACTGATTGCCGACATAAAGTTCCTCCTGTCAAGATAGGAGCTCTTGTTGGACAAAACCGCCACCCCGGGGAAGAAGTATTGAAATTAAACAGCGCAAATATAATATCGTTTTTGCGCTGTACTTAGCTCGTCCTTTTCATACTTCAACGATTACTAATTCCTTGGAACACCCGCTTTAGCTAATATACTATATCGTGCGGAAAAGGTCGGGTGGGTCTGCATGTGCCGCCGGACCAATATCGCTTACGCCGACCCCTATTAGACGAAAAAACCGACCATCGGCCTCCCGCGTGATAAGCTTCTTAACCTGTGAAAAAATAATGTCAGCCCGCTGGGTGAGGTGCGGTAACTGGCGGGTACGAGTCAATATTTTAAAATTTGCTGTCTTAAGTTTGAGGTTCACAGTGCCACCTGCATTGCCAGCATGCCCTAAACGCTGGGCAATCCGCCCACATAAAGGCTCAACAGCAGCAATTAAGTCCGCAATGCTGTTAGTATTTTGAAGGAAAGTTTTCTCAGCTGAAACGCTTTTGACGTGGCAATTCTCTTCTACTGCGCGCAAATCGTGCCCTTTAGCGAAACCAGCCAATCGCCTCCCAAACCTCCCAAACCGGCTAATTAGTTCTACCTCTGGGACAAGTTGTAACTGACCTATGGTCTCTACACCGAATTCACCTAGGCGGCGCGCTGTGATCTCTCCCACGCCATTAATTTTTTTCACTGACAAAGAGGCGAGAAAACTCAGTTTTTCCGCCTCACCTATGACTGAATAACCGCGCGGCTTGTTCAGATCGGATGCAAGCTTCGCCAAAAATTTATTGTGGGATAACCCAATAGAGACCGTAATCCCAACCTCCTTTTCGATGCGTCGTGCAACCTCCCCCAGCACTACAGCGGGTGTCCCTTCCGCAGCATGAGTCAAATTACCACGCGCATTATCTGAGAGATCTAAATAGGCCTCGTCTAGGGAAATGGATTGAATTACCGGTGTCGCATCCAGAAAAATTAAGCGGATTTTTTTACTGACCTCTCTATATTTTACCATATTGGGTGGGATCACAACGGCCTGTGGGCACATTTGCATGGCTTTGAACATTGGCATGGCGGAGCTCGGGCCAAATTGACGAGCAATATAGCATGCTGTCGTTACCACCCCACGCGCGCCTGCATGCCCAATAATTACAGGCTGATCGCGAAGACTTGGTTCATCGCGTTTCTCAACACTCGCGTAAAACGCGTCACAATCAATATGCGCAATATGCAGTCTATCCAGTTCAGAATGCATTACAGTTCGCCCTGAGCCGCATGCTGAACATGATGAAATATTGCTGCGAGAGAGATCGAGGCAATCAAGGCACAGGACCACATTCTCAAGCTCAACCGTCATTTTTAAATTATGCTTTTATCAAAATTTTGCTATTCCATGTGGACATTTACATTGGACTTTAAAGCTTTTCTTATTCGAGCTTATCAATTCTAATGCTCAGCGATTACGCATAGAGCTCGCAGGATAAGTCCCCAGAATTTGAACGTTATGGGTAAAGAATTGAAGTTCTTCCATAGCTAATTGCATTGACTCCTGCTTCGGGTGCGCAGCCACATCTGCGTAAAACTGTGCCGCGTTAAAATCAGAATCTACATAACTCTCTAACTTAGTTATATTGATTCCATTCGTCGCAAAGCCGCCAAGCGCCTTGTATAAAGAAGCGGGAATATTACGCACCTCAAAAACAAAGGTTGTTATTACATCCTCGCGGTTTAATCCAGGGTCGATGGGCTCGCGCGACAAGACTACAAAACGCGTCGTGTTCGTCTCGGAATCTTCTACGTCTGTCCGCAGAACATTCAAAGAATTCAAATCCGCCGCAAGCTCAGAGCTTATAGCAGCTTGGGTTTTATCACCTCCCGCAGCAACGTCCTCAGCCGCACCCGCTGTGTCTACATGCACAACAGGCTCTATGCCTAGGTCATTAATGAGTTTGCGGCACTGACTGAGCGCTTGCACGTGACTGTGCACGTGCGTCAGTTCTTCAATGGTTGCGCCTTCCACGCCAAGTAATTGATGATTTACCCTTTGGAAATGCTCTGCAACAATTTTTAATCCCGACTGAGGCATCAAGTGATGAATATCAGCAACCCGTCCTGCGACAGAATTCTCAATAGGGATCATGGCAAGCTTAGCTGCGCCGTCAGTAACAGCTTGAAAAGCCTCTTCAAAAGTCCGACACGGTAAAGGCATCATATCGGGGTAAGCTAGTTGGCAAGCCATCATGGAATAAGCTCCGGGCATGCCTTGGAAGGAAATGGTATTTGCAGCAGCATTCATGGGAGAAATCCGCTCATTTCGTAATCGCCAAAATCTCGCGCGCACACTCTAAATCCGCAAAAGTATCGACGCCCAAGGGTATAGTGTCAACGCGCGTCGCGTGTATGACCATGCCGTCCTCAAGAGCACGCAACTGTTCTAACATTTCCCGTTTTTCAAGTTGCCCGGGTGGAAGGCTCACAAAATGTTTTAGTACTTCACGACGGTATGCATAAATCCCAATGTGGTGGTAAAATACCAATTTATTGTTATCTCCATCATCACTACACCACGGCACTGCACTGCGACTAAAATACAGTGCGCGCCCAGAGCGGCCCCCCGGTCCCATAGCGAGCACTGCTTTTACAACATTGGGGTTGCTTCGCTGCGACAGATCAACCATGTCGGCGACCAAGGTGGCAATATCTACATTAATATCTTTCAGAGGCCCCAGCACCGATTGCAGCAACTCGATCCTGATCGTTGGCAGATCACCTTGCAAATTTATAACCGCATCAAAATTCTGACTGGGGTCGAATTTTTCTAAAGCCTCGTAAATACGATCAGAACCAGAGGGATGGGAAGGATTAGTTATTACAGCATTACCCCCAAAATCCTTGATCACCTCCAGAATTTCCAGATCGCCACACGCAACCAAAACTGGTCCAATATCGGCTTCAAGGGCGCGCCTCCAAACATGAATAATCATTGGATATCCCCCAATATCGGCCAGTGGTTTATTAGGCAGGCGAGTGGAAGACAGCCTAGCTGGGATAACAACAATTGGGCTGGAAGGTAGAGACATACATCAAATCTATCGGGTTTTTTATTGAATTGCACGCCTTGCTAAAGTTAAAAAAATGATCAGTTATAATTACAGCCTATTTCGCAAATTATTAGGTTTACGATGATTGCACCATTGGCGGCAAACAGTTAAATTCCGCTCCGATGATAAGAAAGGAGTAGCTATGCATTTCGATTGGGTTCACAAAATTGGACTGGCAGTTTTGATAGCTATGTGGGTTACCTTTGGCAGCCATATGGCTGGCGAGTTATTAGTCGAGGCCAACGAACCCACAATAGCCGCTTACGCCGTTGAGGCAGAGGTAGAGGCCCCGAACAAAGATATAGCTCAGGTCAGCGAAGATATGGAAAATTCGCTCGTTATGATGGCAAGCGCAGATATGGCTAAGGGTGAGAAAATTTTTGCTAAGTGCAAGGCGTGCCACTCGGTCAACAAAGGTGGTAAGAATAAAGTTGGCCCAAATTTATGGGAGATCGTTGGTAAAACTACCGCTTCCAATAGCGGCTTCCAATACTCCAACGCTTTAAAAGAAAAAGGCGGTGAGTGGACATACCAAAATCTAGATGCCTTCTTGACGAAACCAAAAGCATATGCTCCAGGCACTAAAATGTCCTTTGCCGGTCTTAAGAAACCCGCCCAGCGCGCCTCTATGCTGCTTTATCTGCGTTCGCTCAGCGATGCACCAAAGCCCCTCCCGTAAACTAAGGATCAAGGCTTAAGCTCTTTGGATATCTGCCCTAAAGAACTGGTCGATTTTGCTGAGCAACTTGCCGATGCTGCGGGCTCTATTACCAGAGCTCACTTCCGCTCAACGGCAGAGGCTCAAACAAAAAATGACCAAACCCCAGTCTCAATTGCTGACCAGATGGCAGAGCTGGAAATCCGCAACTTGATAGAGGCGAGATACCCAGATCATGGGATTTGTGGGGAAGAATACGGCGCCTCCCGAACAAACGAAGAATACGTTTGGGTAATAGATCCTATTGACGGCACGAAATCATTTCTCTCAGGCAAACCAATTTTCGGCACCCTGATTGGATTATTGCACGAAGGGAGAGCCGTGGCAGGCGTTATTGACATGCCAGCTTTACATGAACGTTGGGTGGGTTCCCTCGGTCGCAAGACTACATTTCAAGGAATGACAGTTAAAACGCGCTCTTGTATCAGTATATCAGACGTGTGGATGACAGCAACAGCACCCGACATGTTTCAAGGAGCAGAACTATGCCGTTTCAACCAGCTAAAAAACCCTGTGAAATATATGTTGTGGGGTTCAGATTGTATGGCCTACGGACTTTTAGCCAGTGGTTTTATGGACATTGTCTGCGAAGCCAGCATGTCGCCGTACGACTATATTGCGCTGGTTCCAGTCATTGAAGGCGCAGGCGGGATAATTACCGACTGGCAGGGTAACATGCTAAATCTCGATAGCGATGGTACGGTTCTGGCTTGCGGTAACGAAAACCTCCACGGCTCCGCACTGGAGTTACTCAGCTTTTAACAAGTCTACGCAACCCTCTTAGATGAGGAAAAAACTACTCTCATCATATCCTATAGCTTGATCATCCGGTCTTTGGCGACCAATATGTATTTTATGATGAAGACTTTGTTACTCAGCGTTTTTTTTACCAGTCTCTCGGCCCTCTCAGGGCAATTAATCGCCGATATTATCGATGGTGTAGAAGGCAGACACGGGATAGCTATGCATGGCAATCTCAAGTACAACCCTGGTTTTAAACATTTTGAGTACGTTAATCCAGAGGCACCCAAAGGGGGCTTAGTTAGACTACATGCCATAGGCACCTTCGATACTTTCAACAACTTTATCATCAAGGGGAATGGCGCAGCAGGAACAAATTATACCTACAACACTCTTATGTCCGGTTCCGCCGATGAAGCGTTCAGCCAATACGGCGAATTGGCTGAAAAGATTTATGTCCCTCAAGATCGGTCATGGGTGGCTTTCAAGTTGCGACAAGAGGCCAAGTGGCATGACGGAAAGCCCGTAACGGTTGCAGATGTAATCTGGTCTTTCAATACGCTGATGGAGAAAGGGTCACCTTTTTTTAGGTTTTACTATGGCAATGTAGCTAAGGTAAGAAAAATCGCTAGTCGCACTGTGCGCTTTGATTTTAAGCCGGGGGAAAACCGGGAGCTTCCCCTTATACTGGGTCAATTGACCATATTACCTGAGCACTATTGGAAAACCCGCGATTTTAGCAAAACAACCCTTGAACCACCATTGGGCTCCGGTCCGTATAAAATTACATCTTTTGATGCTGGCAGACACATTACCATCGAACGCGATAAAAACTATTGGGGTAAGAATATCCCAG
This sequence comes from Magnetovibrio sp., assembly GCA_002690705.1. Taxonomy (GTDB): domain Bacteria; phylum Pseudomonadota; class Alphaproteobacteria; order Rhodospirillales; family Casp-alpha2; genus TMED8. The sequence goes on along the minus strand of NZFO01000002.1, from coordinate 72,451 downwards.
TTCATAGGGGCGTTTATAACTTTGATACAATCCGTTTCGATTATTATCGCGATAGCACTATTGCACTAGAAGCCTTCAAGGCCGGTGAATACGACCACAAAAACGAAAATTCATCCAAGGCTTGGGCTACGGCCTATAACTTCAAAGCGGTACACCAGGGTTTTATAAAAAAGGAAGAAATTTCTCACAATCGTTCATCTGGGATGCAGGCTTTTATCTTTAATACACGGCGCACCAAATTTAAAAATAAACTGGTCCGCCAAGCCTTAGCCTATGCTTTCGATTTTGAATGGTCGAACAAAAACTTATTTTATAGCCAATACGCGCGCACCCGAAGCTATTTTGATAATTCAGAACTAGCAGCGACCGGGCTGCCGGGAGCAGAAGAGTTAGCTATTTTAAAAGCATATGAAGATCAAGTTTCCCGCGACGTATTTACTAAAGTCTATGAGCCACCCGTGGGTGGCGGACCACGCGAGCTCCGCAAAAATTTGCGCGTCGCTGGAAAATTATTAAAAAAAGCTGGGTTTGAGATCAAGGACGGCAAACGAATTAACACCGGAACTGGCAAGCAATTGGAGTTTGAGGTGTTGCTAGTTAGTCCCCTTTTTGAGCGAGTAGTTCTTCCGTTCGCAAAAAATTTGGAAAAACTCGGCGTGAGTGCTCGGGTACGAACGGTGGACCCGTCACAATATCGTCGACGACTCCAGACCTACGACTTTGACATGATTGTCGGTAATTTTGGACAATCCCTTTCACCCGGTAACGAGCAGCGTAATTATTGGGGTTCAAAAGCAGCTGATTTGGAGGGCGGGCGTAACTTTATTGGTATTAAAGACCCTGTCATTGACCATTTAATAGAGACAATTATTGCCTCCCCCGACCGAAAACGACTCATCGCTGCTGTGCGAAGCCTCGACCGTGTTCTGCAATGGGGTCATTGGATCATTCCACATTGGCATGCAAAATACGACCGCATAGCCTATTGGGATAAATTTGGCCGGCCGACCTCTACTCCTATCCAAGGTAATCAATTTACTACCTGGTGGGTGGATTCCTTGCGCAATAGGGCGCTTGAGGGGAAATTAGCTTCTGCAAAAAATTAACCCTGCTGTTTTATCGATAAATTGCTAAATTAACGACATGTACGCTTATATACTGCGACGTTTATTGCTAATTATCCCGACACTGGTTGGTATAATGGTCATCAATTTCGCTATAATACAGTTTGTTCCCGGCGGGCCAGTAGAGCAGATGATCGCCCAAATCTCCGGGGAAGTTGTAGATGCAACTGCCCGGGTTGGGGGCCAAGCGGGTCAGGAAACAACCTCATCCACTCAGACCAAGACGAGCGCTGAAAAAACTGGCGGTGGCGCCAGCCGCTACCGCGGTGCTCAGGGACTGCCGCCAGAATTAATCGAGCAGCTCGAAAAGCAATTTGGTTTGGATAAACCCCTACATAAAAGGTTTATCCTAATGATGGAAAATTATATTTTTTTTGACTTTGGAGACAGTTATTTTCAAGACAGGTCCGTTACACAGCTAGTCATCGACAAGATGCCGGTATCTATTTCCTTGGGACTTTGGACCACGCTGTTAGTCTACCTTATATCAGTACCTTTGGGTGTTGCTAAGGCGGTTCGGGACGGGTCCAAGTTTGATATTTGGACGTCCAGCGTGGTCATATTCGGCAATGCGGTTCCGGGGTTTCTGTTTGCAATTTTGCTAATAGTTCTGTTCGCAGGTGGACGCTACTTCGACTGGTTTCCCTTACGCGGATTAACTTCGTCAAATTTCGAAAATTTATCGCTGATTAGTCAAATTAAAGATTATTTCTGGCACATGACCTTACCGGTGATTTCCATGGTGATTGGCGGGTTTGCCGGTCTCACAATGTTGACCAAAAATTCCTTCATTGAAGAGATTAACAAACAATACGTTGTGACCGCCCGTTCTAAGGGATTGGCAAATAAAAAAATACTCTATGGTCATATTTTTCGGAACGCCATGCTAATTGTCATTGCTGGTTTTCCCTCAGCGTTCGTTGGCATATTATTCACCGGCGCACTGTTAACAGAAGTAATCTTCTCTTTAGACGGGCTTGGGCTTTTGGGATTCGAAGCTGTAGTAAAGCGTGATTATCCATTAATGTTTGGCACACTTTATTTCTTTACCCTACTTGGACTATTACTGGGGATTATTGGCGACATAATGTATCACATCATCGATCCCCGGATCGACTTTGAAGCACGGGACGTCTAACCATGCTTACTCACCATCGTTCCCCCGCCACTACCCGGAATCCGCTGACACGTGATCATTTTCTTGGCATGCCTGTGACGCCGCTTACCCGGCGCCGAATCGAAAATTTTAAAAAAAACAAACGTGGCTACATATCATCATGGCTTTTTTTAATTATCTTTTTTGTAACCTTATTCGCTGAGATTATCGCAAATGATAAACCATTGTTGGTTGTATTTAATGGGACGTTATACGCGCCTACTTTTATCAATTATCCAGAAACCACCTTCGGGGGCGAATTTCAGACTGAAACTGATTACCGAGATGAATTCGTTGCAGAATTAATCAATGAAAAAGGCTGGATGATTTGGCCTCTGATCAGATTCAGCTTCGACACAGTCAATTACGATCTGCCAGTACCTGCGCCAGCACCACCTAGTTCCGATAACTGGCTCGGCACTGACGACCAGGGCCGTGATGTTGCCGCACGGCTGATTTATGGGTTTAGAATATCTATCTTGTTCGGCTTTGTACTGACGATCATCAGCGCAATTCTAGGAGTTTCTATAGGTGCATTTCAGGGCTTCTATGGTGGACTGCTTGACCTTATCGGGCAGAGGTTCATTGAAATTTGGGCAGGGATGCCTGTGCTATACCTACTAATTATTCTTGCAAGTATAATAACACCAAATTTTTGGTGGCTTCTTAGCTTGCTCCTGCTTTTTAGTTGGATGGGTTTTGTTGGCGTCGTTCGTGCGGAGTTCCTCCGTGCGCGAAATCTAGATTTTGTCCTCGCAGCGCGCGCGCTTGGCGCTTCTGATTTAATTTTAATATACAAACACGTAATGCCAAACGCTCTGGTCGCCACGATCACGTTCATGCCATTTACCCTCGCCGGGTCCATAACCACGCTGACTGGATTAGATTTTCTTGGATTCGGGATGCCCGCTGGATCTCCATCACTAGGGGAACTCCTGAATCAGGGTAAGGCAAACCTCGGCGCTCCATGGCTTGGAATTTCAGGATTTATGGTGATTGCTCTGATGCTGTCCTTGTTAGTCTTCATCGGCGAAGCTGTCCGTGACGCTTTTGACCCTAGGAAAGTTTATAAATGAGTCGCTTGTTGGAGGTAAAGAATTTGCATGTCTCTTTTGGGCGCGATGACAGTGAGGTCAGAGCGGTGAGGGGGGTCTCCTTTCATATTGAAAAGGGCGAGACACTTGCGCTGGTGGGCGAGTCTGGATCTGGCAAAACAGTGACGGCACTATCGTCCATGCGCCTCCTACCCTACCCGCTGGCCCATCATCCTCAGGGCCTTATCCAATTTAAAGGTGAAGAACTGGTAACCGCCTCAGATTATCGCATGCAAGAGTTACGCGGCAATGACATTTCGATGATTTTTCAAGAATCGTTGACCAGCCTTAACCCATTGCATTCTATCGGAAAACAAATATCTGAGACACTGCTAATCCACAAGGCCATGACCCCCACAGAAGCCCACACCCGCGTCATCGAGTTGTTAAAAGTGGTTGGATTAAATTCTGCTCTCGATCGTCTTAAAGCATTGCCACATGAATTCTCTGGGGGTCAGCAACAACGGGTAATGATTGCCATGGCGCTAGCTAACGATCCAGACCTCCTAATCGCTGATGAACCCACAACAGCTCTAGATGTTACTGTACAGGCGCAGGTTCTGAAATTATTAAAGGACCTACAGCGTGATCTTGGCATGGCAATTTTGTTTATTACTCATGATCTTGGGATAGTTCGACGCATAGCTGATCGTGTCTGTGTAATGAAAGAGGGTCTAATCGTTGAGCAAGGTTTTGTCGAGAAGGTACTGAACGCTCCCTCGCACCATTACACGAAAAAACTAATAGCTGCAGAACCTAAGGGTCGCCCAGATAGACCTGACGAAGGTGCGGACAATATTTTACAAGTTAAAGATTTAAAAGTCTGGTTCCCGGTAAAACAAGGGCTGCTAAGACGCACAGTTGGGAACATTAAAGCCGTCGACGGTATCTCGATTTCGATAAAACGCGGCCAGACATTAGGGGTAGTGGGGGAGTCAGGGTCAGGAAAATCTACACTTGGCCGCGCCCTTTTACGGCTTGAAAGAAGCGAGGGAGAGATCACTTTTTTGGGAAATGATTTGCAAGAGCTAAAATTCAAGAATTTACGGCCGCTGCGCCGAGAAATGCAGATCGTTTTCCAAGACCCCTTCGCCTCATTGAGCCCACGTTTATCAGTTGGTCAAATTATTGAGGAGGGCCTGTTGGTACATAAACTCGGCGGCATCCACAATAACCGACGGCAATTAATCGGTGAAACGCTGGAGGAAGTTGGCCTTGACCCGGCCATGCAGGATCGTTACCCGCACGAATTTTCTGGTGGCCAACGTCAAAGAATCGCTATTGCTAGAGCACTTGTCTTGAAGCCAAAATTCATTGTTCTTGATGAGCCGACCTCGGCGCTGGACATGTCTGTGCAGGCACAGATCACAGAGTTATTGCGGGACCTTCAACGCAAGCATAGCCTCTCGTACATGTTTATCAGCCACGATCTAAAAGTCATCCGAGCTCTATCCCATGAGATTATTGTTATGAAAGACGGACAAGTAGTGGAAGCGGGGCCAGCTGAAAGGGTTATAGACGCGCCCGAGACATCTTATACCCGGGCTTTAATGGCTGCTGCCTTCGATTTAGAGGCTGACGAAAGTGGAGTTGTTGGAACATAAAATGCTCCTAACCTATCTCGCAAAACACCTACACCTGCCGCGCTCAACGCGCCGCATAAACAGCCAAAAGACCTAAAAGGTTTTCGATAAAATTTTTAATACGGTGGCGCTGGGCAATCTTCCTACTCATTTCGCATTCACCCTTACTAGAGTCATAGTACATCCCTTGTGACTTAGTGAGGCGTAGCGATTGTATACACATTAATTTTTACCCAGAAGGAACTGTCTTGTTATTCTCTACTCGCTAATTTCTCCCTACTTCAGCGAGAAGCCTGCGGCTATTGATACGGAGGTTATTACTTTCACTTCTCTGAATAGCTGGTTGAGTATTGTAAGGCTTTCATACTTCCCCTTACGAAAATTCACTCGTGCTTTATAGCGTTACTGAGAAATTACTCCACAGCCGTAAACTTTTGGTTTTGTAAAAAAGTAATTAAACCCTTTATTTTACGGGATCCGTGGTACGATAGTCGAGTTTTGATATGATTTGGCAATTACACTGCATATATTTTGCAGGGATTATAGACCAGATTGGTGACTTGTGGAGGCATTGAACTCTTGAAACTACTTTTTATTTCAACAGAGGATCGCGCTGACCCTTGGCGTAAAGCCTTAAGGGAAGAGCTGCCCGACTTAGAGTTTCGATTATGGCCAGATGAGGTCGGTGCCAGGGAAGAAATTGACTACGCGCTTGCATGGAAACCTCCTGCAGGAGAACTCAGAAAATATCCAAATTTAAAGGCTATTTTAAGCTTGGGCGCTGGGATCGACCATCTGGCCGCTGATCCAGAACTTCCTATCTCTGTGCCTGTATCTCGCCTTGTTGATCGAAGCCTCACAGCCGGCATGACAGAATACGTTCTTTACTGGGTGATCCATTATCATCGCAACATGGGCCGTTACGCTAAGATGATGTCCGAAGGAATATGGGAACACATCCCGCAACATGATCCGCGGCTGCGGCGCGTGGGGGTCTTGGGGTTAGGTCAGCTGGGCGGCGATGCAGCCACAAAGCTAACCTTATTAAACTACGACGTCGCCGGTTGGAGCAAAAGTAAAAAAGAAATGCCCGGTGTTCAATCTTTCTTCGGTATGGATATGCTCCCAGATTTTCTTGCAAGGTCAGATATTCTAGTTTGCCTACTCCCGATAACCTCAATGACCAAAGGTATAATTAACAGTAAAAATTTAGCCATGCTTCCGAAAGGTGCAGTCCTGATTAATTGTGCCCGAGGAGCTCATGTTATCGATAAAGACCTGATAAAAGCCTTAAACAGCGGCCAGCTCTCGGGAGCAACATTGGATGTTTTCCACGCTGAACCACTGCCCCATGATCATCCATATTGGGTTCATCCAAAGATTAAACTAACCCCGCATATGGCGAGTTTAACCGTGCCCCAATCTGCAGCCGCTTATATCGCCGAAAATATACGTCGGGTGGAAAGGGGTATTCCCCCCCTCAATACCGTAAATGTCCAAGCTGGATACTGATTGCTTGATGGACGCTCTACTTTCCCTATTGGCGGGGCTTATCAGCCATGCGAGCCCTGATCCCCCCGGCAATGAAACTGCTATCGCAACTTATCTCCACAAAGAGTTAGAAGCATTCGGTTTCAACGTTATTCGCGACGAATTTCTACCCGGTCGGGTAAATATCATAGCCCGATTACCCGGTAAAGGGTTCTCACCCGGACTGGTCTTTTCAGCCCATATGGACACTATGCCCATCGGAGATACTAGATGGCAGCATCCTCCATTTTTTCCCCAAATCGTGGGTGATAAAATATATGGACGCGGCTCGGCGGACATGAAGAGTGGTATCGCCGCCATGATTATTGCGGCTTCCTGTTTGAAAAACGAGGGATTAAAGCTCTCTGGCGATCTAATTCTAGCATTCTCCGCCGGAAAGAGTACCGACTGTATCGGTGCAAAACGTATGGTTGAGATTGGTGCGTTAAAAGATGCGGGTTGGCTCTTAATTAGTGAGCCAAGTTCACTCAGACTGATTAATGCAGAGACGGGAGCACTCTGGCTAAACGTCATCACGCGTGGGTCTAGTGGCCACTCATCCGCCCTTGGCGGCAATAATGCAATACAAAAGCTGATAACGTTTTGTAAAAAACTATCAAGACTGAAACTTTCATCAAAACCGCATCCAACACTCAGGTTTCCCTCTATAGCCGTTAATGGTCTCGCCGCCGGTAATGCTCCAAACATGAGACCAGATTACGCGCGTGCAACTCTCGACATCCGAACTTTACCGAGCATGAAAACAGATCTTATTATTGAGAAACTCAGAGCAATATCAGATTCTAGTTTTAGCTTTGAGGTAATTGACGAAAAACTACCCATCGAAACAGAGGCCTAGGACCCATTTATCCTTACTTGCTTGGATATTCGTAATCGGATTATGGGCAGTAATGATAGAGTTGGGGGGGCACACTATTTTTCAGATTCAAATGTGCTCGTTCCGGCTCTGGGAATCCCTCGTGCAATCATTGGGCCCGGAGAGCTGGGTATGAGTGGTCAAAATGATGAATGGGTCTCCATTGGCGCGACTGCAACTGCGGTAAAAATTTATACTCAAATAGCCCGGAAGGTACTCACCGGCTAACTAATCCATCGGTAAGAAATAGCCAAAAGGAATATCCCGAGTAATATTCGATACACGCCGAATATGGTGAAAGATGCACGACGAAGCCAAGCCATCATTAATGTGATTGCTACCAAGGCCGTCAAAAACGACAGGCCCGCTGCTAGGATAGCGTCCAAAGTTAGCTGAAAATTATCAGATTGGTAGAGCTCCCAACCCTTTAAGGCACCCGCAGCAAAAATCGCAGGAATACCGAGTAGCATTGCGAAACGCGCCGACTCATGACGCTCCATCCCCATCATTCGCCCCGCCGTCATACAGATACCGGAGCGACTTGTTCCCGGGATTAATGCTAGCGCTTGGGCCATTCCAATAATTACTGCATCACCCCAGCGTAAATGTTCTATTCGCCGCAATGTCATACCAATTTTATCAGCGATTAATAGGAGTACACCAAACCCAAGTGTCGCCCAGCCAATAACTTCGAGCCCTCTTATGCCGCCCGGAGACAGGTTATTAAGCAGAAACCCAGCTGCGACAACCGGGACCGAACCGATGAGAAGTAAGCCCGCTAATTTGGAACCTCGATCGCGCCGTCCCTTTAATAACCGCGTGATACCGCCAAATATCGACCACATATCCCGCCAAAAATAGAGAATCACCGCCCCCAAAGTACCCACATGCACGGCTATATCAATCAGAAGTCCTTGATCTGGCACCTGAAGAAAAAGCGGAACCAAAACGAGATGTCCAGACGAACTTACCGGAAGAAATTCCGTTATCCCCTGAACTACAGCTAAAACCGCTATATGTACGTATGCCAACCTACCAACTCCCTAAATCGAGTAATCTTATACCAAGCCTCGGGCAATCACCCAAGAATTGTTTGTGCTTAAAAATTTCACAAAGATGATTATGTTATGGTAAATGTATTAAAATACTATTTGGCGCTGGCATGAGAGCTTTAGTTTTGCTATCTACGCTGGCCTCAATTTTCCAATAAATGGGAGAGAACATGCGCCGAAGTGGTAGGCCCGACACGCACAACTTGATTAAAGAGCGTTCCGCTCCAGGATTACCTAAAAAACAAGGTCTTTATGATCCTGTGCGCGAACATGATAACTGTGGCCTTGGATTCATCGCGAATATCAAGAATAGGAGGAGCCATGACATTGTTCGTCGGGGTATAGAAATCCTTATCAATCTAGATCATCGAGGTGCGGTTGGTGCAGATCCCCTAGCTGGCGATGGAGCGGGGATGCTTCTGCAAATTCCTGACGTTTTTTTTAGAGCGGAACAAGGCGATCTTGGTTTTGAGCTGCCTGTGGAGGGCGAATATGGGGTCGGCATGGTATTTCTGCCGCGGAGCCCAGCTCACACAAGCGTGTGCCAAGAGGCTATTGAGCGCACCATACGCGCGGAGGGCCAAGAAGTTCTTGGTTGGCGGGATGTCCCCGTCGATAATTCTTGGCTCGGCGATAGTGTCAAACCTAATGAACCTCTCATTCGGCAGGTATTTATTAAGCGAGGTAAAAGTTGCGAGGATACTGATGCTTTTGAACGTAAGTTATATGTCATTCGAAAGCAAGCTCATCATGTCGTTTGGGATGCAGATCTCGAAGACATTGGGCATTTTTATATGCCGTCGTTATCAGCCCGTACCATCGTTTACAAAGGTATGGTTCTCGCGCCGAATTTGAATAAGTACTATCTTGATCTGCAGGATCAGCGCCTTATGTCCGCCTTAGCCCTTGTTCATCAGAGATTTTCTACTAACACTTTTCCATCGTGGCCATTAGCACAGCCTTTCCGTTATCTCTGTCATAATGGCGAAATTAATACTGTGCGTGGTAACATTAATTGGATGCTGGCACGCCGCCATTCCATGATCTCCAACTTACTCGGTGATGATCTTGAAAAGCTGTGGCCGTTGATAGGCGACGGGGCATCAGATACTGCGACTTTCGATAACGCCGTAGAATTATTGGTCGCAGGCGGTTATTCCTTGGCTCACGCAATGATGATGATGATTCCAGAAGCTTGGGATGGCCATCCTTTAATGGATCAAAAACGGAGAGCATTTTATGAATATCACGCCGCTTTGATGGAGCCTTGGGACGGCCCAGCCGCCATCGCCTTCACCGACGGAAAGCAAATTGGTGCCACATTAGACCGGAACGGCCTCCGTCCGGCGAGATATATCGTCACTGATGATGATCATGTTGTGCTTGGCTCTGAAGTTGGCGTATTGCCATACAAAGAAGAAAACATCATTGCTAAATGGCGTTTGCAACCAGGCAAAATGCTCCTGATTGACTTGGAAGAGGGACGCATCGTTGATGATGAAGAATTAAAGGCCACTCTCTCTGAGGCAAAACCTTACGGTGCTTGGCTTGCGGCAACGCAAATCAAATTGGAAAATCTTCCCCAAGAAATATCAGCCATGCCGCCAGACCGAGGCACTCTCCTCGATCGTCAGCAGGCTTTCGGTTATAGTCAAGAGGATATCAAATTCTTTCTCATGCCAATGGTGGAGGGTGGTCAGGATCCTGTTGGGTCAATGGGCCGGGATATACCACCCGCGGTCCTATCAGACCGCTCAAAAGTGTTATTTGACTACTTTCACCAGAATTTTGCCCAAGTGACCAACCCACCAGTAGATCCGATTAGAGAAGAGTCGGTCATGTCCATGGTGTCATTAATCGGGCCAAGGCCCAACTTGCTTGATTTGGAGACCGGGGGCAGTCACAAGCGCTTGGAAGTTCGCCAACCGATCCTAACCAATGGTGATTTAGAAAAAATACGGCGAATACAAAATCTCCTCGATGCTGACTTTCGTGCAGAGACACTCAGTATTTGCTACGCTGCATCAGAGGGCGCAGAGGGCATGGCTATCGCGCTGGATAAGTTGTGCGAAAAAGCCAAGAACATCGTGGAAACCGACCACAATATTTTAGTACTTTCTGACCGCGGAATGAATGCTGATAATATTGCTATTCCAGCACTTTTGGCCACCGCCGCCGTTCATCATTATCTTATCCGCGAGGGCTTACGGACGGAGGTTGGTTTGGTGGTAGAGACAGGTGAGGCCCGAAAAGTACATGATTTTTGTCTGTTGGCGGGATATGGCGCAGAGGCCATTAACCCGTATCTCGCAATGGATACGCTGTCTGCGCTTCGTGATGATCTGGACGAGCCAGTCACAGTAAGTGACATTCACGCTCGTTACACCCGAGCAATCTCAAAAGGAATAATGAAGGTTATGTCAAAGATGGGTATTTCGACATATCAGTCTTATTGTGGCGCACAAATCTTTGACGCTGTTGGCCTCAATTCTGCATTCGTCGAAAAATATTTTACCAAAACAGCAACCGTAATTGAAGGCATTGGTTTGAAAGAGGTGGCGGAAGAAACCCTGCAACGACATCAAGCTGCCTTTGGCGATGATCCAATACTAACCAACGCTCTTGATGTAGGGGGTGATTATGCATATCGGCTGCGCGGTGAGGAGCATGTTTGGTCACCATCAACTGTGGGTAGGCTGCAGCACGCCGTCCGAGCGAACGATTATGACAAGTTCAAAGAATACTCTGACGAGGTCAATGATCAAAGTCTGAAGCTCCGAAATCTACGTGGGCTATTCAAACTAAAACGTGCTGGGGTCCCCGTTCCGCTGAATGAAGTGGAGTGCGCGACAAAAATTGTAAAACGTTTCGCTACGGGCGCTATGTCATTCGGCTCAATTTCGTGGGAGGCTCATACCACGCTTGCCATTGCCATGAACCGCTTGGGTGGCAAATCAAATACGGGTGAGGGTGGCGAAGAGTCTAGCCGTTACACATTGCAAAAAAACGGCGACAATATGCGATCCGCTATTAAACAAGTGGCATCCGGACGCTTCGGTGTAACTACGGAGTACCTCGTCAACGCTGATGACATTCAAATTAAAATGGCTCAGGGCGCGAAACCCGGCGAAGGCGGCCAACTCCCCGGCCACAAGGTTGATATGGGTATTGCAAAGGTTCGGCATTCAACTCCCGGCGTAGGCTTGATTTCACCCCCACCCCATCACGATATCTATTCTATTGAGGATTTGGCGCAGCTCATCCACGACTTAAAAAACGTCAATCCAAAAGCTCGTATCTCGGTGAAGCTTGTTTCTGAGGTTGGTGTTGGCACAGTTGCGGCTGGTGTATCAAAGGCACATGCTGATCACGTGACCATTTCAGGTAATGATGGCGGTACAGGTGCAAGCCCGCTGACTTCAATCATGAATGCTGGCTCGTTCTGGGAGTTAGGCCTTGCAGAAACACATCAAACTCTGGTTCTCAATAAACTACGCGGGCGAATCGCCGTTCAAGTGGATGGCGGACTGCGCACCGGCCGAGACGTCATTATCGGCGCGCTTCTGGGTGCAGATGAGTTTGGGTTCGCGACAGCCGCATTGATCTCCTCAGGTTGCATTATGATGCGTAAATGTCACTTAAACACCTGCCCCACCGGAGTCGCAACACAAGACCCAGAACTTCGCAAACGCTTTACTGGTAAACCCGAGGATGTCATGAATTTTTTTAAGTTTATCGCCGAGGAAGTGCGGGAAATCATGGCAGAGCTTGGTTTTCGAACGATGAATGAAATGATCGGTAGAATGGATCGTTTGGATACTCGTGATGCAGTTAATCACTGGAAAGCGAAGGGCTTAGATCTCAGGCCGATATTCACCATTCCCGTGGTTGGACCAGACGTAGCAGTCTTCAACTCGGAAACCCAAAATCATGGACTTGACAAAGCCCTTGATAAAAAACTGATCAAGCAAGCTCAAATTGCGATTAAAAATAAAACTCCAGTGATTATTGAGATGTCAGTCCGCAATATCAATCGTACTGTAGGGGCTATGTTGTCAGGCGAGATTGCCAAGCGTTATGGTCACGCGGGTCTGCCAGACGACACAATTCAAATTAACATGACAGGCACAGCCGGGCAGAGCCTCGGGGCATGGTTAGCTAAAGGTGTAACTATTGATTTACAGGGGGACGCGAATGATTATGTTGGCAAAGGGCTCTCAGGCGGTCGCTTGATTGTAAGGCCATCAAGTGCCAGCTCAATCATACCTGAGGATAATATTATCATTGGTAACACTGTTCTTTATGGCGCGATTAGCGGGGAATGTTATTTTCATGGTGTTGCCGGAGAACGTTTCGCGGTCCGAAATTCCGGTGCTATTGCTGTTGTTGAAGGAGTCGGCGACCATGGTTGCGAGTATATGACCGGTGGCTGCGTAGTTGTTCTTGGTGGGACCGGGCGAAATTTTGCAGCCGGAATGTCCGGCGGCATAGCCTATATCTTAGATGAAACCGGTGACTTCACTAAACGCTGCAACGGCGAGATGGTCGAACTCGAGCGCATTCATGGAAAGAGCGTCTCAACAGAAGGGCTCAGGCTCGACGACGTCATGACCGATATGTTAACTGATGACGCTCAACGTATCTACTATTTGGTTGAACAGCATCTTCATTATACCAACTCCAGCAGGGCAAAGTCTATCCTCGCTGACTGGGACAACCACATAGCTAAATTTCTCAAGGTCGTCCCCATTGATTATAAACGTGCCCTCACAGATATGCGGGTAGGGGAGAGAAACTCGCCAAGATTACATGTTGCTGCGGGAAATTGATAGTTTTCAGGAGAGAGGATAGCCACCATGGGCAAAGCCACGGGGTTTATGGAGATAGAACGCACGGATAGAACGTATACAGCGGCCGAGACGCGAGTTCAAAATTATGATGAATTTTTTATCCCACTGACGGATGAGGGTGTCTCAAATCAAGGTGCACGTTGCATGGATTGCGGCATTCCATTTTGCCATAACGGGTGCCCAGTCAATAACATCATCCCAGAATGGAACGACCTGGTTTACCGTGGCGACTGGCGACAAGCCTTGGACGTTCTTCACTCCACCAACAATTTCCCAGAATTCACCGGGCGTATCTGCCCAGCGCCCTGTGAGGCAGCCTGTACCCTAAATATTAGCGATGAACCTGTTAGCATCAAAACAATTGAGTGCGCCATAGTTGACAAAGGGTGGGAAGAAGGATGGGTGCAACCGATTGTTCCCCCTCACGGCACCGGGAAGCAGATTGCGGTGGTGGGGTCTGGGCCTGCGGGTATGGCTTGCGCACAGCAACTGGCGCGTGCTGGCCATCGGGTTATTATTTTTGAGAAAAATGCTAAAATTGGCGGCTTAATGCGCTATGGCATCCCAGATTTCAAAATGAATAAAAACCTCATTGACCGACGTATTTCGCAGATGCAAGCCGAGGGTGTAGAATTTCGCCCTAATAGCCACGTGGGCGTCGATATTAACCCTCTCACTTTGATGACGGATTTTGATGCACTGGTGCTAACTGGTGGGGCAGAAGTTCCTCGGGATCTTCCTTTACCGGGCCGTGATCTAAAAGGCATTCATTTTGCCATGCGTTTTCTAACACAGCAAAATAGGCGTATTTCCGAAGAGTTAATTGTGGACAATCTCGACATTCTGGCCACTGGAAAACATGTTGTAGTTATTGGCGGTGGCGATACAGGAGCTGACTGCGTGGGCACCTCAAATCGTCAAGGCGCGGCATCAATTACACAAATGGAAATTATGCCAAAACCTCCTAGTAGCGAGGATAAAAGTCTGTCTTGGCCAAATTGGCCGCTAAAGCTTCGAACCTCTTCCTCCCACGATGAGGGATGCCTTAGAGAGTGGGCGGTGGCAACAAAATCTTTTGAAGGCAAAAATGGTTGGGTATCCGCTTTAAATACGGTGCGCCTCGAGAGGGGTTCGGAGGGCATGCAAGAAGTTCCAAATTCCGAGTTCCAAATAAAAGCTGACCTAGTTTTGTTGGCAATGGGGTTCAATAATCCCATACACAAAGGACTACTAGACGGCATCGGTGTGGCCTATGATGAACGGGGTAATGTCAAAGCCAGCGTCGACAATTACACCACGTCGATCGATAAGGTTTTTGCAGCCGGGGATATGCGCCGAGGGCAGTCGCTAGTAGTTTGGGCAATCCGTGAAGGTCGTCAGTGTGCCCGCGCGGTGGACGAGTACCTTACGGGTAGCACTAATCTGCCGCGATGATTACTTTTTCAACTGATCAAAAATATATTTTCAGCAGGTCCCAAAATATTAGACGCGTATATGGTTACCCAAGATGTTATGGTCCCTGCGTTGACTAGATTACTTTGGGACGGCTAATGAGACGAATCGAGCTTCCGGACAAAAACTTTTCATACAAATTAGTCATATATTAGAGATGCAACTTCCATTCGTCCCCGTATATCAGGTTAAAATATTACTCGACTAACGGCCAGTTTTGTATCCAAGTCTTCAAACTAAGTAGAACGAAATTCACAAAAAATATTTCTGAATTTTAAACCAGACCATGCAAAGGTTTACACCCTCCAATATCAGAGCAAGTTTCGTGAATACCTTATCAAGGTTCCACTATTGAAACCGACTGGCAGAGTGTCAGCGATATAGAAGTACCGACTCAGTGGAAGCATCAGCATTTAAGAATATGGTCTTTAAAAATTCCCGCGCTCACATCTGAAGAAAATTATCCAAAATCGGCTCGCTCCCAACCGACTCACATTTCAAGGATTTTGACGTGAACTAGGAAGACACGCAGGCCCCTATATTTTCGCATACACAGCCATGATTCTGTCACCAAATTATTAGTAGACTTGTCATGTGGGATCAATTTTATTTGATTGGTAAACTTTTGATAATCACGGAGGCAAGTCTCGCCCCGCACGCCCATGTATTAGCTGAATCTAATAGATTCTAAGACCTCAAAATTGAGAGCCAATAGCCAATAAAGTAGAGGACAATAAGAAAGATATTTTTTGCAGTTTTTCAGTTGACGTCTGGAGATAATCGCCAAATCCTCTCCGATAAATGGAACTTCAAGGCGCGGAGGCATTCGGGTGTGCTCGCGCATGAAATCCAACTATTAGCCCAAACGGCCACTGGAGCCGGCCAATTAGTGTTAACGAGAGGCGATATTTTAATTGCTTTTTTTTAGACTTCAGTAAAATTTATAAAGCCCGTTTGCTCGGAGGATATTCTTAGCCCCATAGCAGAAGCAACTGAACCAACGCTCCAAAATACTGCACGTATTGTGACGGTTAGTTCCACTATTCATTATCAGAGAGGTGAGCTTGTCTTCGAGGTTATACAAAAGCACTTTATGAATATAATTAGATATCTAGAAAGCTATACCCATTACGACACTTTACTGGAACTCTACCCAATCTTAAAATTTTTTAATCATAAGATCGGGTAACCAAGTAATAACTTCTGGCCAAGCTAAAAAAACGCCTAACGTGATCACATCCGCAACAAAGAATGGTCCGATACCCTTAAAAACCTCTTGCAGGGGTATATCAGGCCTAACCCCTGCAACAACATAACAGTTGAGCCCAATGGGTGGCGTGATTAGGCACACCTCGCACATTTTAACAACCACAATGCCAAACCAGATAGGGTCATATCCTAGACCAATCACCGCTGGGTAAACAACGGGCAAGGTCAACAACAACATGCCAATGGCATCCATGAACATACCGAGGATAATATAAAACATCAGAATACAGATCATGGTGACAACCGGTGGAAGCGGCAAACCAACAACCCATTCAGCAAAAACCGAGGGCAGTTCTGCAAAACCCATAAAGCGAACAAAGATCAGCACACCCCAGACGAGAGAGAAAATCATCACAGTCAAGCGTGCCGTTTCTAATAAAGCGTCTTTCAAGGTATTCCATTTCATGCCGCCCAAAAGCGCCATAACGAAAACTACAAAGGACCCAACTGCGCCCGCCTCCGTCGGGGTCGCTGTACCGGTGTACATGGAGAAGAAGATAATAACGATGACAAATATTACCGGGAATGTGCCGGGTAAACTTTCAATTCGATCTGACCAAGTAAAACCTTTAACTGGGGGGCCCATCTCTGGGTTTTTCGTGGCCATAAAAATGATCAACAAGGCGTAGATAACGGCAGAAACAATACCCGGAATAAAACCAGCAACTAACAATCGACCAATAGATTCTTCAACAATTATCGCATAAATCACCAAGATCGCGCTTGGTGGTATAAGTGACGCCAAGGTGTCCCCCGCAGCAACAACTCCTGCCGCTAATCGCTGACTTTAGCCATACCGTAACATCTCGGGGATAGCGACCCGGGAGAATACAGCCGCCGTTGCAGTAGATGCACCAGAAACGGCTGCAAAACCAGCTGTTGCAAAAACCGTAGCCACCGCCAATCCGCCCGGCACCCAGCCAAACCATTTTCGTGCCGCATCGAAGAGCTTCTCTGTCATACCCGCGTGATAGGCTAGAAAGCCAATTAAAATGAACATAGGTAAAACGGAAAGTGCGTAAATAGTTCCCTTGGCGTAGGGAATCATGCCAGCGTTACCTGCGCCGCCAGTCCAACCAACAATAGTCGTGATGCCTAAAAGCCCTATCAGGGCACATGCGTAAACTACACGAACCCCTAATAATACTAAGAAAATTAAAACACCCGAGCCGACAAGACCTATGGTTAGATCATCCATTACGGCACGCTATTCCTTTAATCCAGCGCCGCCAGCAGCGCTCTCGCCAAAGGTATCTTGGATTTCTTTTTTTGCTAACTCTTCCTCGTTGTGCATTAGGGGTACAGCTATTGGAATTGACATTGGATTAATAATTAATCGCCAGTAACCCCAACTTTGCAAAATTAGTCGCCCCATCAAAACAGCAAAAGCAATTGGCACGCATATTTTACTTGGCCAAATTGCCAATTCCCGATCAATAGTTGTGTCTCCTAACTCGACAGACCTGAGCAAGGCCGTTGAGGTGTAAAAAAGTAAGACAGCCATAATAAAAAGAGCTACCATCACACCTAAAAATTCAACAACCCATATCTTTCTTCCACTCATTTGGCGGATAAATAACTCCATTCGAATATGACCACCGACTCGCTGCATGGCTGAGACCGCCAAGAATGCAAACGCCACCATAAATAGTGTTACAAGATCAGTGTAACCCCAAAGTGGCATATCAAAGAATTTACGCCCGATCGCATTCGCAGTGCCAAAAATCATTAGTCCTAAAATGACAAGAGCACCACCAAAACAAAGCGCATCTTCAATCTTGATCCAAAACCGATCAAGACGCGACAGAAGACTTCCATCCGAATGGGTGTTCTCTGCAGAATTTCCAACCATGACTGCTCTCGAAGCCCCGTGCCGAAGCTGTTAACTTCGGCGCGGGTGATCCTTACTCTGTTATAAAAATTAACCCTTGGCCTCACTTAGCAGCAGCAAACACGGCATCTAAAAAAGCCTTAGAGTCAAATTTGCTTTTGTTTGCCGCAAGCCATTGGTCATAAACAGGCTGGCCGGCAACTTTGCGGAATTTAGCCAACTCAGCGTCCGAGTATTTCACCTCTTTCAAGTACTTTCGCCACTTAGGTAAATTAACTTTATCCTTAGCGCTATAAGCTGCCTTAAGTGCTGCGTACCCGCTCTCACGGGCTTCATACATCAGACTTTTGTACTGCTTGGGAAGCTTATTCCATGCAGTGAGGCTAATTACATTGGGGCAGTCATTGGTGCCGGGTGATAAGTTGGATGTGAACCATTCGGCCACTTCATCAATTTTGTATGCAGAGTGTGCATAGGTTGACGGGAAGGAAACGGCGTCAGCCGCACCACGATCAATAGCTTGGTATACTTCCGTTGCAGTCATGGTAGAAATTGATGTCCCGAGTTTTTCCATAGCCCGGGCGAGCCCCCCAAGCGCTCGAACCGTCATACCCTTCCAGCCTTCAAGGCTGGTTGGTGCATCACCTCGCCCAAGAAATTCATACTGCGGCAAATTTGAGCTAGAGAAGGCCATTATATTCCACTTTTTTTTGACTTCCCCTGACGAAATCGGATGCTTGTGAATAGCTTCGGCAACCCTACGTTGCATATCGAAGTTTCTAACCGGGAGGAATGGCAGATTGAGAACGGTCATGCTTTGGTTTTTACCCGGGTGATAAGCCCAGCAAACTTTTGAAGCTTTAAACACACCGGCCTTGATATTGTCAAGGTTTTGCTTTTTACCACCTAATTGATCGCCATAGAAAATTTTAATTTTAAAGTTCCCACCAGTTTTTTCACTTACGTGTTTTGCCCAAGCCTTTGCAAATCCGGTGTTTTTAACTTTAGAATGATTGCTCCGACCAAGTGGGCTTTTCATTGCGTGTACAAAATTTATGGTGATCGTTATGAATCGAACAAACTAGTTTGGATTGACTGATGGCAAAGTCTCACCCTAAAAGTGAACTAGTAATACTATTTGCGTAATTTTCGAAGTGTCACATCACTGATTCAGGGCCTTTGGCTAGCGTGCGGGCATTAGTTTTATTTTTTTACGTCAATTATTAAGGTCAATTTATAAACACCGATTGCATTGGTACTTTCAATTTGCACATCACTAATACTCAGAATCGGAAGCTAATTTTAGAGAGGAGTTTTTTATGAGCTATCCGGCGCCAATCCCGGCGCAACGACGGCTACCACGACCCCTAGAGGGAATAAAAGTCATTGATCTGACATCTATAATATTTGGCCCTATGGCAACTCAATTACTCGCCGATATGGGGGCAGATGTTATCAAGGTGGAAGCTCCTGGTGGAGACGGTCTCCGGCACATTGAACCCATGCGCTCCCCGGGTATGGGAGCTATTTTTCTAAATTCCAACCGCGCAAAAAAAAGTATTGTCCTTGACCTAAAAACTTCGCCTGGTCTCAAAGCACTCAAAAGACTAGTTATAAGCGCAGATGTCTTTGTCCACTCTATGAGAGGCCCTGCCGCAGAACGTCTAGGCATTGATTATAAAATGTTGAGCGCCTTGAAGCCAGAATTGATATATGCGTTCGCATGCGGGTATGGATCAAGCGGCCCAAACGCAGCACTACCGGCATACGATGATATTATTCAAGCTGCATCGGGCTTGGCCAGTATCACCACCCATCCCGACGGTTCGCCGCAATTGGTCCGAACCATTATAGCCGATAAAGTAAGTGCACTTTGTCTCTCAAATGCACTTATGGCAGCTATAATGAATCTAAAATCGAACGGACAAGGACAATATCTTGAGGTTCCTATGTACGAATGCATGGCACACTTTTTAATGGTCGAGCATTTGTCTGCAGCCAGTTTCGAGCCCGCAATGGGCGATGTCGGCTACAAGCGTGTTCTATCCGCTGATCGCAAGACATTCCAGACGAGCGACTCATTCATTGCTATTCTGCCCTATACAACACCCCAATGGCGTAAGTTCCTTAAGTTAATCGGCAGACCTAAATTAGCTAAGGCGGAATGGGTCAGGAATCCTGCCAAGAGGAGTTCTCGCATTGATGAGTTATACTCAATTATCGCCGAAGCAATGCCCAGACGCACGACCGCAATGTGGATCGCAGCTCTTCGCGAACTCGACATTCCCGTGACTGCAGTTCAGACACTGGAAGATCTTCTCTCAGACCCACAATTGATGGCAACCGGTTTATTTGAGTTATACGACCACCCAAGTGAGGGAAAGTTGCGCGGCACACGCAACCCTATAAAAGGGGGATGGCCGGCAGCAGATACCCCACCCTCGGCTCCGCGCCTCGGTGAGGATACAGAGAGCGTTTTACGGGACCTTGGTTACAGTACCCAAGAGATCACCGAAATAGTCCCCAATTAACAAAAGTGATTGGATGTGAAGGCGACTATATTTCACGTTTGCCAATGGCTTTTTCAAAACAGAGCAGAATGGCTACTATATGATAATTGATACAATATTATCACATATACGGAGTTGTATTAATGCCACCGGATGTTTGCAAAATAGCGTTGCACGTTTCAGACCGTGTATTTTTAGTGATTTCGTTTTGAGCCTGAACTGACCCAAATGATCCTTAAAGATTCCTGATCAACACAATCATTTGCTATACATTGATATTTAAATAAGTAAGGATACTAGAAGTTATGAAAAACCCGTTTAATAGGCCGAAAATTGGCATCTTGCTTGATTATGTCGAGAGCGGGACTTTTTCTACTCGACCTCATTATGCTTTACGCCAAAGCTATTTTGATGCGGTGTGGCACGCGCACGGCCTACCTGTCGCGATACCATATATTAATGACGCGAAGAGAGATTACTTAACGTATTGCGACGGATTAATCTTACCCGGTGGTTTTTATCCCTTTCCAACATCCATTTACGGTGAAAGTGCAAAACTGGGGGAGACCATTCACCCTCGCTACGCTTTTGAGCAGGACTTCGTCCAACAAGCCTTAGATGCCGATACACCAATTCTTGGCATTTGTGCAGGTATGCAGATTCTTGCCGCATCCACTGGAGCCACACTTTACCGGGATGTTCGCAATGAATTGCCAACTAATATTGATCATCTTAACGCCCAACCCGCTGAGAGTCCTGCACACGAAATTTCAATTGTTGAAGGCACGCACCTTAATGAAATTCTAGGCACCACAAAGATGGTGGTAAACACTGCACACAAAGAGGCTTTGAAGGATAATCTAGATAACCTGACCATATCAGCCACCTCTGAAGACGGTGTAATCGAAGGTATTGAGCTAACCGAAAAACGGTTCTGTGTAGGTGTACAATGGCATCCAGAATTCTTCGCATTTAAAAATAACCCAAATTTTAATTTATTCACTTCACTTATCAAAGCGGCGGACCTTCCCTCCCAACCATGACTGTGCCAAAAATCGCTTATTGGGTCTCGTTAGACATAGTCTTGCTGCAGCCCCGTATGGTGAAAATTTAACCAGCTTTTCGAGGCGAAGTAGGGTCAAGACCCCTCCGATATTATTGGCAGACTTGCTGTCGCATAAGGTGGTTTCGACATGTACAGTGTGTAACCTAAATGTCTGAACCATCCATATTTCCGCTTGCGGCCCAGAATGACATTCATCATGCGTTCGCACGTTAGGCGCAGTTGGTAGTCATAAGTAAAAGCCGGGCAATGAGTATGAACTTGAACGACATTTTGTATTGATGGTGCTGCCTTATTCGAATTTAACGTTTTCGACAATGCGCATACTAGCCAAGCGTTTATCTCGATCGCGCACCCATCGGTGGCTTAAATACTTGGAACTGGATGGATTAAGCCCGCAGAAACGGTTTTGATTGAACGATAAAAGGAACGGGGTAGTTGCCAATCAAGAGGGCCTATGACACGTTTCAGAAGAAAAATTCTTTTACGAGGAAAAAAAGACAATGGCCAAGATCAATATTCAATTCACGCTTTTTTCAGCATTTTATTCGCCACTAATTTCAACAATGTCTGGCGGCTTTTTAGAAGCTGAGGGTTTAGAGTCAGAATGGTCCGTCGCCCCACCGGGAGTATCTGCAATTACCGCTTTGGAAAGAGGTTCAGCACATGTAGTCCAATCCGCCTTATCCCACGGCTTCACTGCTCTTAACAATGGGAGAGAGAATACTACAAAGCATTTTGCGCAGATAAATGAGATGGACGGTTTTTTCATAGCGGCGCGTGAAAATGATCCCAGTTTCAAATGGGAAAAATTGGAGGGCGCTGAAGTAGTGCTATTTGACGCCGGACAACCACTGGCAATGTTCAAATATGCTTGTCATAAGGCTGGGATTGATTTTAAAAAAATTAAGGCGATTAATCCCGGTAATGCAAAAGCCATTGATCAAGCCTTCCGTGAGGGACAAGGGCAATATGTTCAGCAGCAAGGTCCGTTCCCACAGCAACTGGAAGCAGATGGATTAGGCTACGTCGTTGCACAAGTTGGGCCAAAAATTGGTCTTTGTGGCTTTTCCAGTTTAGCAGCGACGCCTGAATGGCTAGATACAGATATGGCCCAAGCATTTATGCGAGCATACAGAAAAACTCGCCAGTATATGAACGATACACCAGCAGCCGAAATCGCCAAAGCCGAAAAAGTCTATTTTCCCGATATCGACGAGGCAGTTCTAACAGCATGTATTGATACATATCAAAACCTTGGATGCTGGACGCCACACGTGGAGATAACTGAGGAGGCCTTCAACGCCACACTCGACATTTATGAATACAATGGCTTGATCAGAGTAAGACACCCCTATAAAAAAGTTTGTGCCCCGCCACCCGGAAACAATGGGTCGTAATTTTTATTATATTTTTATATAATACCTGCACAAAATTGGCTTGTTGTTGTGTAAAATCAAGTACAAGCAGAAGAACGGATCGCTGCTGCTTTGACCTGATCATCCACATGTTTCTCAAACTGATGAAAATTATTTTCAAAGCGCTTGGTCAAATCACGCGCCTGCTCGTCGTAAGCTTTCACATCATACCATGTATTTCGCGGGTTCAGGATCTCAAGTGGAACTTCCGGGCAACCCTGCGGGACTAACACACCGAAATTTGGATCAGGACGAGCTTCAATCCTCTCTAGCTTACCTGTAAGCGCGGCGTTTAACATAGAACGGGTGTGACTAATTTTAATTCGTTGCCCCGTACCGAAGGCACCACCAGACCAGCCGGTGTTCACCAACCAACATTTAGCGTTATGGGTAGCGATTTTCTCTCCCAACAGCTTGGCATAAACAGTTGGATGACGGGGCATAAAGGGAGCTCCAAAACAAGTAGAAAAGGTTGCTGCTGGCTCCTTTAGGCCGCGTTCGGTCCCAGCAACCTTAGCCGTATAACCACTTAAAAAGTGGTACATGGCTTGGTCGGATGTCAGTTGGCTGATTGGCGGTAATACCCCAAAGGCATCGCAGGTCAGCATGACAATATTTCTTGGATGCTCCGCGTGTCCTGATGGGGTTGCATTTAAAACTTTAGAAATATCATAAGATACACGTCCGTTCTCAGAATGAGTTGAGTCAAAGAAGTCCAAGTCACGAGTCTCAGGATCCATCGCAACATTTTCAATAATTGATCCGAACCGATGGCAAAGATCAAAAATTTCCGGCTCAGCCTCACGGGTCAGATTAATGGTCTTAGCGTAGCACCCACCTTCAAAATTAAAAATACCTTCTTCGCCCCAACCATGCTCATCATCACCAATAAGCTTGCGGGAACTGTCTGCCGATAATGTCGTCTTGCCAGTCCCCGAAAGGCCAAAAAAAATCGCAACATCACCCTGCGCCCCGACGTTAGCCGAACAATGCATGGGCAGCACGTCTTGGGCCGGCATGAGGTAATTCATAATCGAAAATATAGATTTTTTAATTTCCCCGGCATACGCCGATCCACCAATTAAGATCAAACGCTTGGCTAGATTTACTAGAATAAAGGTTCCCGATGTTGTGCCGTCTATCGATGCATCCGCTAGTAAGCTTGGAGCGTGGATCACTGTAAATTCAGGCTCAAAATTCTCAAGCTCATCCAATGGTGGTTGAATAAACATATTGCGCGCAAAAAGGTTGTGCCACGCATTTTCACTGATCTGACGGATTTTTAGCCGGTGCGCAATATTTGCACCGCAGAAGCAATCTTGCACAAAAATCTCTCGTCCTTTCAAATGGGCTAACATTTTTTTTAACACTCGGTCAAAGTTTTCCGGGCTAATCGGACGATTTACATCCCCCCACCAAATATCAGCGGTAGTGGAGGGCTCATCCACAACAAACCGATCATTGGGGGAACGACCAGTATGCTCACCGGTCAACGCAATGAATGCTCCATCTTTAGTCAGCAGGCCCTCTCGGCGTTGTAACGCCTGCTCAAATAAGGGTGCAGCGCCGAGGTTCCAATACACTTTATCCACACCCTCAAGGCCGTGATTAACTACGCCGAATTTGCTTGGCCTAACGCCCACATTATCCACACTGTTCTCCTTGGTTCGTGCCGCCACATCTCACTGATTTGAGAGTTTATCGGTTAACACACTACAATATCGTTCATAGACAATGCTTTCACGACTCTCAACACCATTGTTACTTTACTGTGTTTTTTGGACAAATCGCATCTTTAATTAGCCGGGGATTAAATCCTCTAAACTTCGCATTCAGGCTCTTGCTCGATGAGCCATATTTATTAACAAGACTCGCACACTTTCAGCATCCGTTGCAGGCTTTGGAAAGGACAGGCGCGCTGAACGATACCCCAACATAAGCTCAGCCCCTTCTGGGTCCACAGAAGTCATTTGCCATCGACCACCTTTGCGGCCAAGTAGTTTGGTGGCTAATAGTTCGACAGTATCGGAGTGATCCATATTCATGTGTTCCACAATTGAGCCTGCTGACGCAGCAATAGCTTGGGATGATTTGATATCGCCAGTCACAAACCGCCCACTCAACCATTGAGCTTTTGCAAAACCACCAACCCAATGCGCGCTATGAATGGACATATGAAAAAAATCAAAATCACCAAAAGCTGCGTATTTTTTTGCTTCCCTGTGCTTATTAAGAAACGGTCGGATGTGCTCTTGTTTAGTAGTTAGGGAAATTTTTCCCAAAACGCTAACGCGAGGGCCTCGCTGTGGATTGGAGTGGTTCGACGCGCGTTCGAATAATAGTGATGCTCGGTTATCAACCTTTATATTGCGTGTATGATCGGATAATGATGAAAAAAGCATTACGGGGCTTCCATTAATATCTATGGCAACTGTGACTAATGAAACATAGGGCCAAGCCTCATTTTTTGCTGAAGCCGTAGATAAGGACGCAGAGCGACAAGACCGCATCATTTGACGAATTGCGAACCCCAGTTCAGCGCGCGTTGGCCTCATCGTCACCTTTCAAGCAGATTGGGGGAGATAAAACTTTGTAAGGAATAGCTGAAGATATCAACACAATTGCTTTCATAAATATAATTTCGGACCGATCTGGAAAATTTAAACATAATCACGCTATATTTCTGCCACATTGGCGGTATAAGTAAAGCTACGAATTTTTTATTAAAATTGCTTTAGTTAATCACGACCAGAACATCTTAGTCTCGCTTCCTGCCACACTTGAGGATGAAGGCTACTCAGTAAACACCTATTCGGACGGGGAAGCAGCACTTTTTGGTAGGGAAGACTCAATCTTCGAACGAATTTATTCGCAACGACCAGGGGGAGGGAATTTGGCACCCACTCAGGCTTAGGCTTGAGTATTTCTTGTCAGATTATAGAGGCCCACGGTGGTGAAATTTTTGCTTCAAATCAAACTGATAATTCTGGGGACATTGTCGGTGCATGTTTTAGCCTCTACTTACCAATGACTTAAACTATTGATTTAGGGATTACTCTTGCCATGAGTAAAAACACTCAATTACATGCTACCTGCATAGCACACGATGGCTATGGTGTATTATTTCGAGGCCCATCAGGCTCTGGGAAATCAGATCTTGCACTGCGTCTAATTGAAGCAGGCTGGGAACTCGTTGCCGACGACCGAGTCAATTTGCGCTTGCTTAATGGACTTATTATCGCGACGGCACCCTCCGAGTTAATGGGCCTTATTGAAGTGCGCGGCATTGGGATTTTACGAGTAAACTCAGTCAAGGAGGTTCCACTTAAAATAGTCTGTGAGTTGGTAACCCCCGCAGAAATAGAACGTCTTCCAAACAACACATTCACCAAAATTCTTGACTGCCCACTCAATTCAGTTTTGATCGCACCATTTCAAATCAGCGCCGTAGCCAAAGTTAAGCTTGCTCTGAAAGTGTCTACAGGCATTATACTACGCTGCCATGAAGTCAACTGATGAAACCCATACTAACGAGCCCTTATCGCCGTTAATGAGAGCGGTCCCTGTGGTATTAATTACCGGTATTTCCGGAGCAGGTAAGAGTTCTGCACTTAAATATTTGGAGGATCTCGGTTACGAGGCTATCGATAATGTGCCAATATCCCTGATCCCCCGCTTAATTGTTCAAAGCGAGGAGATGCAACCACTTGCTATAGGCGCCGATATCCGGACACGAAATTTCAACTCAGAAGCGTTGTTAAGCGAAGTTAAAACTTTGCAGGATCGTCGCGATATAGTGGCGCGGGTGTTATTTATAGATTGTAGTGACGGTGTTCTAATCAACCGTTTCGATGAAACCCGCCGCCGCCATCCTTTGGCCGTTGATCGCCCAATTTCAGACGGATTGCGTCAAGAACGTGAGTTACTAGAACCTTTGCGGAAATATGCTGACACAACAGTTGATACTTCAGAAATGGAGATGCGAGAACTAAAACGAATTTTACGAGCACGTTTTCAGCTAAGTGACCGTCCAGAACTCCTAGTACGACTTACTTCTTTCGGGTTTAAAAATGGTCTACCGCGTGATGCTGATTTGGTATTCGATGTGAGGTTTTTGCGCAATCCCCATTACCAACCCAATTTGCGTGAACTCACTGGTCGTGATAAGGCTGTAGCCCGGTATATTGAAGATGATGAGGGGTTTGAAGTCTTTTTCTCCAATTTAACAACGCTATTAGAACCGCTGGTTCCACAGCTTACAGAAGACGGCAAGAGTTATCTGACTATTGCCATTGGGTGTACAGGCGGTCGACACCGCTCTGTTTTAACCGTTGAACGATTGAGAGATTGGTTTACAAAAAATGGATATTTTCCCTTGTTGCGACACAGAGATCTAGAAATGACCAAACAATAGGATCACAATAATCAACCTTTGTAACTCACAATACCGTTAATTTGCGTCAATTAATTTATTAGCGGTTTGTATTTCTTGTGCGGCACGAAAAAGGGAAAAGGCCGAAACAAATGATTGGGATGGTGCTAGTTACCCATGGTCGCCTGGCCGATGAATTGATCAATGCACTCCAACACGTAGTAGGACAGCAAAAAGCGATAAAAGCTGTATGCATTGGCCCTGACGACGATATGGAGGAGCGGCGGGCTGAAATTCTTGAGTCTACGCGACAATTAGATAGCGGTGATGGGGTTGTTTTATTGACAGATATGTTTGGTGGTACTCCCTCTAATCTTGCAATTTCTGTAATGGATAATGTGCGCGTTGAAGTTATTGCCGGCGTCAATTTGCCAATGTTAATTAAGCTTGCATCTGTCCGAGATAGCCTGCCTCTTGTAGAAGCCGTTGCTAGCGCTCAAGAAGCAGGTCGAAAATATATAAACATAGCGTCTCAATTATTGGCTCAAGATACAAAGTGAGTAAGAACGAACGCACCGCTACAATTTTAAATAAACGTGGTTTGCATGCACGCGCTGCAGCAAAATTCTCCAGTCTCGCAGGAGAGTTTAACGCAGAAATCTGTGTATCGCGAAAAGGTCAAACTGTATCAGCACGTTCAATCATGGGCTTGATGATGCTGGCTGCTAGTGCGGGTACTGATGTTACCCTGACTGCCACAGGCCCCGACGCCAAAGCTGCACTAAATGCTATATGCAGTCTTATCGCCGATCATTTTCAGGAGGATTGAAATCATGAGCGCGGTGACACCCGCCTCGCCTGGGGATTGTTTTCAAGGATTAGGTGTCTCGAGTGGCATTGCTGTAGGCCCAGCCCATGTGCGAGAAGCATCTGGTATTGAGATCCCTGAGTATTCAATTGCGAAGAGCAAAATTGCTACTGAGCGCAACCGGCTTGGTAGAGCCGTTCAATTGGCGCAGCGGCAAATCAGAAAGTTACAAAATCGAGCCAACACTTTGGAGGGCTTGGCGGCGGAGGAAATAGGTTATTTGCTAGAAGCGTATGCACATATGCTCAAAGATTCACGTCTTGTCCGCGACGCAGAAACCCGCATCACAGACGAACGCGTTAATGCTGAAGCCGCTGTTCAGCATGAACTCGCACGAATTGCTTCGACCTTCGAGGCAATGGACGACACTTACATTGCAGCGCGGCTGGAAGATATAAAAGAAGTAGGAAACCGGATAATCCGCAACCTTACCCTTAAATCAATCCGGCCATTTTCTGCAGCACCAAAAGGCAGCGTTATAATCGCCGACCAATTAACACCGGCAGACATAGCTCAAATTGATCCCAATCGCATCGCCGGTGTCGCCACGACATTAGGGGGGGCCGAGGGGCACACTGCTATTATGGCTCGCGCACTCGGCCTTCCTGCAGTCCTAGGCGCTGAAAATCTTCTTTCAGCCGTCTCTGGGGGCGATGTGGTAATTGTCGATGGGAAGGCAGGTCAAGTAGTCGTACTGCCGGATAAGTCAACTTTGGACCGCTACCGGCGCCGCCGGGATAATCTAACTCGACGTAATCGCCAATTAAACCGTCTGAGGAGATTACCTGCCGAGAGTAGAGATGGCACAACTTTCTCGTTACAAGCGAATGTAGAACTACCCATTGAAATGCCTATGGTCGAGCAGGCTGGTTCCGAGGGTGTTGGCTTGTTGAGAAGTGAGTTCATGTTCATGAATCGCGAAACACCACCTGATGAGGACGAACAACTCTCTATTCTACTTAAATTCGTAGCAGGTATGAATGGTCGACCAGTAACGTTTCGTAGCCTAGATGTTGGTGCTGAGAAGCGTGGCCAATCGACCATAGGCGAGCTTAATGACAGCGCGGCCTCCGCTTTGGGTTTACGCGGTATTCGTTTAGCACACTTAAACGAGGATCTTTTGTTGACTCAATTTGTGACCGCTCTCAGGGCCGCCAACCATGGGCCCATCCGGATTCTGTTACCAATGGTCAGCACAGTTTCGGAGGTTCAAAAAGCCCGGCAAACGCTGAAGTTTGCAGTCGCCGAGTTACGCCGCCGCAAACTCAAAATCCCAAATCCCATGCCACCATTAGGTGTGATGATTGAAGTTCCGGGGGCTGCCCTTTCAGCTGATGCACTTGCTCAAGTGAGTGACTTCTTTGCTATTGGCTCCAACGATCTAACAATGTACACCTTGGCCGCAGATCGAGCAAATGAGCATGTTGCGCACCTTTATAACCCTTTACACCCAGCAGTATTGCGCCTAATTCAATTTACGACGACCGCCGCGCTTCGCGCGAGAATACCAGTCAGTATTTGTGGTGAGATTGCCGGCGATCCCCGTTTTACCGCCCTTCTCGCTGGATTGGGATTACGGGAGTTTTCGATGACACCGGCCAATATCCCACATGTAAAAAAACGTATTCTCTCCATGGATGCTGTAGCCGCGACAACACGAGCCACTTTGATCATGGACCAAACAGATTCAGGTCGAATTACAACCTTACTCGACGACTTTAATAACTTCTCCTGACGAAATCGATACCTTTGAAGCGGGAAATTGATTAGCCAACGGGTCAACCATATCAACTATCGGGATACCGTCCGGCGAGTACCACGCTATCGTGTCCTGCGCACGTTCTAAATTTTTTTCAATAACTTCCTGAAGTCGGAATAATTTCCTCTTTTGATACACTAGCAACGCGCTTTCAAACGCTGAGATCGCGAGCTGAATTCGTTCTGGGTTACGTGCTTTTTTTCCCAAAAGGAAGAGCGCTGAACCAAGATTGTTTTGGGCTGCAGCCCATGCAAGAGGAGTTTTTTGTTGATCCCGGACCTCAACAACCGCTCGACACGCATTTACGGCCGTTGCCAGAGCATCCAAGCTTTTAACGAGTTCGCCAAAAACCTGTGCCGCTTGACCAAAAGCCGACATAGCTTCTGCCCATCGATCTGGTGTGTGTTTCCGAGAATATCCTCTCAATGCCTGTCGATGATAGCGAAGTGAACGACGAAGGACATCTGTGTCGCCACTCTCAAAACCTAACTTGTAATTGATTGCACCGAGTCTGAAGTTTAGGGATGCCCAATCGACAGGATGATTTTCCACTGTGATTTCCTCAAGCGCGGCCATCGCATTGGCTGCAGCCTCATCATAATGGATACGCTCGCCGTCTTCCTCAGCACGGATGATAGAAATAGCACTGATGTGTTTATGTGCAAAGGCACTATCCATGGCAGTTGCCTCTCCCGCTAGTAAGCTTATTACCCGCTGGTAGGCTTTATTCGCTTGATAGAGGTGATCCATATTTCTATCTTGGGCCCAGAGCGCCGAAAAAATATTACCTAGACAGAGTTGTGTAGCTGCTCGTTCTCGGAGTCCAAACCCCAATGTTAATTCGTCAGCCGCAAATATCGCCGTTTTAGCAGCTCCAGGCAGAGTGATTTTTCGGAGAGCCTCCTGCTCACCACGCTTAGGACGCGTTGCTGCTATTATGACTGCATGTAAAAGATCGGCTGCCGCGTCGTTCATTAAGCTTGGTAAAAGCAGGTTTGTTGATGGTGAAAAAGCGCCAGGTAGCCTCTCATCCCAATCTCCACGAGCTAAAAAATGTAGCTCCGGCCCGGTGCCAGCGGAGGGAACCCGTCCCCAAATCATCAAATCCGCATCATGCGCCTTTAAGAGACGACGAAAGGAAATCAACTCTCCCCGAAAACTATTTTGGAGGTTTAGAGCAAACTCATCGTCGATCAGCCGAATACGGACATCTCGAAACCTCATCAACGCTGTAACAATTTGTTCAGCTTGTGCGCCATTTTCATCGCCAATAAGGCTTGCTAAGCAGATTTCTATCCGACCTTCCAATGGATTTACTGAATCTATCATTCGCTTGAATATACTTGACGGAGCACCGGTCGAGTCGGATGCTATGAGTTCAATCGACGTCGGAGTTCTTTTTTTTCCACTGATGCGCTCCATCAAACCATTCAAAATGCCTGTATTGCTGCCACGCGCGCTGCTCTCATAACTTGAGGTTCCATGAACGATAACTCGGGCGACGACATTCCCCACAGCGCGAGCAGTATTTTCACGTTCCCCGCCTCCTATTAGGCCTGACTCACCAAACATCTCCCCCGCGCGTGCAACACCAACGCGTTTTTCTTCTTTGCCGTCACCTGCGAGCAGTTCCACTGCACCCGAGATTACCTCGAAAGCACGGTCACTTTCATCACCCTTACGGAAGATAATTTGACCATTATTATAGGTTTGCTCTCGTTTGGCCACGTTCACTTGCCCCTTTCACCATCGAGGGTATCACTTTTAAAATCAAACCATTTCAAATAAAGAGACGGCCTTTGTTTTTCCCATTACAACAAAAAGTGGCAAATATTCGGTTAACGCTTGCTTTATATGACCCGTCGAGTGGTTTGGTATTATTCTAACTGCAACCGCTGAGATGGTTTAGAAATAAATTAATTAATGCGCACCCTTGGAACTCATCGGTTCGCTATTATTTCCGATGTACTTCGGAAGATTAGTTGTATCCCAAAATTGCACTAGACCCGGATATGCAACTTTTCATAATCAAACATTAATTTATTGGACCAGCTTCTTGTTTTTTGAGTTTTAGTTACACCAATCCCCCAATTAATTATCAAATTTTCTAATCTCTTTGTTCGTAAGCAAACTATTTAGAGGTTAACTGAAAAAAATCCGCCAAAGTCTTGCGCTCGAACCCCCTTCTCTAATTTTGGTTTGCCTTGATTAAAATATCTCTAAACCTCCTTTTGGTGGGCGGGCACTACATGCTTTGTCACAATTTACAACAATTGGCCATTGCAGAACACGGGGATACTTAACGATTGTATTTTTTGAAGCCACCCCCTCCTTATCGACAGCGATTCTCTCTTATGCTGCTTCCCAGTCTCACATTATGCCGCGCGGGTTTAACCTAAGCTTATTCACCAAGGGCTTTGATTTAGCGATGGATAACGGTATTTACAGGTATCCCAAAACGTCTAATTCAATACTATTGTCACTCAATAAGGCCATTAATTATAGTGATGGTTAACATCTTGGCTTATGGTAACTCTTAATGTTCAGTTGATCCTCCACAACTTTATTAAAAAAGTGTCACAGCACCCTTGGTTAATTTAGCGCTTCTGAGAAGACTGAGAGAAGACCAGAAAATTTTTAAGCATAATCGTCATCATCTCGGCCCATTAATGCCAAGTCTCCGGGCGTCTCTGCCTCAATAACCCGAACCGCTACCTCAAAGCTAAATCCAGCACGTGCCATAGCTGCCATATCTTTTTCACGTGGTCTGCGGCCGCCCGCCCGTTTGGAGAACGGCCCAAGGCCGCGGCGCTTTGCTAAATTTATAGCGGCAGTGAAATCAAGATTACCCTCATCTTTCTCAGCTAGATTAAGAACATCGTCGATTATATCCGGGCTAATACCTCTGTCATGCAAGTGATTTCGAATACCCCTTAAAGACTTGCCGCGGGTCAGCAATGAGTGCATCCGGCCCTCTGCAAATAAACGGTCATTGACAAAGCCGCGTAATTCCATTTTCTCAACGACTAAATCAACCCACTCCTGACATTGGTTCTTGTCGCCGCCATCATGATTTACAGCCCGCCAGACCCGCCTCATAAGCACTTTCCGTAGATTTTCTCTTGACGAGGAGAACCGCTGGAGATACACCAACGCGGCTTTTTCAAGACTACCCGGGTTTAATTTCCCAAGACTGAGATCTTTTTTACTCGTTCGAACAGCATTAATATCATCAATGATTCTGGCTTTTTTATTTGTCATGACTCTTAATCTTGCATGCAAGTCAACTTTCAACAAGTCAATCACAACTTAAAATACATGTTGACCTATCATCCTAGTCAGCTTCACAAATGCCCTTTATAAGCTCTCGCTGTATCAGCTGGCCTAAGAGGAAAATAAAAATGCGCGATCCCGCTGCTGCGAATTGGATCGGTCTTTGGACACTTTATCTGCGAGAGATTCGCCGCTTCACTAAAGTCTATATGCAGACTTTAATGGCACCGGTAGTCACTACCCTGCTATTCTTGGCTGTGTTTTCTCTAGCCTTAGGCAATGCGGCACGATCCTTTGCCGGGGTTCCACTTACCGAGTTTCTCGGACCCGGACTCATAATTATGGCGGTAGCGCAAAATGCCTTTGCCAACACATCTTCCTCATTGATGACAGCCAAAATTCAGGGGAATATTGTTGATACACTTTTGCCACCATTGACGCCGTACGAATTGACAATCGGTTTTGTAATGGGTGGCATTACGCGTGGTGTTCTAGTCGGTGCCGCCGTTACAATCGCGATGACTGTTTTTATCGATATTGGTCTTCACAATATCAACTATATTTTTTACCATGGTATCATGGGCGCGATGATGTTAGCCCTTTTGGGTACGAT
Organism: Magnetovibrio sp.; assembly: GCA_002690705.1. Taxonomy (GTDB): domain Bacteria; phylum Pseudomonadota; class Alphaproteobacteria; order Rhodospirillales; family Casp-alpha2; genus TMED8. Next base: position 38,757 of record NZFO01000002.1, on the reverse strand, counting down.
AGGGGCAATCTGGGCAGAAAAATATGATCATATTTCTGCTGTTACAAACTTTGTAATTACCCCATTATCTTTTTTATCTGGCACGTTCTACTCTATCGACCGACTGCCAGTCGCAACACAAGTTATGGCCCAATTCAATCCGTTTTTTTACATGATCGATGGGTTTCGCTACGGATTTATTGGAAAAGCAGATGGTAGTATAGTAGTTGGCCTATTTGTTATTGCCGCCATTAATATAACATTAGTATTCGTATGCGCGCGGCTATTCGCTAATAGCTGTAAGTTAAGGCCCTAGTTTACTCTATAAATCCTGCCGGGTTAGTAGCCGGCTGCTGCTAAGCTTGAGTTGACAATACAGGGCGTGATCTTGATACTCTGTGGTTTTTTCAGACTACAGCTTGGACTTTTAGGCTGCAAGATTCGAGGAAGTACCATGAGCCCTGCGGTGATGCCAACCTACGCTCGTTACGACGTGTCACTCGAGCGTGGTGAGGGGGTCTACGTTTATGGAACAGACGGGAAACAATATCTTGATTTCGGCGCTGGCATTGCAGTCGCATCGCTTGGTCATTGTCATCCAATTTTAGTAAGTGCACTCAAAGATCAGGCAGAAATACTCTGGCATGCTTCAAATCTCTACAATATCCCAGTCCAAGAACGACTCGCTGAACGATTGGTTGAAAGTTCTTTCGCTGATACTGTTTTTTTTAATAATTCCGGTGCCGAAGCCGTAGAGATGGGATTTAAAATTATAAGGAAATATTTTTCCAATTCCAAGTGTCCAGAACGCTATCGAGTAATCAGTGTTGAAGGTGCCTTCCATGGACGTTCGCTAGCCTGCATAGCTGCGACCCGTCAAGAAAAGTATACTGCCGGTTTTGGTCCGCTGATGGACGGCTTCGATCAGGTAGCTTTTGGTAATTTGAATGAGTTACGAGCCGCCATTACCGCAGAAACGGCGGGTATAGTTATTGAACCCATCCAAGGTGAGGGTGGCATCCGCCCAGTAGACCCCAACTATCTTCGTGAATTGAGACAAATAGCCAATGAATTTGGCATTTTATTAATGTTTGATGAAGTCCAGAGTGGCGTTGGACGGACGGGTAAGCTTTTCGCCCATGAACACGCGGGTGTTAAACCAGATATACTGGCGTCGGCTAAAGGCTTAGGTGGCGGTTTTCCTATCGGGGCGTGTTTGGCTACGAAGGAAGCTGCAGCTGGTATGACTGCTGGCAGCCACGGATCCACCTTTGGAGGAAACCCTTTGGCGATGGCAGTAGGTAACGCGGTTCTTGACGTTGTGCTTGCGGATGGTTTTTTGACTCAGGTTTCCGATGTAGCTTCATATTTTCATAATGGGCTCGAGAGTTTAGTTGCTAAACATAGACACGTGCTAAGACAAGTACGAGGTCAAGGACTTATGATCGGATTACAGTGTCAGAGAGACCATCAAAACAGCAACCTAGTTCAAGCCGCAATGGACGAGGGACTTCTCAGTGTCCCGGCGGGCGACAATGTGCAGCGCTTGGTGCCACCATTAGTAATTACCAAAAAGGATGTCGATGAAGCACTACTAATCCTTGACCGGGCTGCACGGCGCGTTAAGTAAAGGGATCACTTGTGCTCAATCCTAGACATTTCCTCGACATCGACAAATGTGATGAGAATAATCTTAGGGTAATTCTGTCACGAGCCACGAGTATCAAAGGTTCCGAAGCCGGTGTTGATTATTCAGATCTTCTTGCCGGCCGCACCCTTGTTATGATTTTTGAAAAACCTTCAACACGCACACGCGTATCATTTCAGGTTGCTATGCAACAGCTGGGCGGCATGGTTGTTGTGATGGGGGAGAAAGACTCGCAACTTGGACGAGGTGAGACAATTGCCGACACCGCTCGGGTGCTATCTCGTTATGCTGATATAATTATGATGCGGACTCACGACCATGCTAAATTGTTAGAGCTTGCGGCTTATGCAACAGTGCCGGTAATCAACGGATTGACAGACCGCTCCCACCCCTGCCAAATAATGGCTGATATCATGACATTCGAAGAACATAGAGGCCCGATTAGAGACCGCACAATAGCTTGGGTTGGGGACGGTAACAATGTTTCGCATAGTTGGATACATGCAGCATCTCAATTTGGCTTTAAATTACGGTTAGCCTGTCCAGCTTCGCTGCAACCAAATGAGGATATTGTCTCAAAGGCGCGCGCAAACGGAGCCCGCATTATAATCGCTGATACTCCGGAGATTGCGGTTAAAGATGTCGACTTGGTGGTAACAGATACTTGGGTTTCAATGGGTGATGCAAATGCGGACCAACGACGTCAAATACTGCTGCCATTTCAAGTGAACGACAACCTTATGGCAGCGGCCAGCGATCAGGCCCTTTTCATGCACTGTCTCCCTGCTCACCGCGGTGATGAAGTGACTAATTCGGTAATGGATGGGCAGCAATCAGTTATTTGGGATGAAGCAGAAAACAGGTTGCACGCACAGAAAGGCGTACTCGCTTGGTCTTTATCATAACTTAATTTACAGACTAAAATTATTGTTTTTAGCGTACTCGCCCTAAACCCACGGAGCCGTGTCGGCAAATGACTTAAGCCGGTTTCACTCAAACTAGAAACACAGACTTGGCCACCCCGCTATAAAAAAGCTATATTTACCTTCGTGCCTAAAGGGTTACGACAAAGTATTAAACACGCAGTTTCAAGCGAGCTAATTGGTCAATATCAATATGCTGTCCAGCCGGACTCGGTCTCTGGTTTATTTATTGGAACTAATGACGGGCATAGTGGAGTCAGTAAAAATGATAGGAACACAAATAGCAACTGACCAGGTAGTACCGTTTCAATTAGGATCTCTTGGGGTACGCGGTCGCGTGGTAAGATTAAATGACGCAACAAGCACACTCACCACTAACAGCAGATACCCAAAAGCGGTCTCCTATCTATTGTCCGAAACAATGGCACTGACCGCATTATTTGCCAGTGCACTAAAATACAAAGGGATGTTTTCTACACAAATCCGAGGTAGCGGACCGATAAATTTATTGATCGCAAACGCAACCAGCGAGGGAGAGTTAAGAGCCTACGCTAAATATGACGAAAGTATTCTATCCAAAAAATTGACAAAACAAGAAGGCCTTTTTCCGAACCTTATCGGTAGTGGACATATGGCGTTCACAGTCGATCAAGGACCCGGCACGGAGCGATATCAGGGAATCACCGAATTAAGCGGCACAAGTTTGAGCGACTCAGCTACAAGTTATTTTCGGGACTCAGAACAGTTGGAAACAGCAATTATTTCAGCCTTAGCTGATACCAAGAGCGACACTAAACGTAAACAAGCAGTTGTTGCCGTAATGATGATTCAACGTCTGCCCATAGAGGGAATTGAAATTAATGATGCTGAGGACGCATGGCGTGAAGCAACGCTATTGTTAAACACGATTACACCTAATGAACTTCTTAACCTTTCAATATCAGAGGAACAGTTATTAACAAATACTTACCATGAGTGCGACGTGACCATTTTTAGTCCGAAATCGCAAAAGTTCGCCTGCCGTTGTTCCCGCGAGAGAGTATCACGCACCTTATCCTCATTTTCACGTGAGGAAATCGAATCCATGAAAGTAGATGGAGTTGTGACCGTTACTTGCGAGTTTTGCAAAAACGATTACTCATTCAGTAGTGTAGATTTGGATTTGATTTTTGGCTAAATATTATGAGCATAGGAAAAAAAGCAGTGAAGATTATTGTAAGCAAGCTTTTGAAAAAAGCACAAATTTTGATTATGCTCTCATTACTGATCGGCTGCGAGACACCAACCAATACACAGCGTTGGCCAGAGGTAACATTTGCGCACTTGCCACCAATAACTCTAGATGTGGCTAATATCCAATTAGTAAATAAACAAAGAACCTCGGAAAAATTTTCCCAAATTATGTATAGGTTACCGATATCCCCTGCGATGGGACTTAGGCAATGGGCACGAGATCGACTCAGATCAGGGGGGCAATCTGGATCAGCCCAATTCATTATTCAAAATATTAGCGTGACAAAGACCGCACTAATTCAAGACAAGAGCCTTAAGGGAGTCTTTACGAAGCAACAGTCTGATCGTTACGATTTTCAAATTACGGCAAATCTTGAGGTGATAAGTGATCTTACGGGAGAGCGGGGGCAAGCCTTTGCATCAGCACGACGTTCGATTACCATTCGCGAAGACTTAAGTTTAAATGATCGAGAGAGGGCCTTATTTGAGGCAGTTAATCAGTTGCTGCAAGACTTTAACAACGGGATGCAAACCGCAATTGACAAACATTTAGTGGCATGGACCCTATAGTCTTTTGGACGAAACCCCCGTGGATAATTATATCTGACCGATGTCATGATAAACATCGAGGCAGTGAATACCCCTCGATCTTTTATTCCTAACCCATTATCGCGTCTTACCGAATAAACGTGATCGATACCCGTCGGTTCTTGCCCTCAGGTTTTCCATCACCTGTTTCAACAACTGGTGCTACTTCACCATGACGCGAACGCTTAACAGCGCCGCGTGGCACGCCTAGTTCCATCAAACGGTTTGATACCTCAGCGGCACGGTAACGCGATAAGCCTAAATTGTAAGTTTTATTACCAGACGTATCAGTATGACCAGCAACAAAAACCTTTGACGGCTTACGCAAACGGAAATCAGCATAAGCTTGTTTAATTTTTATCATTTCAATATTTGTAATGTCAGCACTATCAAATCCAAAATAAATTATGTACGAAGGCGGCATAGACGTCTTAGCACGAACTCTTCGTTTTTTCGTCATTACAGATTTTTTAGAATGAACTTTCATGTCAAACAACGCAGATGTGAAAGCCTTACGGCACGCGCGAATATCATCGGGTTGGTTATTTTCCTCTTGCTCTTGCAGCCAGCAATCAAACATAGCTTGAGCTCGCGCCGCCGCGAGCGGGGTTAACTCGTCAGCACCATTCCACAGTTTGCGCACTAATTCCGCACGAGCCTTTGCCATGCTCTTCTTTGCATAAAGTGGTATCGTGCGTTCAGACATGGCCTGCGGAGCAACGTCAAGACCTAGGCCGGATTCCTTGGCTTTCGCAATAAAAAACTCGGCGTCGTCAATATCACTCTCTTTATTCTCGGCATCAGCCAGCGCTACATATTCCTTATGTAAAGCAGACTTAAAGGCATCACGCGTCGTCTGCATGTCGCCGACACCCTTCGTATCAACCGTTCCACAACCCGCAACCAAGACGGCAGTCAGTCCATTCATAATGTAAAATTTAACTTGATTCATGTGGGGCATCCTTTTGATTAAAAATTTTAACCCAATTCGATTAATGGCCACAACTAGCCTTTACCTCCGACTGTTTGACCGTTTAGCAGTGTCGTTATAATGCGCTTACACTTAAGTGTCTCGTCCCGAACATCGTCAGCGATCTGTGCGTTTCCCGTCGCCACTTGCTGCTATATGTATTTTAGGGGTGCCACGTCAACCAAATCAAGGAATTACGGCCAAGTTTTTTATCGGTTTTCTCCACCTTGCAGATATTTATACGTCAGCCGCGCCAAAAATTACGGGTGAAAAGCACAATCACGGCAAACAGCTCCAACCTTCCCAGCAACATACCGCCGCTCAAAAGCCATTTTGCCTCGTCCGGCATAGTCTTAAAAGTTCCTTCGGGGCCAGCAATCGGTCCCAGTGCCGGGCCAACGTTCGCGATTGAGGTCGCTGCACTGGAAAAAGCCGTCAAAAAATCAAGCCCCAAAAAACCCAGACCAAGGGCTAATAGGCTAAACGCAAAAAACCACATAAAGAAAAAACTCAGCACTGAAGTTATAACCTCATCAGAAATAGGTTGATGATTATAATAGGGAATGAAGACGCCATGAGGTTGCAAAAGATGGTGAACTTGAGTCCGAGCTGAGGCATACAGGACCTGAAATCGAAATACTTTAATTCCACAGGTAGTTGAACCGGCACAGCCACCAACAAACATGATAAAAAAGAAAATCGGTAAAGCAAAACTGCCCCACATACCAAAATCGTCTGTGACGTACCCTGTGCCTGTAATAATAGAAATTAAATTAACAGTCGCCAATCTAGCAGCATCTTCAAATGCGATATTATTTTCAAGCCATAGCCACCCCGTCGTTGCCAAAATCAAAAGTGCAACCAACGATAAAAACCATTGCACTTGGGTATCTGCAGCTAGGGCTCTCCAATCTCCCTGCAATGTTTTTAAGTACACAATAAAAGGTAGGGCACCTACCAGCATTCCCGCAGCCGCCCAATAGTCGATAAGTGGGCTGTTAAAATACCCGATAGATTGATCAGAAGTTGAAAAACCGCCGGTCGCAATAGTCGTCATCGAGTGCGCTAGAGCATTAAAGCCACTCATGCCAGCAAGCCAATACCCCAAGGCCCAAATACCAGTCAGCCCTACGTAAATTACACCGATAGCGGAGGCAATCTGAGCTGCACGTGGTAGTGCTTTTTCCGACTGGTCTGAACTTTCCATACGAAACAGCTGCATGCCACCTACTCGAAGTAATGGCAAAATTGCAATTGCCATAACTATGATGCCGATACCACCAAGCCATTGTAATATAGCACGCCAAATAAGTATCCCTGGTGGCGCATGGTCAAGCCCTGTAATCACTGTCGACCCGGTGGTTGTTAAACCCGACATTGCCTCAAAAAAAGCATCAGTAAAGCTTAATTCCAGTTCGGAAAACCGAAATGGTAAGGCCGCAAAAACTGTCAACACCAACCAGCTAAGAGTTGTCATAATAAAGGCCTGTCGGACGCTCAGGCGTCCACCTCCCGTCCGGCTTGCCAAGGCTGTCGCAACTCCCACGAACAATGTCACGCCACCAGACACCATAAATACTTCCCAATCCGGATGCTCCGACATTAAATCGAAGACAGCCGGTACGATCATCATCAACGCTAGGGTGGATAATAGAATTCCGATTACTAAGAATACGGGCCGAAAGTCCATAAGAAACCTGTGTGCCACTAATACTAGGGGCTGCCTTTGATGCCCAAAACGCACTCAAGCCCCTCTTTATCGGTAGGTCAACCTTTATGGGTAATAAATTATTGATCGGCCCTTCGTATTAGGATTAAGCAAACGTAGATATTTGACTTACAGGATTCCCAATCATAGCGAGAAATTCACGGCGTGTTGCAACATCATCACGGAAGGCGCCCAACATCCGGCTAGTTACCATACTCACACCCGGTTTATGAACACCACGCGTTGTCATACACTGGTGTGCAGCTTCGATTACCACGGCGGTTCCCTTCGGCTGCAAAACCTCATCGATAAGGTTGGCGACTTGGGATGTCATCTTTTCTTGAATCTGCAAACGGTTAGCATAGGCGTCCACTACCCGGGCTAACTTACTTATTCCAACCACCCTATGTTTAGGTAAGTAAGCAATGTGAGCTCTTCCTATAATCGGCACCATGTGGTGCTCACAATGTGATTCAACCCTGATATCACGCAATAATACCATTTCATCGTAACCGTCGACCTCTTCAAATGTTCGCTCAAGTAATTCTTTTGCTCTGACCTTATAGCCTCTAAAAAATTCCTCATAGGCCCTGACGACCCTAGACGGTGTATCAATGAGCCCCTCCCTGTCAGGATCGTCACCAGCCCAGCGAATAAGGGTTCGAACTGCGCTCTCGGCATCCCCACGTGTGGGTTTGCTTGAACTATCGTGACCATCTTGGCCAATAACGCTTAAACTCTCTTCTGGGGGCATCCTTAAAAATTCCTTATTGAGGTTAGCCGTTGCATGTAAATTGTGTAAAAATAAGCTTTTACTATGGTGATGACATGTGCACACGCATCAACTTATTTGGGCGTCCCTGCAGATTTTTCAAGTTAGTGGCAATGATCTGGTTTCCTCAGATGTAATTTTTAATGGACTACATCTCCGCCGGGTTGATCCAAGGAAAACGCTGGGACTTCAGTATTAAAACGGAGGCCATCCGCACGGATCATATTAAAACGGCCCGACATAAAACCGCTAGGTGTCCCAAGAGGGGTACCGCTTGAGTAGGTGTAAAAATCACCGGGTTTCAAAATTGGTTTTTCGCCAACAACACCATCACCAACCACAGCATGAGAGCCCCCCATCGAATCTGCTATCATCCAATGACGGTAAATTAATTGCACAGCCTGATCACCATGATTTTCAATACGCACATGATAAGCCCAGACAAATCGAGCTTGCTCTGGGTCAGACTGACCGTCGAGGTATTCTGCAGATACTATAAGTATTACTCCATGGCTCTCCCCTCGGTATGTAATTCTATCATTCATCAATCTACAACCTCAAATCGTACTGCAAGACGCACCGCCTAGAACGCAAAATCTTGCACAATACGGGTGATTGAGACGCACTGAGGTTGCTGAATTGGATAAATCTTCACCAAGATCAAATTCTGTGTCATACGGCAGTAGTGTGCAAGGCACGATATTGGGCGATTTCCTGCCTTTGCGGCGTATCACCATTCTTGAGGTCGCGCACATAATTGTATCGGGTTTTACTCCTAGGAGGTCCCAACAATTAGTCGTAATTTCCGGCACATCAGCTTCCATGGCCATCTCTGGAAATAAGACCAATGAGGCAGGATTAAATGCATCAACCCGAATGTTTTGGTCCTTAAACAAGCTGGCGAAACCAAGGCGCACATCCTCTTCCGTTTCATCCCAACAAGTGCGGCCAGCAATGGTAATATTCAACCTGTTTTCTGTGAGCCAGCGGAGCCCCTCCATTGCACACGCCCAAGATCCAGTGCCACGGACATGATCATGATATTTTTGAGAAAAATGATCTAACGAAACACGAATTACCAACTCATTACCATAACACTGATGCAAATCTAATAGCTGGGATTGTTTTTGTTGCAATGGTTTCATTGCATTTGTTAAAACCAAGGTTCTGTAACCACGCACCAAAGATTCGGATAACATATATGGAAGCTCCCTGTTCATGAAGGGCTCGCCACCGGTAAAAGCTACTTCTTCGACTGAGTACTCCCCCGATGCTAATTCAGTGAGATAACCTCTAACATCCTCTAACGTTAAATAAGTCAATTCGTCATTGGTGGGGCTGGAATCCATATAACAATTAGCACATTGTATGTTGCATAAGCTTCCTGTATTGAACCAAAGTGTTCGCAAACGGATCAGCCTCACAACAGCGCGTTCTTCACCCGTTGCGGTTATCATTGGATCCTCAAATTTGTCGATTGACGGGCGTAGTTTTGAATACATGAAAGTAGTCTTTAACATTTTTCTCATCAAAGTCTAAAACATTGTTCGAGAGGGTAAAGGCAATAAACAATTAAATATCGAAGATGCAAACTTTTAAAACGACCCACCTGTTCCCTTGCTAGTTAAATAAACTGTGTCCCAAAACAATTCCATAATAGCCTGAGTGGCAAGATTCATAAATTGTTATGTGAAAAGTAGCAATATAAGCCAGACTTAGTTGCGGATACTTGCACAGAATTCGATGCTGTCCTATACCTCAATACTCGCCAATGGGGGCATCGACCATTCGAGTGAAGCGGGTATGATGTAATGGTAGCCTTTCAGCTTCCCAAGCTGAATGCGCGGGTTCGATTCCCGCTACCCGCTCCAGAATCCCGTAAAAACTCCATTTAATAGAGCGATTTGTTGTGCGGCCAAAAATCCTCTGCTACCAAGAACTGGCAAGATTGCTTGATTAATTTTCTAATTTCTAACATCCCTCTCATATATCAACTCGGCGTCAAGGAAATGCTTCACACCAAGTTATTGTAGTTTCAATGAGTGAGAAAGGAGAGGCCTATCATGTTGTTAGGTGGGGTAAAGGTGGTTGAATTAGGCCAGAATTTAGCCGGACCTTATGGTGCGCAAATTTTAGCTGATTTAGGCGCCACCGTATTAAAAGTCGAGCGCCCAACGGGGGACGATTCTCGCACTTGGGGTGCCAAGGTTACATCCGATTCGACGACCATGTATCAGACGCTCAATAGGAACAAAAAATCAATAACACTGGATATCAAACAAACGGGTGATTACGCCCGTTTAATTACCCTGTTAGATGATGCAGATATTTTTATCCATAATTTACGTCCCGGAACTCCCGACAAGCTCGGCATAGGACCGAGAGATTTGCGTAAACAATTTCCAAAATTAATATACTGTGACATTGGCGCGTTCGGGCATCTTGGCCCGTTAAAGGATCAGCCCGGGTACGAACCTTTGATGCAAGCCTATGGCGGGCTCATTAGTATAAATGGTCATCCCGATGGGCCCATTTCCCGAATTGGGGTTTCAATTATTGATTTGAGTACCGGTATGTGGGCAGCCATAGGGGCACTGGCAGCTTTACATCATCGAAATCAGACGGGTGTCGGTTGTACGATCAACACATCGCTGTACGAAACAGCCCTTGCTTGGGGTAACTACCATATGGCGGAATATCACGCGACTGGAACCGTTCCTCCTCGACAAGCCACTGGTCACCCTGCCGTCGTTCCCTACCAAGCATTCGAAGCATCTGACGGTGCATTTATGATCCTAGCCGGAAATGACCGCTTATTCGCAAAGCTTGCAACAGCCATCGGCAAGCCGGAGTGGAACCTAGACCCACGCTTCAAAATTAATCCAAGTCGGGTTGAAAACAAAAATGAGCTGGTAAGCGCTATTCAAACAATTGTAGGCCAAGCATCACGCGACACTTGGATTGCAAAATTCAGAGAGGTAGGAGTTCCATCTGCCCCAGTTCAAACCATCCCAGAGGTTCTCAATACGCCACAAACGTTAGACCTTGATATCTTACAACCTGTCAACGGAACACCATTGACATTGGTTGGCCTCCCCGTATCAGTCAATGGTAAGCGTCCGCACATGCGCAGCACGCCACCATCACTCGGCAGCGCAAATGGTGAACTAATCCCCTGAAAATCAGCAAAGGATTCCGTAATGTCCCTTATCCGTGTCGCGCGTGACGGCCCCATTCGCCTAATCACGTTGAACCGCCCAAAAAAACACAACGCTCTAACAGGTGAGATGATACACGAACTTCACCAATTATTCCTCGACACACCCCATCCAGACGAACGTGTAACAGTGATTCAGGGCGAGGGGCGATCATTTTGTACGGGATTGGAATTAGTAACCGGCGGTATTGAGTCAGAAGTGGCTGAATTAATCCAGGCCATGTTCGATACCTTGCAGCATTACCCATTGCCGACTATCGCTCGGGTTCAAGGCTGGGCTATCGCAGGGGGCTGCGAGTTAGCTCTTCATTGTGATTTTACAGTTGCAGAAGAAAAAGCGAAGTTTGCCATGCCGTTGGCGCAGATTGGAGTTGCAACAACATGGTTTCTTACCAAAAAAATTATGGAAACTGCGGGTCCTGTTATAGGTCGTGAATTTCTGTTGTTAGGCGACCCTATAGAAGCTCTGAAACTCTACAACTTGGGCGTCATCGCTCGCGCTGTACCGAGGAAGGCGCTTAATGCCGAAGTCCGCAAGCTCACAAGTCGGGTCACCGCAAATGCTCCGCTCTCAGTTAGAGTGATGAAAGCACTAATCGTAAAACAAATGGCTATCTACGACCTTCCTGAGCACTCAGAGATAGATGCGGGGGTACGTAGTCTCTGGTCAAGCGACGATGCACTCGAGGGAGTTCGTGCACGAGTGGAGAGGCGCAAGCCAAACTTCAAAGGGAAGTAGAAACGTTTTTTACTTCTCCCTTGACCCCTATTTCAGTAGGCCCATTAACGTGAATCTCTCAGCCATATCCGCGTAATTAATCATACCCAAATTATCGCCCGTGCTTGGTTTGGGTGCAGCCTGCCAGCGCTCAAAACTGTCCCGTAAAATTTTTATTTTTCCAATATCATCAGCGTAGCGCCATGCACCTATCTCTTTTGCTGATCGGAAACAACCTAAACAAAAATTTTGTGCTTCGTCTAATTCGCAGACTCCAATGCAGGGCGATACGATTTTTACACTATCTGTCATTGTCCATACTTGTTGACTGAGTTAACTTCCACTCAGTGAAATATGATCGATTCCGGGTGATTACAAGTCCCGATCTTTGCTGAACCATAACCTTCATCAAAGCGGCTGCTGAGTATAAACGTGTCGTCATCAATTAGTCCTCCAACCTAATGCATCAGTTTTATTATTAACACACTGTCTACACAGCCTTACGGGCTTCCCACGAACTCAGCCATGAACAATAAAAAATAGCAGATTGTATTAGCTAAATACTTTTTTTGCCAATGCGGTATCGGAGATTGCGTGCGTGCATGCCAGCGCTAATTCAATTCGCTTGGAACCACACATGGAGCCCGAGCAAAGAGGCATTCCTCGCAAATCTGATCCATCGCTCCGTGCAAACGGCCTAAGATTAAAATCTTAGCGTTAATGTGCTGTGCTTGTTGATATCATGAACGTAATATCGACATCCAAAGTATTAGCCACGGTCCATAAAACCGCAATTATGAATGAGACAGGATTGAGACACTTATTTTTTGCAATCTTATCTTTTTTCAAGGCATGGAGGATTGAGTAAGGACAACCTGTGAAACGTTAACCCTTTTTGGCTGACGCAACGCGTAAAGAATACTTTCCGCAATGTCGTCAGGCTCCAATGCCTCAGGATGAGAATCATAAAATTTTTTCGCCCTTGCCACGTTACCCCACCGGGCTAGAGAAAAGTCAGTCTTGACTATCCCCGGTAAAATTTCTGTCACACGGAGGCCCGTGCCCGCATAATCCATTCGTAGGCTCTCGGAGAAACCATGGACTGCGTGTTTGGATGCTGAATAGGCAGTTCGCGTCGCGCCCGGCCGAAGTCCTGAAACGGAGCCTATATTAATCACGTGGCCATCACCGCGCGCCACAATATCTGGCAAAATTGCACGTGTAACCCTAAATAAGCCCAATACATTGGTTTCGAGAATAGCCGCCCATTCATCTGCTGTGCCTTCTCCAAATCGCCTGCGGCCACCAACCTCATGGCCAGCATTATTAATCAGAATATCAATTTGCTTCCATTCTTTTGGCAAGCTCTGGGGCAAGGCGTCAACAGCGGCGCTATCCTTCACGTCCAAAACAAAGGGTAAAATCGATTTGTCTGGCAAACTTGCTGCAACAGACTGGAGACGATTAAGACGCCTCCCACAGACAATCACACGACACCCATTTTTTGCCAATCCCCGCGCAACGGCACGCCCAATACCTGTGCCGGCCCCTGTTATTAATGCCAGCTTTCCAAACAATTCACCCATTATAATATGCTCATTCCACGTACCATGTTTTTTTTCAATTTTATCTGACTCTCTCCAAGAGCACGATCAAGAACATCGACTCCTTGATCTATCTCGGATTCCTTCACTGTTAAAGGTGGCGCAATGCGCCAAACTGCTCCGCGTTCTGGGCGACGACGTATGTTCATAGACAAACCCAATTCAAAACAACGTCTCGTCGTCACCGCACCCAGTTCATGATCGGGTTCTCGACTTTCACGGTCTTTAACTAATTCCACGCCAAGCAGCAACCCGGCACCCCGAACATCCCCGATAGCCTCATATTTTTGTTGTAAATCCTCTAACCGAGCGCGCAAATACGCACCTTTTTCTGACGCTTTTAAAACCAAGTTTTCTATCTCAATAGTTGCCAGTACGGCTAAGCCCACCGCCGCTGGTAAAGGATCAGCCACATGGCTAGTATAGAAAGTGAATCCCTTCTCATGGACATTCGCCTCAATAGTATCGGTCGTGATAACAGCGGCTAAAGGTACTCCCCCACCAAGCGTTTTAGAAACTGTCATGATGTCTGGCACAGAGTCAAAATATTCGGCGCCAAACGGAACACCAATTCGACCGAATGCTGTCTGTGCCTCGTCATACACAAGCACCATCTCCCGTCTATGGGCTTCAGCTTTTAGTGTTTTAAAGTAGTCCTGCGGCGGCACAATAACGCCACCAGCGCTTAGAATTGGCTCAGCGATTATAGCGGCACCTTCCCCCCTAGAAGCCATATCAAACATGTTCATGCCAACTTTTAAACAGGTTTGGTCACAAACATCACGGCAGTGCTCAATCGGGCATCGGTAGGCATTAGGCTCGGGAATCACATACGTTCCTGGCATGCTTGGGCCATAACCTCTGCGGTCGCTGGCATAGGACACTGCACTCGCACCAGCGCCAGTTCCATGCCATGAACCACCTAAAGCAATTACCTCGTATCCACCGGTAAACATTTTAGCCATTCGAAGCGCCGCTTCATTACTCTCTCCACCAGTCGAAACAAAAAGCGATTTCTTTAAAGGACTAGGCAGCCAACTAGAGAGCTTTTCTGCGAGTTTCACAACAACCTCTGGGATCATACCGCTAAACATATGAACAGCCTTTTCACCAGCCTCTTCCAAAGCAGTCAATATGGCGGGATGGTTATGACCAATTGTGGCGCACATCTGTCCTGACGTGAAATCGAGGATTTCCCTACCTTTAACGTCCACCACAATCGATCCTTTGGCGGAGGTGAATAGTTCTGGGAATTGGTCACCCCCATATCGCACCAGGAACTCCTGTGCGGATGATTTTAAATCCTCAGTCATATCAGGTTCTCCATTAGTCTCCCGTATCGTAGAAGCGGGCACGTATGAGAGTAAATAGCGTCTCTCTTGCCCACCCTAAAAGGAGACTATAAACTCGTTTATTGAAATAAAGGTGTGCGTGTGAGTGCTTTCCCATCTAAATCTGATATTATTATACACTTTGCTCATGGTGCATACCAATTGGCTGAATGCCTCAACGCACGCGATCCCTTGATTAGAAATTTTCAAACCTTCACACCAGATGAAACTGCCGCGCAAATTGGAAGTGGACACGTTTTTGTCGGGTCGGGGTATTGGAAAAACGACTTTATCTCAACCGCGCACAACTTGAAACTTATTCAAGTCTGCGCTGCTGGTTTTGAAAACTACGACTTGAACGCTATTTCAAAGGCAGGTGTCCGCCTCTCTAATTCAAGGGGCGTCAACGCGAACGCGGTTAGCGACCATGCCATGGCTCTCATACTCGGCTTGAGCCGAAAAATTCATACAGCACGGGACAACCAACGCGCCAAACATTGGCGCGGTATGATTAGCGATATTCAGAAACGCGAAGATGAATTAGCAGGGAAAACCCTAACTATTTTGGGTGTGGGGACGATCGGGAAACGTTTAGCAAGACGTGCTCATGCGTTTGATATGCACGTTATTGGGATACGACGAAATATTTCAGAAATTGAGGGCTTGGTCGACGAAGCTGTGACACCGAATAAGCTCTATGATGTTCTGCGGCGTTCAGATTTTGTTGCTCTCACGTGTCCACTCACCGATAAGACCGCAAATATCATCGATGCAAATGCTCTAACTGCCATGCCCCAATCAGCTTACTTAATCAACGTGTCCCGCGGGGGCTGCGTCAATCAAGAGGCACTTATTCATTCTTTAGAGGCGAGGGAAATCGCAGGTGCTGGGATCGACACTACCATTGAAGAACCTCTGGACACTGGTTCAAGGCTTTGGGACATACCAAATGTCATACTCACGTCTCATACAGCCGGCGAGACCCAGAAATACGAAGATAACGTTATAGATATACTTTTCGAGAACCTTAATCGCTTGTGGAGCGGAAAAACGGATTTGTTAAACCAGATCGTTTAAACTATGGGCCCATCCCGCATTCCATTGTTGGGGGCAGTGGCTATGTTTCCACGCAGAGTGTCACCGGACAGAAATTATTTTCTTCTGGAACAATTCTACATGTTGCAATATCTTGGATAAACACTGCGGCATGCGCTTTTTTTACTATGGTCAGAAGCGTTAACTCCCTGCCTAACCATCTCCATGGCACAATGTACCGAATTCCGTATTGAAATGTTTTACATAGCTAGTACTCTTCAGATATTTTAAAGTTATAGAATGGGAAGTTGGACAATAATTCAACGGTTCACCAGCGGGGGTAATGAAGTTGTGGCGATTGGTATTTGTTCTGGGCGAAGAAATTTCAGATAAAAGCTCAACGCAGAGGTTACCTAGATGGGTATAACGAGAGAGACACTATCAACGACATTTAATGCTAACGGGTTCGCATCACCCTTATCTATTCTCTCGTATGAAGAGGCACTTGGCTATCGATTAAAACTAGAGGCTTACGAAGCAGCACGTGGCCAGGTCGACCCCAAGACCCAAAGTCGCAAGACCCACTTACTTCTCAAATGGATGTTCGACCTCGTCAACCACAAGAATATTCTTGATAATGTCGAGGATATTCTGGGCGAAAATATTTTATGCTGGGGGACCAGCTTTTTTATCAAAGAACCCTGGGATGGAACTTTCGTCTCGTGGCATCAAGATATCACCTATTGGGGTTTGGAGCCAGACGACGTTCTGACAGCTTGGTTAGCGCTTTCACCTGTAACTAAAGATTCGGGTTGCATGCGCATGCTCCCCGGATCACATAAAAAACCTAGGCTAGAACACCACGAAACAAGCGATACAGCAAATCTTCTAACACGTGGCCAAGAAATTTCTAGCAGTATTAACGAGGACAAAGCCTTTTTTATCGAGTTGCAGCCGGGCGAAATATCATTGCACCATGGGGGAACGGCTCATGCCTCTGCTCCCAATATGACAAATGACCGGCGCATAGGCATTGCTATCCGTTACATATCCCCGAACGTAAAGTCCCTTGCAGGAGACGAGAGCGCGATTCTCCTGCGCGGCCACGACGACTATGGCCATTTTCATTTGGAGGCCGCACCTGAAAATAATATGGATGCTGCAGCCATTGCCGAGCATGAGCGGGCTAACACTCTCCGCCAAGCAATCTTGACGCATCTCAGCTAAAACGCTCGAACCGCCATTTCAATTGGGCCTTCGGCGCGACTGTGGACAAACTGGTCCACATAAGGGTTGCCGCATTCCTCAACGTCGGACGTCAAACCCTCCCATATCATTTGGCCTTCGTGCATCATTGCAACGCGGCGGGAAATTACGGGGAGGCTCGACATATCTGATGTGATAGAAATGATGGTCGCGCCCAAGCTATCTGCAATTTCTAGGATCAATTCGTTGATGACATTAGTCATAATTGGGTCAAGACCAGCAGTCGGTTCGTCAAGAAAAAGGATGTTGGGGTTGTTGGCAATGGCGCGTGCAAGGCCTACACGCTTTTGCATACCGCCAGACAATTCAGCTGGAAAAAGGTCCGCAGTTGTAGCCTCTAAACCTACTGCACCGAGTTTCTCAACAGCAAGAGCTTTCGCATGATTTCGGCTTAAAGCGCCGTCTTGCAAAAACTTGAAAGCCACGTTCTGCCATACCGGAATAGAGTCAAACAGTCCTGACTTTTGGAAAGTCATGCCAAAATTATCAAGAAACTTCGAACGACCCCCGGTCCTTAGCGCAGATATATCGCACCCCTCAAAATTTATTAAGCCGCCATCTAGGGGCACAAGCCCCATAATACATTTCAACAACAACGTCTTGCCCGACCCGGAGCCACCAATAAGGACGAGTGCGTCTCCCTTAGAAATGGATAAATTGACTTCTCGCAAGGCATGATTCTTGCCAAAATATTTTTCAGCAGAAATAATTTGAAGAAGGGGGGCACATATATCCATGAGTGTAACCTATTGTGGACGTTCACCAATTACCGTGCAACGCTCCATGTAGCGTGGTGCATCATCTGGATAGTCCATAACAGCATAATGCATAAGCGAACGATTGTCCCAAACCACTAAATCGTCCTTCCTCCAGCGGTGACGGTAAAGAAACTGGGGTTGCGTACAATGTTTCTGCATATAGTCAAGTAGTGCGTTGCTCTCCTCGGCATGCATACCTTCTATATGAGATGTAAAGCCCGGATTAACATATATACTTTTACGTCCAGTCTCCAGTTTTGTTCTCACAACCGGGTGTCTCGCACGGTTAGTGCCTGACATGTCATCCTCGACGACCACCGGCTTAGCATACTGAGTGCGTGCAGCGATTTCAAAGTCATGCCACGCATAGAGCGGAGCAATCAATTTTTTCATCGCATCACTTAAGGCCTCATATGCCCTAGCTTGATCTGCAAAAATTGTATCACCGCCCGTTTCGGGGACCTGCTTCCCAAGCAAAATTGACGCTTGCGCAGGATATTCGCGAAAACTTACGTCTGAATGCCAATAAGTTCCGGCACCCTTGCGGCCACGCGGCTGTCCATTATTGTCCACTTGGTTCGATACTCGATAAATTTCGGGGTAATCCGGGTGAATATACTGGCTAACTGTATCCTGCAAAGGCTGTTCTCCGAGATCACCAAATAGCGGGCCAAAATAACGAGATAAAGAAATGTGCTGCTCTGAACTCAATTGTTGATCATGAATTACCATCAGCCCACCGGCATCACGCCAGATACTAATTAAAGTCTGAGCTAATCCGTCATCCATGCCCTCTCGCAATTCTAGGCCGGAGACTTCCGCCCCAAATCCGGGCGCTAACGCTTTTACATTAAAAGCCAAGTCATCCTCCAGTGGTGATACTATAATAGTTACACCACCAACTACAGAAGAGGAAAGGTCTATGCAATGCTTTGGGGTTCTCAGTTTTCGGTAATACACACTTTATCAATCACTTGGATGCTGCTCTTGTCATCAAATTTCACTCCATCAATGTATCCTTTACTTGTCGATTGAAATTAATGACAAAGACGGCACTATCGGATGTTTTTTCCACCCCTTAATGAGATTATTATTAGCTTTTTTATTGAAACTCAGGCGTTAAAATAAGAAAAGATATAGAGGAGTGTGACATGAGCGAGGAATTTGCGTCAGGACCGCTAAAAGGTTTGCGAATTCTTGATTTAACTCGCATTTTAGCCGGGCCAACATGTACACAATTATTGGGTGATTTAGGTGCTGACGTCATCAAGGTTGAGCGTCCAGGGCTCGGGGATGACACTAGAAAATGGGGGCCACCTTACCTCGTGGACTCGAATGGTAATGAAACAAGTGAAAGCGCATATTATCTGTCATCTAATCGGAATAAGCGGTCAATCACACTCGATATTGCCAAGCCGGGCGGTGTTCGCTTGCTTAAGCGTTTACTCCGCCATTGCGACATTCTGGCTCATAATTTTAAAGTCGGTGGATTAGAAAAATACGGATTGGGTTACAGTGATCTGAAGACCGAGTTTCCCGGGCTAATCTATTGTGCAATTACAGGTTTCGGACAAACCGGCCCCTACGCTCCGCGAGCGGGGTATGATTTTCTAGCCCAAGGTCTAGGTGGAATAATGAGCCTAACTGGTGAGCCTGATGGCGAACCTGTAAAAGTTGGAGTCGGTATTGCTGATGTAATGTGCGGCATGTATGCGACTACTGCGATATTAGCAGCGCTTCATCATCGGGAAAAAACTGGCCAAGGGCAGATAATCGATGTCGCGCTCCTTGACACACAAGTTGCTTGGTTAGTAAACGAGGCTACCAACTACTTTCTTTCGGGTACGTTGCCCTTGCGCCGCGGTAACGCACATCCAAATATCGTCCCCTACCAAGTCTTCCCTACCTTGGATAGTTACTTTATTTTAGCGGTCGGAAACGATAGACAATTCCAGCGATTTTGTAAATTTGCTGGCGAACCAAAGCTGGGGAGAGACCCACGGTTCGTAACAAATGCGCAGCGCTTGCTCAATCGCAACATACTAATCGACAAAATTAATGAACTTAGTATCAGTAAGACAACGGCCGCGTGGATTAAAGGGCTCTCCAAGCTGGGCGTTCCGTCAGGCGCTGTGAACGATTTGGCACAAACATTTAAAGACCCACAAATTTTGCACCGCGGCATGAAAATCTCAATGTCGCATCAAAGTTCAGGATCGGGCAAAGTTGATCTTTTGGGCAATCCGCTCAAATTATCCGCCACCCCTGTCACATATCGCCACCCACCACCAACGATGGGCGCACATACAGATGAAGTCTTGGAAGAACTTTTAGATACCGATGAAAATGAGCGGCAAAAGCTTCGGGAAGAAAAATTAATATGACGGAGGACAAACGATGTTTCAATTGACCGAAAACCAACACGCAATCCGGGACGCCGCGCGCAAACTAGCACGTGATATCATACGACCTCGAGCCGCCGACGTGGATCGCAGCGAGGAATATCCCTGGGATAATGTTAAAGCATTAGCAGACGCGGGCTTCATGGGTATGACAATACCAGAGCAACTCGGTGGCAAAGGGGCCAGCTATCACGACGTGACCCTGGTCGTTGAAGAAATGGCAAAGGTGTGCGGTGTAACGGGTCGAATCGTGGTTGAGGGCAACATGGGTGCGATCGGCGCTATTATGAAATATGGCTCAATGAAACAAAAAGAATTAGCAGCAAAACTAGTTCTCGAAGGAGATAAACCCGCTATTTGTATTACCGAGCCTAATGCCGGCAGTGCCGCTACGGATATGGCAACTCGCGCCGATAAAAAGGGTGGCACTTATTTTATTAACGGCACCAAACACTGGATTACTGGAGGTGGCGTGTCTCGCCTGCATCTAATTTTTGCTCGCGTTTACGATGAGGCGGGTGAAGAGCAAGGCATTGGCGGTTTTATTGCAGTCCGCGATAAGACCCCCGGTCTCGTGGTCGGAAGGCGAGAGCCCGCGATGGGCTTAAGGGGCATTCCAGAATGTGAAATGCTTTTCGAGAATATGGAAATAAGCGAGAGCATGATGATCATACCCCCAGAGGGTATGAAACGAGGGTTTGCGGGCTTAATGGATGCATATAATACGCAGCGTGTCGGTGCTGCCACAGTAGCACTCGGCATCGCAGTTGGAGCGTACGATGAAGCATTAGAATATTCGCGGACCCGTCATCAATTCAATCGTCCCATCGCCGAATTTCAGGGACTACAATGGATGTTGGCTGACATGTCGATTCAAATTGAAGCCGCGCGTAATATGGTTCACAAAGCAGCCGTAAGTGCAGAGTACTCAGATAGCGGGTTTCCCGATGTGTTATTTGCCGCGCAGGCCAAGGTATTCGCCGCGGATATGGCAATCAAAGCTACTAGTGACGCGCTCCAAGTCTTTGGGGCCGCGGGTTACTCTCGTAACGTACCGATGGAACGCATGTACCGCGACGCACGTATGTTCACGATCGGCGGAGGTACCGCCCAAGTACTGCGCAATCTGGTTGCATCGAAAATACTTGATATGAAAGTGCCACAAACTCGGGACGGATACTCTAATATTGCAGCAACCGGCAAAAATTAGGGAATAATGGCATGAGTATTGCAAAAACCGCCGCCGATATTATCGCCGATCGACTTTTCCGTGCCGGGTGCAGGCACGCTTTCGGTATTCCGGGCGGTGAAGTATTAACCGTAATGAATTCCCTTAAAAATGCTGGATTACTTTTTTATTTAGTCAAACATGAAAATTCCGGTGGGTTTATGGCTGAAGGGGTGCATCATGCCAATGGCGCACCCGGTGTCTTGCTTGCCACTGTCGGACCCGGAGTAGTAAATGCTGTCAACACGGTTGCTAACGCTTGGCAAGACCAAGTGCCATTAATTTTTCTCTCCGGTTGCGTAGATGCAGTTGATACGCAGCAGTTTACTCATCAAGTTTTTGACCATACTAAGGTACTTGAGCCAATCACTAAGGCTAGCTTCAGGGTTGCTGAAGGCGCAGTTGGCATTGCGATCGACAAAGCAATAACCATTGCCACAACAGGTCGACCCGGACCAGTGCATCTGGATATTCCCATTTCAGTTGCTAACAGTAAAAGTGAACCTTTTACCTCTCCCAATTCAGCAATGCCTGCTCAGGCTGCGCCCGCACCAAGCACCAAACTTAATGCCGCACGTCAAGCCCTCAGCTCAGCAAAACGTCCTCTTATAATCGCTGGAGTCGATACTCTGCATCATAATGCAGCGGCTGTTGTTTGCGATACAGCCCATCGGTTTAAGATCCCAGTTCTCACAACCTATAAAGCTAAAGGTATTTTACCAGAAGACGATCATCTAGCGCTTGGCGGACATGGTTTGTCACCAAAATCTTTTGATATTATTAAACCCCTAATTGATGCATCGGATGTCATTCTTCTTGTAGGCTACGATCCCATTGAAATGCGCAATGACTGGATCAACCCTTGGCCATCCGACAGCGTCGGGAAGACAGTCATCGACTTTAGTGCAGAGATCAATACTCATTATGTACACCAATCCACGTATAGTTTCGTTGGACACGTGGGGGCCGGATTGAAAAGACTAACTCAAGGTATCTCAGCATCAGCCAATATTTGGCCCGATGGTCTGCCAGAAAAAATAAAAAAAACTTTGGCTCAGGCCTTTCCGACCGATGAAGCTTGGGGCCCCGCCGCGGTCATCGATAGTGTGCGTGATACACTCCCACGTAACGGCGTAGTATGCGTCGATACTGGGGCACACAGAATATTAATTAGTCAACAATGGAAATCCTATGAGCCACGGCAGATTCTCCAGTCAACAGGACTGTGCACGATGGGGGTCGCCCTGCCTTTGGCTATGGGATACAAATTAGTTAAACCAGAAATACCCGTCGTAGCATTGACAGGTGATGGCGGCTTAGAGATGATCTTAGGCGAGCTAGCAACGGCCCGCGACCTTGAACTTGCCATTCCTATTATAGTCTTTGTCGATCAACAATTAGCGCTGATTGAGATTAAGCAACGAAGAGACCAGTTACAAAACTTAGGCGTTGATTTCGGTGGCACAGATTTTGTTGCCGTCGCGCAAGCAATGGGGGGGTACGGTATTCTCGCAGAAACGCGTAAAATGCTAACCTCTGCCTTGTTAAAAGCTATATCGGCAGACAAATTTACAGTAATTGCCTGTCCTATTGGAAGCCAAGCTTACAACGGTCGGTTTTAGAAATCGTTAATTCAGCACATTGCAATAAACTTCACTGGCATACTTCGAAAATAGGCGGTGACCAAGCCATGACTCTATGCAATAAAATTTTTATCTTAGGAACTTATTTAAATCGTTATCGGTGTCGATAGGAGGAGTAGAGATGGACATGATCATCAAGACCGAGACCGAATGGCGTGAACAACTTACAGCAGAACAATTTAGGGTTTGCCGTCAGAAAGGAACAGAACGTGCCTACACTGGTAAATACGATAAATGCACTGCCCGTGGCACCTACGTTTGTGTCTGCTGTGGCAATCCTTTATTCGATTCAGAGACCAAGTTCGATTCGGGCACTGGATGGCCGAGCTTCTACTCTTCAATCGACAAAAATGCTGTTATTGAGGAGGTAGATGATAGTTTTTTTATGCGTCGGACCGAAGTTATATGTGCGAAATGTGGTTCCCACTTAGGTCACGTATTTCCTGATGGCCCAGACCCAACTGGACTCAGGTATTGTATGAATTCAGCCTCCCTAGACTTGCTCCCCCCTCACGGCAGTTAAATTGAAGCATACCTATTTTGGGCTAGGTAAAAAAACGGGTATGTTTGTATTAATGTTTTTTAATCCCAGAAATCCAAACTATAGCTAACGTGTTTGTTGATGACGACTGGTGATTTGGACGTACAATGACTTTATTAATTAGGAAAAGCTATATGTAACCACGCGCGTCTCGCGAGCAGTTATTTGCGACGTTAATATAAATTAGGGCAGGACAAATGGCTGAGGTATATCTCTCAACAGGTGGAATAAAATGACCACGTTCTAATTTTAAGAGAAACAGGAGACAGCAAATCACAGTCAGCGTAACATTTGTTGGCTCAGGGGACGCATTTGGGTCGGGTGGACGTTTCCAAACGTGTTTTTTCGTCCGTTCCCCCGGTTTCAATTTCGTTATTGACTTCGGAGCATCCTCGCTCATTTCCCTGAATAAACTTGGCATCGCTCATAACGAGATTGATGCAATCGTTCTGACGCACATTCATGGGGATCATTGCGCGGGCATTCCATTCATGCTGATGGACGCCATGCTGGGGGCGAAACGCACTAAACCTCTGATTGTGGCTGGGCCACGCGAGTTGGAAAAACGCTTAAAAAATATGTGTGAGGCTTTGTTTCCGGGAATGAACACAATGTCTCCAAAATTCGATCTGCAATATATTGAAATGGAAATTATGAGACCCAACCAAGTGGGCTTGGTAACAGTTACGCCGTTTCCGGCCGTGCATACAGGAGGGACGAACCCGACCTCCGTAAGATGTGAAGTAGACGAGAAAATTATTTCCTACACGGGGGACAGTGCATATAACAAACACATGTCTGCACTTGGCAAGAATGCCGATCTCTTAATACTAGAATGCTACTCTTTTGCTAAACCTATAAAATTTCATCTCAATTACCCAGACATTAAATGCCATTGGGATGACTTTGGCGCAAAGCGCATCATTCTTACGCATATGAGCAGCGAAATGTTGCCTATGGTCGACAAGATATCTGAAGAGACTGCCCGCGATCATATGACCGTAGAGATTTAGACAGCTGAATTTAAAAATAGCATGAACGACTTAATTAAACTGCCTCTAAGAGCGTACGTTTAACTTTATCTGTATTTTGGCCCTCTATCCGGATCAATCGGGTTGGGCCATCTCTTAAAGGCGCATGAATATCACCCGGTTTGTAGACATGGGCATCACCTGCTATCAGCGTGTAACTGCGCACCAGTCTGACTTTCCCCGGCACATCACCCTCCGGCGGCGAGACAATCTCCCAGTCAGTCATTTTAGTTTCCCCAATAGCTTGGCCATATATAGCCCAAGTCGGACCATGATCGTGAGGGGAACCCTCCTTCGCCTCATCATAAACGTGGGCGCATATGCAAAATCCTAGTTCAGAGTCCTCATAAAGAATCTGACGTTGAATTGTATTGTCTTCTCCCAAATATGTAGCGACAAATAACTCGTCAGTCAGAGCGCGCATGACGTGTTGGCGCACAGCTTCATAACCTTCTGGGCCGTGATTAGCTTGCAATGCCATTCTGCAATCGGTCGCGAATTCATCCAAGGTATAATTCATTACTTTCTCCTGCCGAAAATCCAAAACCTTAATAAAGCAACCAACACCGCTAATACATTATTACATCCGGGGAACTGGGACAATTCCCTCTCACAGGTTAAAGCGAAAAACTACAGCACCAACGGGCCGTAGCTTAAATAGTCGTGTGACGTAAGACAATGATGCAACAAGGGTCGAATGAGTCACTTTCTTAATAAATAAAAAACCGGATCAATATATTTCAAAACTGGAAAATCTAACTCTAAATGAGATAGAATATAGAGTAGCTGAGAAGTTTAATTTTTGTGGGTTTTACCTGTGCCCGACCCACAGCACTGAGGCAGTCTTGACAACCTGACATCCATGGTTTCAGGACCACGCGCAATACTAACCTCAGTCGAGCAAGTTGGGGGAACCGATTATCGACAATTTTGAGTGCTGAACGGGTGCCAGACAAACTGAGTGGAATCGACGCGTTTTTATCAATCGACATAATATACAGCATGTGGCGCTGCCACCCTAGCTTTTTGGGAGCAACAGGACTAATGATCGATTTTTACTACTGGCCGACACCAAATGGCTGGAAAGTTGCCATAATGCTTGAAGAATTGGGGATTCCATACGACGTAATCGCATTAAACATTTTGAAAGGCGATCAATTCGACCCAGAATTTTTGGTTATCAATCCAAATCACCGTATGCCGGCTATTGTTGATAATGATGCTGAGGATAACCCGGTAACAGTCTTCGAATCTGGAGCAATCATGATTTATTTAGCTGAAAAATTCAAAAAATTCATGCCAACCAACCCTCTTGGACGGAAAGAAGTTCTGGAGTGGGTATTTTGGCAAGTTGGTAATCTCGGACCTATGGGCGGACAACATAGTCACTTCTTCAACTATACACAAAAAAATGAAGTATATAGCGAGATGCGCTATAAAAACGAATACAACCGCTGTATAGGCGTTTTAGAGCGACGATTGGAAAATCGTGAGTATCTGGCCAGTGGGGAATACACTATCGCTGACATGATTTGCTGGCCGTGGGTTTTAATTGCCAAAGCCTTGGGGCAGCCGTTAGACGAGTTCCCTAACGTAACCCGCTGGCGGGCAAAAGTGAAAAGCCGTCCCGCAGTGCAGCGTGCTGTCAACCTGCACAAAGAATGGCGCCGTCACCGGCCACCCTCGCTCGAAGAACGAAAAATTATGTTTAATCAAACGGCCAGAACTGCAAACGAGGTCGGTTGAGTCGGTGCCTTGAGGTCATGTTTTTTAATCAACCACAATTTAGTTTAGCGCGTCTCCCGGGAAAATGATCTACGTAAATTTAACGTCCAACAGGTTACCACTTTAGATAGAATATCATAAAAAGCCTCACTCGTCTCTAGCACAAAACAAAGGCTGAAAATTAAAATTAGGGACTCGAATGTTCATTGTATGACTAGAGGCCAACTGCCTGCAGCTTGCCTGTCACACCATGCTTTTCGATCAGTTCAGTTACAAAACCAGTTACTAGTGCCTCGCCAATAACCCTCTCGACAAAATTATTCAAAGCAACCTTTCCAAACTGCGTACCAATCGCTTGTTGAACAGACGTATAGCAACCACCCAAAACCACCAAGCCCTGTTCGGTTTTAGCATTATCTATCAAAGCAGGGGCAAGCCCCGCCAAAGCATCGAGTTTTTTATTGAGGAAAAGATCAAATGCACCGGAAAGGCCCTCAGCTCGATGCAGGGTTGCGTGCTTAAGCTTTCGACTGAGATACAAGTCGTACGCGGCGCGAGCGGAAACAGCGATGCTAACACCTGGCGTGTCAACATCGCTTACAACTTTAAATGGTGCCCCCGCCCGGACAAGGTAAGTGGCCTCAATTTCCACATATGCTGAGCAAAAAGCGATTTTTTCAGCTCGCTTCGGTTCGTTGGCAATCAACGCTATATCCCACTCGTCCCGGTCAGCTGCATCCGCAACTGCGCCCGGAGTTGCATAGGTAATATACTCAACCTTTACACCAAGTTGATTTGCAATTGTTGCCGCCATATCCGGTGATATTCCCTTGGGGTCGCCGTTTGTGCTCTGCCCCGTCACTAGAAGAATATTTCCAAGATTTACTCCAGCGCGCAGAACACTGCGTCGTGACAAGTCTGCGATAGCTGTCTCGGTCATAGGAAACCCCCCTCTTTTAATATTGGTTTGATCGGGACAAACTAAACTACGTCGCACACAATTTTTAAAGAATGCCTCGTCCCAATAAAGAATCAACAGCAAACTATACTTTCAGTGACTTTTGTTACGATCAAGTTTTAGAATGTTACGATGTTGAATGTTTGAATTTCCAATTTTTCAAGTTTACAAATTTCATGTTTAATTTGTTTTACCGGTAATTTATCTGATCATAATTGGGATCATCGGTTCGAGCACTATTGACAGCGAGGCGCCAGTTCAAGTCTGCAACGCGCATAAAGCCGTTTTCAAGATTTCCACTTTTGATCCAGAATCAGGCGCGACGTGCACTAGAGAAACTATAGATCACCACCCGCCATTCCATAGCTGACGAACACACGTGCTAGTGTTCACCCTTGACGGGCTCACTCTCAAGGAAACTGGTATCCAAATGATCCCATCCAAGTGCACGACCCTCATCACCGCGGGCCAAGCGTGTTCCTATGCTTTGGAAAAGATAATTTACACCTGTATCAATGTACGCCACTCGGACGCCCCATGCGTCTTCAACGATAGCTATTGGCGGATTAAGCAATACAAGGCTATCATGAGGTTCTAGCATTGGGCCGAGGGTCATCAACGCATCCGCCACTTCATAGGAACCGTACTTAAAAGCCCTTCCAAGGGATATACTGCACCTCGGGCTAAATCGAGCCATCATCACAGGCTACATTCTCCATTACCTATTTGATAATGCATGATACCGCGACGATCTACCCGACCGCGTCGACGGCGTTCAACAACAACGAATTGTATAAATTTTTTAACTTTAAAAATTACTTGATTATTTCCTAGGATTCTAAATTTCCTCCAGTTGACACTACCTGTAATGGACACTCGCGGCCACGCAAAGTAAGTGTGTTGCAAGCATTTATCATCGGCCATACCCAGAAATGGGGCAACTCTATGAATATCTCGCCGAGCCTCGGAAAGTCGATCAACCACATTGCTGCAGGCCAACGAGATCAAGCAAGCTAGAAAGCAAATAAAACCGATAAATCGTCTATTCACGTTTACTCCCTCTGATAGCTCTGAATATTAAAACGCCATTCGGCAGTTATCCAATAAATTGATGTTGCAGGTTTTCAGACATCCTGTCCTTTTTTTTCATTCTCGTTATGCTACCGTTGTTGGATGCTGGAATGCCCAAGATGAAAGCACAGAGGACATGACGATTGAGATTGAGTGGCGTGATTACGATGTGGTCGTTGTTGGATCTGGCGGCGCGGGAAGCGCCGCAGCAGACGCGGCCGCTAACGCTGGCGCAAGGGTCTTAATTGTTTCGAAAGACCCTATCGGATGCTCTGATACTAAAATATCAGAGGGGAATGCAACTGTTCGTGCATCGGCCAGCGATGCCGATACAAAACAAGAACTTTCTGATAATTTACGCGTGTCTGGCGCCGATTTACCGGTTCCAGAATTAACTAATGCCTATGCGGCAGATAGCCGTCACGCATATGACTGGTACCGGTCCCACGGCCTTCGTCCAAAAATCAACACGGATCGTAACGGTCCCTTTGCACGACCTTTGGCCAAAGGGGGCCATACTATTGGAAGGTCAGTCGGCCACAGAAATGCGGGTATTGCATTCGGACATGCCGGATGGCAGGCGGTTGTTGAGAGCGAGCGCATTGATTATTTGGAGGATGCTTGGTTCTTAGAACTAATAACCGAAAGTCAGACCTTGGAACAAAAGCGGGTGTCTGGGGGTGTTATTTACGATGCCGCACGCGGTATATTAATTGCAGTCCGCGCACCTTCTATCGTGATTGCCGCTGGGGGGCTTTCAACTCTTTATTTCCCAAAGACCGATACAATGCGAGGCAATACTGGTGATAGTTACGCAGTCGCGGCGCGCGCCGGAGCCGAACTTATCGATATGGAGCAGGTTCAATTTCTTCCATTTTGCCTCACCTCACCGCCATCTTACGAGGGATTGTTGGCAGGCGAACCAACAACAGCCAGTTTTCTGGGCGTGTTGCGCGATAAACATGGTAAAGTAATTCTCGATACAATCTATTTGCGGACTCGCGCAGAATGCTCCGCAGCAATCATGCGCAGCGTTGCCTCAGGTAACGGCACTGACAGTGGTGGCGCATATCTTGATCTTACCGCTAATGTTCGCCTACCAAAATCAGGCGGCTTTTATTTACGTTATTTAGAGACGGCCTTGCCATCCGGCTACCGCAATGCGCGCCAAGCACTCGGGCAATCTGCAATTCAGGGTTTACAACCTTGGGAGGTTCGGCCAGCGGCGCACTACATGATGGGAGGCATTCGGGTGGATGCATCAGGCGCCAGCATCAGTGGGCACGATACAGGAGCAAAAAATCTTGAGCTTTTGGGACTATTCGCAGCTGGGCAAGCCATGGGTGGGGTTTTCGGTGCTAACCGTTTAGGCTCAACTGCATTGACGGAAAATGTAGTTTTTGGCCTTAGAGCTGGTCAGGAGGCAGCGCGACTAGCTCGCGATACAAACAACATCTCCGATCATGGTTTTGCTGAGGTTCTTGGAACCATCAAACAACAGTTTGGGCAATCTGGAACAGCTCAAGCAGCGCCTCTTAAACAGCAGCTTCAATTAGCTGCATGGGAATGTATTGGGCCTGCTCGGAGCTCTACAAGCCTTGAAAAAATGCATGCTACCATTTCACATATCTCATCGTTGTTACACGATATCAGCATTCCAGCTTATGGACAGTGGAACCAAGCATTTATCGAATTTCAAGAACTCAGGAACTTGCTCGACGTAGCTGAGGCCATCACAGTTGCTGCCCGTGAGCGGGACGCCAGCGTAGGGGGCCATGTTCGATTAGATTGCAATAACGTATCCATCTTCGCCAAACCCTATTCGACAGTTGTTAAGCTTGGTCTGGACTTTGACCGGGATGAACGAAGGTCCTTTAAGGTCCGACGTGAAGATCGCCCTCGAACGCCGATTAGGCGTCTTGTGGCTTTTCGACTGAGAGAAAATTGGAGAAAAAGTCAGGTGAAAGCGTTGAAGTTATTACCAAAAAAAATTCTTGATAGCCTTCTCGAGCGGCGCTATCGCGAGATATTAGGGCCTTCCAATACTGCTAAAATAATTCAACCGGGTAGCACCGCTGGTGCAGAGATTGAAGCAAATCGCTAGTAATACTCAAGATGAATTAACCGGCGAGAGTAAAACCAGTGCATATGGCTTTTAAGGGGCTAGAACTTACCCCGTCGAGTGCCAAGTAAGTTTCCCTCAACGTGAATTCAGCTTAATGGCGTATACCTCATCTCTGCCTCTTTCACTCAATGCATACCGCCATACCACAGAGCTACATAGATGCAGACGCAACATCTCGCTAAAAGATTGAGACTTGGATTGCGTAGATAACCAAACTAGTGCACCGTTCTTGAGCAAAGGAGTGATCAAGTGTACATTAAAATGAGAGGATTCGAGATTTTAATGTCGTTGACATCATGCGTGTTGCCACGGTTATCAAGATATACGGTTAGCAAGACATACACCGGGCAACCTAATTTGGTGAAATGATGGACCAACTTTTAATTTTGGTACTCGAAAACATCACTTCACCAGTGGTGTTGTTTTTCGTTTTAGGGGTTGGCGCATCCATGCTGCGGTCAGACCTTGAAATCCCTCAAGCAGCAGCGCGGTTGTTGGCAATTTATTTAATGTTAGCCATCGGCTTTAAGGGCGGGGCAGCCGTGGCAACAACGGGCATAGAATTACGGCTAATTACGACTTTGATTTCCTGCGCAATATTGAGTTTTGTAACACCCGTCATTGCTTACTTTTTGCTTCAGCGTATCAGTAAATTGCCCGCAATTGATATTGCCGCGGTCTCAGCCCATTATGGATCTATAAGCGTTGTAACGTTAGCTGCTGCTATCCAAGCGCTTGCACAGTTAGGAATAGAGTACGAAGGATACATTGTGGCAGCTGCAGCTGTAATGGAATTCCCAGCCATCATTTCCGGGCTATGGCTTGCTCATCACTATACAGAGGTCAAGCGGACCTCCAACGGTGGGCTACTTCGTCATGTTTTTTTAAACGGCTCAATTGTAGTTCTTGTTGGGGCATTCGCGATCGGATGGATTTCTGGCGAAAAAGGGTTAACCGAGGTGGCGCCGTTTTTAGTAGATCCGTTTAAGGGGGTGCTTTGCCTATTCTTACTAGATATGGGACTTGTCGCTGGACGCGGTTTCCGCGACCAAGGACAGGCGATCGGCCCTCGCGAGATCGGCTTTGGTATGCTGATGCCACTAATATCTGTCGGGCTCGCTTCCGTATTTGTTATGTTCCTCGAGCTTTCTGCGGGTGGGACCGCATTGATATTTACCCTCGCAGCTAGTGCCTCTTATATTGCAGTTCCTGCGGCTATGCGGCTTGCACTACCGCACGCAAAACCGTCGATTTATTTGACAATGTCGTTGGGCGTTACTTTCCCATTCAATCTGACTATTGGCATCCCAATATACATAACAATTGCTATGTCATTTGGCTAATTGGAGTGTCAGAATGATCAAAACACACCTTAAAAAACGCATTGAAATGATCATTGAAGCACCTTTGGAAATTAACATCATAGATCTATTCGACGAGCTCTCAGTAAAAGGTTACACCATTATTCCCGCTATCTTTGGGCGCGGACAAGAGGGTGTTTGGCGCGGCGATGGCTTGATTAGTGGCGCAGGTCAGATGATAGTCATCGTCAGTATCCTTGACCCTGCCCGCGTTGAAGAAATTCTCAGCCGTCTATATGAATTTATGAAAAATCGCATTGGAATCATTACCATATCCGATGTTGAAGTCATCCGCGACGAGCATTTCTAAGTTCTAATCCATAGAAACACACAATTTTAAATAGAAAAAGCTAGTGTCAATTATCAAATTTAAAAATAAGATAATCTAATAAATTTATGGCTGGAGATATAGACCATGACAAATGATAACACCCCACGCGTGGCCGTTATCATGGGCAGTCAATCTGACTGGCCTACTATGCAAAACAGCGTAAAACTGCTTAATGATCTGGGGGTTGGGAACATATCATTGATCATTTCTGCGCACCGAACACCAGACCGTCTATTTTCTTTTGCCAGTAGCGCAATCGATAATGGGTTCGAGGTAATTATTGCGGGAGCAGGAGGTGCCGCGCACCTACCGGGAATGGTTGCAGCGATGACGACGTTGCCCGTACTAGGAGTTCCGGTTCAGTCTAAGAGTCTGGACGGCATGGATAGCCTATTATCCATCGTTCAAATGCCGGGTGGAGTGCCTGTTGGGACTCTAGCGATTGGCCAAGCTGGAGCAATCAACGCTGGATTGCTTGCGGCACAAATTGTGGCGCTTCAGGACCTCAATATTAGAGAGCGCGTCGTCGAGTGGCGTGAAAACCAATCAGCCAATGTTCCTCTCAACCCAGAAGGCTCAGCAAAGTCATAATGACCGGGATACATGGCAACCGAAAACTTGGAACGTTGGAGCCTGGCGCCGTCATTGGGATTATAGGTGGGGGCCAGCTTGGTCGCATGACGGCGATTGCGGCTAATCATCTAGGCTTCAAAACAGCCGTTCTGTCAGAGCGACCTGAGGACCCAGCAACTCACGTTGCGAACCACCATATTCCTTCCACCTTCGACGATCCAGCGGGCCTTACGAAATTAGCTGAGTTGGCCGATGTTGTGACATATGAGCTTGAACAACTTCCCATAACAGCGCTGCAGTTCTTAGCACCTATTGTACCGATCGTACCGGGGATCCAAGCACTTCAAGTCGCACAAGATAGGATAAATGAAAAAACCTTTCTCGCTGTTAATAACATACCAACTGCGCCTTGGCATGCTGTGCGAGGACGTAATGAATTATTATCTGTGTTGGAGATAATAGGGTATCCAGCGATCCTTAAAGTTGCTTATGGCGGTTACGATGGGAAGGGCCAAGCAATAATAGACGGCAATGAAAACGACTATGAAATCTTATCCGCATGGGATGACCTATCTAAAGGCGTCAGTATGACTGGGGTTTTAGAGCGGAGGCTCAGCTTTGATAGCGAACTCTCCGTTATCATCGCCAGGGATTCTGATGGAAACACCGCCACTTATGATCCTACCCATAATATTCATAAAAACCACGTCCTTGACACCTCAACGGTCCCGGCACCAATCTCAGCTGAAACATCAAAAGGTGCCCGGTCGATTTGTTTCAAATTAGCAAAAACACTTGATTTAGTGGGCCTTCTTTGTACCGAACTGTTTCTCATGCCGACTGGAGAACTATTCGTTAACGAAATTGCACCGAGACCACATAACTCAGGCCATTGGACTCTCGACGCTTCTCATACATCACAATTTGAACAACTTGTCCGAGCCATAACCGGGTTAAAACTTGGCGATCCAAGCCGTTTCACTAGTGCCCACATGAAAAACCTGATCGGAGCCGACATTCACAAGATTGAGCAGTACGAGGGCGTCGCTGATGTTAAAGTGCATCTTTACGGCAAGACAGACCCTAGACCCGGGCGCAAAATGGGGCACGTAACGTTTCTCAACAAAACTTCCCTCACAGAGTGAGCTAACAGTATTTAGCCTTTATGCACAGATAGTTTGGTACGTAACTCGTTGGGCGCAAGATTTTTTAGGACTTTCTCAATATGCCTTATTGGTACTTTGTCCTCTAACCTCTGAGAGGTCATATTCGCCCCAGATCCCCGCCGAGTAGTGGACAAAATAAGAATATTTGAGATAACAAAAGGTAGCCCACTATCATGAATTTCATGGAAGAGAGACGTTACAGAAAAATACATGCTTCGCCCAAAGTTAATCATTGTGAAAGTCAAACTTAAATGCACACTGTGGAGCCGAACATTACAACGTTCTGAGAGCGCTTGATCTCTTTACCTCCTCATAACCGGCTAGTGCAGCAGCCCTCGCATCCTCATGCGAAACTATAGGATAAGGATAATTAACACCAAGACGAACCCCAGAGACCTTCAATATCTCCCGAGGGGCCTTAAATGGCGCATGTATCACCTTGTCCGCAAGGCCGGTCAGCTCAGGGCACCATTTTCGCACGTAGGCGCCGGTGGGATCAAATTTTCGTCCCTGCACAATAGGATTAAAAATCCTAAAATAAGGGGCAGAATCAGCTCCACTTCCAGCCACCCATTGCCACCCAGCGGGATTATTTGCTGGGTCCGCATCCAAAAGGGTATTCCAAAACCACGCTTCCCCTCTCCGCCAATCGATTTGCAGATGTTTTACGAGAAAACTCGCAACAACCATCCTTACCCGGTTATGCATGTAACCGGTTCGCCACAGCTGCCGGATACCTGCATCCACAAAAGGATATCCCGTTTTCCCTTGTTGCCACGCATGAAGAGCCGCAGGGTCGTTACGCCATGGATAGGCATCAAATGCAGACCGTAGGTTCCGCGTGTGTAATGACGGAAAATAAAACAATTGATGGTACGAGAACTCCCGCCAGCCAATTTCAGAAATAAATTTTTCTATATCCTTGGCTAATTGTGGACGTTTCTCTCTCTGCAATCGCGCGTGCTGCAAGATATATCTCGGAGAAATCTCACCAAACCGAAGATGTGGCGAGAGGCGGGAGACATTTCCAATGTCCGGTCGGTCTCTCAGTGATCCGTATCCTTCGATTTCTCTCAAAAAAAAATCGTTGAGCCTCTCACGAGCTCCACATTCACCAGGTTTCCATATATTCAGCCAGTCGTCAGCCCACTTAGGGTTACGGGGTAAAAAATTTACGGTGTCAAACATCTGGTCAATTTTTTTGGGTGTTAAGATCCTTAACTTTGGTGCTGGGATCGGCTCACTAACGGGGAGCTGCCGAGCTTTCCTCCAAAATGGTGAAAACACTCTGAAACAATTTCCGGTTTGAGTCAGAATTTCCCAAGGTTCATGCAATAGATTAGCATTAAAGCTCTGCACCCAAACCCCGTCTCGACGCAAAGAGGCTTTGAGCAGCTTATCTCGGGATATAGCGTGATCATCGTAACAGCGATTCCAGAAAACAGCTCCAATCCCGATTTGCTTAACAATTTTGGGGATAATTTGAATAGGGTCCCCACGCAGTGTTAAAAGACCACCCAAATGATTTCTAAGCGATGAAAGGCTGTGATTTAGCCACCAACAACTGGCGGCGCCCAAAGGGCGTTTTACAGTATCATCAAATACAAAAATAGGAATAATCTCTCCACGAGCGGCCGCTTGGGCGAGTGCTGGGTTATCCACTAGCCGCAAGTCTTCCCGGAACCAGACTAAGGACGTCACCGCCGCACACCAACGACTATCGGATAATCGAGCCGTTTGAGATGGGTTTCACCAGTCTTGCAATAGGCTGCTTTATTTTTGTCTTTCATGCGATCCCATTTGCTATTAGGTATGGCCAAAATGTGATGGTAACGTCACGCTTTTTGCCAAAATAATTTTTAATACAAACCTGAAAAAAAACGCCAGAAAAATTGGCTGGGGCGGAAGGATTCGAACCTTCGAATGCCGGTACCAAAAACCGGTGTGTTAGACCTCTTCACCACGCCCCAATTATTTCGCGGGACCATCATATATCCACTAATACCATACCGACCTGACAAGACCGAACGCGAAAACATAAGAGGAAATTCCCTGCATCGCAAGCGTCTACAATGACATGCCCGTTGTTGTTAAGCGTTACCTTGAAAAACTGTTGACTCAACCCACCAATCCGGTCGGTTAGCCCGCAACTCTCGTGCCGCACAAGCCGCAGCTTCATTGCTCCCATACAACCCAAAGCATGTCGCACCACTCCCAGACATGCGCACAAGCAAACAATCTGAAGTTGCGGAAATTGCGCTCAGAGTCGCACTGATTTCAGGTGCCAAAAGCATTGCTGATTTCGTTAAATGATTTCGTGATTTCCTAAGAGCAGAAATCAGCGCGATAGCATCGCCAGCCGGATCTCCAATATTAAAGAAACCCGAAAAAACATTGTCTCGCTCTTTAAATACCGCAGGCGTGGAGACAGAAATACCTGGATTAACAAGAACAGCTGATAACGCCGGGACCTTATCTATCGGCAGAAGCACCTCACCAATCCCCCGCATTACAGCAGGAACACCCGCCATACAAACCGGTACATCCGCCCCAAGACCAAGCGCTAGACTTGAAGTGTCAGTTTGAGCCAAAGGCCCCCCCCAAAGGCATGCAAGGGTCTTGATCGTTGCCGCTGCATCAGCCGAACCACCCCCAAGTCCCGATGATACAGGTAAGTTCTTCTCTAGGTGCATTGCGGCACCTAAGCCAACTGGATTACCCAATTTGTCCAATAGCCATTTTGCCGCACGCAAGACAAGATTATCGTGATCAACCGAGATGTCACGTGCAAATGGACCCGTAACCTCGAGGCTGAGTGTAGAGCTAGGTTCAACACGCAACATGTCCCCAATTTCTGCAAAGACAACGAGACTATCAAGTTCGTGATATCCATTATCGCGCCGTCCAGTAATGTGCAGATAGAGGTTGATTTTAGCTGGAGCGAATTGTTTAAAAGTATTCTTCATCACCTGACTTTAGATTTTATTATATCGGGGAGCCACAGGACTTGCTTTTTTTCCCCAACCCTATTTTTTTTACTGTTAAAATCTCAGAGGGTTTTATCCCGACCGCTAGCTTACTTTTAATTGTATTCTCCCGGTCAGTTTCGGCTCCCAATGAGAGGG
This sequence comes from Magnetovibrio sp., assembly GCA_002690705.1. GTDB lineage: Bacteria > Pseudomonadota > Alphaproteobacteria > Rhodospirillales > Casp-alpha2 > TMED8. Next base: position 1,727 of record NZFO01000002.1, on the reverse strand, counting down.
CCCGCTGCCATTGGTAGCGCGCTTCTAACTCTCGTCCAACGCACCAATACACATCCCCTAGATGGTCATTTATAATTGGATCTTCGGGACGGATTTGAACAGCACGTTCTATTTCTCGCACCGCCTCCTCAAACTTACCAAGTCGGTAATACCCCCATCCGAGACTATCTATTATGTATCCATCATTCGGTCGTAATTCCACAGCACGACGGATCATGTCCTGTGCGCGCGCCAAGTTTAGGCCTTGATCAATCCAGGAATAGCCTAAGTAATTTAGAACGAACGGTTGTTCGGGCTCAAATTCAAGGGCCCTTAGAAAATCTTTTTCAGCTTCAGGCCACCTTTTGGCGCGTTCGAGGGTTATCCCCCGCGCATACAGCATTCGCCAATGATGTTTTTTTAAAGTTCCGACACGATAAATTGCAGTTGTGTAAGCATCAATGGCTTCATTCCACCGCTCATGGCGGCGCAAAAGGTTCCCCAACTGCATCAGTGGTTGCGGATCATGTGTTCGCTCCTTAGCTACCTCTCTATACAGGTCCGCAGCCGCTTCCGTGTTTTTCAAATAATCAAAATTGCGGGCACGACTGAGATCGGCAGAGGCGCGATACGGCGAACGCACGTCGATTTTATTATAAACAACGTTTGATTCGGCATAACGCCTTTCATCACTCAACATGTCTGCGACGAGAACTAACGCTATTGGAAAATCAGGCCTCAAATGTAATGCCAATCTAGCCAATATGAGTGCCGTCTCATGGCCTCGCTGACGTCGTAAAGAGCTGGCTAACGAGAATAAGGCCTCAGCGGCCCCATCTTTCGCTGTCCGTAAAAGCTTGGGCGGTTTTTGGCCAATCTCAAGTCGGGCTTTTGGAGCGTCCAGAAGAGGCGACCCCGGCAGATCACGGCTCACTAACTTGTATATGGCACGGGCTTTATCTACCTCGCCTTGGCGTTCATAGTATTGTCCCATGTGCCGAGTAAGCCGAGAAGTCCCAGATAACTTCTTCCTTGACAGCTCGTCATATGCTGCGCTTGCTCTTGGATCGTCAAAAAAATCTAATAGCATAGCATTTTGGACCGAATAAAGCCCTTTTGTGCTATCGTTCTTTAGAAGGGGCCTCAAAGCCTTAAGTGCCCCGCTCTTATCCTGTTCACCCGCCAAGCTCCAAGCTCTTAAAAGCGGGGTAGTATACGCGGAAAGGCCAGTTTCTTTGACATCCCTTAAAATTCTCTCAGCTTTTTTATTCTCGCCGTCCGCCAGGTCAGCTGCCGAGAGAACGAGATTTACAATTGACGCCTTTGGCTCTTCCAATTTCAATGTGCGAGCGAGCGGCAATGCATCATTAATCCGCCCTTCAGCCACCAACAAAAGAAACGTACGACGCCGGAGATCCGGTGCAAAAAACAGATCCTCCAGTGCCGCAGTAAAAAACATGACAGCGGCACCCATATCGTGGCGCCCCTGAGCGTGGCGGCCAGCAAGATAATTGCCAACGGCAGATGTTCCAACCTTCAGGAGGGTCGACCCGTCATCCGATGTATTGGTCGCGTACAACTGCCCTAAAGGAGCCAGAGCGCTTGGAACCAGAACTGCTATTCCAGCCAATAGGACGATGGTAATAGAGCGCATCTTAAAAAAACGTATTGAAAACTTAATTAACATACTACCACCAGTTTAACCGAGGTAATGGGCATACTCTAATGCCTGATTGATTGATTGATTG
>NZFO01000001.1 GCA_002690705.1 Magnetovibrio sp. | reverse complement strand
CCCCTTACAGCCGCCTGCATTAACAATAGACAATTGTCGTAGCGGAGTGTTTTAGTCCCGGCTTATTAATCAAGTCCAAAAGGCTGTTGTTGATGGCTGGGGTTTATCACTGTGTGCTAAAACGTCTGAATTACAATCCAATACTGTAAGTGCAATCTGTCTACCTAGCGGTTATGATGCTAATAACGTGGTAGAGATTGCTTATCATCGGTACAGCTTATCTTTGGGTAAAGGGTTAAATTTGTTAGCTGGGAAGGTATTTCGAATTGGTCATCTGGGTTGGCTGAACGAATTGATGGTCTTGCAGGCTCTCGCGGGAACAGAAATGGCAATGCGCGATGCGGCTCTACCCGTTGCGGCTGGGTCGGGTGTTGCAGTTGCGGAGGAACACTTCCGTGAGACGGCAACCGCCGTAACTTCAACCCCAAAGATTCCAGTTCGCAAACAAGTGGTTAATTTATAGATAGAGATTAGTGGAAAGCCAAATTTTTATAATTTTGAGCGACACGGCAAATATCAAATGAAAAAACCAGTTCTAATGCTTACCCGTCGCTGGCCGGAAGAGGTTGAGATTAATCTCCTAAAACACTTCGAGGTTGTTGTAAATAAAGATGATATCCCGTTAACACAAGACGCTTTAAAAGAAGCATTCTGTTCTTATGATGCGGTACTCACAACAGTAACAGACCGTATCGATGACAATGTTCTGTCAGCAGATAAACTTCGCACAAAGTTAATAGGCAATTTTGGAGTTGGCTTTAATCATATCGATATAAAAGCAGCAAAAACTTTAGGGGTGGTGGTAACTAATACTCCAGACGTGGTAACGAATGCTACAGCTGATCTCACTTTAGCATTGTTGCTTGCTGCAGCCCGTCGGTTAGGTGCTGGAGAACGTCATCTTCGAGAAGGAAATTGGAGTGGGTGGCGCCCTACCCATATGTTAGGGCGTGATTTTTCTGGAAGAACTCTCGGAATCGTTGGATTTGGACGCATCGGCCAAGCAACAGCTCGTCGCGCTCACCACGGGTTTGGAATGAAAATAAAGATATATTCACGCTCCCCGGTGCCATCCGAGATCTTGTCTCTCACCAATTCTGAGCAGTTACCTTGCCTCGACACTCTATTATCTTCGGTCGATTTTGTTTCATTACATTGTCCGGCTAATAATGAAAATACACACATGATAAATTTAAATCGACTCCGAAAGATGAAACCAACCGCCTTCCTTGTGAATACGGCCCGCGGCAGTTTAGTTAACGAAAAGGATTTAGTAACGGCGCTTGATTCTGGCTTGATCGCTGGCGCGGGCCTTGATGTGTTTGAGGCGGAGCCTCGAATTTATCCGGGGCTTATGAAACGTAGAGATGTCGTGCTACTGCCACACTTAGGAAGTGCTACGATTGAGACACGCAATGCTATGGGGTTACGTGTGTTAGAGAATGCTCTTGCTTTTTTCTCGGGGCGGCAGCCACCGGACCGCGTTGTATGAGATCTCAAAGCAATCCAGTAATCACCCAAACTAATTTTTTAAAATAATGAAGGTAGTTCCTAAATTTCTACCACGATCCCATCACACCTCTTTCAAGCTATTACTATTTATGATACGCCGACGTAACTCACATAACCCCAAAACGGCTGAGCTGGTAGTGTAAAACCCCATCACTCCCAACTAACATTCACGTACTAAAAGCTAATACTGGATTACAAAAGTTAATAACACTACCCTCGACCTAGGTTTATCGCTCTTTCCCTGATATAAATGTATAGCCCACTGCCAATAATGATTGCTGCCCCGAAAAATGTTTGCTGATCTGGTAATTCATTAAATATGCTATAGCCCAAAATGAGAGCCCAAATAAGAGAAGAATAGGTGAAAGGCATAAGCGCCGATGCGGGCGCCATTTGAAACGCTTTGATCAAGAAAAAATGACCCAACGCAGCCGAAGTGCCAAGAGCGATCATTAATCCCCAACTCATTAGCTGGACAGGTTGCCAGTCAAGCCAAACTACAAGCGAGGAGATGATCGTGCCAAGCGCAGCAGTATAATAAAGTGTGGTATGGGCATGATCTGTATGCCCTAAACGTCTCGTAGCAAGTTGGTAGAGTGCTGCAGTAATAGCTGCACCTACAAAATAAAATGACTCAGCCGAAAAATTTTCATACCCGGGCCTTATGATTAATAAGGCCCCGATAAATCCAGAGCAAACCCCAAATAATCGCCGGATGCCGATACGTTCCCCTAATATTGGAATTGATAAAACAGTGACCAAAATAGGAGCCAGAAAAAAAATTGAATGTGCGGTTGCCAAATCAATTACCCCAATGCCAGAAAAAAATAAAAATGCGGTTGCGATCATTAGTAAAGACCTGACTACCTGTAATTTAACATTTCTGGTTCGCGATAATTGAAAAAATTTTATGGGGCCAAAACAAATAATAAGGGCTATAGTGTGAAAGAAAAATCGGGCCCAAACAACTTGGTTAATGGTAACTTCAAGAACTAGGCGTTTTGCAAAAGAGTCTGTAATCAAAGCCAATAACGAGTATGCAAACATTAATAATATTCCAAATCGGATATTTTCTTGACAATTAATTGGCACGATTACCATATCAAAATCCAGATATTATTAGAGTGTACAGAAGATCAGTCGTTTTAATTACCAACGACTTTTCAAATCTGTTTTTGATGTAGCAAATACAGATCGCCTCACAATCATGCCATACTTCAATATACGCACAAGTGGCAGGGTTATAAAACCGACAGTTATGAATTCTCGAATCTAATGCATTCAAAAATATACTTTGTGTATTAGCCAAGCCCTTAAGTTTCAGCAAACTAGGACTAACACGGTCGCATAAATGGCTCTAATTATCCAATCCTATGCCAAAAAAATACTGCAAGCTACTTAAGTCGGGGACCAAGGGAGCTCCGCCATTACCCTAGGCCGCTCCTCCAAAAGTTCCCCGCGACGGTTCTCATTTTAGTTGTGCACATTTAATGGGTAGCTTGTCTTATATCGTTTTTCGAATGTAAAGGAGAGTTACGAGAGGTGCAAATAACCAGAGCGTTGCAGAGCTCCAGAGAATCAAATTGTTCGGCAACCCATGTCCGATGAAGTAAGTTCCAAACATTATCAATAGCAGAACATTCAGTACGATTGCGATAAGTCTCAAAATCATTTCAGCTCCATTCCCTAAAACCGTGCACAAATATCAGATTATTTTAACGTCGGAATGCTGCCGATAACTGTAATTGAACCGTTTGTTAACCTGCGAACAAAGATAATTTCCCCGGACTCAGGACCATAGTCTGTTAAAGCAGCGATGTTAACAAAATGACTAACAAGAACTGTTGGTGTATCTAACGACGCGTTTTGAATCCACTTCATTATTGCGTCCGTTTGCTCCTGCTTTCTCTCATTATGTTCAAAAAAAGAGTTAAGGGAACGTAATTCAGAAACTTGGCCAAGATTTAACAATCTTGCAGTATCAATACACCTGCACCAATAACTAGATTTTATAACTGCTCTACTGATACCATTTAAGCGGAACAAGTCTCCAATATCCCTCGATTGTTGTCGCCCCATATCGTTCAAGTTGCGTTGTGTTTTACAATCCCTTATGTCAAAGCCTTCTGGATCACTAAATCCGGGTGCAAGGGCATGACGAATTAAGACAAGATGGTTGCCTGACTTTAGCTCACCCCACAGATCATTAGCACCCATCACTCCTGTGCAACTAAGAATCATAGTAAGAGTTAAACAAAAGACAGCGAATATTTTGCTCATGGTTATAAAATACCCTGAGACAACATATAGTGTCGATAAAACGAGAACATTTTCATAATTGATCGCCGTAAGGGATTTACAAACTGCGTTGGTAATTGAAATTATATGAAACAGTTGTATCGCGGGACTTGATAAATTTTATAGAGGCATAACCGTTATCTGTAAGTTAGGGTCCATAGTTGGCCCAGATGAAAGGGTAAGCAATATAGTTTCTCAAACTCCATTAAATGGACTGAGCCCACCTCTCGCAATAATAAAATCAATAATAGTATTCACCCCATAGCCATGTTTGACTTTCGCAAAAATAAACGGGCGGTCACCGCGCATCTTTTTGGCATCACGGTCCATAACTTCGAGATTGGCACCTACCATCGAGGCAAGATCAATTTTATTTATGACCAATAGGTCCGATCGCGTGATACCAGGTCCACCTTTCCGCGGGATTTTGTCACCGGCAGAAACGTCAATCACATAAATAGTAATGTCTGCCAATTCCGGCGAAAACGTAGCAGCAAGATTGTCACCGCCAGACTCAATGAACACCACATCGAGGGTAGGAAATTTAAACGCCATATCAGACACGGCGGCAAGGTTCATGGATGCATCCTCGCGTATAGCCGTGTGAGGGCAGCCGCCAGTTTCAACACCTGCGATCCTCTCTTGACCCAAAGCATTGGCTCGGACTAAAAACTCAGCATCTTCACGAGTGTAGATATCGTTGGTGATAGCAGCGATATCATACTGTTCGCGCATAGTTTTACAAAGTTGTTCTAGAAGGGCGGTTTTACCGCAGCCCACAGGGCCACCGATGCCAACGCGAAGCGGATTAGTCATGATCTAAATAACCTTGTATATTGGGTTTCATGTTGCATTGACATCCAGTCCACCATCACGGCAGCCGCACCGAAATCTTCCGGATCACGCACCACAGCCGCCCGTGCCGAATCGATTATTCGATGCTCCAAATGCGCCATGGCACGTTGACCATCGGTTTGCCCAAGTGGTATAAGCCGAAGGCCCGCACTGACTAAATTGCTAGCAAAAGAGTGCAAATAAGTAATTAGTGCAGCCTCCAGCGGTACAGCCGCTATTGCAGCTGCGACGGCGACGGCTATAGGATAGGGGGGTTCACAACTATCCACGGCCAACCGGTCATGCCAAGCTTGCAGGCGGGCTTCCGGCCAAACTTTTACCAAGGTATCGATAAAAGCGCGGCCTTGCGTGGTACTTTCCAAGATTAATTCCGCCGAACCTCGTTGGGCATAGGCCCTTTCCATTATTAGAGATAGGGCCGTCATATCGCAGGACGACTGTGCTTCGTAAGCCGCACGAAAAAAACTCGAATCCACGCGCCCTGACCCAAACCGTAAAATCCCATCAACCCAATGCGTAAGGCCGTCGTAATCGCTCACTTGGTTCATTTCCACGGCAAACTCTAGGCCGTGCGAATAGGTGAAGGCCCCTACCGGAAAATTCGGTGAAAGCCACGTAATTAGCTTATATAGCGCCGTGTCAGCGAGACTATTCACAATGGTGTCGGTGCTCATGCCTATCAGATGCATAGGCCCCGCCCTCCGGCGCAAAAGGGGCCATTGAGCAAACAACATGTGCCCCTAACACTTCAACCATTGAGACAAGTACATGGTCATTGCAGATGCGAAGCCGGCCGGCCGCCAATACCTGAAGCGGGGTATGACGGTTCCCAATATGCCAAGCAATACGCGCCGCCATCTCCGCATCAACACATTGAATATCAGCAACCGGCTCAGCCGCCGCTTTAACAGCGATCACACCACCATCTTCAAGTTCAAGCGCGTCCCCATCGCCCAGAAGAACCGCATTGGCGAGATCAAGCATAAAGTCCTCTCCTTTGTCGTCAGTCATGCAGATCCGCCTGCGATGGCGTTCGTCGAACGGAAGCGTCACAGTCGCGTAAGGCGTTTCTTGCCACGTTCCACGGGGCTTTACATTTATCGCGCGTTGCATGGTTCTCTCCGTCAAAATAAGAAATAACGCTGTGCCAAGGCTAGCTGCTCAGCCGGTTCGCAAACTAGAAGCCGGCCATCTGCCCGAACCTCGTAGGTTTCCGCATCGACTTCCATTTCAGGTGTGTAATCATTGAGAATCATGTCAGCCTTTTTCACAGTTCTACAATCGCCGATAGCCAGTGTCCGTTTAGCAATGCAGTAAGCGTCCGCTATACCGGAATCGATCGCGGCCTTAGAAAGGAACGTGACGGAACTCTCCGTCAACGACTTACCATAGGCGCCAAACATTGGCCTGTAGTGCACTGGTTGTGGTGTTGGAATGGAGGCGTTAGGATCACCCATTAACGCGGCGGCGATCGTGCCACATTTTAAGACTAAATCAGGCTTAACACCAAAAAACATGGGCTTCCAGAGAACCAAGTCCGCAAGCTTTCCAACCTCAATCGAGCCGATATGATCGGCCATACCATGCGTGAGGGCCGGATTGATTGTGTATTTAGCGACATAACGCCGGACCCGCAAATTATCGTTATCTCCACGCTCCCCATCCAATTTTCCAAATTGCTTTTTCATCTTATCTGCCGTTTGCCAAGTGCGGATAATTACTTCTCCGACACGCCCCATGGCTTGGCTGTCAGATGCAATAATTGAGAACGCGCCTAAGTCATGAAGGATGTCCTCAGCTGCAATGGTTTCGCGACGGATACGGCTTTCCGCGAATGCGACATCCTCAGGAATCCGTGAGTCTAAGTGGTGGCAGACCATGAGCATATCTAAATGCTCATCCACTGTGTTTACCGTGAATGGTCGCGTCGGATTGGTGGAAGAGGGCAAGACATTCTGTTCGCCACAAACTTTGATGATATCTGGCGCGTGTCCGCCACCGGCGCCCTCGGTATGAAATGCGTGAATGGTACGGCCCTTAAACGCAGCAATGGTGTTTTCCACAAAGCCGGACTCATTCAACGTATCAGTATGGATTGCAACCTGAACATCCATCTCTTCTGCAACACCCAGACAGCAGTCAATGGCGCTCGGGGTAGTCCCCCAGTCTTCATGCAGCTTCAAGCCAATAGCCCCTGCTGTGACCTGCTCTATCAAGGCATCTGGTTCAGAGGCATTACCTTTTCCGAAAAACCCCAAGTTCATGGGGAAGCCGTCAGCGGCCTGTATCATCCGGGCCATGTGCCAAGGTCCCGGAGTGCAGGTCGTTGCGTTTGTGCCCTCTGCAGGGCCAGTGCCACCGCCTAACATAGTAGTAATGCCAGAATAAAGCGCATCTTCAACTTGTTGTGGGCAAATCCAGTGTATATGCGCGTCGATGCCGCCAGCAGTAACGATCCGCCCTTCACCAGCTATAGCCTCGGTTCCAGGACCAATAATAATGTCTGTTCCCGGTTGAACATCCGGATTGCCGGCCTTACCTACCGCAGTGATTTTGCCATCTTTAATACCAATGTCGGCCTTTACTATACCCCAATGATCAACAATTAATGCATTAGTGATAACCGTATCCACGGCACCCCCAGCGCGTGTCACCTGGGATTGCCCCATGCCATCACGGATAACTTTACCGCCCCCAAATTTAACCTCCTCACCATAAATAGTCCTATCAGATTCAACCTCGATGAAAAGCTCCGTATCCGCGAGACGAACCTTGTCACCTGTCGTAGGACCGAACATCCCGGCGTAACTGGCGCGATCAATGCTGTATGCCATGATCAAAGCTCCCCATGAATTAGTGCATTAAATCCCTTTACAACACGCTTGCCTTGGTAGGCAACGAGCGTAATTTCTCGGGTTTGGCCGGGCTCAAAGCGCACAGCGGTTCCCGATGGGATATCAAGCCGAAAGCCACGCGCGGCATCGCGATCAAAATCCAGCGCTTTGTTGGTTTCAAAAAAATGGTAGTGGGACCCAACTTGCACGGGCCGGTCGCCCGTGTTGGCAACAATCAACGTAATTATTTCACGCCCTTCGTTGAGAACGATGTCACCGGACTGAGTGACAATCTCTCCGGGTATCATTCTGATCTCCCTGAACGGACTGGTTCGTGCACGGTAACGAGCTTGGTTCCATCTGGAAAGGTAGCCTCAACCTGAATTTCACGTAGCATATCAGTGATACCCTCCATGACTTGGTCGCACCTAATCACATCGGCACCGGCACTCATTAGGTCTGCTACTGTCCGCCCGTCGCGGGCACCCTCGACAACATAGTCAGAAATCAAGGCAACGGTTTCTGGATAATTCAGCTTAACTCCCCGCGCAAGTCGTTTGCGGGCCACCTCTGCAGCCATAGCGACAAGCAACTTGTCTTTTTCACGTGGTGACAGGTTCATATCTAAACTCCTTTCTTATTCGCATTAAATATGCCAAATCCTAGGCAGTAAATTTGGCAAGTTAACGACCGCAGACCGAAATCCAGCCCAAAAGACCCCAAAATCATTTCGCGTCGCCAAAGTGTTGGAGCTTAAAAAACGCACCAAAAGTATTCCATTAACCACGCTGGCCGCAGTTCGAACATTTACATTACCTATCGAGAGCAGCTCTCGCGCCAAGTTTAAGTAATCCGGGGCGTCATCAGCGATATATACGGCCGTTGCGATCGATACTGCGCCGCCAAAGCCAGCGGGGTGTTGGACTTTTTCATTAATATCACCGGATAGTCTCAGCGCATCAGCCCAGACCAACTTACCGTCTAAGCGCACCACCCATTCATCCCGCACAAGTCCCTCCATCACAGTTTCGCCCATGGCTGTTCTCCCAAGCACCAGAAATTCCCCCGCTAGCATGCGCCCGCCAGATGTGATATTTACATTGGTTTTGCGAACTAACCGCGCACCATCGAATACGATGGTTTCCTGCGGCAACCATTCCAACCAAGCATCAGCATCACAAGTTAGCGTCACCTCAATCGTGCTATCCGCGCCGTTAGAGCGATAAATTTTTTCAGCGGCCTGCGCGGTAATCATCACTGACGTGGCAGCTTCTGAGCGCACGCTCAATTCCAATCGGTCCCCGCCTACAAGCCCGCCAGAAGTGGTCACGAATACCGCGAGCGGCAGATCGTTCTGTGCAGGCCTTGGGAAAAGAATACGCACCGGGTCGTGCTGATACAGCCGGCTAAGGCGGGGATCGTCTCCACCGCTAAAAGCAACCTGACCAACACCATGTACCTGCATACTAGGCACGTGAGGCGTCGCCAAGCGAGATTCAAACGGTGAGAAAACGACGGACATCAGCCTCCACCATACTATCGCGTTCCCCAGACATTACTACCTTGCCACGATCCATGACAATAAATCTATCAGCTAGATCACGCGCAAATTCAAAATATTGTTCTACAAGAACAATTGCCATTTCCCCCTTGTCGCGAAGATACGTTATAGCTCGGCCGATATCTTGAATGATAGATGGCTGAATACCCTCAGTCGGCTCATCTAAAAGAAGTACCTTCGGCCGCATAATCAGCGCCCGCCCAATAGCAAGTTGCTGTTGCTGGCCTCCGGAGAGATCTCCTCCACGTCTACCTATCATATCCTTGAGAACCGGAAAAAGGTCGTAGATCTCATCAGGGACACCCCGCTCTGACTTTGGCAGGCAGGCGAACCCTGTTTCCAAGTTTTCCCGCACTGTCAGCAAAGGAAATATCATCCGACCTTGCGGCACATATCCGACACCCGCAGCCGCCAAAGCGTGCGGCGGCGGAGCCTCAATAACTTTTCCGTCTAGACGATAAGCACCCGACGACCGGTGATGGGTACCAGAAATAGCGCGCAAAAGACTCGTCTTGCCAACACCGTTGGTGCCCATGACACAAGTTACCTCTCCCTTTGAGGTTGTTACACTTACGTTAAAGAGAATTTGGGATTGTTTGTAATACAAACAAAGATCATTAATTTCCAGCATCTGCATCATCTCCCTAAATAAACTTCGATAACGCTTTGATTACTCGTCACGAAATCCAACGATCCCTCAGCCAGGACCGCACCTTCATGCAACACCGTAACACGACAATTGAGCCTACGAACAAAGTCCATGTCGTGCTCAACAACGACAACGGCGCGCTCTCCTGCCATGCGTTTCAGCAAATCTGTAGTGCGCTCCCGTTCCGCAAGAGTCATCCCCGCTGCTGGTTCATCGACGAGTAATAGCTGAGGATCTTGCGCCAAAAGCATCCCAATTTCTAACCATTGTTTATGACCATGTGACAACTCTCTAGCATTACGGTGTAATCTCTGTTCGAGACCAATCTCCTCCGCAAGCTCTTCAACCTTTTTAAGGTCAGTTCTACTCGGCCGGTATAGCAGGGCGGAAACCGGGCCACGTTGTTTCCTCAGAGATAAAACTAGATTGTCCTGCACAGATTGATTTTCAAAAACTGTCGGGCGCTGAAATTTGCGACCAATGCCCAGTTTCGCGATCTCGCTCTCTGACATTCTCAACAGATTACGCGTTGGCCTGCCCCACTCTACCTTGCCGCTGTCAGGGCGAGTTTTCCCGGTAACAATGTCCATAAAGGTAGTCTTACCTGCACCGTTAGGGCCTATTACCGCTCGGAGCTCACCCTCGTTGATAGAGAAAGAGAGGTCGTTAATCGCCTTATAGCCATCGAACGCCACCGATATGCCATCAACTTCCAGAAGCGCACTCATTTATAACCGCCATTTCGGATAAACCGATCAACGAGGCCGCCGAGCCCCTGCGGGGCGTACAGTGTTACAAGTACAAAGCCAAAGCCGAGGAAGACCGTCCACCAGTCCACCCATTGTAATAACACGAAACCTAAGGGTAGGTCGGGAACTTGCCCGCCCGTAAAAGCTGAAGAAAGAAGAGATACCAAAGCCGCTCCAATGACAGCTCCATACAAACGCCCTCGACCACCGATTGCGACCCAGACCGCGAGATAGATTGAGGCTATTGGCGCCAACTCCACCGGATTAACAATACCAGCCTGGGGGTAATATAACGCGCCAGCAACTGCCGCTATTACGGCTGTTAAGGTGAAGATGAATAGCTTGTACGTCTCCACCGGATACCCTAGGAACCTCACCCTAGCCTCATCATCTCTTATTCCACGGATGATGTTCCCAAATTTACCGGATACGACCCAAGCTGCTAAAAGGTAACCAAGCCCCAGGGCTAAAGCCGAGCCCCAGAGGAACCAGATAGAAATAAATGACTGAGGGATCTCCTCTAGGCCGGGGATATTTTGGAGTCCGGATAGGCCATTATTACCTCTTAATCCTGAGTCGTTTTGAAATAAGTAGAGCGCTAAGGCCAGCGTCATCGCTTGCGTCAAGATGGAGAGGTATACACCCGTGACCCGAGAGCGAAACGCAAGCCAGCCAAATAATAAGGCAAGCAGACCTGGAACAAGAACCACTAAGGCAAGTTGGGCGCTAAGGCTATCGGCAAAAAACCAAATAGCAGGAATCTCAGATCCGCCAACAACGCCAAAAATCTGTGTGCCAATCGCATCTTGTATTTCTATTGGGGTTGGCGGCAAAACCTGACTAGAGAGTGAATTAATGACAATGTCCTTGGTCCGCTCATACATCAACCACATTCCGATCATGTAACCGCCCAAGCCGAAAAAGGCAAAGTGACCGAGAGACAATATTCCGCAGTATCCCCATACAAGGTCCATTGCAATGGCAATCAGACAGAGACACAACGTCTTGCCAAGAAGCTTAATGAAACTCGTGGAGAGGAGCCCCAATCCCAAGGCCTCAGACAAAAGTGTTGTGACCACGGTGATCACCGAGAGAGCTGCAATAAAAATGAAAACAGATGGATTTTTCATGAAGAAGGAACGCGGCTTTTCTATAGTTGTCGAGCGACCAAACATCCCTTATTCCTCCGCAGCGCGGCCCTTTATGGCGATAATGCCCCTCGGCCGAAATTGAATAAATATGATCACAAAAATGATCATGTAAGTCTGCGCAGCAAGCGTGTTCGAAGGATTAAACCACTCGATCACTTTTTGGAGTGAGCCAATCATCCCAGCACCCGCCAGCGTGCCAACAATACTGCCAACACCCCCCACTACAACTGTCATGAACGATTGCACGATGTAATTCGCCCCCAATTCTGAGCTGACCTGCGCAAACAAACCAATTGCCACGCCGGCGATCCCGGCAATCCCCGAACCCAAGCCAAAAGTAAGCATGTTGATGCGGTCTGGATTAATACCCATCGACGATGCCATTAAGGGATTTTGTGTCACCGCTCGCACCTCAAGGCCCAAGCGTGTCCTTCTTAGTATATAAAGCAGCAAGAGGCAGAAAGCTGCCGCGAGGAAGAAAATAGCGATTCGGATATATGAGATTGAGACGATATCATTAAAGATTAAGGACCCATCTAGCCAAGACGGTGCTGTCAGAGGTACGGCTTGCGTGCCGAACATATTTTTAGCCAGTTGCTGCAAAGCGATCGAAATACCAAACGTTGCCAGCAATGTCTCTAAAGGACGATGCATTAAATGACGGATGACCAACCGCTCCAAAATCACACCAGCAGCAAACGTTACAGCAAACGCCAAAGGCAGGGCAATGACAATGGATATCGTGTAATTTGGAATTAATTGTTGAACTAAATAGCCCGTGTATGCGCCCATCATGATAAATTCGCCGTGGGCCATATTGATCACGCGCATTACACCGAAAGTTATCGCAAGACCAATGGCGGCCAGAAAATAAATCGACGCCAATGAGAGCGCGTCAAGCCCAAGATCAAGAGCCTGATTAAGGTTAACCGCCGCATTTATGGATGTAAGGCCGTTCAACGCCGCGTCAGTGATCCGCGGGTCAGGTTCCGTATAAATTTCGAAAAATATATATTTTTGCAAAAGATCTTCTAATCCCCGTGGGTTTAAAAAAGGCGCTGCTTTTCCAGCATTGACTAAGGTACGATAAATTTTCTCTCTGGCTGCCTCTGTATTCAAGGCTCCAAGAGCGACACCCTCGACTTTACCATCGGCCGCATTAGCTATAATCGCGGCATCTCTCGCAGACTTGACCAGAGGCTGAGGCGCCAAACCTCTACTTGCCAATTTAGCATGAGCCTCAGCCTTACTGATATCGATACCAATTTGCAGCTGGCGGGCAATGTTTTTATCCTTAGGCAGTTCGGCTGCAACTATCGTAGTGGTCGAAAGGAGTGGATTCAGCGCGGCTCGCAGATCGATCCCTACATCTCCCTCAAAGTGCTTAATTGCGATGACCCGCTCTGGAATAGATTGACCAAAGGAAATCGTCAACAACCTCTCGAGCCGTTTCTTGCGTGCTTTGAGAGACAGGTCAGTCTCTGACGCAACAGAATCTCGAAGCGGTTTAAGCTGCTTTGCATCGGCATTTCGTTCCAAGGTCTGAAGTGCAGTGCCCCTGACTTTTGGATCGGGATCGGATAACTGAAAGCGGACTAAAGCAGAGTCAATAACGGATCTGACCCCTGAGTTTGGTTTAATCTGCTTTGCGGCTCTTGATGAGAAGGAGCCTAGGACTTTGCCCGTGACGATATGGATAAGCTCAATATCGCCGCGCTTGTCAGACCCATAAAATAATGTCTTATTTTCTTTGAGTAACCAGACTTTTTTATCGCGCCACTTTTGCAAGAAACGAGGCACTCCATCAACCCCGGAATTAAACAAATTTTCAATGGTGTCACCAACCGTGCGACGTGAGGGTCGTTCAATTGATTTCAAATTTTCCATTAAAACAGCCTGCAGGTTTCTTGCGGCAGCCGGCGTTAGATCCGTAATGATGAGAAAAACTACGGAGAGAAGACAAAAAACGAGTTGACGCATTACTATGCAAACTATGCAAGGGCGGAGCCGGGACACAATTGCCCCGGCCTTGATGTCGGCTCAGTAATTGGATTTGAGTTGCACACAGGTCTTAGTTTTCGTGTTATACATCCCACACTTTAGGTTTTTCCAATCGGACATGAGCACCGCCGAGTCCGGAAGGAAGTCGGTCCATGCGTCACCAGGAACGGGCTTTGTTTGGGATATGATATCAAATTGGCCATCAGCTTGAATTTCACCAATTAGCACTGGTTTGGTTAGGTGATGGTTAGGAAGCATTTCAGCCATCCCGCCAGTGAGGTTTGGGAATTTTTGCCCATACATGGCCGTTCGAACAGAATCCACTTCTGTGGTTTTAGCTTGGGTGACAGCATTAACCCACATATTGAATCCGATATAATGTGCCTCCATCGGGTCGTTTGTTACTCGCTTGGCGCCCATCCGCGCCTTCCACTCTTTGATAAACGCTGCGTTGATATCGCTGTCAGCAGACTGAAAGTAATTCCAAGCCGCAAGGTGGCCGACAAGGTTTGAGGTATCTAAGCCAGAGAGTTCTTCTTCACCGACTGAAAATGCAACTACTGGAATGGCGTCGGCGGCGACTCCCGCCGCAGCTAGTTCTTTATAAAATCCAATGTTTGCGTCACCATTGATTGTCGAGACAACACCAACCTTTTTACCGTCCGCACCCAGTGCGACCACGTCGGCCACAATCTTTGACCAGTCCGAGTGGCCAAATGGAGTGTAGTTGACGAAAATATCGCCTGCTGCAATTCCTTTATCTTTAAGGTATTGCTCAAGGATTTTGTTAGTAGTCCTCGGATAGACGTAATCCGTGCCAAGAAGTGCAAACTTTTTCACGCCTAGCTCTTCTAAATAGTAGTCGACGGCTGGAATAGCCTGCTGATTTGGCGCCGCACCAGTGTAAAAAACGTTCTTAGATGACTCTTCACCCTCGTATTGTACCGGATAAAACATAAGTCCATTTAATTCCTCAAGCACTGGCAACGCGGATTTTCTTGAGACTGAGGTCCAGGACCCAAAAATAATGTCCACTTTCTGAACGGTTAAAAGTTCACGCGCTTTTTCCGCGAATAACGGCCAGTCTGAGGCAGGGTCTACTACTATAGCCTCCAGCTTTTTTCCAAGCAATCCACCCTTAGCGTTTTGCTGGTCCACAAGCATCTCAACTGTATCCTTCAGCGTAGTCTCACTTATTGCCATAGTTCCCGAGAGAGAATGCAGGATACCCACCTTAATGGTGTCAGACGCGTGGACTACGCTGGTAACACCAATAAATGCAAAAATAACGCCCGCGTTTATCAGCTTACAAAGTGTCTTTTTCATGTTTATTTTGTCCTCCAAAAGAAATTGTAATGTCTGCGTGTACTGCCTTTGCAAAGGTCATGCCAAACTGGGTTAAGTACAGTAATTAAAAGAAATATATTAAAAATCATGCCGTTACTGGAAAACCCGACGAAAACACATTTGCAAGACAGCCGGACAATAGTGATCAATTATTATACAGATAAAAAAATTTGTCTAATAATTAATCACTATTGTTGGTCGGCCAAATAAATTAATGGTCAAGTTCATGATACCGAAGCAAAATCAATTCTGATAGGCGGCCGCTCATCGGCGGGGTTGGTTTTACAACACAAGGCAACCCCCAGCCCCGGGCGCAAAAAATAGCCCTTAGGGCTGTTATTTTTGCTACCAGCTCATAAATAAGACAAACAACTTGGATTAGCGATCTCAGCTATCCTATTATAAATTTTACAAGAATCAGGCAGTTGCGGCCCACTTGTGGAAATTCATTTATTTTAATCATGGCTCTGTAACGGCCATAAACTGTAATATTAGCCGATTAATGCCGGATAAAACAGGTATTCTCATTAGATATCCACCTATTTTTGTTTATCTAGCTTAATTATCGTCTAAGGAATAAGTGCTGTCCAAATCGTTGAGGAACCCAATGGGCTGACTCCATCAAAACCAAGGGAGCATTTTTTTGTGTTTTTTTAACATAAGCACAATGTTTAATCCTCGATTTCGTCTAAAATTCAGTATTAATTTACTATCGAAGTCCCTCCGATGATCTGCTTAACTAATGTCATCATCAGCTAACAAGTTGTATTCACAGTTTATGAGTATCGTAGGTAATGACTTTTACCTCAAACAAGTACCCCAATGCCGACTTGTCACGGCCAACTCAATTATTGGCTGAAAAATTAGATGTATATGAACGTGTAATTATAGACACGCTACAGGCAGAATTGTTCGCGAATAGTCACATTCCAAGAGCCAAACATTTTGATCCGTACTTTGTCAACTTAACGAAAGATGCTCTTCTTACTTAGATTTTTTTTGGGTGTGTTCGGGTCACGATACATGCTGATAAGTCGCCTTAATGACACGTACCACATACCTCTCCATCCACGTTTCAAGAACAACCTATCGGACCCGCTGCGATGTAGACAACAAAACTAAAAATATCTCGATATGTTCTTCCTCAATCAACTGACCAAGGGCATTGATCACAGTGACCAATAGCCCAAATATCCCGCCCGCCACGGTTCGCCTCAAGGGCAGGCGTGCCGTTATCTAGAAGCGGCGATCCCAAATCATTACGCAGAAATGGTGGTAAGATGCACTTACACAACTCCGGAGGGTCACAATTAACCTAGACCGAAAATGCGACAATGCTGAATGTGGACTGAGAGATAGGTTGATACTGAAGTTCTTTTATACGAGTTGATACATGATTATTATTCTTACATTTTTGAATCAGAAAAAATTGGTTGAAATATTGCGATGCTTTTACCTGAAATGAGACATCTTATTACCAATCACAAAGTAGGCATTGTTGGCACTATCAATGCTTAGGGTAACCCTGCGGTTTCTCCAAAGGCGACGTTTTTTATTATCGACGACACAACAATTGCCTACGGGGATATTAGATCCCCGGGTACGAGGCAAAACATATTGAAGGGATCAGAGGTTGAGGTAAATTTCATTGATGCTGTCTACCGCAAGGCCGTTCGTGTGACAGGGCTTGCTCAGTTCATAGTAAAGTCAGACGCAAACCCGGAACTACTAAGTTTATTCTTCTCCGGATGGCCCAATCTCACCTCAATCTTATGCGGTTTTGTTAAAATCCATATCAGTGAGGCGAGGTTAATCGTGTCTCCAGCGTATGATCGTGGGGCAACGGCTGAAGAGCTCCGTGGGAAGAATCTGAGAGAGTTGAATGCGCTTTGATTATATAACTCGCGCCTGGAGCCTCAACCGTCAGATTTTATAATTTACGCAACACGCAAATAAGTAAATTCTTTGAGCAGGGCGTATCTGTTCCGAATATACCTTTGGCCAGTGGGCTGAGTGACCCTCAGATTTTATTTAGGTGGAATTATTTGCTGCCTGAAAAAGTTAATGGAAATGGAATTTTCAAATTAGTGAGTGACCAAACCAATTTGCTCGTCACTAACTGGCAGGGGCTTCGATAAAACAACTTACCAATGGTTGGTCATCAATCACCACGATTATTTCATCTCCATCTTCTACTGGATATAAACCCAGTGGTGTTCCAACTAAAATAACACTACCCGGTAATAATTCGAGACCATACTCGTGAAGGTGAGACTGTAGCCAATTCACAGACCACTCTGGACCAGCTTTTGTTGGCCAAAGATTTGCAGATGCCAAATTTTTACCATTTATGTTGACCGCCAGATTGGCCTTTTTTGCAATATACTTCTGCGATCGCTGCCACTGAGCAATTGGAACGACTAAACCGGCATTTATTCCGTTGTTTGCAATCAATTCAGATAATGTCTTTTTGGGTGAGCGAAAAACAAAATTGTGCAGCTCAATCACAGGAAACGCAGCTTCAATTTCATACCTTTCATTAATCCGGACGGCCATTTCACCCTCGATTGCAAGGTTGGAAAACTGATTTGGATTGATAAAGGTTCTATCTTCCAAAATCTCTCCCGCAAACAATGTTCCTCTAATGGGCCCATCCATTCCGAATTGCGTTGCAGTTTCAGGACCAATGCACCCAATTTTATAGCCAATTATGCGCTCACCAGCCTCAATACGGAGTTTAGAGACAGCATCTTGCAAATCATAAGCCGTTCTAACATCCATAGAAAAATCAGGCTCAGAGAAACACGTCCCGGGATTCTTGGCTCGATAGTCGCGTAACTGACGCCGAGCTAGATTCTGCACGTCCTGAAATGAAAAACCCTTTTTCATTCCCAAATGCCTGTCATCATCCCAATACGACTAAACAGCTGGCTAAAAACCATATTCAAAGACCAGACCATATCATCCAAGTTTAGAGAAAAAGCTGGGAGGGATGCCGATGGATCAAATGAGCTTTTTCCCGGCAACCCCATTTAAAACGCAACGTAAACTCTCCTTTATCGTGAATACCAGTAGCAATCGATAAAATTCAACCAAGAGGTCCCACATTTTTACTGGATAAAATCAAGCAATTATAAATATATCGTTGTCTTGTCTGTTAGTCTGATAATAGATTTTAAATAAGGCAAAAACTGTTACTGCCCCTCTTGAAATCGACTAAAACAAGCGCAGCCATTGTCCCCGCAAGTTTGCGATTTGGGACAAAACAATTATGATATGTACCTAAAGGCTACACGTTGAACATTCTGCTTTAATATCGACAGTTTGACTCTCGATAATCGCATGAAACTGTGTTGTTGTCATGGAGGGCTTTTACCAACACGTTCATCGCAGTGTGGTTGTTGTCATTATTTTCTCTCTGAATACGTCGAAGAGGACAATTTACTCTTTAGATTTGGTCCAGTCCTGTGAAAAATCACAGCTGAGGCCTCCCTTTTTGGTCCCAGTCATGGATACACATCGAGCACCTGTGGGGGTAACAAATTCATATCCACGAAGGTTCCACCCCTTGGCTTCAATAGTGAAAGATGTGGTTTCAACTGTTGTGTCTAATAAGGAGGCCGCTTTCTCCCACAGACCAGCCTTAGCGGTCGCGAACGAAACACCCGATGTGATTAAAAACGTTAGGGTTATAACGGTTATTGATTGTTTCATGGAGCTTGGTTCCTAAGTTTGCGTGTTTGTGATGGAGAAAAGATAACTGGAAACAGCCAGATCCCTCACTTACTATAGTCGCTAGGTGTTTCCGTAAAGCCTCACCCAACGTTATTCGGTTTCCACATGAAACAACTTTAAACAGGAGAGTAAAATGGCGGTTTATAGGATCACGCGATTTGCAGCCCAAAATATGGAAAAAGCAGGAGAAATTGCAGAAAAATTACGCACCGAAATCGAGGGTTTCGGAGCTGAATTCATTGACATGGTATCATACGGAAACGGCAAAGGCGTCGTAATTGCCAAGTACCACGATCAAACAGTGATGGATGCTGCAACGGAGAGAGTAAAAAAGGTTTTCAGCAAAATGATTGAAGAGGGTGCTGTTGATGGAGACTCGGTGCATCCGCATGTCGGAAACGTTTTTAAATCTTTCTAATAATAAACGGCTGAGAGCGAGCTGTTCTAATTGGGTCGCTTGTGATCACTGCAATCAGGGGGACTAAAATCGAACAACCGCATTCGCCTGCTGGTAATTCAGAGATATTAAATGTTTTGAAACTGGGTAAAGAAATTATTGGACAGGTTGTTGGCGGTCCGTATCCTTAAGGGCTTGAATACAGGTTGGGAATAGGCTTGGGCTAGGTTCCCTTTGAAGGCGCGTTTTCAGTTCAAGTTGCATGTTTTTTATGGTGCACCAAGAACGAATTTAATATTTGTGTGTGTTGCGTTTTCTTACTCTCACCAAATGCCCATGAGTGCCCAACAAGCAAATCTTTTTATGTGAGACAGCAACAAGTAGTTAGTGAAGGCAAGATTCGCTGTAACCACGGTAAAACACAAACTTTATAGCTGATCCTCGACTATTATGTTGCCTATCACCATTTCCAAAAGGGAAGTAGATGTCATCAATTTAGTCTACAGTCGCCAACTTCGGTCTAGCTTACAAATTCAGCAACTACTAATTCTCGCCACGAGATAAAGATTTTTAACTACACAAAAGGAAATCCTTGGAAACTCATGCCCATGACGCCTCTGGATTAAAAAATTTTAAAGCAGTCCCAATCATCTCCAAAAGAGACTTTGACTAGTCACGAGATAGTCTTCCAAGCATAAAAGAGAGCCTAATTGATGTTAAGTCACTACTGAGTGATTACAATTAGAGCAATACCCGGTATTTTTATGAGCAACTTCAGGTCAAAAAAAGATTGAGGCAAGATCTAAAGAGCCCTCTTTTTGAGTTTGATCACAATATTACTTGTTAATAATTGATGGCCTCTGCAAAGCAAACTGATGAAACTCTCACTAATTCCACTAAATCGTAGGCTCAAAGGCATATCGTTAATATTAGTTGCCTCGCTTTTCTTCGCCCTGATGTTCTCTGTACCGAAGTTGGTGGATGCCGGATTAAACGGACTGCAGTCCACCTTCATCCGATACCTAAGTGGATTGTTAACGATTACGCCAATTCTATTTTTTTCAGCTTCTCGAGGTGGATCGTTTAAAATATCAGATTGGCCAATAATTATTTTAAGAGCGTCGGCAGGGGTAGGAGGTTTTTCCTGTATTATTTATGCTACAAATCATATGTCATACGCTGATGCGATAGCTATCAGCTTTACAGACGGTGCATTCATTATAGTTCTGGCTAGCGTATTTTTGCGCGAAATCGTAACAGTGAAAAGATGGGTGGCCGCCATAGTTTGTATTTTTGGGGCTTTTTTAATAGCGCAGCCTACATCAGACCTCCTAGATCAGATATGGGTTGAGCCCGCGGCTAAAATTGCGTTCTTTGGAGCCTTTGTCATGGCTTGCGAAATTATCTGTATTAAGTATCTCACCGAACGCGTTTCTGCCCCCACATTGCTCTTTTATACTAATTTAATTGCTGTCATTTTGTCCGTTGGTCCTGCCTTTGTAATGTTTGATTGGCCCCCTTTGAGCGATATTCTATTTTGTGCGTTTATGGGACCCTTGGCAATTGTCGGTCAATTTTTATTCATGCAAGGTCTCCGATCTGATGACTTATCTGCTCTAGTTCCATACAAATACTCAATTATATTGTTTAGCGGCGTTTTGGGTATTTTCCTATTCGACGAATTACCTGATCTTGAGTTCTTATTGGGTGCAGTATTAATTATAAGCGCTAGTATAATTTTATCTCGTCGAGAAACCCTCGGAAATAAGTAACTGATTTTTAGATTTTTTGCGAGCTTGTTCCCTACCTTGAAGTTTGCCCACTCATGTATTGGCATAGCGTTGGGGAAACTCACTATTCTGTTTGGTTGTCGTAATGACGGTCATTAAAGCTGCATGAAAGGCTATGAGCCCGCCTCTCTTAAATAACAAAATCAATGATCTTATATAACTCATTGGAATTTTTGAGGGCCACACTATTCACTAGGTTGCCCACACACAGTTTTTGCGGAAGCAATTCATAACTTCGAGGCTCTCGCTCACCCCTAAAAGAAAATTATGTCCCCGCGTATATGTTTGAGTAGTGCAATGACATTTATGCGTTTGACCAAATGCGTCTCGTCTCAAAGCCACGAAACTTAGCTCATTTCAGAAAAAAGTGACAGAGAGCATGAAGCAGTCAAATATAATCGCATTTCAGTCTGGCTAGCATTACCCCTTGCTTCCGCATGCGAATGATGAGTGTGTCAATATCCATTATCTTTACTGTCATTTTTTCAGTTGCTAAATTGCGTTGAAGGTCGATTTCAACCGATATAAACATGCAGTCTGAAAGCGGTCGCAAGATGCCTCCGCATGCAGTCATAAATATGGACGTGAGGGGAGCGAAATGGATCTTAATCGACAATTCTATATTGATGGCGCATGGGTTACCCCTGCCAATACAACCCCAATGATGCTGATCAATCCCGCCACAGAGAGGCCAATTCAGAATGTGATGCTTGGCACGGCGACTACTGTGGACCAAGCTGTCATTGCAGCGCGAGAAGCATTTCCATCTTTTGCTGAAATGCCACTTTTTGAACGCAAATGCCTATTAGAACGGGTTATAGAGCTTTATAAACTTCGATTCGATGATATCGGCGCCTCAATTTGTGAACAAATGGGTGCTCCCTTGACATTTGCAAAACGTTTCCAGGCCGGTGCTGGTTTAAGTCACTTTAAAGAGGTGCTTCGGCTTCTTGTTTCGCTCTCGCTGGAAGATAATCTCGGCAGCACTCGTATCATCCGCGAACCAATAGGGGTCATCGGCATGATTGTACCATGGAATTGGCCCATGAATCAGATCACATGCAAAGTTGCACCAGCACTGGCGACCGGCTGCACAATGATATTGAAACCATCGGAATATGCTCCCGGTCCAGCTATTATATTAGCCGAAATCTTGGAAGAAGCTGGTGTGCCAAAAGGGGTTTTCAACATGATTCAAGGTACTGGTCCCAATGTCGGAGCCGCCATGGCCGCACATCCCAATATCGATATGATTTCCTTCACTGGTTCCACCAGAGGAGGGATCGCTGTAGCTCAAGCAGCAGCTCCATCAATTAAACGGGTGGGGCAAGAACTCGGAGGTAAATCACCCAATATTTTACTCGATGATGTTGATCTCGAGGATAGTATTATGCGCGGCGTAGCACTGTGTTTTCGAAATTCTGGACAGTCATGTAACTCCCCCAGCCGCATGCTAGTCCCTATCGAGCGCATGGAAGAAGCACTCAACATCGCCAAACTTGCGGCAGATCAAACTTTAACTGGGGATCCACGCGACGACGCCACTATTCTTGGCCCCGTTGTCTCCGCTGCGCAATGGAACTCAATTCAAGCTTATATCAAAAGTGGTCTTGACGAAGGTGCAACCCTTGTTACCGGTGGCCTTGGCCGTCCAGCTGGCCTAGAAAAAGGTTTCTACGTGCGCCCAACTGTCTTTGGGCACGTCACACCCCAGATGAGGATCGCGCGCGAAGAAATCTTTGGACCGGTTTTATCAGTTATGGCTTTTGAAAGCGAGGATCAAGCAGTAGAAATAGCAAACGACACTTCATTCGGCCTCGCTGCCTATGTGGAGTCCGCCGATTTAGGCCGCGCTCAGGCAATTGCCCGCCGTATTCGCGCTGGCATGATACATCTTAATGGCGCGGTAGCGGACCCAAGCGCGCCATTTGGCGGATATCGCCAATCAGGAAATGGTCGTGAATGGGGCAAGGCAGGACTCTATGAGTTTACTGAAATCAAGGCTGTAATGGGTTTTAATGCCAATTAACCAAAATTCATTCAAGAAGCAAGAGTCACAACAATCTTGAAGGCTTAGTTGAATCGACTGCAATTTGTCAGCGGCGCTTCCACAAGTGTGTTGTGTCTGTGTCTTCCCTCACTATTCATTGCCCTAATCCGCGCGCGTTCGCGAGATTACTTTTGAGATAAACTCCAAAATCGTCTCAAGCTCTTTAAATTACGCACAAAACCAAATAATCAAGTAGGCGAGTAACACACATTCAGATTAAAGGGGGAGAGGGTGCGTCCTCATAATGATAGGGAAACCCATATTACTAAAAGCATTAAATTTTATGCGAATGACCATGTTGGGATAATAAGCTAAGTTTTTGAGTTTTCACTTGAACGGCGGCTGAACATGGTTAAGCCTCGCCAGACATATAAACTAGTTAAGTACCTAATGGGTATTTTTTGAACGCGAAGTTAAAAAATGGGAGGGAAAATCGTGACTGATTTTTATCACGACGGTATGCGCGATCTACAAGATCGTCTTGAGGGTCGAGAAGTCCCGGATCGCTTAGCTGAGCATCGCATGCGAGCTAAATTCAACGATGACGATCGCGCATGCATTAACACTTCTAACTTCTTTTTTCTCTCAACGGCAACAAATAATAATGTTGATTGTTCATATAAAGGTGGTGCTGAGGGGTTCGTCCACGTAACAGGCGAAAACACGCTGACTTGGCCAGACTATGATGGCAACCGAATGTACAGAAGCTTGGGTAATATCATAAAAAACCCTCGTATTGGGCTTCTATTCATCCGTTTTGACGGCAAATTATTCAACAATGCCAGTCGCCTAAGAATTAATGGCATAGCCAAAATCGACGAGTCACCCGCAGCCATTGCAGGTATAGATGGCGCTAAACTTCTTATCAAAGTAACTGCGGAACACATCTTTACCAATTGTCCGCGCTATATTCCAACTATGCCGGAAGGAACAGAATCCGTTTACATCCCGCGCGATGGGAAAATTCCGCCTGCCCCTGCTTGGAAGGCCATGGATTTCGTCAAAGATATTTTTGAAGCAGAAAAAGATGCCTCTTAGTAATCCAACCCAAGAGTTTTATCTTTCCCTTTAAACATTGACCCACTGTGACCAAAAGGACTCAGTGCATTAAAGAGGTACTTAATGTCGCCTTATAGCGTTCTTTAATCACAGGGTTTATGTAACTACCCTGAATGAATTAACTGCCGTATCACAAATGGCAGATTTAATAATATACAGTTTAAAGTTGCATGAGAGCAAATCTAACTAATTTGATATCGAGGATCCGGATAAAATTTAAACAGCTGGTCTACTTAGACAAAGTATCTATATCTCTGAATATCCCAACGTCATCCACCGAGACTTCGATCCGCGATGCATGCTCTCGCAGAATCAATTGTTTGGCTCCCCGATCACCAGATAAATTCATCAATGCACCAAAAAAATGTTTTGAAAAAAGAGCGGGGTTCCCCAATCTCCCATGGCAAACTGGACACAAAATCTTTGCTCCAGTTAACGGCATGAAGGCATTTTTCAATGACATTATTGTAGAGTCTCTCAACCACGGCATGTCACCGAGCATTATTAATGCTCCATCAATATTATTACTCAGTGAAGCAATACCTATGCGGATGGATGCAGCCATTCCATCTCTGTAATCAGGGTTAAAACATATTCTGATATCTAACCCTGTTAAGATAGCACTTACTGCTTTCGCGTCGTGACCCGTTACAACAATTATAGGGTCCAATTTGCCTGCAAGCGCGATTTCGGCAACGCGAGTGACCATGGGGCGGTCTCCAACGAGAGAGAGAAGTTTATTTTTTGAACCAGCCCGTGTAGAAAGACCTGCGGCAAGCAGTACGCCGGCAATTTTTTTAGAGCCTTGGCCTGAATCTATTTTCATCATTCGCAACCTAATCATGCGCCCCTCTGAGAGAAAAGGGCTTGGTAAGATAACAAAGATTTGCTCTTTTAAGGATTATGAATTTAACACCGAATACCCAAACACTAGACTTAGACACTTTATTGACTTGCTCGCTCCAATGGGTCAAGGCCGGGCACGGGGTGGCACTCGCAACAGTTACGCGCACATGGGGGTCCTCCCCTTGTCCTGTTGGCAGCCACCTTGTTGTTCGAGATGACGGCGCATTTGAGGGCTCTGTCTCAGGTGGTTGCATTGAGGGTGAAGTTGTAACCGAGTCCCTAGCCGTTATGAGAACACAAATTGATAAGCGGATAACCTTTGGCATTGCCAATGAGGATGCTTGGCGCGTCGGACTCTCTTGTGGTGGTAAAATTGAAATCTACATCATCGCTTTAGTTAATAAGTTGACCATTAATTTAAAAAGAATATTGGCCGCCAAAAATCGTAAAATTCCAACAGCTCTTCTCATGGATATGACCCGAGCGCGTACTTTTGTTTGGGCGGGTGATCTAGAGGAGAAAGATACGAAGCTCTCGTGTGCCAAGATTTCTAGGCTTACCTCATGCTTTGAATCTGACCGCAGCGGGTTTATTACACGCGACGACGAGCCAGATCTGTTCGCACGCATTTATAACCCTAATTTACGCTTGCTTATCTGCGGGGCCGTCCACATTGCCCAACATCTTGCAAATATGGCTATGCGCGGTGGTTATGATGTAACAGTTATCGATCCTCGCGACACGTGGAGCACGGAGGCTCGCTTTCCTGGAATTAAGTTGGACAGACGTTGGCCCTCTGCCGCAATAGATGATTTAAATCCGGATGCGCGGACCGCCATAGTGACCCTTAGCCATGACTCAAAACTTGATGATCCAACCTTGATTGCTGCAATTGAAAGTGATGCTTTTTATATTGGGTCACTCGGAAGTCAGCGCACACATGCAGCTCGCTTGTCTAGGCTAAAGGGAAACGGCGCAACTGATATTCAGCTAAAAAGGATTCACGCTCCTATAGGGCTCGATATTGGCGCCGAGAGCCCCGCTGAAATTGCTGTTTCTGCATTGGCACAAATTACTGCAAAATTGCGCAAGCCCGCCTTAAATTAAGTTTGTCCTGTCCACCATAGAAGGGCCATGGAAATGGTTAAGATGGCCCCCAATATCAAGATCCACCGAGGGAAGTTTTCCGGGGCATTTTCAACGTTTAATGATTTTTGATCTTGAGTACTTTCGTTCTTCGTATCTAGCTCACCTAAAGGTTTTGTAGGGTCGGCCACAACATCATAGGACTTGGATAGCAAATCAGAGAATGTTTCAAAAAATTCGTTGGCGAGTTTCTTAGACGTGCTATCAATAAGTCGGTTACCAATTTGGGCTAACTTACCTCCAACTTCAGCGTCGACATTAAACCGCAACAAAGTAGAGTCCCCCTCAGCAATCAACTCAACTTTAGCACCCCCTTTCGCGAACCCAGCTGCACCACCCTTTCCCTCGCCACTGATTCTATAGCTCTCAGGAGGCTTGATATCGGAGAGGGTTACTGCGCCATTAAACTTAGCTTTCACCGGTCCAACCTTTACGAAAACCCTAGCGCTCAGGTGCGTATCCGAAATTTTTTTAAGCTCTTGGCAACCTGGAATAGCTTGCTTCAAAATCTCTGGGTTATTTAGGGCGGCAAAGACCCGTTCTCGCGGGGCATTGATTCTTTTCTCATCCTGCATATGCATTAACATAAACTCCTTGATTGCACGAAGACATAGTCCCCGCGACAAGTCGGATCAATATCTATTAACATCATGATTGAAATACCTCTAGAGGGCTTGGCAGCATGTACATACTCACCTAACCTCTACTTAGTGAGGTGAGAAAGCATGTTTGCTAAACCAAAATTTCAGCACATTCATTACCGGATATCCGGGTTTTTTACGAGGGAGGAAACCGCTAATGCACAGTGTATCCATGACCGTTAACAACATGGTTGTGAGCGGCGACATTGAAGGTCGCACTTTACTGGTTGAGTTTTTGCGCGAGACTTTACGCCTCACAGGAACCCACGTAGGCTGCGATACTAGTCAATGCGGCGCATGCACTGTGCATGTTAATGGTTTATCAGTAAAATCTTGCGCTATGTTTGCGTTTCAGGCCGAGGGCACGGAAGTAACTACCATCGAAGGCGTCGCGGACGGAGATAAACTTCACCCAATGCAGGAAGCCTTCCGAACAAATCATGGCTTACAATGTGGTTTCTGTACACCGGGAATGGTCATGACCGCGTTGGCCCTTGTAAACGAAAATCCTGAACTGACTGAAACCGACGTTCGTATTGGTTTAGAAGGAAATCTGTGTCGATGTACCGGATATCAAAACATCGTCAAATCTATACTGGATGGAGCTAAAGCCCTACGGAGCCAGACTTAATGTATGATTTTACTTTTCATAAACCAACTAAATTGGACGAAGCGATTGCTCTTTTGAAGGATGCCGATGACGGTCAGGCCATGGCTGGAGGACAAACCCTTATTCCAGTAATGAAACAACGTCTTACTATGCCATCCGATGTGATCGACCTTGCGGGAATAAAAGAACTGCAACTAATTTCAATCTCATCAGGCATCATCTCGATTGGCGCTATGGTATCTCATGCCGTTGTCGCACGCTCACATGAGATTCAATCTGCAATTCCCGCTCTGGCTGATCTTGCTGGGATGATCGGAGATCCGCATGTACGTAATCGTGGGACCATTGGGGGCGCAATCTCAAATAACGACCCGGCCGCGGACTATCCCGCCGCCGTTGTCGGTCTTAACGCAACAATTAAAACAAACAAAAGAGAAATTAAAGCGGATGATTTCTTTTTAGATATTTTCGAAACGGCCTTAGAGGACAATGAATTGGTAATAGAAGTAAATTTCCCGGTACCTGTTGCTGCAAATTACAAAAAATTTCCCAACCCAGCATCCAGGTATGCATTAGTGGGCGTTATGGTCAGCCGCGGTATCGACGGGGTGCGCGTCGCTGTCACGGGTGCCGGCCCATCCGTCTTTCGCGCTTTAAAGATGGAAGCTGCATTAAACCAATCGTTTGCCCCTCAGGCACTGGAAGGTCTCAATATCGCCAATGACAGTTTAAACACAGATCTCCATGCCTCCGCTGATTACAGGGCACATTTAATAAATGTCCTTACTCGACGCGCCGTAACTGCGATCGCTTGAGGGCCCTTAGCCATGCAAAAAGTTGAATTGGGCCAAATACTGCGGCGTCGTGAGGACGAGCGTTTTTTGACCGGTAAGGGTAAGTATATTGATGATATCAATATAGAAAACCAAGCTTACGCTGGCGTTTTACGCTCAGCTTTCGCACACGCCCATATCCGAGGCATAAATGCCGATGAGGCGCTCGCAATGAAAGGCGTTATCATGGTGGTGACAGGCGCTGACTGGAAACAAGCTGGTTATGGCCACATTCCAACAAGAGGGGCAGTAAAAACAAAAATCGACGGCTCCGCTTTACATGAACCACCTCGTCATTGTATAGCAATTGACCGCGTTCGATATGTAGGCGAAGAAGTCGCTCTGATTATTGCAGAGACTCCGTCGCTTGTACGTGATGCAATTGAGTTGATCGACGTCGACTACGACCCAATTGACCCCGTTATCGATCCAGAAGTTGCAGAAACAAATGACGTGCCTCAGATCTGGGACAATATTCCAAAAAATTTGTGTGTCGATTTTCAACTGGGGGACCAATACGGTGTTGAAAAAGCTCTTAATGAAGCTGATCACGTTATCACATTAAAAATTATTAATAATCGCGTGACTTCAGTCCCGATGGAACCGCGCGGCGCAATAGCAATCTTCGATTCTAAAACCAAAAGCTTTAAACTAATCAACTCCTCCCAAAATATTCACGCTAATCGGAATGTATACGCAAATCAGGTGCTTGGCATTACTGTAGAAGAATTACACCATGTTGCACCTGATGTAGGTGGTGGCTTCGGCGCAAAAAATGGCGTGTATGGCGAAGCCGCCCTGATTCTTCACGCCGCACGCGAGCTGAAACGGCCAATTAAATGGATTAATGACCGCTCGGAGAGCTTTCTTTCAGACACACACGGCCGCGGGCAAAGCAGTTTGGTTACACTAGCACTTGATAATGACGGGACTTTCCGTGCCCTGAAAACTGAAACTATAGGCGAGATCGGTGCTTTCTGCGGCACTGTAGGGCCGTTCACCCCAACCGGTGGGTCCGCCCGTACCCAGGGCGGACCGTATCGTTTTCCTACAATGTTTTACACCGGAAAAGCAGTCTTTACCAATACTATGCTGATGGACCCTTACAGGGGTGCGGGTAGACCTGAAGCGTCATATCAAATAGAGCGCATCATTGAATATGCCGCACGTAAACTTGATATAGACCCAGTTGCATTACGTCAAAAAAATCTTATCAAGCCAGAGGAGTTACCCCTTAAAAACACAATGGGGTTAGATATTGATTCTGGAGATTTCCCCTATGTGCTCGCACGCACACTCGAGATGAGTAACAGGCAAGAATATAATTCACGCGTCGCAAAAAGTGAGGAGAGAGGTCTCAAACGTGGATTTGCTGTTTCCCCTTATTTAGAATGCACGGGCGGAGGGGCAAAGGAGCACACTAGTGTCGTTTTTAATCGTGACGGAAGTGTTGATTTGAAGACCGGCTCTCACTCGACGGGGATGGGACTGGAAACATCAATGTCACAAATACTCTCCTCTCAGCTTGGAATCGATTTTAACAACATACAATTTAAGCAAGCTGATACAAAAGCCACGCCTTTGGGCGGAGGACACGGTGGGTCCCGTAACTTAGAAGTTGGCGGCAGCTCTATTATTCTCGCAACCGACAAAATTATTGCCAAGGGCAAAGTCATTGCAGCCGAAACGTTTGGCATCGATGTCCGAGAAGTAGAGTTTAATGACGGCCGGTTTTTTCAAAATAAATCTAACCATATCATGACCATCCAAGAGATTATCTCCGCAGGATTTGATCCTAAATTTTCGGGGGGGGGCAATAAAAACGAATTAAATACTGACACGGTTTTTACGCGCGAGTTTATCTCCGTACCAAACGGATGTCACGCTGCAGAGGTAGAGGTGGACCCAGAGACTGGCACCGTAAGTGTCGAGAATTTTTGGGTCATGGATGATTTCGGACATGTCATAAACCCAATGCTAGCGGACGGCCAAGTTATGGGTGGAGTAGCGCAAGGTATTGGACAGGCGTTAATGGAAAATATTGTGTATGATCCAACAAGTGGTCAATTGCTAAGTGGATCATTAGTCGATTATGCTATCCCGCGAGCAAGCGACATACCAAATATTGATGTACATTATTATGAGGGAGCCCCCACAAAAAATAACCCACTTGGCGTAAAGGGCGCTGGTGAAGCCGGATGCGTTGGAGCACCCCCTGCCATCGTCAATGCCGTTCTCGATGCGTTAAGAGATTTTGGGGTCGTTGATTTGGAGATGCCTTTAACACCGGAGCGAGTATGGCGAGCTATAAATGAGTCTGGATCCTAACTCCCATTTAAGTATATTCTCATCACGTCGCGTGAAATAATTTGAACAAATGGCGAAACGCAAAGTCTCCCGTACCCGAAAGCCTGCTAATCGCCGCAGTGTACTCCGTAATACTGATGCACTCATAGCTGAAGCAGTGCAAGCGAGCCAGTCGGGCTATTCAAAACAAGCTGCCCAAATTTGCAAAAGCTTAATCTCTGCCGGAACACAAAATCCTATTCCATTTCATTTGCTTGGCGTCATTATGCACCAAGCTGGGCGACTTGATACCGCGGTCAAACTGCTGTTCCAGGCCATTGAAATAGCGCCAGGTTACAATGAGGCAGACGGTGATTTAGGGGCAATATTATTCGAGCTGGAGCGCTACGAAGAAGCGGTTATTTTTTACACAAAGAAGCTTACCGATTCGCCTGCGGACATCCCGGCGTGGATGAACTTAGGTAATACTAATCGAAGTCTTGGCCGTCCCGATGAGGCTATAAGATGTTATAAAGAAGCCCTCAGATTAGACCCACGTTTAGCAGGTGCTTATGTAAATATTGGCGTCATCAATCGCGAGCAGGGCGATCCGGAAAGAGCTTTAGAATATCAACGGTGCGCGCTGTCTATCAATCCTAACCTTGCACAAGCGCATAGTAATATTGGAAAAGCATTCATGGATACAAACCATGTACAAAATGCGCATGACGCTTTCCAACAAGCGTCAAAGCTCGAGCCTACAGAAATAAATCATTTAATAAGTCTCAGTAATTGTTGTCTTAGAATGGGCTATTTTACGGACGCTATTACTGCAATCAATAAAGCCACAGACCTCCAACCAGAAAATCCCACTCTTTGGTTTCAATTAGGTGTCGCTCATCAAGCTGCAGGGCAAACCGAAACGGCAATTAATTTTTTAGAACAAGCTTCTGTACTCAACCCATCTTGCGCTGATACCCTCAGTAACCTCGGTTATTGTTATTTTAAAATGGATAGATTGGAAGACTCGCAAGAAGCCTGCCTCCAAGCAATCTCCTATAATGCTGAATGCGCTGATGCTTATATCAATTTGGGGAATGTACAACGCGAGCTGGGGAGGCTTGAAGAGGCCATTTCGTCTTATGAAAAAGCCCTTGTGATTCAGCCATCGTGTGTGAGCGCTTACAGTAATATTTTGCTCACTCTTCATGCATTACCCTCATCAACACCCAGTGGTATATTGGCTGCCCACATTAAATGGGATAAAGTGCATGGGCTCCCAGTAGACTCAATTGTTAAGGTACATGCTAACCTTAAAGATCCCAAAAAGCGATTGAAATTAGGCTTTGTATCTGCAGATTTAGGCTACCATCCCGTCGGCTATTTCACTATCGGTTTTTTTGAGAATTACGATCGTAAAAAGTTTAATATAACGGTTTATTCGGGCCGGTTACCTGATGCAATGACCGAACGGTTTAAAACTAATGCCAGCCATTGGGTCGATATAGGTGGAATGAATGACACGGCATTAAGCGCAAAAATTGTAGACGATGAAATTGATATCCTTTTCGATCTCTCGGGCCATACAACAAATAATCGATTAGCTACTTTTGCGCGCAAACCCGCTCCCATTCAAATTAGTTGGTCGGGGTATCCCGGCACTACGGGCCTGTCTGCAATGGATTTTTTAGTCAGCGACCCTCGCCACACGCCATCAGAGGATCACTCATATTATCGCGAGAAAATGATTACATTACCCGATAGTTTTATTTGCTATTCACCACCCGAGCACGCTCCAGACGTCTCTCCACCCCCGTCGGAGGCAAATGGCTTTTTCACTTTCGGGTGCTTCTCTAACCCATCGAAGATCAATACCGAATTATTATTAATATGGGCGCAGCTGATGAAGGTAATACCAAAATCAAGACTTCTTATGATATATAAAAATTTAAATGCACCTGAAAATCACGCGCGAATAAGTTCAGTACTTAGTGCTGCGGGTATTGAACCTTCGCGTATCTTGATTGAAGGGCGACAAGAACCGATAGAATTTATGAAAAATTATGGGCGCGTGGATGTTGCTTTTGATAGCTTCCCATACTCTGGCGGCGTGACCACATGCGAAGCCCTGTGGATGGGCGTTCCTGTTATTTCATACCCCGGCGACACGTTCGCCAGCCGACATGCTTTCAGCTTGCTTACCGCAGCTGGCCTAGATAATTTCATAATAGAAAATAAGCTACATTTTATAGACAAAGTGAGGACGTTGACAGATGGAAGTAATCGTCTTTCATCGATCCGTTCTTCTTTGCGAGCAAAGATTGCTTCATCAGCATTATGTGATCCTCAGAAGTATACAAGAAACTTGGAGAGGGCGTTAATAAAAGCATGGCGTGACTGGTGCCTTTATTGAACACTAAATATTTCGCCATTTTAGAAAACTGTCATTAGAAGCCACTGCTCCCACTCACGGGCTCGAGTTCCCCAAATATAGTTGCTATTTGCAAATGCCTTTTGTTTTTCACGCCGTTCAGCAAAATCTATTGGGGTTTTTCGGGCGTCATTTATCGTGCTGATGACCAATTTGGAATATTTCCTGGCAAAAGGTATCAATTCGTTTTCTGGTTCCATGAGAAAACCAAAGCCAGCGGTGGTCTCTGGTAATGCGCCTAAATTAGACGTAACGACCAGACATCCAGACGCCATCGCCTCCATAACTGCTATGCAAGCCAATTCTGGAAACGTATTTGGATAAGCCATAATATCGGCCCCAAGAAACGCATCAGCTAGCTCGTTTTGTGAGACAGATCCAAAATACTCGCTACCTTCAATGGACCTGCACCGGTCATACAGCGATTGATATTGATCTTCTCCATCATGCATCTGATAAACACCCATCGACGAAAACACCTTGAGGCGACAATCCGGGATAGCGGCACGAATCATTGGTAAGGCCTCCAGAAGAACAGTGAGGCCACGAAATGGGGTGCTAGAATAAATTAAAACCGGCGCTTCACCTGTCTCAAAAAAGCTATTCCGGACCGCAACATTCTCAAACATTGGACCGATAGCATTGCGTTTGATAGTCATTTTATCTTTAGGAATATTAAAAAGTCTATGATATCTATCAAAGGCCCAGTGAGTAACCATTACAAACCCATCCCAAGAATCGCGTTCTTGAGAGTTATGAAGGTTTTGCACTGCCTCTTGATCTACATCATGTTGGCACCACATCACCATGCGCCGATTTACACCTAAACTGCGAATTTCAGCACCAACAGCACCATTAAGGACTATGATTACGTCATAATCATTCAGAAATTCTGCATTTAGGCCCGCTTTGAAGCCCGGACAATAGACGCCAGCGTAAGTTCCCGGGCTCTTAATTTGGTTGACTAATGTGACTTTGTGGCCATTGCTTGCGAGGCTCGCACTCAAATAACAAAGGCCCGACTGTGATCCGCCAATGGCCCGTTCGTAGGGTGTTTCAGGGGAGTAATCCCACGAAATTGGATCAACGAAAGCAATCTTCATATCGGATTTAAATTACAAATTCCATTCAACATTGAAAAGGGCTGGATTATCAATAAGCTTTACCGGTAAGGGGAACCGCGTTCCCTGCTAGCCACCGCACCATAGCTGCGTCAATCGAGGCGCACGCGGGGACTGCAAGCGTCCCATTAATTTCGGCCCGTAAATGTATAATTACTAATGTTAACGCCGTGAGACTTGCCTGGTGGTTATTACGACGAGCCTCTTTATGTAGTTTTCTATATTCATAATGCGCACGCTTGATATCAATCCGCGTGCGTCCAAAACTCTCTCGCACACGACTGAGATGCGTGTCAACCATTTCTGCTATTTCTTGCAATCGATTATCTGTGAACATCTGCTCAGCGTGATCAATAATTACAGGCGCATCCTTATTTAATTGCAACGCTTCGCGCTCTCGTCGATTACCAAACAATCCAAAAAACATTTTTTCTCCGTTTAATCGCTTATGCTCAACGTTTTATCCTTATCAGCGGGATGACACTAATGGAGGCATGGTATACGATTAGCATGGTATTTTACAAATACACTGATGCTCCGCATTTGCCCCAAAGGAAGCCACACTATGACGATACAACGATATCAAACAAATTATAAAATCTTAGAAAAGTCAGCGTTACAGCCTTGGCAGCAAATTCCACCCGCCATAGCAGGGGATTGTATGAACCGCAGCCAAGGCATGGCTGCCCGTATCAAACCAGCTTCGTCAGGCATGACATTAACGGGGCAAGCCCGGACGGTCTTTGTAATGGTCGGTGATAACTCTGCAATTCATGTTGCAATCAGCATGGCGTTGCCCGGCGAGGTCCTAGTAATCGATGCTCGCGCACATGTAGACACCGCAATTTGGGGTGGCATAATGACGCGGGCCGCCGTCCACAAAGGCATCGCGGGGGTCGTCATTGACGGTGCGGTCAGAGACGTCGCTGAAATTATCGAGCTTGGCTTTCCAGTATTTTGTGCGGGCGCCGTTCCAGCAGGTCCAAGTAAAGGCTTTGGCGGGATCATCGATGGTTCAGTCTCCTGCGGCGGAGCATCAGTCTCGAGCGGAGATATTATACTCGGTGATGATGATGGCGTCGTAGTCGTTCCGTTGTTGCGTCAAGCCGCTTTATTGGCCGCTGCGCAGGAAAAACTTAGTAATGAGCAAGCGATAAACGCGGAAACAGCCAGAGGTATTATGCCGTCAGAGCATATGGGGTTACCTGAACCTGAGGTAATCAATTAATCACTTATTTAAAATTGGTGCTGCTATGGCATTAAAAATCACCTCTCCTTGAACTTTTGTTTTTGACAGGAATGGGCGGCTATCATGAGTGACTTTATTATCTCGAAAAAGGACGGGGCGGTGCCCATAGAACTTGTCCACCCGAGCAGTTTTACAGATTGGATATCGGATCAGCCGCCGCAACTCCAAACTTGGACTGCGGAGACATGTTTTGACGGAACTCCGGGGACAGTCTCGCTTTTCCCCGCCGAAAACGGCGCCATAGCCCAAGTCTTATTCGGGGTTCCAAACACACCCTGTCTCTGGGATTGGGCTTCCTTGCCAGATGCTTTGCCGCCAAGCACTTACACTATCGATAGTACCTTGACACCAGATCAAGCCAATGATTTGGCAACTGCTTGGGGATTAGCCGCTTATAAATTTGACAGATACAAAAACAATAGCTCCGGCTACCCCGTTCTCGCTCAACCAGCGGGTTGCGATGCGACTCAAGTCCGTCGGATCGTTCGGTTTACAAATTTGGTTCGCGATCTGATCAATACGCCAGCTGCAGACATGGGACCAGATAACCTAGCTGAGGCTGCCGCAAATTTAGCGAATGAATATGACGCAGACCTTCACACGATTATTGGTGAAGATTTATTGCACCAGAATTTTCCAGCTATTTATGCCGTCGGTCGCGCACATGATCGAGCACCGCGCCTGATCGATTTCACCTGGGGAGATGAAGAGGCTCCAAAAGTTACCATTATCGGTAAAGGCGTGTGTTTCGACACTGGCGGCCTTAACATCAAATCTTCCACTGGGATGAAAATGATGCGAAAAGATATGGGTGGAAGCGCACACGCACTTGGGCTTGCCGGTATGATCATGGATGCTGATCTGCCAATTCGACTTCGGGTCCTAATCCCAGCTGTTGAAAATTCAATTTCAGCTAACGCAATGCGACCCGGTGATATTTTAATGACCCACAAAGGTCTCACGGTCGAGGTCAACAATACGGATGCTGAAGGTCGGTTGGTCTTAGCAGACGCTTTAAGCGAAGCGTCTAGCGAAAATCCCGATATAATCATGGATTTCGCCACTCTAACGGGTGCCGCAAGGATTGCATTAGGCACTGAGCTTCCAGCGCTTTTTTGCAATGACGATATTTTTGCGGATGAACTTCTCTCGGCGAGTCAGAGAGCAACCGATCCACTATGGCGCATGCCACTTTGGCACGACTACAAGCGACACATCGAGGGTAAATTTGCTGATCTTAATAACTCACCTGACAGTGGTTTCGGCGGAGCAATTACAGCCGCATTGTTTCTGGAAGCATTCATTTTACCCGGGATCTCGTGGGCTCATGTGGATGTGATGGCTTGGAATTCAAGTAACCGGCCAGGCCGGCCAGAGGGCGGAGAGTCTATGGGTATGCGTGCATTCTTTGATATGCTTATGACGAGATATACACTTAAAAACTAAAATCACAAAACATAGCGACTTTATCTTAAAAATGTTCTGATCGACTTTTTTTGATAGTACTGGCCAAAAGCATAAGCGGATACTAGCTAATGCTATTATATCGATAAGTTGGACATTATCGACAATTTATGACGAAAGATTGTCGAGACCAAAATTAGACCAAATCAATGAAAAGTTGGTGACGCTTTATCCACCACCCAGCGTTATTGGGCTCGTAAAAATTGGTCTCCCTCGATCAATCCAATAAAGCGAATTTTAATTCGGTCATCCCCTATGCCGGCAGCTGACTTGATAAAAACCCTGACACGATAATAGCAGCATTCCGTCGCTTTAATGCCCGGTTCTTGAACACCAATTATTGGATGTCAAAACCTTTGCTACGGGGGGTCCTGAACCTTTGCAAATATGTTGGCAGGATAGCCTCCGCTGTCTTTGCCTTTATTTTTAATTCGGCGAGGCCAGGGCAATCACCCGATACAACATTATCAGTCTCCATCATCCGGACCTGGTCAATGGTAAGTAGCGGTTTTGGAAAAAGTTGAAGGATCATAGCTTGCGCGTGAGCCAGCCACAAAGGCATGGGGATAAGGACTCGCTCTCGTCCCGTGGTTTGAAGCAATAATTCCATAATTTCCTTAAAACTATAAACCCTAGGCCCGCCTAGTTCATAAATTTCTCCCTCGTTCGTAACTTCTGTTAAAGCATACATTATCGCCTCGGCTACATCACCGACGAAAACAGGTTGAAAACTGCATCCTCCCTTACCGAAAAAGTCAAAATCTATTAACGTCAACCCACCAATCGAGATTTTTGGCCATGGCCGCGAACCCATAACCGGAAGAACGGGCGAAAGTCGCATAATGCCTGCAAACATGTTAAAAAAATTGTCCTCGGGTCCGAAAATCACACTTGGCCGCATAATCGTTGCGGACGGAAATGCGGCTTTCACAGCAATCTCACCCGCAGCCTTCGTGTACCCATATGCCGAGCTGCTCTCTATGTCGGCACCTATTGCCGATACATGCACGAGCCTTTGGACGCCGCCATTAAGAGCTGCGATGGCTATATTTTCTGCAGCTTCAACATGCATGCGCTGAAAACTCCTCTCTCCACGTTCATAGAGAATACCAACCAAATTAACGGCAGCATAAGCCCCTTCAATGGCTGTCGCGACTTGTGCTGGATCACAGATATCTGTCTGCCAAGGTACAATTTGTCCAACATCGCCCGCTGGTTTTAAGACGTGAGCAAATTCCGTGTTGCGCACCGCGATACGGACCTCAAAGCCTCGTTTTGCAAGCTTGTGAACGAGATGACGACCAATAAAACCGGATCCACCGAATAACGTTACGACTTGCTTAACCATCATCCCCCCAATTTAATGCAAAAGTGAACTTCTAGTTTTATAACGGTTTAAGTGGAAGTGCACGCATGTTGCGCTCTGATCCTCATCGGCTATGTTGACAACGCACGTTCAGCACAATAAGCAGGTCATTTAGTGCAAGAGCGCTAGTAAACCATGCAGTTCATCGTGCCCAGGTGGCGGAATTGGTAGACGCGCAGGTTTCAGGTACCTGTGACCGTAAGGTTGTGGAAGTTCGAGTCTTCTCCTGGGCACCAATTTTAAGAGGCTTGCGACAGAAGGTGTATCACAGTGAAATATACTCAAGTGAAAGATCCAAGCGCGATTGAATTATACAACGATGATCTTCCAAAAGGAATCATTTTTCCAGACGGGATTGCTGTTGACACTGAGACGCAAGGTCTCAACCCACGTCGTGATCGCTTATGCATGGTGCAACTCTCCGGTGGAGATGGGGTTTGCCACCTCGTAAAATTCTCCCGTGATAACTACCGCGCGCCCTATTTACGACAGATTCTTTCAGACACACGCGTCATCAAAATCTTTCACTTTGCAAGGTTCGACATGGCGATCTTGAGGAGGTACTTAGATGTTGATATAAAGCCGGCTTATTGTACAAAGATTGCCTCAAAGCTGGTGCGTACCTACACAGATCGGCATGGTTTGAAGGATGTTACCAGAGAGCTTCTCGGCATTGAGCTCTTAAAAGAACAGCAATCATCCGACTGGGCCGCCGATGAATTAACTGCTGATCAATTAAGATATGCAGCTAGCGATGTTTTAAATTTACATGCAATTAGAGAACGCTTAAATATTATGCTTGCTCGAGAGAATCGCATTGATTTAGCGAGTCGTTGCTTTGATTTTTTGCATACCCGTGTCGAACTCGACTTAATGGGCTGGCGAGAAACCGATATTTTCGCCCATAAATAACCAAGACGTTTATATACTTGTTCGCATTGACGCAGCCTCAGCATGCGCGCATTATAAGGAAGCGGGCAACATAACTACCGCATGAGTGCACCTACGATGCCTGATCCTGAAACGCATGAAATGGACCAAACTCAACCTGTCGCGGCTGATCTGCAATCTGCCCGGCGGGTTTTAGATGCAGAAGCCGAAGCTATTAACTCTCTTGGGCAGGCTTTGAATGCGTCGTTCATAATGGCTTTAGATATCATGAACCATACAGGCGGGCGAGTCGTTGTCTCCGGGATGGGGAAAAGTGGCCATGTAGGAAGGAAAATAGCCTCAACACTGGCATCTACAGGTACACCCGCGCTCTTTGTTCACCCTGCTGAAGCATCTCACGGTGATCTAGGCATGATTACAAGTATCGACTCGCTTTTTCTGTTGTCCAATTCAGGTGAAACCCCGGAGCTGGTTGATCTTGTGAATTATGCAACAAGATTTTCAATACCAGTGGTTGGCATTACAGGCTCAGAAATAAGCGCACTATCGAAAGCAGCCGACGCTGCGTTAATACTTCCCCCAGCAGGAGAAGCTTGTCCGATGGGCCTAGCGCCAACAACTTCTACTACAATGATGCTCGCGCTTGGTGACTCTCTTGCGGTTGCACTTTTGGAGCGCCGTGGCTTTTCGCCCTCGGATTTTCACATCCTGCATCCCGGCGGCAAACTTGGGCGAAGATTGTTAAAAATTGCTGACATTATGCACGATGGAGAGGAACTACCCTTGGCGGCGCCGACCGCCCCAATGTCTGAAGTGCTGCTAATCATGACCGCCAAGCGCTTTGGATGTGTGGGCATCACAAATACCGACGGCAGATTTCTTGGTATAATTACAGATGGGGATCTCCGCCGGCATATGTGTCCAAACCTTCTATCCGCTAAAGCTGGAGATGTAATGACCGCTGCGCCGACAACTATCCGGCCTAGCGCCCTAGTCAGCGAAGCTCTCGCGATCATGAATGAACGCGCAATTACGAATTTATTCGTAGTAGCAGATGAAAAGCCATGCGGAATCATCCATATTCACGATTGCCTTCGGGCTGGCATCGCCTGATTCGGACAAATTTATATGAACCCACCAACAGAATTTCAGCCAGCAGCACCGCGCCTTGGAGACAGGCTGGGTAACTTCGCACAGAATTCAAAGAGAGCCCGCGGCTTGCGGGCTTACAGTCGCTTCGTAAATATGATGAAGTTAATACTACCAACGGTTGCGCTAGTCCTAATAATATTAGTCGTCGCTTGGCCACACATTGACGCAGAAAAGCTTGGTTTTCGAATTGGGGTCACCATGCTCAAACTATCTGGAAGTGACGACCCCAGTATGATTAATCCCCGTTATGTTGGAACAGACAGCGATGATCAGCCATTTTCAATTACAGCTGACCTCGCTCAAAACATAACAGCAAGTGGTACTTCTATCACACTCATAATGCCTAAAGCTGATATCACATTAGATGATGGGACTTGGCTAGTGTTAACAGCAAATGAGGGAATGTACGCACGCGTCGGCAAAACACTAAATTTACTAGGTTCTGTGAATCTGTATCATGATTCAGGATATGAATTCGCCACGCCACGCGCAAAAATTAATTTAGCAACAGGAAGTGCGGAAAG
Source organism: Magnetovibrio sp. (assembly GCA_002690705.1). Lineage (GTDB taxonomy): Bacteria > Pseudomonadota > Alphaproteobacteria > Rhodospirillales > Casp-alpha2 > TMED8. Next base: position 15,062 of record NZFO01000001.1, on the reverse strand, counting down.
CAGCGATCCTGTCCGCGGCCAAGGACCGTTCGGGCAATTAGTGGCTTCTGGATTTCGGGTGGTAAATAAAGGAAAGGTTATACATTTTTTAGGTAAATCAAAATTAACCCTGCATCCTGGAGCCGCATCAATCATACAATGAAACGACTTTTCATCATCATAATCCCTCTAATGTTAACTCTTGTTTTACAGAACTTTGCCGCTTCTGCTCAGAGTTTAAATTTTAGCAGCGGGGACACACCTGTCGAAGTGTTTGCTGATAACGGTATCGAGTGGCAACAAGACCGACTTGTCTTCGTCGCACGTGGAAATGCCCGAGCCGTTCGCGGTCCTGTAACCCTTTTTGCCACAGAACTTCGCGCTTATTATAAAGAAAATAAAACGGGAAAAACTGATATTTGGCGCCTCGATGCCATTGGTAAAGTTAAGATAGAGTCGCCCGATGGAACCGCCCACGGCGAAAAAGGCGTCTACAACGTTAAGGACGGCATTCTTGTGCTTAGTGGCGGGAAAGATATTAAACTAATAACGGAAACAGATTTAATTACCGCTGAGCGTCAACTCGAATATTGGGAGAATCGCCAGATGGCCGTTGCCCGCGGAAATGCTCGAGCACGCAGGGAAGATAAAGATTTGCATGCAAGAGTTTTAGCTGCGTACTTTAAGAGAGGAAAAAGTGGTCAGAATGAACTGCACAGGGTCGAAGCTTTTGATGATGTAAAAGTTATTACGCCCCAAGATAAAGCAACCTCAGATCGAGGGGTTTATAATGCCAAGAGCGGGATAGCTACCTTGATCGGAAACGTAAAAATTTTGAGGGATGGAAATACGTTGAAAGGCTGCAGCGCTGAAGTCAATTTGAATTCAGGTATCAGCCGCCTGCGAAGCTGCAAGAATAATGCCAACGGGACTACAAATCGAGTGAAAGGTGTGTTACGCTACCAGAAACAATAGTTCTTTGACCTTTTGTGAGAGCATCTGTGTAACGTTAAAATCGATAATTTTCAATATATTACGGGGCATTATGGTGGGCTTTTCCGATTTAGAAATGAGTAAACAGTTCGAAGCAGAGGATGATGGCCCTCGTCTCGTTACTGATAATCGTGGCCTAATCGCTAAAAATATCGGTAAACGTTTTAAAAAACGCCCCGTAGTTCGAGGCATAAGCCTCGAGCTACAACGAGGCGAAGTAGTAGGGCTTTTGGGACCAAACGGCGCGGGTAAGACGACATGTTTCTACATTATCACGGGCTTAATTCAACCCGATCATGGCGGGGTTGTTCTGGACGGGTCTGATATTACGGCTCTGCCGATGTATAGAAGGGCAAGATTAGGTATTGGATATCTCCCCCAAGAAGCATCAATTTTTCGTGGGCTTACCGTTGAAAATAATATTCGTGCCGTACTTGAGGTTGTGGAGAATTCTCAAGAACGTCGGGAAGCGATTCTTGAAGCCTTACTCGCAGAATTTTCTATCACGCATTTAAGGCGAACCCCAGCTCTCGCACTTTCAGGCGGCGAGCGACGAAGAGTAGAGATCGCTCGCTCCTTAGCCTCTAATCCTCATTTTGTTTTATTAGACGAGCCCTTCGCCGGCATTGATCCAATTGCAGTTGGCGATATCCGGGACCTTGTCGCGCATTTAAAAGATCGGGGAATTGGTGTATTGATAACCGACCATAACGTCCGGGAAACCCTCGACGTAATTGATCGGGCTTATATCATTCATGACGGCATGATGCTTATGGAGGGCGCACCGAGGGATATTGTGGGCAATGAGGATGTTCGCCGTGTGTACTTGGGCGACCGGTTTAGTCTTTAAGTTATTGCAATGGCGTTAACACCTCGTCTTGAACAGCGCCAGGGTCAGGCGCTTGTCATGACCCCTCAGCTGCAGCAAGCTATAAAACTGCTGCAGCTCTCCAATATGGAATTAATCTCAGTTGTAGAGCAAGAATTACAGGAGAATCCAATTCTTGAACGTGAGGAGATTGCCCGTGATGAGTCTATCGATGACCCTTTAGACAGCCATCCAGATGATCTGACCGCTGAGGGGGACCCCCCACCTGAAAACCTTAATGAAATTGACTTCGACCAACCAGCCGAAGCTATAATAGATCGAGACATGGGATTTGATACGGATTACGACAATCTTTATTCCCATAAAGATTACGAGCGCCCCAACAGCCAATCCCCCTCAGATTCTGATTGGAATCATTCATCTTTTTCAGAAACTAACCATAATATTAATGCAAGTAACCTTAGGGCCCATGAAAATAGCCTTGAGGAAACCATTGGTAATACTGTCTCGCTGCGGCAACACCTCATGGAGCAATTAGCTCTCGAATTCTCCAAGTCTGATGACCGACTTATAGGACTCCATTTGATTGATCACTTAGATAAAGCTGGTTATCTATCCAAGGACTATGAATCGCTGACCGGCACGCTAGGATGCGACGATGAAGTATTGGAAAAAGTTTTAACACGCCTGCAAACTTTTGACCCAACAGGAATATTCGCGCGTAATGTGGGGGAATGCTTGGCGCTTCAACTGCGTGAGAAAGATAGATTAGATCCATGCATGACAATATTTCTCAAAAATATTGATATGCTTGCAAAGCGAGACTTAAAAGGGCTTGCTGCGATTTGCGACTGCGACGACGAGGACGTTGCTGATATGATTTCTGAAATCCGACTGTTGAACCCTCGACCTGCCGCGGGATTTGAAATTGATGTCGCTCAACCAATTACGCCGGACGTTTTGATGCATTCGGCACCCAACGGTAAATGGATTATTGAGTTAAATACGCAGAGCCTTCCTAGAGTTCTTGTAAATAATCAATATTACGCCGAGATACGGAAGAAAGCACAAAGTGATAAAGATAAGCAATATATTAGTGAACAGTATCAATCAGCTAATTGGCTCGTAAAGGCACTTCACCAACGGGCGACAACAATATTGAAAGTGGCGACGGAATTGATCAAGCAACAAGAAAAGTTTTTTACCCATGGCATCCAATTCCTCAAGCCACTCGTGCTAAGAGATATCGCGGACGAGATCGAGATGCATGAAAGCACGGTTAGCAGGGTAACATCTAATAAGTTCATAGCCACTCCGCGAGGAATATTTGAGCTCAAGTATTTTTTTACGCCGGCGATTGGATCGACCAAAGGGGGCGAGCCTCATTCAGCAGAAGCAGTTAGGCATCGAATTAAGAACCTCATAGATGACGAAAAGACCGGGAAAATTTTATCAGATGATAAATTAGTTGCCTTACTCCGAGCCGACGGTGTCGATATTGCGAGAAGAACAGTCGCTAAATACAGGGAATCTCTAAGAATTCCATCATCTGTTCAACGGAGGCGAGACAGAGCTTTATAATGCAATAAACGCAATATTTAATGCACCAAGCCAAAGTATCGTAACTTGTTACTGGGGAGTGTTGACTTGACATACAGCGAGACCTAAAGTCCCGACCTCCTAGCTTTGACATTTGAGCCGCACGTAATCTCTTAAAATCGGGAATTTGGCCAACTATTTTATTGAAACTGATCCGAAAAACCCCCACCGAATGGTACAAAAAACGGACCTTTTATTCTATGGATATTCAAGTTAAACATGAGTGTCTAATGAGAGGAGATAAGCAGTAAGAAATGTTCCAAACACAGCTTAATAGCTCTTTCAGCTCCACATTATCTCAGATTGTTTACATGGAAGTGGCGTCTCCGAGCTGCAAAGATATAGCCACACCTCGTTTGTCAAAAAACCATCAGCGGGCCTTTGAAGGGCATTCGAGGGCTGCGCAAGACTCAGATGGAAGCAGAGTAATTTCTGTAAATGGAACTAATTGAGGGAGAAGGTAGATTTTTCTGAGATGCCGATGTCAAAGTTTAAAAACAATGATAGCGAAATCCCGTCTTTTCTTGCGCTATTTACCCCGTCAGATTTTTTACGCATTGACCAAATGCGATCCAAGGCCTCATACACCCATGGCTTATATTAACTCGGTAAGTTAGGATTGAAGTATGGAGATCTCTGATCTCATCTCCTCAGACACAATCATAGCTAATTTGCATGCAACCAGCAAAAAACAGGTTCTTCAGGCATTATCACGCCGCGCCGCCGATCTAACAGGGGAGCACGAGCGTGCGATTTTTGATGTACTCATGGAGCGTGAACGTCTTGGCACTACGGGCGTGGGCAATGGCATTGCTATTCCGCATGCAAAATTACAAGCCTTGGATGGTCTGCATGGCCTATTTGCGCGGCTCGAACAACCAGTAGATTTTCAAGCTATTGACGAGCACCCTGTTGACCTAATCTTTCTCATACTAGCGCCAGAGTCAGCTGGAGCCGACCACCTAAAAGCCTTAGCACGAGTATCCCGCGTGCTGCGAGATAATACAATTTGTAAGAAATTACGTGGCACAGATACCGAGGATGCGCTCTTTGCAATATTGACAGACAAGATGGAAATTGAAGCAGCTTAAAAAAATCAGAGAAGGTTTTAAGCATGGGGGATTATATTTTGTCCCCACCACATAATCGCAGAATAAGGCCCCACACACGAGGCGTAATGGCTAGTTGGGACAGGGTTCTGCTGAAAACTATCCCCACACGCGATTAATTGCTGTTGTACTTATTTTGATTCCCAATTTGAAACTGACTAGCCCCATTTACAATCGTATCTCTGAGTTAATTAATGATCACTTCGGCATGTAATGATGGAGCAAATCGCCCGAAGTTACCTGCTTATATTTCAAACCATCCTAATGTGGCTCTACATCTATTCTCTTGGCCGATGACTTTCCCCGCCCCTCATCCTTGATATTTATCGTACGTATCTCTGGCTCGGGAGTAATGCGTTCTAAATCGACGTTCAAAAGCCCACCGTCCATAGTGGCACCAATTACTTCGATGCCCTCAGCAAGCACAAAAGCCCGCTGAAATTGACGCGTTGCAATTCCCCTATGAATGAACAAACGCTCAGAACTGCAATCATCCTGCTTTCCGCGAATGATTAATTGATTATCTTCAATGGTAACACCAAGGGCATCCATGGAGAACCCAGCAACCGCGAGTGTGATTCTCAGGCCGTTCTCGCCAATCTGTTCAATGTTATAGGGCGGGTACCCCTCGACCGAGGCACGCGATGCCCGATCTAACATGCGCTCCAAATGGTCAAAACCAAGTAATAGTGGGCTATTGAATACAGGCATTCTAGACATAGACATTTCCCTCTTAATCTGAGCGAGTGCCGTTAGTCTCTCTTAACGGACAAGACATGGGTCACGACCAGATCGGCACCGCGCCCTCAACGATTAATTTGGTCGATAATTGGAGGCTGTCAAGCCTGTCCAAAAAGCCAACTAAGGCATTATTATGAAACATTTTATTTTTCATAACCGAGCCCATTCTTCTATCGTCTGAGACTTGGCAAAGAGCGCAGAGCCTAGATCAAACTTTGGCGATGGGCCCAGTCACGCACGGCGTCAAGGGTTTTACCAAATCTCTGGAGCAGTTCACAAATATCATCCTCATTGATCACCAAGGGAGGACAAAAGGCTATAGTATCTCCCATTGCGCGTATTATCAGCCCATGCTTTTGGGCCAAGGTTTGCGTTGTTGGACCAACTTGATCACTGGCCTTAAACGAGACAGCTTGGTCACGATTAGCCATAAGTTCAACGCCACTGATCAGGCCGACCCCTCGCACCTCTCCAACAAGATCATGATCTAAAAATTGTCGAAGGCCCGTCTGCAATACAGGAGCAATCCTGCGAACATGGCCCACGATATCACGCTCCTCATAGATCTTCAGGGTCTCGAGCGCAACTGCTGCTGATACAGGATGGCCGGCATAAGTGTAGCCATGGCCAAAAACACCAGCCTCACTACTTTTTTTTCTAAAGGCTTGATAAATTTTTTCATTAATAAATAAAGCCGATATAGGTAAGTATGAAGACGATAACGCCTTAGCAGATGTGATCATATCAGGTTTAAGGTTGAAAGTTTGACTCCCCCACATATTACCTGTGCGCCCAAAGCCACAGATCACCTCATCAGCAATTAGAAGAATGTCATACTTTTTAAGCACGACCTGAATCTTTTCAAAATAAGTCACCGCAGGCACAATTACACCGCCCGCGCCCATAATGGGCTCAGCAATAAAAGCCGCAACATTCTCTGCTCCTTCGTCTTGAATTAATTTTTCAAGATTTGCAGCGCAGCGGGTTGCAAATTCTTCCTCTGTTTCCCCATCTAACCCACATTTATAAAAATGCGGACAATCCGCTCGAAGAACCCTATCCGTTATTGGCAAATCGAATGCTTGATGCATGCGTTCCAAACCGGTTAAGCTTGCCGACGCTATTCCAGAGCCATGGTAAGCATTTTTTCTCGCGATAATCTTTTTTTTGTCTGGCTTACCTATCGCATTATGATAATACCAAACAAACTTCACGGCCGTATCAACCGCTTCTGAACCAGAGTTTTGAAAAATAACCTTCGACATTCTTACGGGAGCTAAACTGATTAACTTTTCAGCCAAATCAATTGCAGGCGAAGAGGCTTTATGAGCAAAAGTATGGTAATATGGAAGTTTTTCCATTTGCCGCTTAGCAGCCTCAACCAATCGCGGCTCATTGAAGCCTAGAGAGACAGACCAAAGCCCTGCGAGTCCCTCAATATATTCTGCGCCAGCTTCATCGTACACACGCACTCCGTTTCCGCGTTCAATGATCATTGGGCCCTGCTCTTCATGCACCTTTATGTTAGTTTGACCATGAAGATGATAGGCAATATCTCGCGCCTCAGCAGAATTAGGGGCAAAATTCATGAATTGAATCTCCGAGTTAACACTCATTAGGCAAAATCAATTAGAAATATACCATGCCTTGTCTATCCCGGCCTAACAAGCGACACCTGATTTATTCGTATTGAACTTCACCTCAACTGGGACGATTATCGCTTAGAAGCTCTTCCAATAATCAAAGAAATAAACCAGTTTTTATTTTTGTCGAGGAGTTGCAGACGGCGCTTGGCCACAAGTCGACTTTTCAAAATAAGTCGACTTTTCAAAATGGTGATTGTGTTCGCGTTAATGAAGCTTGCTCTTAAACCTCAAGCGCTTGAGTCTCGCATCGCAAGCAACAACCGGAAATCTCAACCGTCATATGACTCGCAGAGAATTTATTTTTTTTACACGCTATCCGTAACGCTTTAAATTCTCCAGGCAAGTCATATTCTTCAACGGTCCCGCAATTCTGGCAAATCGCAAAAGCCACTGCATCCTCCATCCCCATCGTATCCTGCTTTTTACCATGATCGTGTGCGCAAGCGATAAACGCACTTAAGCTCTCAAGCCGATGAACAAAGCCATTGGAGACAAGACTATCCAGTGCACGATATACTTGAGAAGGCGCCCGAATACCCTCTGAACGCACGAGATCAAGAATTTCGTAAGCTTTCAACGCGCGGCCATTATCGTGCAAATGCTTCAAGATCGTTTTTTCATTCGCCGTTAAGTTTTTTTGATTGCGCATCATTCCCTACCTCATGCTATCTAATACACGATTGATCCCGGAGGTTAAAGCAAGACTGTAATCAAGTGTATTTTTTTAAATTTACCGTAGGATGATTAATAAAAGGAAAGTCACCAAAGATGTCTCAGTTTTACACACCTGCCCTTGATAACAATTCCGAAGATCCATTTATTAGGGACGCTAACAATCGGCTCGTCAGACGGAGCTATTGGCTCGATATGAGTGATCCAACGGTGGTCTTAGTTATGGTAAATGGAATTGGGGCCCACATTCCCAATGACCAAAAAAGAGCCCATTTAGAAGATATCGGGAGAGGCCATCTCGTCAAAGAAATTTGCATTCAAGAAATACTCCCACCCGAAAAATGACTCGATTATTTAGAATTGCAGTTATCATCACTCTTGCCAACTTGTGTGGCCCAATACAGGTATTTGCTAAACCAACCACCCTGACCGGCTATGTAACTGAAGTTCGCGATGGCGACACAATCAAAGTGGGCCCAATTCCTATTCGTCTAAGAGGTATTTCTGCACCAGAGTTAAATGAGCCATTTGGGCTTCAGTCCAAGGTATTCATGATCAATCTAGTTAAGGGAAAGCGAATTCGTTGCAACCTCAATGGGCACAAGACCTATGATAGGTTTGTTGGCATTTGCTATTTTGGGGGAAGTGACATCGGCGCGGCGGTAATCAAAGCCGGTTTAGCCCTAGATTGCCCACGGTTTTCGCATGGTAAATATATAAAAATAGAGTCAAAGGCGGCACGCGCAAAACTCAAATTGCCGAGCTACTGCTGGTAGGTATTCTTATAACCATAAACGAAAAAAACAGAGCTGACTTTTTTCAAACACCCTCAAACTCAGGTTTTCAGGCTAGTAAGGTTTCAATTAGGCATTAGCCTAGAATCCATGATCTGCACAATTAGATTCATGAGTTAAACTTGGAAATTCACGACAGGGTTTTGAGAGGTTGTACGCCTAATTTTTGGATCTGGAACTCAATTACCCGTTTACACTCACCCCACTAGATTAGAAAAAATTATGAAGTTTTAGAGAAAGGCTGCTTATGCCAAGGCCCCATTAGCTCCAGCTGGCCCAATAACACAGCGTAATACCCTAGTGTAGCAGTTGCTTCATCAACCTATATTTTGCAGAGCATCAAATACGATACATCTCTCTGCGTTATAACAAAACCATGTTTACGATGGGAACCAGTGTACCGAGGGGACATACTTAAACAGCCAGCATGATAAAAGAGGTTTATATTTTATCTAAAGAACTACAAGCAGGTCTTGGTGGAGCCGAGGGGAATCGAACCCCTGACCTTCGCATTGCGAACGCGACGCTCTCCCATCTGAGCTACGGCCCCGCTCTGGGCACCGGACAGGGCACCCTTAATGAACCCTATTTGATCATAATTGACGTCATGATGAGAGCGAAGTCTACGGTTGTCAAGTTCACCACAAATGGTGGGAACTCCGCGTATTTACTGCGCTTTAAAACCCCGTCACCCTTGCGCCGACCAGCAGCGACAGCTACGGTATATAGTGTGTGTGTATTTTCAAAACCCCTCCAAAAAAGGCTTTATTTATGAATGTCATCATCGGCCCCTTATTTCAGGTATTATTAATCGCTATTGATTTGTATATGTGGGTTATAATTATTGGGGTTATTCTCAGTTGGCTTGCAGCCTTTGAAGTTGTCAATAGGTCTAACAAATTTGTTTATATGGTCGGTGATTTCGTTGTCCGCATGACAGAACCAATCCAAGGACCTATTCGACGGGCATTGCCAAACCTTGGCAGCTTGGATTTGTCTCCGTTAGTATTAATACTTGGCCTCATATTCTTGCGCGGCGTAATTGAAAACCTATATGTTCAACTCATTTAAGAAATGTTGATCAAATTTACAGATCGTTCAAACATTTAAAGCCTAAGATCACGAATAAGTAGGAGATAATCATTCTTTCAAAAACCCGGCCAACAAAACAATTCCCGCTCCTACTCGCTATGAAATAGTCCCGGTTTAAAAGCTCTGTTATCTAAATTGAAATTATGACCTTGATCCCCTCTGCGAAGGACAGATACAAAGTATTCACAATCAAAGTATAAGCAGAGATCTTAATCTAAGCGTCTAATCCGCCGATTACGATCTTGGGACTATAAACATCAAACATGCAAATTGAGAGGCCCACAACCATGACAGTTGACAATATCATTGATGGAAAAGCATTTGCCGCGGGTCTTCGTAGAAAGGTAGCCGCCGAGGTTGTGCGTTTGAAAAAAGATCACGACATAACTCCTGGCTTGTCCGTTGTACTGGTTGGTAATGATCCAGCAAGTGCCGTTTATGTGCGTAATAAAGGTGAGCAGACCAAGGAGGCTGGAATGGTGTCGTCAGAACATAGGTTGGCAGCAGACACTCCAGAGGCAGATATCCTTGACCTCGTTAACAAGATGAACGACGATCCATCCGTCAATGGGATCCTCGTTCAGTTGCCATTACCTCACCAAATAGACGAGAACAAAGTTTTAGCTGCAATCAATCCTAATAAAGATGTCGATGGTTTCCATGTTACTAATGTTGGAAGACTATGGACGGGCAGTGACGCCTTGGTACCCTGCACGCCCCTCGGATGCATTCTAATGCTCAAAGATAGACTTGGTGATCTCAGCGGAAAGAGCGCTGTAGTGATCGGTCGCTCCAATATTGTTGGCAAACCGATGGCAGCACTTTTAATCGCAGAGAGTTGCACAGTCACAATTGCACATTCTAGAACTGTAAATCTTGCCGATCTATGTCGCGATGCAGATATTGTTATTGCCGCTGTCGGACGCCCTGAAATGGTGAAGGGCGAGTGGATTAAGCCGGGGGCGACCGTGATTGATGTTGGGATAAATCGGGTAGAAGCGCCAGAGAGGGGATTAAAGGAGGATGGCTCGCCTAAGACTAAATTAGTTGGTGACGTGCAATTTACCGATGCCGCGGGAAAAGCCGGTGCAATCACGCCAGTTCCGGGTGGTGTCGGCCCGATGACTATTGCCTGCCTGCTACGCAATACTTTGGTCGCAGCATGCCGACAAAATGGCATAGCCCCCCCACCCATTTAGACTCGGGCTCAAAGTATGTTAAACTAGCGACGAGCAAGTAAGCTGCAAATTGCAGCTACAAGCATTGCGCCTCCAGCGAGGAAAAATAATATAGAATATTGTTCTGAGATAGCGAAAAGTGCTGGAAAAATTATTCCGCCCGCAGCCGCGCCGATGGCGCTCATTATTATCATAGCCCTAATTACCGATGGCATTGTCTCAGCTGTCGCTAAATCGCGTACTCTTGCGCCAGCAACCGTCGTCAACCCCGGCTGGGCTCCAAAAATTATGGTCGATACCCATAACACCATGGGTGATGTCGCAAACCCGGGTATTGCAATGCCTATCCCCAAAATAACAAAAGTAATTACCAGCGCATAATGAGTATTAGTGCGATATGCTAGCCACACGGCTGCCCAAGGTCCAATGAAGGCGAAAATACCAACAAAGCCCCAGTGGCGGCCGCCAGCCTCTATGCTGATAGAAACGCTTCGTACCAAAAAGTCTACCCAATAAAGGGTGTGTGGCGTTAAACCAAACGAGAACAAGAAATAACTTGCTCCAAGTCCAATCCAGACCGAGTCCTGACGAAATAATTTTCTCAGGCCGATGGCTTGAACGATTTGCGTTTTTGAAGGCTCGATGCAGTAACAACCCCAAAAAGCCACCGCACTACCAATTATCGCTATGACACCTATGCCTAGCCACGCCCAAGTGATATTAAAATTCAGCAAGTCTGGAATTATATGACCAGATAAAAATATCCCGAGCCCAACACCTGAAAACATCATTGCGACTGCTACTGGCCTCTGATGTTCAGAAACCTTGGCAGTTACCAAAGACAAACCTTGAACCATTATCAAGCCTGCCGTCACGCCAAGGACACCGCGACATAACCCCAACCACAAAGCCCCCAAAGAGACAGCAGAGGCCAATAACGCAATAATAGAAATTATAATACAAACCCGCAAAATTTGCAGCATGAACCAGCGCTCGCGAATTTTTTCAGACAGATAAGCCCCTATAAGGAACCCCGTCAGATTGGCGCCCCCTATCCAACCCGCCTCATTGGCTGTTAAATGCCCGGTTTCAATCAATGCCGGCACCATTGCAGTGAAGGAGAACCGACCAAGCCCCATGGCAACAAACATGGCTCCCGCAGCACCCAGACCAACACGTATCCAATGTTTCATAGGGTTTATTTTCGCTGATTGGGCTGAACAAGCCAATCAAATGGTAATCACTTTACCAAAACCTCCAATTGACTATCCAAAAACCGTAACATCAGATATAAGATAATAAGTAGAAGTCAGTTTGCAGGAGCAGTCAGAAGTGAGCGCAGAATTATGCCCCGTAGAATGCCCGAATTGTGGTGAGAGCCAAAATACAATGCCAGGCAACTTTAACCCCGATCAGGAGCCGTTTGGCCCCGTCCACTGTATGGTTTGCGGGTACCAGTTCAGCGCAAAAGAATATCGCGCTGGTCAAGAGGCCCGCCGCCAAAAACTCGATAGACTAACGGGTCCAATCACAACTTAAATGTACCTCGATATTATCATCTGTTCCTCGCAATATCAGCTACCAAAGGCTACTTATAACCGCACAGAAGATTATCAGACACTCGGCTTTTATTCCTATTTCGATCGTGTTTGGGCACAAAGCCTTGGAATAGAACTCTAAATTTTTACCTACTGCGCCTCTCTAAATAAACAAAGTTAAATCTTTATGTACTATGGTTTTATACCCGTGAGAGGGCTATTTATATTAACCTTGGGTAAAATTGATGCTAGTTGTTTCGTCTCTTTTACTTACCCTCACCCTTAAATCTTTTACCATTAATGCCTTGGGTATATTTGGCATCATGCCAAAAACTATTATCTGTCTTGGCAACACCCACAATTTTTTCTTGGTCCGATATTGAGTGTGGAAAGAGTTATTAGAGATGGTCTCAGCGCTAAATTTCTACAAACCTTGTTGAGACTTCGGCCCCCGAGTGATAAACGGTCCAAGTATGAATACTGATAAAAAAACTGACCTTTGTCGCATCCGTAATTTCGCGATAATCGCTCATATCGATCACGGGAAGTCAACGCTAGCTGACCGTATGATTCAAACTTGTGGTGGGTTAACCGAACGCGAGATGAAGCAACAGGTGCTTGATTCTATGGAAATCGAGCGCGAACGCGGCATCACTATAAAGGCACAAACGGTTCGGCTAGAGTTTAAAGCCGCTGACGGTGAAATCTATATTTTAAATCTCATGGATACACCCGGTCATGTCGACTTTACCTATGAGGTTAGCCGATCTTTGGCAGCTTGCGAGGGCTCGTTGCTGGTTGTCGACGCAACCCAAGGGGTCGAAGCACAGACCTTGGCTAATGTATATTTAGCCATCGATAATGATCATGAAATTGTACCCGTACTCAACAAAATCGACTTGCCTGCAGCAGAGCCTGATCGGATAAAACAACAAATTGAAGAGGTTGTTGGCATCGACACAGATGGCGCGATGCAGATATCAGCCAAGACTGGTCGAGGCGTCAACGCTGTCCTACAAAGGCTGGTAGAAAGCTTGCCCGCCCCCACGGGGAATGCGAATGCGGAGTTAAAAGCCCTTTTAGTGGATAGCTGGTACGACCCCTATCTGGGCGTCATGATTTTAGTTCGCGTTAGGGACGGCATTTTGAGAAAGGGCATGAAAGTTAGAATGATGGCCACGGGCGCGGTCTATCAGATAGAGCGGGTAGGGTATTTTACCCCAAAAAAAATGATAGTCGAACAATTGAACCCCGGGGAGATGGGCTTCGTTACTGCCGCAATTAAAAACGTTGCCGACACATCCGTAGGTGATACTATTACTGAGGAAAAGCGTCCCGCTAGGACACCGCTAGCGGGATTTAAACCCTCCGTTCCGGTCGTGTTCTGCGGTTTGTTTCCAACTGACACTGGACAGTATGACGACCTGAGAGACAGCTTAGAAAAACTGCACCTTAATGATGCTAGCTTTCACTATGAAGCAGAGAGTTCAGCAGCATTGGGACTAGGTTTTCGCTGCGGTTTTCTTGGTTTGTTACACCTTGAGATTATTCAGGAGCGTCTTGAGCGAGAATTTGATCTGGACTTAATCACTACAGCGCCAAGTGTGATTTATAGAATCCACATGCGCTCCGGAGATAGGAGGGAGCTTCACAATCCTGTGGATATGCCTGATCCGACCGAAATTGAATACATTGAGGAGCCTTGGATTAAAGCGACTGTGATGGTTCCCGATGAGTTTTTAGGTGCCGTTCTACAACTTTGTGAGGAACGTCGTGGCAAACAGACAGAATTGACCTACGTAGGACATCGCGCAATGGCAGTTTACCGGCTACCACTTAACGAAGTGGTCTTTGATTTTTACGACCGACTAAAGTCTATATCACGCGGTTATGCCAGCTTTGACTATGAACTCGAGGATTACACGTCCAGCGAACTGGTGAAAGTATCTATTTTAGTTAACGAAGAGCCAGTCGAAGCATTGTCGTTCATAGTACATGAAAAACACGCGGAGCCACGTGGACGCATAATTTGTGAAAAACTTAAAGGTTTAATTCCACGCCAACTGTTTAAAATTGCTATTCAAGCCGCAATTGGTGGCAAGATCATCGCGCGCGCCACCGTGGGTGCTATGCGCAAAGACGTAACGGCAAAATGCTATGGCGGCGACATAACTAGGAAGAAGAAATTATTAGAAAAGCAAAAAAGAGGTAAGAAACGAATGCGCCAATTTGGCAATGTAGAAATACCGCAAACAGCTTTTCTTGCTGCGCTTAAAACTAGTGATTAGGACTACTAAATTAACGTGCCAGTTAATCGAACAACCATTAATATGGTTAGGGATCTGTAGCGCTTCTAAGAAATTGATATCAATTATATCTGTCAACTAATCACTAGCTCAACACCATTAAACCGATTAATACGACACGGATCAGTGCGCAAGAGCTATTGAAAAAAACCCAAGGATAACGGCTTTTTTATTAAAAAATCTCATAAGACCATCAAGGCGTGGATACAATCTGCGATTGCAATTGAGAAAACGCGATAACAGAATTCAAAATTTATTTACACGAATTTGGTATCCACTTGAGCGCTAGAAATGATTGCCCCAACAGGGCAGGTCAGTTAGCTTTCACGCTCGCAAGGAGGGGTGGCCGAGTGGCTGAAGGCGCACGCTTGGAAAGCGTGTATGCGGGAGACCGTATCGCGGGTTCGAATCCCGCTCCCTCCGCCAGCTACCCCGTGCAGGGCGGTGCATGGCACACCATAAGCCGTTGATTTAAGGCTTTTTCCTTGCCCCCCGCCGTGCAGGCGCTATCACCAAACAGCAACGTTAATCGCAGGCCCTTTGGGACCCATTTTGGGACCCGCTTTGGGACCCCTTTCGGCCTGCT
>NZFO01000021.1 GCA_002690705.1 Magnetovibrio sp. | reverse complement strand
TTGCTCGAAGACAGGGCCCAGAACGCTAGGAACGAGTGAGGCGACCAACAAGACACGAGGTAAAACTCCTTAAGCGACCTGTAAAGGCCCTCAACGGCGGCCTTGCGGCGCTCGCCCAGGACCTCGAGCGGCGGAGCGCGCCAACAATCCATTTGGAATGGTTGTCCACCAACGCCGGCGATCCACTGCAATGCTGGAGATAAGTTTAAAAACATATGCCCCTACCCTCGGAAGGCAGAGGCCACAGGTTCGAATCCTGTCGGGTGCGCCACTTCTCAGGTTTCACATAGGTCAAGCTATTGAATTCCAACGTTTCTTGAAAAGAGACGATTGGAGTGATGACCATGTTGCGAACCAAAGATGTCCCTTACGTTTATTCCAGGGACGGTATTTTCTACTTCACAAGACGAGTTCCCAGAGATCTACAAGGCCACTAAAGGTGTCCACGCATAGTTCTGTCTTTACGCACGAAGTCCCAAAGAGCGGCACAAACAGAATCAACGAGCTTGGCGGCAAGATTAGATGAGGAATGGATGGCCTTGAGATGGAGGTCGAACGATAATCCTCTGAAAAGGTTTTTATCTGATGACGCTCTCGCAGAACGAGATGCTTCGAACGCCCCGCTCATGTCAGGCGCTAAAGACATTTACCTTCAATCTAAAAGTAATGGTCGTCCTGTTACGTTTTGCTAGGCAGTGAACCGGTTACGAAGTTTCCGAGACGCTATTTTCGCTCGAACCGCCCGAATTG
The DNA here is from genome assembly GCA_002690705.1 of Magnetovibrio sp. Classification (GTDB taxonomy): domain Bacteria; phylum Pseudomonadota; class Alphaproteobacteria; order Rhodospirillales; family Casp-alpha2; genus TMED8. Next base: position 202,818 of record NZFO01000021.1, on the reverse strand, counting down.
TGGGTCTCTGATTTTCCACCCGTCCTGCCTTTAGCGTATTTGCACAATCCCATAATTCCCATACCTGCTGCCATTCCAATGGCAAACATGGATGACGCAACCTTCAGTCCTATTAGTGTTTTGACCATCATTAAACTCTCTCCAAATGGTTTCTCGTGTAACTCTGCCGAGGAGAGTAGATTTTCTTAAGCGGTGCACTGCAAGGATATCCAACTCATCCCCCGGTAATCAAAATAAAAAACAGCACTCCAACTTAATCTTTTCACAAGAAATAAAGTGTCACAAGAGCACAGACGCCTCTCTCTTGCACCTACAAAACTTAATCAGACGCTTAATCTTTGAAGAATTTTGCACTTTCCTCAATCATATTTTCGTTACAAATGAACATTACAAATGCGGATTGGTTGAAAAACTTAGACGTTGAACCTGTGACTGTCTCTACTTCGGAAATATTTTCCTTTCTCGAGTAGGTGGATGATGTTTGAGTATCGAGGTTACGGATCTTTGGCAAGGAGTCTGCATCAACTACCGGGATCTCTCCACAGTAGAGAACCCAACGCCAAGGGGCATCCAATATCCGATGAGTCCAAACTCTGATTGTGCGGGTGTTATAACTGCTATCGCACCAGATGTTACCGGTGTTGACATCGGTGAACGGGTAATTAGTTGTTTTTTCCAGAATTGGGTAGACAACGGTGTCACACCTGATGCTATGGCATCGGCATTAGGGGGCGCACTTCCCGGCGTTTTAGCGGAGCAAGTGTTGCTAAGTGCTGATGGCGTCATTCCTTGCCCAGATTATTTGGGCGATGAAGAGGCCTCGCTCTGCCCTGCGCCGCGCTAACCGCTTGGCACGCGCTCACGCGGCCGGAGCCGGTGCAAGCAGGAGATACCGCTTTGCTTTTAGGCACCGGGGGCGTTTCCGTATTCGCCTTGCAGTTCTGCAAAGCTATGGGGGTACGCACTACCGTAACCTCATCGAGCAACGATAAACTCGCGCGCGCGAGGTCCCTTGGTGCCAATCATACCATAAATTACTGTGCCATGCCGGATTGGGAAACCGGCGTCCTTGATCTAACTCACGGTAGTGGCGTAGATAGGGTCATTGAGGTTGGAGGACCAGGTACTCTGCAAAAATCTATTGCTGCGACACGCGTTAGTGGCGCCATACAGTTGATTGGCGTTTTGACCGGCGCCGGGGGAGAGATTGCGCCAACCGATATTATGCGCAAGTCCATAAGCGTGCGCGGCATTTATGTTGGCTCTAGAACCATGTTTGCGGAGATGATTGAATTCATGACCACTCATAGGATCGCTCCCGTCATTGATGAAATCTTCGAATTCAATGACGCGCCAAAGGCCTTCAAGCGCATGCGCACCGCTACCCATTTTGGCAAATTGGTAATCCGGGTTAGCTCCGACAGCGGCCTTTAAAGCTACATATTACTGACATTCCGACCTGCGGCATAACCGATCCGATAAAAGCCCGACGCTGCGTTCGAACGTGCACGAAAAAGCCGATGCCTCAGTTTGCCTAATAAGGCACAATTCCCATTGTATAGCTACGGCTATCCAAGACGTTATTTAATGCTCGTAGCCGAAATTTTCGGTAGAGAAATGCTCTTTTTCTGGAGGGCCTTCCAAAAGCCGGGCGAAATCTGCTCCGCTCCGCTCTACGCGTCTCTCAAAATACTCATCAAATGATGCTTCATCTTCCCAAAATTGCACCATTTTCATTGTGTTAGTCTCACGATTGGTACTTACGAGAATTGATTTGCATCCTTTCGACTGCCTCGTAAACGCCAATTCCTCTCTCGCTAGGTTGTAGAATTCATCAAAGCAGCCGTCCTTCGTTACTAGCGTTACAAATGTCGTTACTCCCATATTCCATATCCCTATATTGCTCTGTACTCCTATGTTCTCTAAAGACTAACACTCCGATGTGTCCTTATTGTGACAAATCTATAACGTTTAGTCTTCGCACCATTGTATCGCTGGCCTAACCATCCCACAATCTGGAAATCAAAATGATCATGTAGGCAATGCCGTTCCAGTTTTGTTGGCTAGGAAGATAGCGACCCTAATAGGCTCAATTATAGATTAAACCAGAGTTATTGACTGATATTATCCGGGATGCAGTGCTGAAATAGGTAAATACTGCATTGATACTTATTACATCACACTTAATTCCCCGATGGGGGTTTTAATCGTGGCTATAGACTTTTCTAAATATAAAGAGGCCGAGGCAGAGGGCAAATCCGTCTGGGATCTTTACCCTTGGAAGTAAATCTATTTGCAATGGGCTTCGCGGCTAAGCGGCCTCAAATAAAAGAGCGACAGAAACGAACGAATTCATCAAGCGCGAATGGTGGCGCAGAAGCGGCCGAGAGCACGAATAGCCTCCGTCGATATGGACAATAGGGGCACACATATCGCCCCTCCGATCGGTAAAAGGTAACATACCCGTTTTTACCGCTATTTACCGCCAAGAAGTTGCGAGGGACCGGTTAGTAGACGCAGTCATTTAAATCCTACTGTAGCCGCACTTACTCTCAAAAATACTCACTGGTAACCCCAATGACATCATAAGTTCTTTACACTCTTTTCCAACGGTCCCAAACACCTCAATACTGGCCGAGTCGCCCAACTCGGCATGTTGAGCTAGGTATTCGAGAACTGGCGGATTATTAAGGTGCGTAATTAGGGCTGCGTCATTCTCAAAAACTTCCGTCCAAACAAAACATAACGGATCGTCGGGGTCGGAGTGAAAAGTATGATGAAGCATTCCAGGCTCTGTATCCTTGACGGCATCATCGGTTTTTTTTGCTAACTGAATATAATCGCCAACATTACCTTCATTAACCCTAATTCTTGCAATCAAAACAAATGGCGCAGATGCGTCAAAATTGGACACTGAACTTCTCCAAACCGTTAAACCAACAGCAGGATATTTGCTTCCATTGGTTGTATCAAGCGAGAAGCCTGCACCTCTCGGATAAGTCTATGGCGGACTTGCAGTATAAAATTGTAAAGAATTTTTAAGTGTATATCTTAAGGGGATTTTGCGGGTGATCTGGTTTGCGATCCCGCGATCCTAACTAATCGCTTTAATACCGATGTCCCTATGGGGGACAATTTCGTTTGCTTGATGCTCTCCAAGTTATGCAAATCATTACCAACGATAATTAAGCCTAACATCCCCATGTTCGCGTGGGGGGTACAACCATACAAATAAACCCCTGGAGCGCTAAATACGAGTGAGTAGGGCTCGTCCATCTCTGATTTTTTGGGAATCAAGATTTCAGGGCCTGCGAAAAACTCTACGTTATGCCCCTCATTTTTTGGCAACCATCTTATCGTATCCCCAACGCTGATACGTGCCACCTCAATGTTATAGGAGTCATTCTCTGTAAATTCGATTTCAAGATTTTTTGCTGATACAAATTTTGGCAGCATCAGCAACACTATAGAGAGAGAGAGGGACCAGAGAATCTGCATAGTTTTCTTATCTCTAAATATATGAATATAGGCCAACTGAGCGACTGGATAAGAAAATCATTAGCTGACCCATTATGATAATTAATGTTGAACAAATTAGCCGTATAATCAACTCAAAGGATAACTTTTCTTCGTACTTGGCACATGCGCTGGCGTTTATCGCCCAGACTGTGTATCCCAGCAATTTAAGGGAGCTAGCCTTGTTTAATTAGTTCGGGATCAATTTTTCTCATCAATTTGAGGCTGGAACGTGGTAACTTCGCAGCGAACTTCTGTTATAAATGGTTTTTTATCGGCAGTTGATGATTAATCCCTTTACGTTTGTATCGTTGATAGACTCAATCGGTGAAAAAAAATTGCGGATTTTTTAGCCGAAACGCCAAAAAATATTCATTATTAACTTTAGATACACAAATCGATTTAATATACGGTTGGTGGTATTTCAATATGATTGATTTGATAGACAATTGCTTTATTCTAAGGGTTCTTGTTTGCCAAATTATGACACAACTTGGCTAAAAATGTAGTCGGAAACTTATGCTTGACCAAGCTGTTGTAGATCCTTTGATTGAAACTCAGGACCTTATGGTCATTTATCCGAATGGCACGGTGGGGCTTACTCCAATTAGTTTGGAGATTTATGACCATGAGATTACTGTGCTACTTGGGAAGTCGGGGGCGGGCAAAACGACATTGTTACGGGCTTTGAACCTTTTGGTTTTGCCGGCCACCGGAAGCGTTAAAGTGCGTAATATTGGTTTGCTGTCTGCAAGTGGGAATATTCGGAAACACCGTCGAAAAACTGGTATGATTTTTCAGCAGCATCAATTAATCGGCCGATTAACAGTATTAGAAAATGTTTTGATGGGGCGCATCGGCCATTACCCTGTCTGGCGGAGTGTTTTTCCACTCGGCCAAAAGGAACGTCGTTGGGCACTGGAGTGCCTCGATCGTGTCGGTTTGCAGGAAAAAGCACTATCTCGATGTGATGCGCTCTCAGGGGGCCAACAGCAAAGGGTTGGAATCGCAAGAGCAATTGCCCAAAAACCAAGTTTAGTTCTTGCGGATGAACCTGTTGCCTCACTTGACCCAGCGGCATCAATTCGAGTGCTATCTTTGCTCCGCTCTATCTGTAAAGAGGATGGCATACCCGCGGTAATCAGCCTTCACCAACTCGAGTTCGCGCGTGAGATAGCAGACCGAATTATAGGCCTTGGTGACGGCAAGATTCTTTTTGATGGCACTCCCGAGGATCTCTCAGGCAGCGCTGTGGACCAAATTTATGGCAAGATCGATCAAATGAAACACACAGAAGCTTTAACGTAGATATTAAAGCATTTTATCTAATCTAACATATCAAATTGTAAAGCGCAGGAGCCTACAGATGATGTTTGAGAAATTAACCAAGGTATTCCCTTTCATGTTATTGGTAACAATGGTTTCTCGCGCCGTTGTTGCTGGCGAATATAATCCAAAAACACTGAAGGTAGCGCTTCTACCAGATGAACATGCAGCCACGATAATTCAGGATAACAAACCATTTGCAAACTATTTAGAAAAGACCGTAAATAAGCGTATCAAGCTGATAGTTACGACTGATTACTCCTCTATGATTGAGGCTGCTCGTTTTGGCCGCATTGATCTTGCCTACTTTGGTCCAGCCTCTTACACAATCGCTAAAGATAAAATGGCGGGTGGAAAAATCGACTTTGAGCCATTTGCGGCACGTCTAAAGGGCGGCTCGACCACCTATAAGTCAATTATTATAGCCGGGGTTGATGTAGATGCGGAAAAAATAGCTGAGCTTAAAGGCAAAAGTTTTGAGGTTGCTTTTGGTGACCAAGCCTCAACGTCAAGTCATTTCGCACCGAAATACACAATGATGAAAAAAGGTGTGATGTGGGGTAGGGATTATAAAGAAAACTTCGTTGGCGCTCATGATGCAGTGGCGCGTAACGTTGAGCGCGGGAACGCTCAGGTTGGCGGTTTGAGTCTGCCAATTTTTGAGAAGTTGGTCGCACGCAAAACAATTGAAGTAAAAAAGATAAAAATTCTGGGTTACTCAGATCCATTGCCGCAATATCCTTGGGTGATGCGTTCCGACCTCAAACAAAGCCTTAAAACGTCTATCCGAAAAGCCTTCTTTGCTCTAAAAAAAGGAACAAAAGAAGGAGATAGTATTCTTAAATCTTTTAAAACAGACGGTTTTGCTGAAATTTCTGATATCGACTATAACATTATCCGCGATATCCGAAAGAATGTGAGCGGTAAATAAATTATTCAGTACGTATAGCTTTTTAAACTGTGCCTATTTTACTCATGCAATGAACCGGGTCCTCTGAGCTAATGTTCAATTAATGTCAATTTCCCCTGAGTTCAGGAACCAATCGCAACTTGCCGAGAAACTTCTTGCAACCGAACGCAGCAACCGTAGCCGTCATCTATTAAAAGCCGCGGTCGTGATTGCGATAGTTTTCTTATGTTTTTGGCAAGCAGGAGTATTCGATGCAGATCGAATGTCTGAGGGGGTGCCAGCGATTGGCGTGTTAATCTCTGAGATGATACCTCCAGATTTTACGCGTTGGCGTCAATGGGTTATTCCAATGATGGAAACCATCATCATGTCAATTGCTGGAACTGCGATTGCGATAGTGTCTTCAGTCCCAATCGCATTTCTTGCTTCAGCTAATACTACGCCTAACAGAGCCGTATATCGGAGTGCACGCCTTATTCTTAATGCCTTTCGTGCGATTCCGGAGCTGATAATGGGGATTATTTTTGTTGCAGCCGTAGGATTTGGAATGCTGCCAGGGGTCCTGGCACTAGGCCTGCACTCAATAGGCATGGTAGGAAAGTTCTTCGCTGAGTCTATTGAGCATGCCCACCCTGCTCCAATTGAGGCTGCTAAAGCAGTCGGCGGTACACGAATGCAAATAATAGTGCACGGAGTCTTGCCGCAAGTTTTACCCCAGTTTGCTGATGTGACGATGTATCGCTGGGAGTATAACTTTCGTCAATCAACTGTTATGGGCATGGTTGGTGCTGGTGGTATTGGGACAGAATTAGTCGGTTCTTTGCGACTTATCGATTACCCACAAGTTTCAGCTATTCTCATAATTATTTTAGCTGCGGTGACTGTAGTTGATGGATTAAGCAATATTTTACGCCGACGTTTAACTTGACTTTTACAGTCAGGGTATCGCCAGCAGGGTATCTATTACTGCCCACCTGTCATGTATTTATTGTTATTAACGAGATAGCTCCAATTGTTTTGGAGAGCTCTCGAGCGGGTGAGGCGAGTACATAGGTGTGGGGAAAGAGCTCCCTTTTCTGGATTAAATCTGGTCAACATGTGTCTAAAATCCCTAGTGCAAGACACCTTAAACTGGTGGCGGCCCCATCAGGTTGACATCCGAACCGGACATGACCTTGAGCGTTCCCTTTGGGCAGCCAATACTTGTGAGACTGGATTTATGCTCTGGTCCTAATAGGGCGAGGGACGGGGGTAAATAGACCAGAGATACCAATGCCACTCACTGCACCCACCAGCCTCGTACTGAGGAATTTGAATAGAGGTTTCTCAGACATATGCTTCATTGCTAGGTTGACAGTTCTGCCTCCTCTGAAAACATCGGCATACATTAAAAGGAGAGTGAGGATGGCTCAGGCTGAATGAAACAGCCAGACGTTAATTTCCTCGTGGGTAATGTTGAATCATCCAGCCACTTTGTAGAAGGCGGGGACACTTCAGTGAAAGAGATAGTCTATCGATGTAATTTTGCTATTCGCCATGATTTCAATACCCCTAATTTATTTCGTCCAATCATCAAACTTGCCGTCATCTCCAGCCCAGATGCTTTCATCTTTGAGATCAGCTGGATCATCATCATCATCTTGAGCCCAAGGAGACCGCAAACCTTTTTGCTTATAGAAATCGGCAATAGTTTTGTTAAACTGCGGTTGGCTTGCCATATTTGCCGTCGTTTTTTCAGGACTGTCTAAATGGGGGTAGGCAATTGCGGCTGTATAAATGGAAGCCGCCCCCCTTGCCCTGCGCGGTACTTTTAGGAATGGTCTAAAAGTTTTGACATACTCTTAGCACAATACAGACGATTTTATGGCGCTATTCTTCAAAGGCAGATGTCACATTTTTGAGCACTGTCGGGTGCAGCAAATTTGACATAATCAAAATTATTTCGTTATTATTCTGGCCGTTTTGTTAACGCGTGAAAATTAAAAATAATAAAACTTTGAGGGTTACAACGACAATGGTTTGTTTTGAGAGTGATAAGAGCCGCTAGAGGGTGATGATTTGAGTGTTGATTCCCCAGATGACCATCTTAAATTTAGCCACGGCAACAATAATGCGTATGGCGGTTATGAAAAGACGGCCATCCCGGCTCACGATCCTGAAATAACTGAGACCGATCCGGGCACACCTATGGGGGAGTATATGCGCCGCTTTTGGCAACCGGTCTGTCTATCTGAAGAACTAACCGATCTGCCGCGCCCGATCCGCATCTTGGGTGAGGACCTTGTAGCTTTTCGTGACAAGTCCGGATCAATTGGCGTGCTCCACCGTCATTGCGCTCACCGGGGAGCATCGCTGGAATATGGTATTATCCAAGAGACCGGTATCCGGTGTTGTTATCATGGGTTCGAATGGAACGTGGACGGAACTTTGATCAAAGCGCCCGGTGAGGATGACAACGGTGAACGGCTGGCAAAGCGTGTTAGTCAAGGCGCCTACCCGGCGTTTGAGAAGTACGGCATGGTATTTGCCTACATGGGCCCCTTCGCCGAAATGCCAAAGTTTCCCGAATGGGAGTTCTTCCACACTTATGACGATACGGAGATTCTCTCCTATAACAATATTTATCCCTGCAACTGGTTGCAGGTGTTCGACAATATCCCAGACCAAATTCATACTGCACAATTGCACAGCCCGACCATGCGCGTTATAAGTGAGGACGATGACGGATCCTACCCTTCAACGGCCTTCAATCCAGTTTTTGCCCAGTTACCGGTTATGGACTACGCCAGCGTGCGCAAAGGATCCGCAATGGTCTTTATTGCTGGACGCCGGGTCGGTAAGGACAAGATATGGGTCCGTATCGGTGATGTTATCTTGCCCAACATGACAACGCACGCTTATGCGGACGAAGATGGCCGCGAAGTCCGCTATTTTCATCGTGTTTTTATGGCACGCTGGTACGTGCCTGTGGATAACGAGAACAGCATTGTTTTTGGTCTGCGAATGTTTGGGCCGTCGATCGACCCTTTCAACACAGGCGATAAGTCCCAGTGCGGATATGACAAGGCGGATTTCCTTGACGGCCAGACGGGCCAGAGAACGCGCGAGTCAGCTCAGCGCATGCCTGGCGACTGGGACGCGGTAACTAGTCAACGTGCGATTGCCGTCCACGCCATGGAAAACCCCATGCGCGAGGATGTTGGCGTTTTCATGAATCGGCGTAACCTCCGTCAGGCGGTCCGTGGTGATAACCCCGATGCGCGGCCTGATGTAATAAACCAACGTGCTAACGCTGGACAGCGCGATTACGTATATGGCAATAACACTGTTCTGGCGATTCCGATTCAGGATAACCGTGACGACGACGACCTTGTCCGTGAGGTTTGTAAGAAAGTGTTAGAGATTTGTGAGGCTGGTGACGCATACGAGGGAAATGAACGTGACATTTTTATTGAGAGCGCCTTAAAAGATTTCGAGAAATCCTACGTAAGCTCTGTTGCTGCAGAGTAAATCGTTCGCTCTCTGAAAGAGACCCAGTTATCATGACCACTTGTGCAATGGTTTTAATATTCTACACCAATCTTCTATCACGTGATGTGATGGCAGCAGCTTAAATCAAGCTGGAGCACTCATTTTCTGCGTGAGAGCAGAACACACCAGCTCTTTGCCCGACCTACCCGAGTCTGCCAATTCTAATTCTTAGGCCTCCCTCCCTCCCCCATTTTTTTAGTGCCAGTTTAATGTTCTCGGAGCCGTCTGAGATAGCAAGGGAGACACCTAATAAATGTTCGTTCGATAAAAGTGAGAGGCCTTGATGTATTTTTTAAGGACGGCATTTCATTAAATTTTTGAACTGGGTCATGGCAATTTATGGCCCTCAGAGGCAAAAAATGCGTTTTACACCCGTATTATTAGGCGCCCGTTCGTGTTATTGCAGATGAATGCGCTCCAATTCATGGTAGATTGTGATTATGCATTAATGATCGTTATCCCTGCCCTGAACCTTGAGGAAGCAGTAGCATATGAAAACTTATAAATTTCAACAAGTTGATGTATTCACTAATCAGCCCTTACACGGCAATCCGCTGGCTGTTGTGCATGGGGCGGACAAGTGGACAGTCAAACAGATGCAGAGCTTTGCCCATTGGACCAATCTCTCTGAGACCACTTTTATTATGGACCCATCGCATCCTGATGCAGATTATAAAGTCCGTATTTTCACCCCTGAAAACGAGCTGCCTTTCGCCGGACACCCAACCTTAGGAACTTGTCACTCCTGGTTGTCCCTTGGCGGTCTGGCAAGAGACGATGATGTAATTAAGCAGGAATGCGGTATTGGCCTCATTTATATAAAGAGAGAGGCAGATCGGTTGGCCTTTCGAGCTCCACCGTTAAGCAAAACAGGACCGCTGAATGAGAGGGACCTAACCCGTTTGTCAGCAGCATTTGGGTTAAAAAAAACGGATGTTGTCGCTCATCAATGGGTGGCCAATGGCCCCAATTGGAGCGTTATTATGCTGAATTCAGCACAAAAGGTTTTAGAATTAACCCCAGATTTGCGAGCTTTATCAGGGGACATGGTGGGTGTTGTGGGGCCTTATCCTGATGGAGGTGAATGTGACCTTGAGGTCCGAGGCTTCGCGGTTCCTGCAGGCATAAATGAAGATCCAGTGACTGGTAGCTTGAATGCGGGCCTCGCTATGTGGTTGATTCATTCTGGCATGATGAAGGATCGTTATGTGGTCTCGCAAGGCACTATTCTTGGCCGGAGAGGGCGCGTCTATGTTGAAAAACGTTATAATGATATTTGGGTTGGTGGTGACGTGATCATCTGTGTTGACGGTCAAGTAAGATACTGACGTTGGCGTTATTCTATATTTTTGCAAAAAAACACTGTCTCTGATTTGGCTGGAAAAAGCTTTTACGGCCTCTGGGTCGGTAAATATGTCGAGGAAAATTTGCGTCAGTCAGCTTTCGCTCTGGAGCGGATGGATTTTTGGCATCTTAATGTCCCCCTTACAGGCAAAGAAAATTTCAATCTGCCTCTCACGTATAGACCAGTTTTTTCAAAGGGTGTTTGGGTGGAGGACACCGTGAACTTAACATGCAAAACTAACACGCTTTGTCACTGTACTCGCTCGACCACATCTATGTTTTCTACAAGAAGCCTGTAAGCTAATGTCTTCACCAATACGGAGGTTGATTTGCTGATAAACTATCGTACTCCCGCTTTCTTATTGCTTTCTTATATACGCATTAGGACCTAAACCTAGCGATTAATGAGAAAATTCAATTTGTTAAGGGCATAGGTGCTTTGCTCTATCCCGTACTTTTTTTGATGTTTCAGAGAGGAATTTTTTAGGATATTTTAATGGGTTGGTATCACGAGCCGCTTCCGCGATGTCTTTTGTAGTGCTAACAGCAATAGCTCTTGCTTTTTCGCGTTTAGGCTTGGACTTTTCCCATCCAGCTTTTGCTCGAGGAACAAGATGCTCTTTTACGATCTTTCTTGCCCTAGCCTGAAGTTCTGGATTTTGGGCTAATTCACCAGCAGTAAATTTAGCGATTTTATAGAATAATTTAGAAATCAAGTCTGTCTCACAAAATAATAAAGTTGTTGTTTCGTCGTGTCCATGTATCACGCAATGTCATACAATAAAAATCTCTCTGCATTTAATAGTATGGAAAGCATAAAGACTGAGAAAAATATTGATGTTAAGGTAATTATTAGGGTTTTCATTGGTCTCTTGGTTATCAATTTTATTTATAATATTTTTAGTTGAGAGCGCTGTTTAATGTTACCTTCTGGTCATTGCTTAATCTCATGGCTCTTTTCCAAACCTCAATTGTATTATTTAAGGACCCACGACTAATTGTTTTGTTTTAGTCACTAGACAGGCTTATCACCCCTAATAGTTGCCCGGTGCATGATCCGATCGAACCCGTAATAATCGTCTAGAGCATAATGCTGGACACACCGGTTATCCCAAAACGCCATCGACCCCTGCTGCCAGCGGAAACGGCAAGTAAAGTCGGGTCTTGTTGACCAGTTGAATAAGAATTTCAACAAACCAGCACTTTCCTCGATTGTCCAACCCTCAAATCGGGTCGTGTATACCTCGTTAACAAACAAACTTTTTTTTCCTGTTTCTGGATGTATCCGAACAACTGGATGTGAAACTTCTTCTTCGGCATCAGCGCCAAATCGCACGTTCATTGATTCATCGCCATAAGCAAAACGTTGAATGGACTCTTGTCGTTTGTCAACGCCATACACTTGTCCAGCCGTATGTATTGCCCGCAGATCTGCAATAGTCCTCTTAAGACCATTAGATAGCCGCTCGTAGGCTAAGTACATATTAGAAAAAATTGTGTCACCGCCATATTCCGGAACTTTGCGCCCATAAAGCAGCGAGCCCAATGCAGGTTGTTCTTGAAAACTAACGTCTGTGTGCCAGATCCCCCCAAAATTACTATTAGTGTCACCGGCGCTCTTAATCACTGGGATCAGTTCGGGGTTTTCGGGAAGCCCGGGGATAAATTTGTGGATGTCTAGCTCGCCAAAACGCTTAGCAAACCTAACGTGTTGGCCTGGTGTTAAGTCTTGATCACGAAAAAAGACTACCAGATTATCGAGGAATGCCTGATGAATTTTATTAAACTGGTCGTTGTTAAGGTGTTCACTTAAATCAACGTTGAGAATTTCAGCGCCTAAAGCTCCCGAAATTGGTTGAACCTCGATAGCACTCATGTGCGAAACCTCCTAAATCATAATAAAACCAAAAAATATTAACGCAGCGCTCAAAACGCCGCAAGATAGTGGTAAAGGTGGACTTAATAGAAGGTCTCTATGGGGAGTAACCGAAGGAAAATTGTTGATCAAAGCCCGTCTGGTGATCGTCCAATTTATATGTTTACGTACAAAGATTAATTAATAGGACACTTCTCTCTCTAATATCTCGTATTGTCTTTTCTCTGGCGGTTCTCTCCGCCATGGACCACATCAATACCCGTGATAGATTTATATGATGACAGCATGTATATTTTTGAATATTTTTAATGAATCGTGGGGAGTTAAGGGGAGCAGTTTAATGATATGTACTTCTGGGGACGAGATCTATGAGGGGGGGTGTCTGTGCGGTGATATTAGATACAACGTGAGAGGTAATCCAGATATTGTCGTTGTTTGTCATTGCGAGTGGTGCCAACGCCGAACCGGCTCCTCGTTTGCGATGATCCCGAAATGGGAGGCGGAAAACTTCGAGCTGACCGCTGGTACCCTCAAGTCCTATCGCAGTATTAATGACTCTGGGCGGTGGCTAGACCTTGAGTTTTGCGAAAGATGCGGGACTAATATCGGATTCGTGCAAGAACGGCGACCAACCGCACAGGCGATCGACGCCGGAACGCTGGATGACCCATCCATTGTCAGCCGCCACAAGCACGACTTTCGCTATATCTATGTGCGGTCACATCAGGATTGGACCAAGATTCCAAAAGGAGAAGCGATTTACGAGGGGGGGTTGCCAGATGATGTTTCGGCATCTCCGCCGAACCGAAATTAGTGATTAGGTGGAATCCCATTACTGGATGTGTTGAGTGAGATATAGGATTACGAGATGCCACAGGATATGACCGGTCCCGGAACAGGTGGGGTGGAGGCGGCGCTTGGTTTTATTTTACCGCAAGAGCAAAAGCCATCGTATCATAGTGCTGCTTATACCGGTGGAGAGCCGAAGATTTTCTTTGAGGTCGAACATCGGGTCGTCAGGATCGCCGATGTTCGTCAGAAGACAACGCCCCCTGAGTTTGAGTGTGAAGGCTTTGAGTTTTTAGCCAGACCTACAATGCTCAATGACTTCAAAGATGATGCGGCTGTTCAAGACTTATACTATCCGGAAATCGAAGCACTCCTCAAAGAGCGTTTTGCAGCATCGCACGTTGTGATCTTCGACTCAACGCGTCGTTCTGATGGTGGTCAAGGCGCTGAAAATTTGGATGGTGCGCGTTTGCCGGCACCGCGTGTGCATGTTGATTACACACCGAAAAGCGGGCCACAGCGCTTGAAAGATAGCGTCGGAGAATCACAAGGTGAGCGTCTTCTGGAATCCGGGTCACGTATTATTCAGGTTAATGTCTGGAGACCGACCGTGGGGCCGGTGCAACGCGCACCGCTGGCGTTGGCTGATGCTTCTTCTATCAAAAAAGCTGATTTGATCGCAACAGACCAAGTATTCCCGGCTCGGGTTGGTGAAATCTACCACCTTACTCATAGCCTCAATCACCGTTGGTATTTTGCTTCAGAAATGGAACGTGACGAGGTATTTCTTATCAAAGGATGGGACTCAGCCGATCCTGAAGGGTCCCATTTCGCGCCGCATGGGGCATTTCAATTACCAAACCAGGACCCGGCCGCACCGCCGCGGGAGAGCATTGAGGTCCGGACTTTTATCATCATCGACTGACGGACACTGGCACTTAAGGAGTTTGCAGTTATTGCCGGGCTGTCATGTAACAAACATTCAGAGGGACCAGCGATACGAGCTTGCAAGCTGATCAGCGATACGTTCGAGCACCCAATACAATTTTGGTACCAGGTGTTATTGGTTCGCAGTCCTGTGGTACCATTCGATTAACGGGTCGGATATTTCTTTTAAATTATGTGCGCCTTAGACAACCGACGAATAGTTACACATATAAACTTATACAGGCTTTAGAGGTTGACACTTGGACTATTATGTCTCAGTTACCGAAATTCATGACGAAGCCCCTCCCTTGGAGTATTTTCGAAAAGCTTCCGGTTCTAGTGCTAAATGCTCGGCGTAATGTTATCGAAGCCAATCGAACCGCTAATAAATTATTAAGGAACGTCAGACAGGAGGCAGATATGACTGAAGCACTGTATCATCCAGATCTCATCCGAACGGCAAGGGAACGAGTTTTTCTTTAGAGATCGACTTGGGTTAAGGTTGGCAAGCAAATGTTTTCCTGCGGATTTTGCGCCAAGTAGAGTCTTGGCTGCTATAGCTTCTAAAATCAAGTAAATGTTTGGAACTCGTGGCTTACCTCTTTTACATACAATAGATTGAAAAAAGTGTTGCGCCTCCCAATTAATAAAGAGGCCTGAAGACATTGTATTATTGTTGAACTGAGATAAAGCAATAGTCCCTACAACTTTTGAATGAGCTAACGGAAATGTTGGATCGGATGTGTAATAAATGTAAATGGCCCCCTCTAAAATAGGGCTTCCACTATATTTACACGGCTACAGAATCTTGACTAGGACAATTAGAAAATGTTCCAGATAGAGTTCAAATTACACATCAATTACAGCAGGTGGAAGACTAGTATGGTTAGTGGTCTTCTCAGCGATTCATCATAACTGTGTTTCGCGCCTCGGATATTTCCATCCATTGTTGGATATCTCTCTCCTCCAAAACTCCTGAAGGTGGGCGACAAAGATGAAAATTATGAAACCGATCCTCTCCGCGAACCAACATAGCCGACATATTACTGCCGGGTCCTTGACGAGCGTGTGTGGGAATATAGCGGACTGCAATTCCAATCCGACGCTCATGTGTGTTATTGGGATGAGAAGCATGAAGAATGCGTCCATGATGGATAGACATTTGTCCGGGTAAAAGTTGTCCATCAGTAGCTGTGCTCTCGTCAACCTTGATCAAAGTTTCTTGGCCACGAGTCAGCAAGTTATCGCCATGGAATGTATCGTGATGATCTATACGCTGGTTTTGCGAGCCTGCAATAAAACGCATACAGCCATTATCGGTGGTTGCTGGTGTCAAAGCGACCCAGGCTGTGACTTCTTCATCACTCTCTAGGCCCCAATAATGTAAATCTTGATGCCACGACACGAAACTTGAGCTATTTGGTTCTTTAATAAAAAATGGTGCATCAAGTACGAGCAAATTAGGTCCTAAAATCTCTGCTATAAAGTCGGTAATTTCGGTCTTTCGGGTAATTTCATCAACGAATGGTAGAAGTAAATTAGAATATCTACGCAAACCCATTTTGAACTGATCGGATGCGAAATGTTTCGACTCTGCTATTTCAAGTTGCCTTAGGTAGGAATTTGCATCTGTTTCAGACATTACAGTAATAGGGCAAAAAAACCCATCGGAAATAAAAGCCTTAGCGATAGTTGAGTGCTTGCCATTCATTTCACATGTTCCTTTACCCGGGCTTATTGCATAGCGCTATCATTTGGATATTTTCCTTAATGTAAGCCAAAGGCGCCACTTGGCTATGAGCCCTCCGTATCCTCCTGTATTAGACAGATGCGCAAGTTAAGTAGAATGTTTCCTGCCCCTTCTGCAAGAATCTCTAAAAGCTCGATCTTTCTCTCATTTTGGGTGGTAATAGTTAACAAGATAGTCTTCCTAGCTGTTATTTTGCATTGTTTCGGACTCCTAAAACAACACAGAGAGGTTTTACCATTCAGTTATCTATGCGATTAAGGGCTTTACGCGTCATCTATGGAACCCAGCCTGCGTGGGATTCCGTGATGAATACCCCACCACGAGGACCGTTGTTAAGGCGTTCGGCGAATTCTGGCTCCAAGGGCCGCGCTAATTCTTCGTCAACATTACCCCATAATCGTAATAAATGTCGCTCAGAACTTGCTGTCTTATGATTCTCGAAGGCGCGACGGAAATGCAATACTGTGTGATTGGATAAAATTTGAATATCACCGGGTAAGAGTGTCATTTCAAAACGAAAGCGATCGTCCTCGGCTAATTCGGCAACGCGGTTTATGGCACGAAGTTCTAGCCCGCTCAAAGGCCTGCCCGCCTTGTTTTGCCCATCGATTATAGTACGGCGGTTGTATCGACACGATAAACGCCCAGCAAGCCAGTGGAAGACTGGAACGCGGTGTCTTGTCACCTCATTAATCTCGCCCGTAGTTCCCTCCCCGCGTAAATCAAAATGGAAGCCCCTGAATAAAGGCTCCAGTAATTCTGGATCGTTTGACATTATTTCATTAAAAATTGCCGGGGCATTTGCGATCAGGCTTTGGCCACCAATTGGCGCGGCTTCTACGCATAGGAGCGAAACTATGTCTGCAGGATCACAGTGTGGTGGTAGCGCAGCGTTTGTGGTATAACCACGAATGTTAAGGCTATCGTAACTTTTACCAGTATCCCGAACATTTCCAATTAAATCGCCACGCGCGTTCTGGCTTATCGGTTTGCCCATATGGACGCCAAGGCACCAGTAAAGAAGTGTTAAATCATTTAAATTATATTTATCGATGTTTAGACCGCGGAGGAGCGCTAAGCCTCGCCCTCTCTCCACATCTTCCATAATTTCTCGTATACGAGAGCCAAGTCTTGGCAGCTTAAAATCTGTGCGATCGAAATGAAAAATATTTAGACCTGAGGCTTTTACCTGATTTAGTGCGTTGTGAAGTTCGATTCGGTCAGAGTCATTTAAGATATGAGTCCATCTGTTGTCCGCAGCAAGCATATCTGCGTGCCAGACATCAGGGCCAGCCACGAGTCGTTTGGGGATATTATTCAATGTTGGATCCAATATAAAAAGATGTTGTAGTTTAATTAAAAATTTGGATTACTTATTTTGAACTCGGGTGCGCGCAGTTTTTTCACCGTTTTTCTACAACGACTGTGACCGTAAAAACCAGTGGTGAAACTAGGCGGAGAAGGCTACTGGTGAATCTAAAACTTTTCAATAATAGAAAACAGGTAATCGGGTGAAATTAGCCCATGGCCTTTTCAAAGATGGGTCTACTTTGGTTTAACAATTAATTTTTGCAGTTAGACCTTTTGTTTTTTCCCTTCCCTTTTTCAACCATGTTAACTCTTCCCGGTGTTAACCGTATAATCGTGCTCATGAACCTCGTATCCTGTCTATCACTAAGTAAAAATAACAATCGGGGCGTACGAATTTTCGGCTTGCTGAGTTTATCGTCGATAGTAGTGAATTCACATCTGAGTCATGTGAAGGTGTTATCTCGCCTCTACAAGTCCGGCTCACTAACAAATATGATTTGGCAAAAACCCCCATCATTGCATGGTAGCTAAATTTAAAACGATTTTGACACCATTCTATTTGATTTGGCAAAATTCAAGGCTATTTTTTCTTTATAATAAGAGGTGTGCTATGAGAGTTTTAGGGGGCTTAGTTTTTATGGGGGTGTTGATGCTGGTCTCGCTAAATCCGGCGAGGTCCAGCGATGCTTTTGTATATGAGTACGATGGCTCTTTTGAGGATGCAATTTTTGAGGTTCGAGAGGCTATTGTTGAGCGTGGACTGACAATTGATTATGTAAGTCATATCGGGAAGATGTTAGCCCGCACTAAAAATGATGTGGGTGGGAAGCAAGATATTTTCACTAATGCCAAGATTTTCGTTTTTTGCTCCGCATCTATTTCGCGCCGAGCTATGGAGAGTAACCCATTCAACATTGTTCACTGCCCCTATAATATTTTTGTCATCGAAAATATTGGCGTAAATAAAAAAGTTCTAATTGGTCACAGGGATTTTCCTGATGGTTCGATGCAAGAGGTTGAATTACTTTTAAAAGGTATAGCTCGTGATGTTGTTGGAGATTAACTTTTTTCATCGAATTACTAAAGCCCAGCTCTAAGAAGCCAGTTTGTAAAGTGCGGCTACTATAGTCCTTCAATTAAGCTCTTGCCGGGTTCTGAAGTTTGAGGGGGAGCACAATTACTAGGCGTATAAAAAGTTCTTTGCATCATTTGCAGGTAGCAATGAGAGCGGGGTTAAGTTAACACCCTTTATATCTCCTCAGAATACACTCATGCGCAAGCTTCTGCGCTTTACGAATATCTTCAGCTCTCATTTGTTTAGTAATAATGGCTATATTGGACGAAGCATCCTCGTCTCCATTTACAGCCGCAACACTCCACCACATGTGTGCTGAAATGTTATCTGATTTGACACCTTTGCCTTTAGCGTACATCAGGCCGAGATTAATTTGTGCCCGTTGATCTCCTTGTTCCGCTGCAAGTTTGTACCATTTCACGGCAGTCTGATAGTTTTTCGGTACGCCTTTTCCATCCTCGTACATCACGCCCAAATTAATCTGGGCTGTCGTGTCACCCTGTTCAGCAAGAGGAACCCATTGTAGCAAGGCACCTGCATAATCTCCTTTTTTTGCTGCATCTAAACCCATGTTGAAATTTGCAGCTAAAGTTGATCCCATGCTGCTAGAAAGCACAACAGATGTAATGCAGAGAGCCGTAAAAGAAGGTCTCACTTAATTAAGTCCAGCAAAATGCTGCCAACATTGGCATAACCCTCGCGCATGAGCCAGCCGGCGACGACGCCAAGGGCAAACTGAATATCAAACACAAAATTAAAAAGCCAACCTGCTGCAAATACTAAGGTTGAATAAATTAACCGCATGATCCATCGCATAATCGGGCCCCCTATCTGGCATGCTTAGATACCTATGAATTTGCTAAAAAGAAATAAAGTTTCTTCTTTTGCCCCCAAAAACTAATTCGTTCCAGCATATGAATCCGGTGTTTGCGAATAAAATTTATTGACGCATGGGGTGAGAAAGAGTGGCAAAACGCGGACCCTACGATCGTTTTGGGCGCTGATCAGGCATTGGCAGTCGTTAGTACTAGCTTTTTTCGATGGAAAAAATTTAAATTATTGTGTTACTGCATGTTTACGTAAAGTTTGACGCTGAAGAATTCGTCCTTTTTTATCCACAAAATAGCAGTTATAAGGTTCGCAAAGCGCTGCGTAGACGTTACACAGTCAGGATTGAGGAAATAATCCTTCGCTTTAGTCAGTAGACAAAAAATTAAATCCAAGTGTCCCAATATCATATTAATTTTTAACCACATGGGCAAAAGTGCAGAGTAAGCTGTAACTTGATAACGGCATCTTGCAGACAAAAAAGTTATGATTGTAGGAGTAACAGTACTAGAGCGACATTTTTTAATCAATTGTGGATGGTTTCAGTATCCTCAGTACAAGTAGACTCTCATGAATATTAGTCTGAAGTCTACTAACCCTTTTTTTCAACGCACTATGCAGGTTCCACCTGATGTATGCCGGGATCTGCCGCCAGAAGGCGGATAAAAAGTCAACTCCAACAATTCCGAAGTCTCTTTGAATAGACTTATTGCGGTCATGACTGACCCTATTTCATTTCGATAAAGATGAATTTCTCTATCACTCTCGTAAATGATTTCATAACGCTCCGAAAATACCGAATCGGCGATGAAAGACGCATTATCGCGGGACAGAATCATGGTTTTAAGATCTGTTGACCATCCCTCACTAACTGAACATTTCCACACCTCAGCGTGGGGTCTAACTGCTAGAAGAACAAAAGCAGACATAAAGCATAATAGGAATCGGAGCATATTCTCAAACTCTCGTTGTGTTATTTAGCCCAAGCGGCGTCTCGGCCATTAGGTATTGAGTTTTTTAGAAATGGGGTACGGATTTGGCAAACTAATCCTACCTAGCTGTCCTCAAATAGCGTCTACGGCTCCTTCTTCGACTACCGCCCGACATGATAAATTCTAAGTCATTTGGACACATAATTGTAATACTTTTGCTGATTATTTGGTAATATGAAAACAATATTTTGTTGGACTAATCTTATTTGTGGAATGTAGATAATTGATTGAAGGAAATAGGCTAAACTCAACTAAAGTTCTTACTATGTTCTTTACGTTCAGCAGCCTTGGTGCTAGATTCGGAGGACCCTTAGGATTTTTCAAGTGTAAAACGAAAAACGCCGTTTTCTTCTATAGACTCTAGCAATGGATTTCCCGTAGCTCGACTGAATGCCTCAAAATCACGAACTGAGCCTGGATCTGTAGAAATAACCTCAAGCGTGGTGCCAACATCCATTGTTTTAATGGCTTTCTTTGCTTTTAAGATCGGGATCGGGCAATTCATACCTGACGTATCAATAGTTTCTGTAGCCATGTAAGCCTCGCTTTATTAACTCAAGTGTTTGCGTCAAAATTTTAACATCCTTTGTTGTGTGGTATGTAAAAGAAAGCATCATATGAGCGCAAGAGATTATTGGGCATTCGCGGGATGGATTTTAAAAAGATTTGCTCTACTCGAATCCTTGAACTACTAGGGATTGAGATAGCTACAGCAAGAACGCATACACATGCAATTTTGTCCGACGTTTATTGAATATTTAGCCGATTTGATTGTTCGAAAGGAAATGAAATGGAAGACATTCCCACGATATTTATTGTCTCTTTTCTTGGTCTTGTTCTGGGTCTTTTTTTTGGTATAACCGCGCAGCGGACAAACTTTTGTACAATGGGTGCAATTTCAGATGTTGTCTTCATGGGAGATTGGAATCGATTTCGGGCTTGGATGCTATCCATTGCCGTTGCTATCATCGGAAGTCAGGCGCTCCATATATCTGGTATACTAGATCTTGGTAACTCAATTTACTTGAATCCCAATCTTGGTTGGGTGGGTGCTATCATTGGTGGACTACTCTTCGGTTTTGGCATGACTTTAGCTGGGGGTTGCGGGAACAAAACGTTAGTTCGCCTTGGTGCTGGAAATCTAAAATCGCTGGTGGTCGTGTTATTTATAGGTATATTTGCATATATGACTCTCCGCGGCATCACTGGTCTAGCTCGTGTCGAAATTGAAAATGCATTCAACACAAACTTGGAAATATTCGGGATGACTGATCAAAGCCTGCCGGCATTTATTCACTTGTTCGGGTTTACGGACTTAGCTGCGCGCCTCGGGATTCTAGTTATAATTGTAGGCGGACTGTTGGGTTTTGTTTTTAAAAGTGCTGAATTTCGAGCATCGAAAACTGATTTAATAGGCGGATTATTTATTGGGCTTATGGTGCCTGCAGCTTGGTACGTAACGGGAGTATTGGGTGTTGACGATTTTGAGCCGACGCCCCTAACCTCCCTGAGTTTTGTTGCACCAGTAGGCGAGAGCATACAATATCTCATGACGTTTACTGGCTCGACAATAAACTTCGGCGTTGCCGTTGTTTTTGGTGTCATCTTTGGATCTTTTATATCAGCCAAATTAACTGGAGACTTTAGGATTGAGGCGTTTACGGACCCCAATGATATGCTGCGCCATATGATTGGAGGTTCAATCATGGGTATTGGAGGGGTCATGGCACTGGGGTGTACTGTTGGTCAGGGGATTACAGGAATGTCGACGCTGGCTGCAGGTTCTCTATTAGCGCTTTTGGCAATTTTACTTGGTGGCTATTTTGGTATGAAATATATGGAGGAAGGCACCTATAGTGGAGCCCTTAGAGCAATTTTTGCCCGACAATAAAATAATAGACAATTATCCTTGATTACCAAAGTTCGACTGCTTTGCCCTCGGCCTCGAGTTTTCTGGCACGCGCTTGCAGCCAACGCTGAAAATTTGGCTGGGTCTCGTAACCTCTCTCTTTTACGTACACGAAAGAGTTCAGGAAGTGAAAGGGTTTCCAATATCCCAATAATCGCCAGACTTCTGCCTCGTGGCCAGGTTGCTTCAAAGTTTTATCGATTTCGAGAGGAAAGTACTGGAGTGTGGGTGTGAATTGAACGCGGTATTTTCGAGCAAGCTTTTTCTCGGTTGTGGCTGATCCGTCGATGTCTATAACTTCTCTGTCGCCCCACAGATTTAAATGAATAATGTTAAAATTAGCCCGGATGTACTCAACGATTTTTGGATTACGAAAATTTACCCGATGCATCTCTCGGCAGTACGGACAGCCGCGCTGTTCCCATAGAATTACTAATTGCTTGTTTACTTTTGCACTGTCTTGAATGTCTTCCCTTAGATCCAAGAATGATTTGTAAAACCAGGGCTGAACATAGACGCCTTCCTCGTTAGGCTCGATTTCGGGCAGAAGTTCTTTTTCGTTAGCGCCGCTCTCGACTGACCACATAATGGTGAAAATAACAACCAGTCTTAGCAGACTGCTTGGTGTTTTCATGAGGTTTCTCCCTTAAATCTATTTGTATTTATTACACCCAACGATTTTGTTGGACAATGGTACATGACATATTCAAAATGTGTAAAGTATAAGTCATATAGAGACCCTTCTATAAACACTAACCAGGAGGGGGTCAGCACCCCATGGAAGTTGATCTGTTCCTTGAGCTCGCTCGACCGCCGGCTTCATTGGGGGGGGCACAACCCTCAGAAGCTAGTGTTTATGATGATTTAATTTCGGTTTCGAAGACCGCAGATAGTTTCGGAGTAGGGGCTTTGTGGCTTCCTGAACACCACTTTCTCGGGGACTACAGCATTAGCTCTGCTCCAGATTTACTTTTAGCCGCTGTTGCCCGTGAAACCTCTTCAATTCGCTTAGGGCTCGCAATTGTACCCCTTCCAGTTCATGATACCGTAAGGGTCGCGGAGAGATTAGCAACATTGGATGTTTTGTCTGGCGGCCGCGTGATGTGGGGCGTTGGGCGCGGGGTGACAAAAACTGAACTTGATGGATTTGGAATAAAACCAGAGGAAACGCGTGAGATGTTTTGCGATCGTTTGAGCACATTGCGTTATTTGTTGAGAACAGGAGTTTACCATCGTAATGGTCAGGAATTCGTTCTAAACCCAAAGCCTTCGAGTCGACTTCTTGAAGGTTGGATGGCTGCTGTCAGTCCAGAGAGTTTTGAATTGGCAGCTCACTTAAAATTAGGGGTCTTGACGGGGCCATTTAAGCCATGGCCGATGATCAAGGCTGATTTAAAGCGCTACCGTGCTGCTCATCCGAAAGGCCGAATTTCGTACACAATAGCTGCCTATTGTGATGAAGACCATGAGGTGGCTCGCAAAAGAGCTGAACCTGGCATAAAATGGGCCTACCAGAGACTTATTGATGTAACTCGGACCATGATGGTAAAGCAGGTTGCTGGTTATGAGCACTATAGAAAACTGGGTTGGATAACTCCTATGCTGCAGGGTCTTTTGAATCTCAATATTTTGGAGACATTGGGCCTTGCTTGCGTTGGAAGCCCCGAACATCTTTTAAGACGCTTGGCGACATTGAATGAATTTGGGGTGGATCGAGTGTCTTTGGTGATGGGCGGAGGAGACCTCAGCGCAACTGAAATTTCACGTTCTCTAGATCTTATAATGTGTGAAGTCATGCCTAAAATCAAAGTGTCCCCGCTTACATTATCCGTCGGAGAAGCAGCTGAATGAGCGCTGTATTGGATAGAATAACAAAGCACGGTCGGCCCTATCGAGACCCCTTGACGAGTATAAAGTGGACCTCAGTGGACTCGGGATTACCGTGGTTACCCCGGAGCTTGCTTTTGGGTTGCGAACTTAATTCACTTTTTGATGACGAGGAGTTTCTGAAGTTAAGCCGGGCAGAGTTTACCCGTCTGTGTGCGGCAGGCCTCTGGCTGGAGGGACTTTTAATACACCGGGTCACTGAGGCTGGGTTGTTGAGCTTAGAGCCCGTTGAAGCGCGGGTTATGCTACAGGAGGTTCGTGAAGAGTGCGGCCACAGTTTAATGTTTTTAGAGATGATTGACCGTGCGGGAGATGGTATTCGCCCACAATTGGAGGGAACAAGCATTCTAACATCTGTGGCAAAAAAGCTTAAAATTGACTCGGCAGAGTTTTGGGCGATGGCGTACATTGGTGAGACCGTAACTGATAATTTTGCAACCCGAGCCCTCCGGCTGATACACAGCCAAAAAGAGACCGTTTGTCCCCTCGCTGAGGAGGTTCTAGCTTTTCATCATCGTGAAGAAGCCCGCCATATAGCAGCTGCGCGTCAGTTTCTGGCGAGGCGATTGTCCGGAATGAGCTCGCAAAGGCGTTGGCTCTTCTCGCGAACACTCCAATGGCTCCTCAATTTATTCCTTGATGCAACCATGTACCCTAGTGCTGAGAGTTTAAAACGAGCTGGATTATCTAATCCAACTAGTATCGCGCGGCTTTTGAAAAACGACGTAACGCGGAAAAGGTTGGCAGCGGAATGTGCGAGGTCAGCACTTTCCCTTGTGAGTCGTGACGGATGGTTGTCCGTCAGCTGCAGGGCGACTGGCGGTGCGAAATGATAACAAACAGTCACCAAGGTGCAATTTTTATTGGGAGTGAGATATACGGGAAAGTGGCATACGGCAAGAACCATCCCCTATCAATTCCAAGAGTGGGTGCTGTTACTGATTTATGTCGTCAAATGGGATGGTTTAACGCAGAGAACTACGTTGACAGTCCTACCGCGAGTCCTAAAGACTTGGGGCGCTATCATTCGAGAGCTTATATCGATGCTGTGAGAAAGGTCGATAAAGCCGGGAAAAGTGGAGCCAAGACCCGAGAGATTTATGGATTAGGAACAATAGAGAACCCGGTTTTTTCGGGAATGTTCGAGAGAGGTGCAATGACCTGCGGTGGATCAATATATGCTGCAGAGTGGGTGTTGGGCGGTGGGTGTGCTTATAATCCAGCTGGGGGCACACATCATGGCCGACCCAATCGTGCGAGTGGATTTTGTTACTTTAATGATCCTGTATTAGCTATATTACGTCTCCTCGATATGGGGGTGCCTCGAGTTTTTTATTTAGATTTGGATGCTCACCATGGTGATGGTGTGGAGGCAGCTTTTATTAATGATCCCCGCGTAGCCACGGTATCCATTCATGAGAAAAGCCGCTGGCCATATTCCGGCGTTGAGAGCAACTCATCAGACAATATTTGGAATTTTCCCGTGCCGGGAGGCTTCCACGCCTCAGAGCTAAATTTTTTAATTGATGAAATAGTTTTGCCACTCGCAGAAAAATTTGCACCGGATGCGGTTGTTGTTACGTGTGGTGCGGACGGGTTAGCTGGGGACCCTCTATCCAAAATGGAGCTCACAAATACTGCTCTCTGGTCGGCAGTCTCCGCAATAGGTGATATCGCGCCAAGGACGATCGTCTTGGGCGGGGGAGGTTATAACCCTTGGACCGTGATCCGATGCTGGGCTGGCTTATGGGCATCTCTTGCTAACTATGATGTTTATGACTCGATGACTTCCTCGGCACTTAATATTTTACATAGCCTTGATTCTGATCTCGTTGACGAGGAGGATATTAATCCTAATTGGCTAAATTCAATCGCTGATGAGACTGAGGACTTGCCAATTAGGACGGAAATTAAGGATCTTGCCCTGATGTGAGTGGCTTGGAGTGAATAAGAAAAGGTTACGCTATGAGTGCTATTTGGCTTGACGCCGCAGCGGGAATTGAACCACTTGAGACTGCATCTTTCGATAAGGGGCTTGTAGACTCTCTCCAGAGATCTGTCGGTGATTTTGCTGCCAGGCCAATTCGGTTTTCAACACCAACTTTCAAGGAATTTTCTTCTGAGGAACTGGGTGGCTGTTCAAAGAACAGTTTTCCCGCTTTCTCAATTACTGCTGGGGCATGTGCGCTGATGTGTGATCATTGTCAGGCAAATATACTTGATCCAATGATACCTGCAACATCGCCGGAAATCCTGGAACAAAAGGTAAGAGATTTGATTACTTTGCAAAATTTGCAGGGCTTTTTATTGTCTGGAGGTTCAAATCGGCGTAATGAAATCGCCTATGACCGCTATTTCCCAACCATTGAGAGATTAAAGCACGAGTTTCCGCATCTCCGGATTGCTATCCATTCTGCATTGCTCGACGAGACAAGAGCAAAGCTTATGGAATCTGCAGGTGTCGATACCGCAATGATGGATGTTATTGGTTCTGAAGCAACCATCAGAGATGTGTACCATTTGGATAGGTCTGTTGACGACTTTGAAGCTACATTGTCTGCTCTTTGCTCAACTTCGATGGAGATAGTCCCACATATAGTTATTGGTCTGCACTACGGCGAAATTTTGGGCGAGCCAACTGCCTTGGATATATGCGGAAGGTACGATATACACGCTCTTGTTCTTGTCGTTGTTATGCCATTTTATGCAAAAAACGGAACCTTCATAACGCCGTCAACTATTGCTGTGGGAGAGGTGTTTATTGAGGCCCGTCGTCGGCTTATTGATAAGGAGGTTTTGTTGGGATGCGCCCGGCCCGCAGGTATGAACCGGAGAGTCATTGACTCTTATGCCGTATTGGCCGGGCTGGATGGCATTGCTTTTCCCGCTGACGGGATGGTTGCTTTGGCAAAAGCTATCGGCCGGCCTTATCATCAAGAGCATGCGTGCTGCTCAGTTAAACTTGGTAGGTAAGTGTCTTGATGTTCAGGGGGTATGGCACATGAATAATTCTCAAGTCGTTGATGTGCTCGTTATTGGTCTTGGCCCGGCCGGAAGTTGTGCTTCGAGGAAAGCTGCCGAAGCTAATTTAAGTGTTCTTGCAATTGATCGACGTAAACGCCCCGGAGAGCCGGTTCAATGTGCTGAATTTGTACCGGCACTTATGGGACAGGAAATAAAGACGTCAGAGGTGGTTCGACGGCAGTCGATAAGAGAAATGACTACGTTCGTCGAGAATGGGCTGCCGGATAGCCGCGATGATTTTCGTGGCCAAATGATTGATAGGGGCGAATTTGATCGGGACTTAATTGCCAATGCGCGGCATAAGGGCGCGGACTGCCAGTTTGGTCTTGTTCTCCGCAGTATAGCACCGGACGGCACGGCATTATTGTCATCAGGGAAACGCGTATACCCTAAGGTCATTATTGGAGCAGATGGTCCTCGCTCCGCGGTCGGTTATGCCATTGGCCACTCTAATTCCTCTCTTGTTGCTGCGCGCCAGATGACAGTACCGCTTTTGGAGCCACACCGAGGAACAGATATTTTCCTCAGTGCAGATATTGTTGGAGGCTACGGCTGGATGTTTCCTAAAGGAGACAGAGCAAATATTGGGGTTGGTGTCTCGCCCGCTGCTCGTGGGCATTTGAAACCATTACTGGAAACCATGCGGAAGCGGTTACTTCGTGAACGACGGATTGGCAATGCTGTCCTAGGCCATACGGGTGGAGAAATCCCCGTTGGGGGAATGGTTAAGGCTTGCGGTCGATTGGGGGAGGTCGCAGTATTTCTTGCAGGTGACGCTGCAGGGCTTGCGAATCCAATTACTGGGGCTGGAATCCCATCGGCGGTTATTTCTGGGGAATTAGCTGGAGAGGCTGCGGCCTCATCGGTCGGGGGAGATTGCAGTGCTGGTGAGGATTACGTCGATGAGTTAAGTGATATATTTGACATTTCTATGAACCGTGCGTTAAGGCGTAGACAGGAAATATTGGGCTTTCATTCAGGAAATCGCACGCCGATACCGAGTGAGCTACGCCGAACATGGATTGCCTATAACGAATACTGGGCAACGTAAATTAATAAATACTAGAGTGAAAAGAGCATATTTATGACGTGTATGAAACCGGAAGGTCGAACTCCATCTGATAAGAGTCAAGCGGGTATAGATTTCAATGCTTTTGAAAAAATGGCCCCTAGACCGCCGCAAGAGGCAGACAAAGCGTCACGTAACGGAGGTCGTGTAAAGGCAAACGGCATAGCTCCCGGAGGCATTTACAAGCCGAACTACAATATTTTAACTCCGCACATGCGGTCACCGGAATACGTGCAGTTATCGACAGCGGCGGCTATCACTCTTGGTATTATGAATGGAAATATGCATCGTTGCTCGTGCACGCGGTGTTTAAATTTGTTGTTAACTTATCCAGAAGGCTGCCGCGCTAATTGCGCATACTGCGGCCTCGCTCGTCATCGGGAAGCCGACCGCGATTATGCTGATAGGAATTTTATCCGCGTTGATTGGCCGGCTGTACCTATGGAGGAGTTGGTTGATATTGTCGCGCGTGATCCTGAAAATTCCTCTTTTCATCGCATGTGCATCTCGATGATCACACACCCCAATTCAGATGCAGATACAGTTACGGTTTTAAAAAAGTGGACAGAACGAGTACCGGCGGACCAAATTCCAATTTCAATCCTATCAAACCCAACCACGATGAATCGGAAAGATGTTGAGTTGCTGAGAGATACAGGGGCTGATATTTTTACAGTCGCTCTTGACGCGGCCACGCCCTATTTATTCGACCGTACCAGAGGGAGAGGGGTCAATTCGCCACACTCGTGGCGAAAATATTGGGAAATTTTAAACGACGCAAGAGACATTTTTGGGGAGAAAAAATTTGGTGCGCATATTATCGTCGGCATGGGTGAGACAGAGTACGAGGTTCTTAGTCTAGTCCAGGAATTAGTCGATATGGGTGGACATTCACATATGTTTTGTTTTTTTCCAGAGAAAGGTTCGTTAATGGACCATCTTCCTGCGACGCCACGTGATCAGTGGCGCCGTGTTCAGCTGGCGCGATATCTTATCGATTACGCGGGGGTGCGGGTTGAGCAGATGGCATTTGATGAGCATGGTCGAGTAAGTGATTTTGGCCTAGGCCAAAGAGAGCTCGACACTATCATCAATGCAGGAATTGCCTTCCGCACTTCGGGTTGCCCGGGAAAGTTTGCTGATGATATTTCAGCATGTGATCGGCCCTATGGGGACTCTCCCCCAAGCAATATTGCAAGCTATCCCTTTCAGCCGCAAAAGAGTGATTTAAAAAAAATAAGAGGACAGTTAAAGTCATATTTGTCGCTCCCGTCGAAGGAGCTTTGATGGTAATTAATTCATCACTAAGACTGTATGAGAATCTGCCGAGCTTTAATTGATTATGACACTTTTAACTTCAAGTCGTACCCTCAGCGTTACACTTGTCATTTTGGTTGTTAGTGGACTGCATGTTTGGTTCGACCGCTACTACTTACGTTTTATTCCGTTGCCACTACAATTGGTGGAGCTTGTTAATGACCACGGAAATTTCACTCCCGCCTTCGAGGATGGGCGTTTAAATGGAAATCTCGAACTTGATTGGGCCGACATCACAACTGATGCTGGGCTTAGGGCCACCCTAAACACCATTCGCGAATATAGCCCTTTAGGTAAAGACCGCGGTATGCCTTCGTATGAGAATATAACCTTCGAAAGGTGGTTGGCTCAGGCTCAAGTCAAAACACTTTTGTGCACCGATGCAACGATGCTTTTTATCATTGCGGCTTGGTCGCAAAGACTTAAAGCTAGAGAGTGGCACTTGCTGCCGTCCGGCTGGCCGCCCGGCGAGGGTCATTCTGTCGCAGAATTCTATAATCCAAAAAATAATCAATGGGAGGTTGTTGACGTGCAACACGCAGCAATCTTTCGTGACCACGATAGCAGAAGAATATTAAGCATGGCAGATATACTAAAACGATTTAAATCTGGGACAAAGAGTACCATCGACGTAGATTATGGCCCATATACTGCTCACTTCATCGGTGAAAAGGTGCGAGGCCCGACCACACAGATATTGTTCGAATCGGGTCATATTTCTACACCTGTGTTACAACTTCGCCAAGCTACGTGGTTTGCAACCTATCCCCGCAACTTTCTGATAAGTGGACATTTCGTCATTGGTTATCCAATTCATATGGGTCGATGGACCCATGATCACCGAGTATTAACAACTAAATTAGCACTGATAATTTTCCTATTATTCGCGTTAAATTTTTTTATTTCCGGAGTAACTCTTCTACGACAACGAAAAAGGTCGAATTAATCTCATCCCTTACAAATATCAAATCCATACGCCGTTTAATCAGTTATAGTATTGACTTGAACCGCTAACATCAGCGTTTAGATTATGGATTAATTTTTACAGATTGAATGGTTAGGATATGGCCCCCGAATTCCGCGTTATTAATACCGGGCTCCGCAGCGGTCGAGATAATATCGCTTTTGATAAGGCTTTGATTGATAGTCGACTGGCCGATGATATTCCAGATACTATCCGCTTTTTACGATTTCCGCCAACGGCATTAGTTGGCCTCCATCAGGATCTCAGGCGCGAAATTAAACTCGAATATTGTAGAAAAAAAAGTATTGGAATTGCTCGACGGATTACGGGGGGAGGGGCCATATATTTTGACGAGGGCCAATTGGGTTGGGAGTTGGTTTTCAAGCGAGCCCATCTCGGCATTGGTGATTTAAATACAGCGGCGAAGTGCATCTGCGAAGCCGCCGCTGCGGGCTTATCTCGTCTTGGTGTTGATACGAAATATCGACCGCGCAATGACATTGAAGTCAATGGTCAAAAAATATGTGGAACCGGCGGTTTTTTTGATGGTGACGTTCTATTTTATCAAGGAACACTTTTAATTGATATGAACCCCAAAGATATGCTGAATACTCTTAACGTGCCCCAGGCCAAACTTGCCAAGCGTAATCTCGATGATGTTGCTCAAAGGGTTACCACGTTGCGCACTCAAATCGGTGAAAACTTACCAAGCTTGTTGACTATCCAGAAACATATGCTGGAGGGCTTTGCGGAATATCTTCGGATTGATATCAATGAGGGTGCGGTGAGTGAGATAGAAGAACTACGGGCAAAAGAGATTCATGATACAGAGATTGGCAGAGACGAATTTGTCTATAGTATTGATGGTCTACATGATCAGACAGGAACGCAGAGCGCGAGTCACCATGGATCGGGTGGCACCATTACGGTATTTGTGCGATTGGAAGGGCCATCATCCCAGAGAATTCGCGAAGTTTTAATTACGGGGGATTTTTTTGTGACCCCCCCGCGAGTGATTTTCGACTTGGAGGCGGATTTGCGAGGAGTAGAGAAAAAAGACTTGAGAGCGGCGGTAGACAGATTTTTTGCGAAAACAATGGTTGATGCTATTACATTGGCTCCAGAAGATATCCGGGAAGTCCTCGTCGAGGCTGTTTCGGGGTGAGCCTGCAGGAAATTGAAGGCCGAAATCATGCTGGTTTTGCTATTAAACGACGCTCGCTATATGTTATTCAGCATACAGACAGTGAATATTTGGGTTTAATAGAAGATCATCTTGAGGGTCGATCCATCGGGTTTACATATATGCGTCCGCATACGTCGGAAGGCCGATTGCCCGCCACAGTAAAATTCACCGATGGTATAGTTCTTCTTGGCGGTGGTCCATGGGGGTCGGCTGGCTGCTGTGATTTGCCAACTCTTAAAGAAGAAGTCCAATTGGTTCGTGATTGCATGCTACAGGGCACATCAGTTTTGGGCATTGGACTTGGCGCCCAAATTTTGGCGCTGGCAAGTGGCGGCATGGTGTCAAGTTCACCGCTGCAGTTTTGTGTGAAAGAAGCTCGTCGCACCGACAAAAGGGCTTTAAACGGCTATTTACCTGAGACATTCCCGGTTGCAACATACATGCGGGATGCTTTTGAGGTCCCTCCCCACGCTGAGGTCTTGGCGGAGGACAATAAGGGAAATGCGATGGTTTTTCAGGTGGCTGAAAATTGTTTTGGTTTCGCTGGCCACCCGGGCTTAAAAGTTGCAATGATTGAGGATCTCGTAATGGAATTTGATGAGTCTCCAAATAATATTGGCAGTGAGCTTGCAATCTTGCGGCAGAAACAAAAAGCCATCGAGGATGCCCTTGTGTTAATAATGACTGGGGTGGTCCAAAGAGCGGGATGGATGGGAAACGTAGCCTGACACTGCTTGTCACATATTCAATTTTTATATATTGTGTTTCTTGGGTAATACATCTACACCTCTTCATAGTTTTATAAGGGATTTTTTTAAAACAGGATTTTAAGCCTTGGCAGAAAAACTTGTCATCATAATGGTGAATACAGATCCTCGTAATGGGGAGGAGCTTGGGGCGCCATTTTTTCAAGCGACTGTGGCGGCAGCTATGGATTATGAAGTGGAAGTTATTTGTACCGCCACTGCGGGGCAATTAATGAAAATCGGCGTGGCTGAGCAATTAGTCGTTAAAGAAGGCTCCCCAAAAACTGTTTATGACTTCATAAAAGACGCCCACGAAGCCGGATGTAAATTTTACTGCTGTTCCCCGAATTTAGATCTTTTCGATATGACAGAGACCGACTTGATCCCTGAATGTGAGGGAATTGTGGGTGGTGCCCATGTGATCGAACAGGTTATGGAAGACGATAATACCCGGGTCTTAACCTATTAAAAGGTAACAAAGTGCAGTCTGGAACCACTCGTATTCAAAAATATATTGGCGATCCTGTATCCGAAGCGCCAATAATGAACCGCAACGATCTTGAAGAAGTGTTTGTGGATATCCAAAAGGATATAAGGTTTGATCATGAGTTGAACGGTTGCCTTAATTGCGGCATTTGCACTGCAACCTGTCCTGCTGCACATTATTACGATTTTTCGCCTCGAGAGATTGTTCAGCTTTTGTGGACAGAGAATCTTGAAGGTATTTATGATGCAATGCAGGAAAAAATCTGGTCATGCGCCCAGTGTTATACCTGCGCGGCGCGATGTCCGTTTGGAAATTCACCGGGCGGCCTTGTTATGATTATGCGTGAAGTTGCCATAAAGCACGGCATGCAATCGGCCAAGGATGTGCTTAGGCCATTTAGCAGGGTGATGTTAAAGTTGATTTCAACTGGTAATCAGTTGGCCCCGGACATGATCAATCCCGAGCACTTTGCAGATTGGGGGCCAAATATTGCCAAGATTGACGCCCCATTAAAATTACTGCGCCAAGCTATTCCCATGCCGACGTTGAATACCACGGAGACCGCTTGGGAAGTAAATTTGAAAACTTCGGTTGAACTCTACACGATTTGGGAGATGACTGGCGTTCTTGAGCAGCTGGAAACTATCGACGAGAATTTGTTTGATGTAATTTCAGACATTATGGATGAAAAGCGTGAAGACTATGAGGACTGGCTTGAAGACCAAGACGATTAAATTTTAATCACCTCAACTTTTGCTAGGGATGATAGGGAGAGTTAAATATGAATGATTCTAACTGTGGTGAGCGCCTTACAGGGCATGGTAGTGAATGGAATAATGCCAAACTGTCCCCTGATGATGCTCGGGCGGCAACAGCTTGGGTTGAGGCGCGCGTCGACAAGCGGTCGATGCTTACCAATAAGGAGCGGGTTGAGGATGTCCGTGACATCATGTGGCAGCTTGAAAAAGATGGTGAGATCGCAGTTCATCGTATTACGAATGCACATCAGCCAAAGATGGTCAAAACTCTGTTCGGTTGGGATAAAAAAATTCCAACTACGCAACTTTGGCATCACAAGTCCTGCGGCCAATGTGGAAATATTCCAGGGTACCCAACTTCATTGCTATGGCTTCAGAACCGACTTGGCACTTCTTATTTGGATGAAACGGATCAAACCTCGTGTACAGCTTGGAACTACCATGGTTCAGGTATAGGAAATGTAGAGAGTTTAGCCGCTGTATTTCTGAGAAACTTCCACCAAGCATATGTATCTGGCAAAGTTCAGGGACACGAGGATGGTCATTTTTATCCACTCGTGCACTGCGGAACATCTTTCGGCAATTATAAAGAAATTCGCGGGTTCCTGCTTCATTCGGCAGAATTACGTGAGCGTGTACGAAAGGTTTTAGACAAGCTTGGCCGTCTCGTTGATGGAAAGCTTCTAATTCCTGAAGAGATTGTTCATTACTCAGAATGGCTACATGTGATGCGACCAGAAATCAACGCTATGCGTGAAATTGATGTGAGTGGGGTTCGGGCAACCATCCATCCAGCTTGCCATGTCTATAAAATGATTCCTGAGGATGCGATCTATGATGATGAGATTTTAGAGGGAAATAGAGTTGCTGTATCCACCGGTCTTATAGAAGCGCTGGGCGCACAAGTAATCGACTACTCTACGTGGTATGATTGTTGTGGGTTTGGTTTCCGGCATATAATTTCCGAACGCGAGTTTACGCGTTCTTTTGCAATTGACCGTAAAATTAAAGTTGCCGTCGAAGAGGCGAAAGCTGACGTAATGATCGGCCATGACACAGGTTGTATCACTACTCTCGACAAAAACCAGTGGATTGGGCAAGCTGTTGGTAAAGATGTCTCATTACCTGTGATGGCCGATTGCCAGTTTGCTGCAATAGCCTGTGGGGCGGACCCCTACAAGATTGTGCAACTTCACTGGCATGCATCTGCATTTGAGGGCCTTCTCGAGAAGATTGGTGTCGATTGGGAAAAAGCAAAATCCGAATTCGAAGCTTACTTAGAAGAGGTCAAGCAGGGTAAAGGTGAGCGCCTCTATGATCCAAGACTTAGAATTACATCTGGGCCAGGATTTCAAAAACCGGCAGTGGGCTGAAGGTAATATTATGTCAAAACCTATTTTAGTTGTTGGCGGTGGGCCGTCGGGTCTTGCTGCCGCACAAGCTCTATTGGCCGTAGGACAGAAGGTCATTTTAGTCGAAAAAGAAAATCAACTTGGGGGCGCACCGATTCTATCTGGATACGCAAAGCTAGTGCCCACCGGTGAGTGGGCGAAGGACGCAATCGGTGGAATGGTGTCTCGGGTGGAAGCCAGTGAAAATGTAGAGATCCGGACTGGGCTGAGTGTTGCTGCGTTTGACGGTCAGCCGGGCCATTTTACAGCAAAGTTAAGTAACGAAGATACCGTCGAGGCAGCGGCGGCTATTCTTTGTACAGGATTCACGCATTTTGACTCCGTAAATAAGCCAGAATGGGGATTTGGCACCTTTCAGGACGTTGTAACCACGACCCAAGTCGAGCAGATGATGTCGAGTGGCCAAGGCGTCCGGTGTCCTTCTGATGGGAGAAAACCCAGACGTGTTGCGATTTTATTATGTGTGGGTTCACGTGATCGTCAGATTGGGAGGGAGTGGTGCTCTAAAATATGCTGTACTGTATCCTCTAATATGGCGATGGAAATTCGAGAGGAACTGCCAGACTGCCACGTCTATATCTATTACATGGATATCCGTACTTTTGGGCTTTACGAAGATTTGTATTATTGGCGCTCTCAGGAGGAATTTAAGGTCAAGTACATAAAAGCCCGCATAGCCGAGGTTACATCGGATGGGGAGCGCTTAATCGTAAAAGGCGAGGATACCCTTGTGAAACGCCCGATCACTATACCATTTGATCTGGTTGTTCATGCGATTGGTATGGATCCAAATGTAGAGAATGTCATGATAGCATCGACTTTTGGCGTACAGTTACAAAAACATGGGCATATTCACTGTCAGAATACATACGAGGGCGTTGCGCGAACGTCTCGGGAGGGAGTTTTTGTCGCGGGTGCGGCGACTGGTCCAGAAACTATCGATGATTCAATAGCCCAGGCCCAAGGTGCAGCTTTGGCCGCGCTGTCGATAGTTGAAGGGTTGCCCGAGGCGGCGGAGTAGAGATTTGTTTGGATTTTCAAAATCAACTGATGTTCGCATTCCTGATGAGGTTCGTCCGGTACTTGAATTAAGTGGTCCTCGTATCACTTCAAGCTTCGAGAAGGTGCTAAATTCTAGTGACAGCCATGGGGGCATTGAAGCATTTGTCACGGCGGTTAAGTTTAAAAAATCAATCTTTGAGCAAGTGTTGAGCCCCAGTGCAATTGCTAACTTGGATAAAGAGACCTTTCTTGGGTTGTGCGCGTTCATAGCGCCTGTGCGGCGGCGTATAGGCAGTTGGATTGAAACTGACGATTTTTCGCGATTAAAAGATTCAGTTGTTGCTTTGTTAGCGGAAGGTGGGGATAAAAGGCATGTTGATGATCGGATCCGGGCCTTTTGTGGACAGTTTTCTGAGGATAAATTGCATCGTTGGGTTCGTGATTTAGCTGCAGAATTACTGCACTTCAGCAACATGGAGAAGTACCCCTTAATGACCCGTTGGGTTTGGGACCAATCGTCAAATACCGGGGTTATTCGTGAAATTTGGTATGCGAAGGATATTGATCACATAACGTTAGATGTTCGCGATACTTTTGAGACCCATCTGGTCCTTCGGGAGGAGCTTAGCCAGTTTCTCTCTTCCAATGGAGTTTTTCGGGATGTGCTGATTTATGCGGACCTGTTGTTAGCGCAGATATATGCAGATTATATCTCCGAGCAGGGGGGTAGCTTCCTTCGCACGGACTTTTCATCAGAATTAGATCCTTTGGAATTTACGCGCCGAATGCTCGGACTTGATGGAGTTGATCCGGACAGTGGTCGCACTCGAGTAAAACTTGCCAATGGAAAGAGACTTAAATTAAATGATTTAGAAGCGATGAATTGAGCTTATTTCAATGCCCATACATGAACAAAATCTCATTCGGCCAGAAAACATTATAACCAATGATGAGTTGGAAATTGACGGGATCGATGTGTCCGGGCATTGGAGTACGTTTATAGAATCCAGAGTTGTTACGGATTACAATGAAGACATTGAAGATGAGATCGCAGCATTGCCCGGCGGGGCAAACATTCATCGATGTTGGCAATGCGGTTCATGTACAAATTCATGCACGGTGAATGAGATCAATCCGGATTTCAATCCACGGTTTTGGATCTACTTAGTGCGGATGGGCATGGAGCAGGAATTGCTGCGTGACAAAGACATTATCTGGCAGTGTGTTTCGTGCAACAAATGCACTTATGTCTGTCCTCGCGATGTCCAGCCTGAGGGGGTGATGAAAGCGTTATCGCATTGGCTGGAACTCAAGGGACATACTCCAAAGTCACCTTCAATGCATTTTGATGAAGAATTTTCGGAGCAGATATTTGCTACGGGAAAAATTGAGGAGAGCCGAATAATCCGTGGGTTCTTTCGGCGCACAGGACAGCCTTTAATGCAAGATTGGCTTTTGGAGTTGGTCAAACGTCTAATACGTCACCTCCCTTTAAAGCTCTTGTTTACTATGGGGTTGGCAAATTTTGTTCGACCACGTACTCGAAATTGGTCAAAGGCTGGAGCGGCAATCGAGGAATATGTATTAGAACGTGATTTGTTCAAACGTAAGGCGCTAGGGTTGGGTCCAGAAAGTGATGATCAAGGAGCTGCTAAGTGAGTGATAAAAATTTAAAGCGTGTTGCATATTATCCTGGTTGTGCATTGGAGGGCACTGGTCACGCCTATGATCGTTCGACCCGAGCCCTCGGGAAAAAGCTGGGGTTAGAACTGGTAGATGTAAAGGACTGGAATTGCTGCGGAGCCATGGAAGTTAAAAATATTGACCCCAAGATTCAGACGTATTTGTCATCGCGCGTCATGTCTATAGCCAGTGAAGATATGGGCTTTGATACTGTAATGGCACCGTGCAACGGCTGTTATCATAATTTAAAGAAAGCCGAATATGACTTAGAGAATGATCCTGAGAATGTCGCAGTAACTGAACGGCTCTCAAAAAAGGCTGGGCATGACGCCTACAAACCGGGAAGTATCGAGACGATTCACGCTTTAGACTGGATTAAACGCTCTATTGGTGAGGATGGCATTAAAGAGCGGGTAAAAAACTCTTTGAAAGGGATTAAGGTAGCCAATTATTATGGTTGCATGTACACAAGGCCCCGCCATATCTTCCCTGAAAAGGATCAAGGTCCCGGTTCGGAGTCAACTTTAAAACCTCATTTCATGGACGATTTGTTACAGGCTGCGGGGGCTGAAATTGTTGACTACCCGCTCAAGACAGCCTGCTGTGGCGGAGCTCACACACTATCGGATTCTGACACTTCGACAAAGCTGGTAACGAACCTCTTGGAAGCGGCCGATGAGTGCGGGGCAGACGTTATTGCGACCGAATGCCCCACTTGCCATTCTGGTCTCGAAATGCATCAGATTAGGGCTGAAACACGGTTTGGAAAAAAAACAAATTCTAAGATCGTTTACTTTACTCAATTACTGGGATTGGCTCTTGGTTTGAGTGCACGCAAGGTTGGTATCCATGAAAACGTCTCCGATTCTCTAAAATATTTTAAAGAAAAGGGCGTTGCATGACCCCATTTGAAACTATTTTGAATGGTATCGAATCCGCCAGTGCCCATGAAAATGCGGTAATTGGTGCCATAGCAATGTTAGGCTGGGGCGAGCGTATTCTTGAAAATTGGAATGGAGCGCGCGGAGAAAAGCCAACGAAATCAAAACGCGAGGGGTTCCGGCTGTTAGCACTGCATCGACAAGGCGCAAAAGGTGATCCCAGTTTTAATGCTTGCCGGGAAACATGCCGAGAGTTGGTCTACCATCACAACCTTATTCTTGACGAACCGACTCACGTGGCGTCTTTGGAACGTCTAAGGATGGCAAAAATGGTCGCCAAACATTTGTGTTTGTTTGTTCAAGGGAAAATAGAGGAGGATAGATTGGGAGATTTTTGTTGCTCATCTCGTCCTGTGCGCACACACACGAGAAAAGAGGATCGCTGAGCTATGCCTGACGTGAGAGGCTGTCACTTGCCTGACCATTTGCTTTATGACGTTGAAAACAATATTTGGTACGAAGATCAGGGTGATGGCACCGTAAAAATCGGAATGACTTCGGTTGCGGCGGCTTTGGCCGGCCAACTTGTAGCTTTTACGCCAAAAAGAGTAGGAAGGTCTGTAAAGCCGGGTAAATCTTGCGCAACGATTGAGTCAGGCAAATGGGTTGGGCCAGCTAAAGTGGCTCCAGGTGGCGAAGTGATTGCGATTAATGAAAGCCTGATCGATAAACCGGACATGGTTAATGAAGATCCGTACGGTACGGGTTGGTTTGTTATTATACGTCCTGAGGATTGGGACGGTATGAAAGGTGAATTGACGAGCGGCTCTGAAGTTGCAGGCCCCTATGATGCGAAAATGGAGGCTGATGGCTTCGATGGATGCCAATAAATTTGATATTTTATAATTGATGTAGATAAAAAGTTGCGAATAATCAGCACTCGCAGGGAGAGATTTTAGGGTTATTTGCGTTTGATATCGTGTATTTATTGAGTAGACTAAAGAAAACACAACTAATTGACAGGGCATTGCTTAACTGTAAAGAGGCTTACTTTATTTGGTCCAGAGATTTCGCTTTGGTAAAACTCTGGGCATGCTAGGGTATCTAGGGAGGGGCATTTGACTCATAAATTTGTCTTGGTAACGGCATTTCTGGTTGCTTTAGTCGCTCATGGGTTTTCCATCGCTAATGCAGTTGAGTCGTCAAAAATCGTTCAATATGTTGTCGTGGATGAAGACAGCCTGCCGAGTTTAAATGTACCGGCAATCTTGCAAAGTTTGACTGGTAAAAAAGGCGATCCGGCCAATGGACGGAAAGTCGTGATAAACCGTAAAAAAGGAAACTGTCTTGCCTGTCACGTAATGCCGATTTCAGAACAGCCTTACCATGGTGAAGTGGGCCCAGAGTTAAATGGTGTTGCGAGCCGCTACCAAGAGGGTGAACTTCGACTCTTACTCGTGAATGCAAAATTCATAAATGAAGATACAATCATGCCGGCTTTCTACAGAAATTCCGGCTTTAATCGTGTTCATAAAAAATTTAAGGGGAAGACGATCCTCTCCGCTCAACAAGTTGAAGATGTAGTTGCTTACTTGATGACTTTGAAGTGAATATACAAAATAAAACGCCTGCGTGAGGAGATAGATATGGTTCAAAGGATTGAAATGAAGCCGGTAAATCGTCGGGACATACTTAGAATTTGTGGTTCGGGAGCCCTAGCTCTTTTATCAACTAGTATGCTTCCCGGGTTGGTTTATGCAGATGCAAAGGCTGTTGCATCAGAAATCAAGAAGTTGATTGGTGACAAAAAAATGACTGAGGGACGGATTACCATAGAAGCCCCACAAATCGCTGAAAATGGAAACACTGTTCCAATAGGTTTTACGGTCGACAGCCCAATGACCGATGCAGACCACGTACAAAGCGTGCATATTTTTGCTGATGAAAATCCGAGCCCAGAAGTAGCGTCATTCCATTTTTCCCCCGCTTCTGGTAAAGCTCAGGCTAACACGCGGATGCGAATGATTAAGACCCAGAATGTCGTTGCGGTCGCGCAAACGAATACTGGATCCGTTTTCATGGCCAAGGCACCAGTGAAGGTGACAATTGGCGGGTGTGGCGGTTGAATTTACGGAGGAGGGAGCTAGAGATGGCAAATTTTAAAGCCCGTATAAAGGTTCCCAAAAAAGCAAAGAAGGGCGAAGTTTTTCAGGTAAAAACTCTTGTAACTCATAAAATGGAGACGGGTTTACGAAAGAATAAAAAGACTGGAAAAAAAATCCCACGGTTTATCATAAATAAGTTTGCATGTAATTATAATGGTAAGGAAGTGTTCTCATCGAACTGGCACCCAGCAATTTCTGCCAATCCTTACATGTCTTTTTATGTTAGAGCTGAGAAATCAGGATCACTTGATTTCAGCTGGACGGACGACAAAGGGCAAGTTGGGACGAAGTCAGCGAAAATTATGGTTACCGGTTAGGGGCTCATGACATGGCGTGTAAATTTATAGTTTTCTCTATTGGTCTCGCCCTCGCGCTAGGAATAGTGCACGAGACGGGGCATGCTGGGGAGTGGGGGAAATATCAGGTTGAAGACCGGCGAAGCGGATACACCTATCGCACAAAAGAAACTCGAGCAATGCAAGATGATGACTTTCAGAATCCTGGTATGGCCCTTGTGGATGAGGGTGAAGCTCTGTGGTCTATGGTGGATGGGAAAGCAGGAAAATCCTGTGCTTCATGCCATCAGGATGCGTCGGTTACGATGAGAGGGGTAGGAGCGGTTTATCCCAAATTTGACATAGGTCTTGGGAAGCTCAAAAACATTGAGCAACAGATAAACACTTGTCGGACGGGCCAAATGCAGGCTACACCTTGGAAATGGGAAAAGGGTCAGTTATTGGCGATGACAGTTTATGTGAGACACCAGTCACGTGGTATGCCCATGAACGTCAAAGTTGACGGTTCAGCAGCCCCATTCTTTGAAAAGGGTAAGGCATTTTATAATGAAAGGCGTGGCCAATTGGATATGTCATGTGGAAGTTGCCATGAGGCCTATCCCGGGACCCGAATTCGCGCGGATATGCTCTCTCAAGGGCAAGGCCATAGTTTCCCGACCTATCGACTGAAATGGCAGAAGGTCGGGTCATTGCATAGACGCTTTCGTGGATGCAATAAGCAGGTGCGATCTAAACCCTACAAGTACGGTTCAGACGAATATGTTAATTTGGAGCTTTATGCGGGATGGCGAGCGCGGGGGCTACCTATTGAAACGCCGGCACTCCGGAACTAAAAGCCCAGGCTAACTTAGAATCAACCTTGGGGGATGCATTTATCGGCATCCCCTGTTTTTTTTGAGATATACGTAATGATGGATAGGCGTCAATTCCTTCAAGTAGCAACAGCTGTGTCTGCAATGACTTTCGGACACTCACGATTGGCGCCAGCTAAACCGCTTGCGATTGCTGAGCGGGACTTGCTGAAATTTGATCCTGTTGGTCAGGTGACTTTGTTAAATTTCACTGATTGTCATGCCCAATTGAAACCAATATATTTTCGCGAGCCATCCATCAATATTGGCGTTGGTAACGCTAGTGGCCTGCCTCCCCACATCACCGGAAAAGAACTCCTCTCGTATTTTGGTCTAAAGGCTGGATCAGCAGAGGCGTACGCTTTCTCCAGTGTAGATTTTAATAATTTGGCTAGGTCTTACGGCAAGGTCGGTGGCCTTGACCGGATGACGACATTGGTTAAGGCCATTCGCGCATCGAGACCAAATAATACTCTGCTTCTAGATGGGGGCGATACCTGGCAAGGTTCTTTTACATCAATGGAGACAAGTGGGTCAGATATGGTTGCAGTCATGAACACGCTAGGTGTTGACGCTATGACGGCGCATTGGGAGTTTACCCATGGTTATAAGCGTGTCAAAGAACTTACGGAGATGTTGGATTTTCCCTTTTTAGCGGGAAACATTCGTGACACCGAATGGGAAGAGGCTGTTTTTGAATCAACTGCAACCTTTGAGCGAGGGGGAATAAAAATTGCCGTTATTGGACAGGCGTTCCCATATACGCCGGTAGCTAACCCCCGATACATGATGCCTAACTGGTCTTTTGGAATCCGAGAACGTTTGGTCCAAAAGCGTGTCCGCGAGGCTCAAGCCGATGGCGCTGGTTTAATTGTATTTCTTAGTCATAACGGATTTGATGTTGATCGCAAACTAGCCTCCAGAGTGTCTGGAATTAATGTTATCCTGACCGGGCACACTCATGATGCAATTCCGACAGTAGAAAAGGTTGGTCAAACTCTCTTGGTCGCTTCCGGGTCACACGGTAAGTTTCTGGCCCGTTTGGACCTAGACGTGGCTCGCGGTGAAATCCAAGATTACGCGTTTAGGTTAATACCGGTCTTGTCTGATGTGATATCAGTAGACCAGGAAATGGCCTCGCTTATAAAAAAGGTCCGCGCACCGTTTGAAAAAGAACTTTCAAAAGAGCTAGGAACCACCGACTCGTTGTTATACCGTCGGAGTAATTTCAACGGAACTTTTGATGACTTAATATGTGAGGCTCTTTTAGAGCGGCGAGACTCTGAGATTGCGTTATCGCCCGGGTTTAGATGGGGAGCAACCGTTTTGCCTGGACAAAAAATTACACAGGAAATGGTATATAATCATACTGCGATAACTTACCCTAATGTGTATAGGGTCCAAATGACAGGCAAGCGGATAAAAGATATTTTGGAAGATGTTGCAGATAATCTATTTAATCCAGACCCCTATTATCAACAGGGCGGAGACATGGTCCGCACTGGCGGGCTTAGTTACTCTATTGATGTTTCTAAACCTATCGGTCAGCGCATATCAGAGATGACGCAGTTACGAAATGGGAAGCCCGTCGACCCTCATAAAAATTACGTGGTAAGCGGTTGGGCTTCTGTAAACGAGGGGACTGAGGGCCCTCCGATTTATGACTTGTTGAGTCACTACATTTCAGAGAAGAAAACAATCTCCGTTCCGAGTAATAACAATATTCGAGTTTTGGGGGCCGGATAAGTGTGTAAGTAATGGGTGGGATCGATATTTCTTTCGCCGGTGCACTTGGCGCGGGTTTGTTAAGTTTTTTATCGCCATGTGTTCTGCCATTAGTACCGCCCTACCTTTGCTTTTTAGGTGGGGTCACTCTTGCTCAAGTAACCGGCTGTGAAGCTATTAATTCCGCGGTGATGCGTCGGGTATTTCTCTCAGCCCTTTTCTTCGTGCTGGGTTTTTCAACTATATTTGTGATCCTTGGCGCCACGGCATCTACGTTAAGCCAGTTTCTGGCAGATTATTTCGATCTATTAGCTCAGATAGCCGGTGTGATTATTATCCTCCTGGGACTTCATTTTTTGGGATTTCTCAAAATCCCACTATTGTATCGTGAGGTTCGCTTCCATGCACAGGTTAAACCGGCTGGATTTATTGGCGCTTATTTTATAGGCTTGGCTTTTGCTTTCGGATGGACTCCTTGCGTGGGTCCAATCCTAGCATCTATCCTGTTTATCGCTGGAAGTGAAGATTCGGTTTTCTATGGAATATCGCTCCTGGGAACGTACTCCCTTGGTTTGGGAATACCATTTTTATTTGCAGCTTTTGCTGTTAGACCATTTCTTGGATTCATACAGCGGTTCCGACGCCATATGCAAAGTGTCGAATGGGGGATTGGTATCCTTCTGGTATCGACTGGTGCCCTATTCCTAACAGGCGGCTTTTCTGAAATCGCTTATTGGCTTCTTGAGATATTTCCCGGCTTGGCGACTTTTG
Organism: Magnetovibrio sp.; assembly: GCA_002690705.1. Classification (GTDB taxonomy): domain Bacteria; phylum Pseudomonadota; class Alphaproteobacteria; order Rhodospirillales; family Casp-alpha2; genus TMED8. Next base: position 158,510 of record NZFO01000021.1, on the reverse strand, counting down.
GTTGAGCTGCCACTTCGGTGGTTTAAAGGTAAAGCAAGCTAAAACTTTTTTGGTTTCCGGAAATAACTCTAATTTTGGGAAAATCGATAGTTAGCTCATTCTTTTGTAATTGTTTAAAAAAATTTATAAAATCAATGTTGAGCTAGAAAAAAAAACTAGAATTTTATGTTTGGTGATGGCTATTATAAAAGCTTGTTGATAATAGGCTGGTGTTATTAAGTCGCGGCAAATGAATTACGAAGGCTAAGCAATAAAAGTACCCAAGTAATTTTAAGAGGTTTTGAATGGAATTTAAGCTACACCACAACATTAGTTTTGCTAAACAATTCTGTTACATGTTCGCAATCACGCTTTTGCTCACGTTTGGAACGTGTGTTCATGCAACAAATACCGATACTTGGTTGGAGCTTGCCGAGGTCAAAGAGAAGAAGAAACCGACGTCTGATGATGATGATGATGATGACGACGAAGGTTGTTAAACTGTAGTTGTAGACAATTTTAATGGGAGGAGAAAAACATGGGAAAACTATTAAGTATAATTTTGGCGGCGGTATTTCTGGCGCCAATAGTTGCAAACGCTGAACCGGTCGGAATTACTAAGGATATAATGTCTATCACCGTTCAGACAAAAAATGGGCCGGTCAAAATTGTTCGAAATCAAGATAACAACGCTGTTATTAACCCGGCCTTTGCTAAAACGTCACGGAAATGCCCGCCATTTTGTGTCCAACCCCAAAAAGTTGCTCCGGGCGTTGAGACCGTGGGTGAACTAGAAGTTATTAAGTATATGAAAAACGGTGGATTGATAATTGATGCTCGTACCGTGGAATGGCATGTGAAGGGTACTATCCCCGGCTCTAAGAATATCCCCTATACCCAAGTCGCAAGCCGGTTAAACGAACTGGGATGTAAAAAAGGGGCGAGTTGGGATTGCTCCAATGCTAAGACAGTGCTTTTATTTTGTAATGGTCTTTGGTGTGGCCAATCGCCCACAGCTATCAGAGCAATGCTCCGGGAGGGCTATCCCGCATCTAAACTCTTGTATTATCGGAATGGAATGCAGGGGTGGCAGTCTCTAGGTCTTACAGTCGTTGAAGGCGAAATGTCCTAATTTATCGCTTCATTCCCGAATTTTACTTGGGTGTAAATAGGCCTCCTAAATGGAGGCCTATTTTTTTCCGTCGAGTCATCAAATTTCGTGAGAGTTCTTCAGAACCCTGTGCTTTGAGGAGGCACCACTAGAGTGCGGATATTATGCGTTGTTTGGACGGTATGTTCGAGAAGCGCGGTTTCGCCAGCCCACTAAAATTATAGACTTTATTTGTTAAGATTTTTGACAGTAGGTTGTTTCTGTGCGCTTGGGCTAGCACAGAACATAACGTAGAGTAATTCGACTATCTTTTTAGCTTCTTCGCTTGCTAGCCTGTAGTATACGTGTTTTGAGTCCCTGCGAGCTGCAACCAGTTCTTCTGAGCGGAGACGTGCCAATTGTTGTGATAATGAGGGTTGGCGAATCCCAAGAACAGTCTCTAGTTCGCTCACACTTTTCTCTCCGTCAACCAAGCTGCAGAGAATGATCAGCCGATTTTCATTCGCGATTGCTTTAAGAAATCGACTTGCGCGTTTCGCATTTTCTAATAATTCATCCATAAATACGTGCCAAATCTAAATCTTGAGTGGTCAAGACGTGGATACTCAAGCTTTTAAAACTCTAAAAGATCTGTAATGGTCTCAATACCAACTCTTGCGCATTCATCATCCCTTGGTCCCCCGGGCGCACCTGACACCCCAATGGCACCAACTACCGACCCCCCAGACTGAACTGGCACTCCGCCGCCAACCATTAAGGCATCGTTGATAAACCGAACTCCTGCAGCCGGTGTCCCAATTTTTGTATCCTTTGATAATGTCAGTGTATCAGTCCGAAAATTCACGGCGGTCCAAGCTTTCCGCCTGGCCGTCTCAGGCGTATGTCCACCTGCAAAACGGTCACGCAACGTAACCTGCAGATTACCAAACCGGTCCACAACAGCAACGGCTACTTGATAACCCTTTTTTCGACAATCAGATAACGTTCCCTGCGCTAACTTTAACGCTGTTTCGATAGTCATAACCTCAAATGAAACTAAACCGAGCTTATCACTGGTTTGGCCAGTGGAGGTAAATAGTGTTAGGCATGTGGCAATTAGGACGATGTTTTTTAACATGGCTTGTTCCCATTGATCTGAGCTTTTTTGTGAGGAAGATCGGGGCATTTTGGGCGTTCTAGATTTGTTAACTTTTTCAAAAGTTCATCCAATAACATCCAGAAATGGTCCTCCCCAGGATATCCGGTTATCCTCCCTAATTCTTGTCCCTTAACGAAAAGTATAAAAGTAGGCGTATAAATTACCGGTAGCTTAAAGCTTACAAGATCTTTATTGTCAAAGTCTACACGGCGAATAGGGGCAGTTGCCCCTTGCGGGGTAAGATTATAAATAACACCAACTTCCTCTTCCCACAGCTCACACCAAGTGCAACTAGGTGTCGTCAACATCAACAATTCAACCGCATCGCTACTTTTCAAAGAAAAAGGTACTGCCAAGATTGCGAGGCTGAGCCACAGGAGGCTTCGAGTTGCTGTTACATATGAAAACACATTTATAAGCTATCAATATTAACTCGATGAGTCTTGTATAATTAGTCAAAAATGACGTCCAGTGAACCAATATTATTGGACGCCATTCATTTAATGTTATCTGTGAAAACTCACACGGTATAATATTTTATTATTCAGCAAGGGTTGGAACGCAAGTCGTTTGGTTGAAGTAGTTCTATACAGCTTGATGAGGAGTTGTCTACGTCCACCCGCTTACACGTGTCCAACTGGGTAACACGGTAAGTCAGCTTACTTTGAATAAGTCACTGTGCCTTGCCCGTGCTTTTTACCATCCTTAAATTGACCGATGTATTTATCGCCATTCGCATACATGTGAGTCCCTTGTCCGTGCTTTTTACCATCCTTGAATTCACCGACGTATTTGTCCCCATTGGCAAAAACAAGGGTGCCTTGACCATGCCGTTTCCCGTCTTGGAATTCGCCGACGTATTTATCCCCATTGGTAAATGTATAGGTACCTTGCCCCCGTCGTCTGCCATCTTGAAACTGACCGACATATTTATCGCCATTGGTGAAGGTGTAAGTTCCGCGCCCGTTGCGTTTACCATTTTTAAACCCGCCAGCATATTGGTCCTCATTGGCATAAGTGTGAGTGCCCTCACCGTGTCTTTGCCCATCTTCCCATTCGCCCACGTATTCATCTCCATTAGCATAAGTGTGGGTACCTTGGCCATGCCTTTGTCCATTTTCCCATTCGCCAATGTATTTTACCCCATCAGCAAGGGTAAGCTTGCCGCGCCCATTTCGCTCGCCTCTTTTAAACTGACCTACGTAACTGTCCCCATTGACGAACGAGAGAGTACCTTGCCCATGCAACTGTCCATTGTCCCAATCCCCAACGTATTTGTCCCCATTGATAAATGTATAGGTACCTTTTCCATGCCGCTTACCACCCTTAAATTCGCCGACATATTTCCCTTTGTCCGCATTCGTTTGAGTGGTTGCACAATCTTCAGTGCTGTTACTATTTGCGGAACATGGGGCAAGGGAGACGACACTGGACTCACTTGATGCTGTCAAAGGTATCGTTTTGCAGCCTGTTTGCATTACGGCCATAAAAGCCAAAAAAATAAAAACTGAGCTTCTCATTTCCAACCAAAATTCCTTGCACAATCGCTGCATTGTGGAGCTATGCAGTTTAGTATAAAAATTACAAAATAACCATATTAGTCTTGCTCCTGAACGCTTATCCCCATTTAGGGACACATTTTTTTGAGGACGAATTTTTTCTCAAGTCATTACATTTCTCCGTTGGACACAGTTTTGGTTTCAAGACATATGTTTTAATATTTTAACCTATATCCAGTTTTAAAAATCCATGCCGTGATTGCGACGCAGACCATCAGGAAAAACAAAATCATCGTAAGGCTTAAAGCGACGCTCACATCTTGACTCTCAAAAAAACTCCAACGAAAACCGCTCACGAGGTAGAGCACGGGATTAAGAAGTGAGATTTTTTGCCAGATTGGAGGTAGCATGGCGATGGAATAGAAGCTTCCACCAAGAAAAGCCAATGGTGTCATTATGAGTAGAGGAACCAGTTGCAGCTTTTCGAAGTTATCGGCCCAAATTCCAATAATGAAACCAAATAAAGAAAATGTCACTGAAGTGAGTAAGAGAAAAACCAACATCCATACCGGATGAGCAATCTCCAACGGTACGAAAAAGCCAGCTGTAGCAAGAATAATAAGCCCCACTATAACTGATTTCGTAGCAGCTGCTCCAACGTACCCAAGGACGATCTCAAAAAAAGAGATGGGCGCCGAGAGTAATTCGTAAACCGTGCCCACAAATTTTGGAAAATAAATGGCAAACGAAGCATTGGATATACTTTGAGTTAGCAAGGTCAGCATGATCAAGCCGGGCACGATAAATGAACCATATGTGACCCCATCAATTTCATTGATGCGAGAGCCAATAGCGGAACCAAAGACAATAAAATAAAGTGAGGTTGAAATCACCGGTGATACAATACTCTGCAATATCGTCCGTCGTGTTCGGGCCATCTCGAAACGATAAATGGCTAGCACCCCGTGGATGTTCATCTAGGCTCTCTTACTAAATTGACGAAAATTTCTTCAAGTGAACTCTCCTGCGTTTCCATGTCGCGGTAACGGATACCTGTTGCAGAAAGATCTCCCATTAAAGCGGTTATACCTTTGCGTTCAGCGTTGGTGTCATACGTATAGGTGAGCCTGAGTCCATCTGTTGACAGACTTAGATCATAAGCGTCGAGAGTATGAGGCACCTCATTTAAAGTTGATACTAGCTCAAATTCTAACCTTTTTTTGCCCATTTTACGCATCATTTCTGACTTTTCCTCAACCAAGATTATTTCCCCGTGATTGATTACTGCGACCCGATCTGCTATCGCCTCTGCCTCTTCAATGTAGTGGGTCGTTAGGATTACGGTGACACCCTCAGTGCGTAATTCTTCGACGACTTTCCACATCTCTCTTCTGAGCTCAACATCAACGCCTGCGGTCGGTTCGTCAAGGAACAGAACACGTGGCTCATGCGAGAGCGCCTTTGCGATGAGAACCCTGCGCTTCATACCGCCAGACAGTGCCATAATCATGCTGTCGCGTTTGTCCCAAAGAGTGAGGGACTTGAGGACCTTATTAATAACGTGAGTGTTCGGTGGTTTACCAAATAAGCCCCTAGAAAAATTGACTGTAGCGCTTACAGTTTCGAATGAGTCAGTTGTCAACTCCTGTGGTACCAAGCCGATTAAAGCTCGGGTTTTTTTGTAGTCTTTTACGTTATCGTAACCGGCCACGGTAACTGTCCCCGAAGTGGCGTTCACGATCCCGCAAATGATTGATATAAGTGTAGTCTTACCTGCTCCGTTTGGGCCGAGCAGCGCCAGAATCTCGCCTTCGCGAACGTCAAGACTGACATTGTTCAACGCTTGAAATCCCGAAGCGTAGGTTTTTGTGAGATTGGACACTGATACGAATTGTTCCATGTACCCACATATGGCACATGCAGCCCCGCCTGCAACGGAAATATTTTTGCATCCAAGTGGTATTGAAGTTAAATCAAAAATTCGATACTTCCAATCGCTGACGCCATAATGGGGGTTTCAGAGTTTTCTCGCGCAATCAAAGACTGTGTGCAACAGCGTTAGCTATCTGTACCATAAAACCAGTGTCTCAATCGGTATACCATAGAAATGATACACTGTGCGTATTTCAGCGTGAAGCCGTTTGAGCTGGCATTACAATTGATAATTCTTGCCTCCTGGGCGGGGTGGAGCTAAGTCAGGTATCGCGTGGGATCTATGAGGCTCACGGCACCTCTGCGAGCGTTTTACGAAGAGCGAAAAGATTAAACATGCCTGAAGGCCATACCATTCACGCCGCTGCCCGAAAACACGATAATATGCTAAAGGGGCGTGTGGTTAACCTCTCCTCGCCCCAAGGCCGTTTTGTTGAGGGGGCCCAAAAGCTTAATGGCCGAGAGTGTATAAGGGTTGAGGCTTATGGTAAGCATCTTGTTTATCGCTTCGTTGAACATTACTACTTGCACATTCATCTTGGTCTTTTCGGCCGTATAAAGGTACACAAACGGCCAATTAAGGATGCAAAGAACTCGGTGCGGGTGCGTCTTATAAGTGCCACTCACGTCATTGATATTAGCGGCCCGACTATTTGTGAGTTATTGAGAGCCCCCGAGATTGAACAGCTTATTGATAGAATTGGGCCGGATCCATTGCGAGAGGATGCTGAACCTGAGCGAGTTTTTCATCGGATAAGAAATAGTAGGGTTCCTATTGGTAAACTACTTATGGATCAATCTGTAATCGCTGGTATCGGTAATATCTACAGGACCGAATTATTGTGGCGGCAAAAGTTACATCCGGACATCCGAGGAAGAGACCTAAATCAGAAACAGTTAGAAGCGTTGTGGGATGATGCGGCTTTACTACTAAACATTGGTGCCAAGAAAAATGCTATTTTGACCACTGACATAGCGATTGCAAATCCAAGTAAATCCCGAGAAAAATTTAATATTTTCGCACAAAAGGCTTGCCCTAAGTGCAGGGGACCCATCACTAAAATCTTTATTAATGGCAGGCGAGCATTTATTTGCGCGCTATGCCAGAAGCAACTTCCCAAGCGATAGTTATTCTGCCTCGACAACACCGTGCCGGGCATATCAATTCCATAGCTTTACTTGGATTAAGCTATTCCCTCTCAGATTATCTTCTTAAGAAACGATAGGCTTATTGGGAAAAAATAATTTTTATCAAGTTAGGAACAATCTAAATTCGAAGGCAGGGCAATTTTTCGTAAAAAAATATTGGTAGAACCGATTTAAAGAACCCAGAACAAGAGTAATATGACGGTGGTCTAATGTAAAACTATCCAGGAGGGAACCATTGTGCATGCCAGTATTATTGGCGTGTACGAAGTGTTAGTAGCAACAAAAAAAGCGCAACGCTCATTCCTGTAAGCATGAAGAGAGCGGCTGGAAATCCGCCGCTGAAGTCTGAGACGATATTCATTAAAATTGGTCCGCCTACACCTCTGATTTCTGCCACTGAAAAAATATGCCGCCGAAAACCCTGGTTGGTTCTGTCGCCACTTTAGGGATATTGAGAAGCCCCAAAATCCATACACGTCTTTTTGGAATGGCAAACTTAGGAATTGCGAGCGACGAAAAAACGGTAGACACGACAGGTACTGATGCCATGAAACCTGCAGTGGTCGCATCCAAACCCCTGGATCACAGTACTTCCGGCAACCAATTTTTCATGCGGCATTAATAGCTCATTAGTTTAAAGAAAGTTTTGCCATGAAGCCTAAAATCGGTGATGTCATGTAGATCCCCATTACCATGCTGCGGGTGCGACGTTTGAACCACAAACCGATCGTTTTAGGTTCACCAACCGAGACTAATGGTCCACCCGAACCTAACACGGCCATGGCCATAAATAGGCTCCAATAGATCTCCGCCTTTGCGCGGAGTATAACAAAAATTATAATCATCGTAAAAGCAATGATTAGGCCTCGCCTCACGCCGACACGGTCTGAGAGAATCCCAAGTGGAATAGCGGAGCCAATATAAACACGTTGCCAAGCGCCAAGCTCGCCCCTCATTTGTGAATGATTGAGCCCAAGGCCGGTTGTGATTTCTGCACCTAGTGGTGCCAAAATCACCACCGTGAGTCCAAAGCAGAGGGAGGTAAACCAAACCAAACCCCTGTTAAGACTGCCCAGCGAAGGGGACTGCTGCTTGCTGTAAAACTTGGTAGTGCTTCTCTGTCGTTCACGGGTTCGCCTCGTAAATCTTGTTCAGCACATGTCTGGACTCACTCTTGTCATGTTTAAAGGGGTGGAATTAGACTTGTAGGGACCTTAGAAGCTTTGGAAAACAGAATTTTCTACCATCTTCGCCACAAAGTGATCAGAAGAGTTTCTCAAATTGGTTCCGTCACCCTCTTGCTGTATTATTTTGCAATGGTCTCAGGGTAAATCCTAAAATCTATACTCAATGATCTTTGAGAGATAATTAATAGCGATATCCCGTATTCGTCCACGGGTTATGTTAAGACACCAACGTTCTCAGTAATATTAAAGTATTTCTTAAAGGCCTTGATTTACGCTCTATTAACCCCGAAGTGGCTAGCTGCTTATTTGTTTACTCCAATCTTGTATCAAATTGCGAGGTTTCTCATCGTTAAATTTAGTCCCGACTACCTTTTGCCGGCTTCTGCCAATGACCCTAATTATGCGGCTCAATTTTCAAACGCAGGCGCCGGGATTTTCCATGGTCAAATAGTCAATGATGCGTTTTGTGATCTAATATTGAGTCGCATAAAACAGCATGAAAATTCTGATGTTGTGAACCAAATAACTCAAGCAAACTCGATGCATAAGAATGCGATACTCACTAATGAAATTGGGCTTGAGCCGTTTATATCTTCTTTCACTAATTTTTTCTTTAAAAAGATCGCTCCTGACGTATTACCGGGGGCTCTCCTTAAGACTATCGACTCAATTCATAGTTATGTAGTTCGTTACGGGATTTCCCTAGACCGAGACTTAGGATTTCATGTAGACGACAGCTTTTTAACAATAAACTTGTGCTTAAACGACGGTTTTGTTGGTTCTGACTTGCAGTTTGAAGGTCAGCGGTGCACGACGCATATCGATACCTTATCAGGGGAACATGAACGGGTCCTCATTAAGCACAAGAAAGGTAAAATGATACTGCATCATGGGAAAAACCGGCACTATGTGGAGACTATTAGAAAGGGAGAGAGGTTTAACTTAATCATTTGGTGCCAAAATAAGAGTGAGCGCGCTCAATGGTTTGATGCTACGAAAAATCAAAAATGCCCTGATTGGTGTTCTTATACCTCTTAGGCCCCTAACTACCGCAGGCTACAATATCGGTTCTGTGCTGATTATTCTACTTTGTATTTGGGGCTTTTAAGGAGACGCCTTTTTAGACGGAACGCGCTCTTTGAAAGTAATAATTAAGACTGGAAGTTAATGACTGTCTTATTGGCGAACTTTGTGCTCGCTGTTTTTCGTAAAAAAACCTTGTCAACTGACGGTTGTCCGCACAAGGTATATCGCAGGGATGAATTATATTTCTAAGTAAGAGAACACTGGAAATAGGCGCTTAGGATTAAGGGTGTTATTTCGTAAATTATTACGCAGTCTTAAGTAATACGCAGGGGAGCGTGTGTAAGTGCTTAAAAAAATATTCAAAAACTTTGATAGGATTCCCAAAAAAGCAACAAATATCTACACAGGTGAAGTCATGTGGCAAAACTTGTGATGAAAGCGCAGCCCCTCATCATAGATTGTTTGCAGTATAGTTTATGGTCTGAAAAAATTTTTCGGGAAATGAATAAAGGCGGGGTCGCGGCTGTTCATGTAACAATTTGCTACCATGAGAATTTTAAAGAAACCATTCAAAACCTGATTGATTGGAACCGGCGCTTCGAGAAGTTCCCGGAGTTAATTTTACCGGGTCGCACAGCAGATGATGTCCGTCGAGCTCATCATGAGGGTAAAACCGCAATTATCTATGGGTTTCAAAACTGCTCACCCATTGAGCACGACGTCGGCTTAGTTGAAATTTGCTATCAATTAGGCGCGCGTTTTATGCAACTCAGTTACAATAATCAGAGCCTTTTGGCCACTGGGTGTTATGAGGATGAAGATCCTGGAATTACTCGCATGGGTCGTCAGGTAATACGAGAAATGAACCGGGTTGGCATTGTCATAGATATGAGCCACTCGGCTGAACGTTCGACGCTAGAGGCTATTGAGGTCTCGGAGAGGCCAATCACCATTACGCACGCTAATCCAGCATCTTGGCAACCGGCATTGCGCAATAAATCTGATACTGTATTGAGGGCGTTGGGGTCTAGCGGCGGCATGCTAGGTTTTTCGATGTACCCGCATCACTTGAAAAATGGGAGTAATTGCGCACTGGATGATTTTTGCGCCATGGTGGCTCGGGCTGCTGATCTCGTGGGTGTTGAGCATATTGGGTTTGGGTCTGATCTTTGCCAAGATCAACCGGACAGTATTGTTGCTTGGATGCGAAATGGCACTTGGACACGGGACACGGATTTTGGGGAGGGATCGTCGACGCTTCCGGGTTTTCCAGACCAGCCATTATGGTTTGGTAACAACACAGATTTTGGTGGCATTCTTAAAGGATTGCACTCGGTGGGTTTTTCAGACGATGATGTTGCGCGTATTGCGGGTGGCAATTGGCTAAACTTTTTTGAAAACTCGTTTGCCGCTGGAGTGACCCCGTAGATGGTGGATTCAAGGCGACCCGGAGATGTCATGAGATTGAAGCGCATGGGCGCATCTCACCATAACCGATTGAGTTTTATGCGCAGCCTCGTTCGTCGCATGGCAGGCGAGCGCTGGGGTTTTGAGCGGTTAATTTTCGATGTTGATGCGGAGGGCTATGGTACATCTGTTTATGCTGCGCGCACCCCTACTCGCACTTATTCCTTGGTTGCGTTTACTAGAGAGTTGGAGCCCGGGCAGCGTTCAGACCGTGTGATAGCTGAGGCTTGGGATGCTACTTTCAATCTGTTTGATGGGGTCCCCACAGAGGCCGATCTTGTAAGATTAGCAGAGAATACGCCGAGGCAAGAGTCTGGACGTTTCACGACTAAGGAGCTCTCCGTCGCACGAGCCAACAAAAGCTTGCGAGCTTTTAAACACGTTGTGGATGCACTCGCTGTGGGACGACAACCGGATATTGATTTTCTGTCGGATGTTGGGTACCTCATGCGCACTACTGCGGTGTATGGTAGCGGGAAATATGGCTGTGCTGACAATGAAAAGATTGCGCAGCGGCCGGAAATGCGTGGGCCGTTTCAGGTCGAAATGCTCGCAGTTTACCTTATACGCTGGTTCACCATAGATCTTGTGGAACACGTAGCTCGGTCAACTGGCGGGAGGCGCGCTGTCGCGTTGCATCCGGCGATCAAACGGTTCCTGGGAATAGGTAATTCTACTGGGTTGGGCATGGCACCATTTCTCGTCAAACACCCTGAGCTTATTAATAATTGGGTTGTTGCTCGTGAAACCGCGTTGATGAGAGTTCGTAACTTGCCATCAGTGACCTCTCAACAATGTGATATTTTATATAAGCTTACAAACCAAATTCACCGATACCTTGAGGAGTGGGTAGTCGAGGACAAAGTTCAAGCGTGTCGGATTACCAAGTTACGTAGTGAAATGGTTAATTTTGAAGATCATTTGCTGAACACCGATATCCTCTCTCAAGAGCATCCTTGGAACGCACTTTATTTATTGGCAGAGAGTGCCTATTCTCTTGAAGGACAAGAGTTAATTACCAGCCTGATTTTAGAACCGCATGGAGACCTGATAGACGATTTAGCAGACACTATGTGCGCTGATCGGGCAGAGGTTTTTGATCCAGTTATGACGGTTGCTGAGGTATTAAATTTACTTGAGAACAATTACTGTTGGGCGCTAAAGCGCGATTATAAAACGTCCGAGGAGCAGCAATACTTCTGGTACTATTCAGAGGATAAACTGGAGCCTCGTTTCAGCAATCGCTATTGTGGATTAGGAGTTGAGTGGGAAATGCCTCTTGCAATTGGACGAGATGTTGCTGCCCTTGAGGCGGAACTCATGAATGCCGACCCACATACCAGCATCGCGGCTTTTCTGATACGACGTCCTGAATTTCGCCATATTGTGCGCCGTGTTCAGACTACGGCACGGTTTCCATACGGTGAAATTTATGACAGCCTGATTTCCTCTGACGTGCGCCCAATTGATCTATTACGTTTTAAACTCGCTTTTTTTGGAGCATCAAAATTTGATCCGAAATCAGACCTCTGGACCCGGATAACGATGTTTCAAGGTGCGCCGATGCCACACGAACTGTGTGACGCCGAGGGAGATGGTTGGGCCTTTCCTGTTAAACCGGAGGTCCTCGCATAACAAGATCTCCATTAATCGTATCTTTGAATGAGATTACTTTTTTAGTCACCCGTGGAGCTGTGGGCGCGGGGGTTCCATTCGGGGTTGCGGAGGACTTTTCAGAAGCGGTTAAGTGGATGCCAAGACTCGGTATTGACCCTTTACCGATAGCATTATCATCTCTTAAACTCTTAGATGAACGGCTCGAGTTTGGCTTTATCAGCTTAGTTGAGAAAGGAGAGGGGCTTGAGTTTACAGGCAGAAACGGACTATCCTCAGTCCTTGTGGGTTCGGCGCTAGCAGATTATACCCGATTGCGCATGGGCACCGAAGGATTTATCACAGTAAAGAATGTCGATAATCCACTACTTGTCGCATGCTTTCTAGCGGCTCTTCGGGTAGGGTCCCGTGTAATTAAATGGCCCGGGGTTAGGTTTAACTTAAGGAGAGACGGTACGGTGACCCTCGATGCAGTCGACTTGAAAACAATCGTTGGCGCAGGCCCAACCAATGTGGTGGTATTAGATTCTAGTCTTGATTGCGCGAAGGAATGGATTGGAGGGATCACCATTGACCCGGTAAGCATGACAAGGTTTGGCGCTAAGATAATTCAGGATGGTGTCGCAGTAGATCGTTATGCGTGGGACGGGCTGGACTCCTTCTTTCGCAGATGTCTGGTCCCCTCGAGTGAGCAGTCGCGTATGTCCGGGGCGGGTGCCGGACTAGTCGATGTTGATTGAGTGAAAGTATGCCTCTTCGAAAGATTACTTTGACAGCTGTCGAGAACCTTGCCCGTCGTGCTCTTGAAAGCACCGGAGTGCGGGAAGAATCCGCGGTTTCCGTCGCTCGAGCCATTACTGCTGCGGAACGAGATGGGATTGCAAGCCACGGTCTTGTTTACTTGCCGACTTACTGTGAGCACGTGCAATGTGGAAAGGTCCTTGGCTTGGCGGTCCCAAAGGTGGAGCTACCTGTCGCTTCGGCCGTTGTGGTAGACGCTGGGTGTGGCTTTGCTCATCCAGCTATTGAAGCTGGTTTCGAGAGCCTTGTTCCCTTAGCGCATGAAGTTGGTATCGCTGGACTGGCGATTAGAAATTCATATAATTGCGGTGTTCTTGGGTATCACGTAGAATATTTAGCAGAACGGGGTTTGCTAGGCCTTGGATTTACCAACGCCCCTGCCTCGATTTCTCCGGTCGGCGGCTTTACGCCGGTGATTGGAACCAATCCCGTTGCTCTCGCAGTGCCCGGTGCGGCTAATTCATATGGAAAGACTGAGGCTGTACTGGTGATCGATCAGTCAGCAAGTGTTGTAGCCAAAAGCGAAATTATGATGCATGCTCGAGCTGGTCGGCAGCTTCCGGCTGGCTGGGCTCTCGACGCTGAGGGTAACACGACAACCAATGCGGAGGCAGCTTTAAAAGGTAGTATGGTGCCTAGCGGAGGTTATAAGGGCTTTGGTATTGGACTAATGGTTGAAATTTTTGCTGCTGTGTTAGCTGGAGCCACCCTAGGTAAGGACGCCAGTCAATTTGGTGGCAATGCTGGAGGACCTCCGCGGACGGGCCAGTTTTTTGTAGCTATTGCACCTGATTATTTTTCAGGGGGTAAATTTGACTTTAATATGGGAGACCTTAAGAAAGCTATTGAAAGCCAGCCTGGGGCTCGTCTTCCCGGAAGTCAGCGTCTTTTGAGCCGCTCTCGCAGCGTGATGGGGGGGATTCATGTAGATGAAAACTTAATTGCGCGATTGGAAGCTTTTACAACCCGGCCAAACGAATGAGTCGGGATCTAACGAATTTTACCTAACCTAAACAAAACGGAGTTTCTTTATGAGACAACAAAAATTTTTTCCAAAAGAAAATAGGTTAACATCCTCAAAACTGAGGGGGGTGTGCGTCGGAATAGTAGGCGCTATTGCTGGAGCGATGATGATTTCAAATTCGGCAGGCGCGGCAAGCTGCGGTAAAGTCTCGATTACCGAGATGAACTGGGCTTCATCACAAATAATCACTGAAGTTTCAAAGTTTCTTATGGAGCAAGGTTATGGATGCAAGGTAACGAAAGTGCCATCTGCGACAACCACTGCCGTAGCATCTTTAGCTGAGAACGGGGAGCCCGACATCGTCACTGAGCTCTGGCTAAATTCTTCAGGTGATGTTTATAAAAAAATGGAATCTGCAGGTAAAGTTGAGCGCCTATCTGAGGTCATATCCCCGGGTGGACTCGAGGGTTGGTGGATCCCAGAGTATTTAGCGAAAAAGCACCCTGAATTGAAAACCGTAAAAGACGTTCTTGCCAACCCAAAATTAGTTGGCGCGCGTTTCAATAATTGCCCAGATGGGTGGGGTTGCCGAAAGGTAAATGATAATTTGGTAAAAGCTCTTAAAATGGAGGCCGCTGGTATTGAGGTTTTTAATCATGGATCTGGTGAAACTCTAGCGACATCGATTGCTGCTGCCTACGATGATAAGAAACCGTGGTTCGGATACTATTGGGGGCCAACCGCAGTGCTTGGCAAGTACCCAATGAAAAAATTATCTATAGGTAAAATAGACACGAAAATTCATACGGCAAACCAGAATAAAGGAACCCCAAATCCGGGGATTTCCGACTTTCCGCCGGCCCCAGTCCTAACGGTGGTCACAGCGGCATTTAAAAAACGAGAACCTGCGATTGCGAGTCTCATGGGTAAAGTGAGTTTTGATGTGGGTACTATGAATGGTCTTTTAGCGTGGAAAAAAGATAAAAAAGCTTCCGCAGAAGAAGCGGCTGTCCGTTTCTTAAAGCAAGAGAAAGGTACATGGTCGAAGTGGGTTAGCGCTAATGCAAATAAGAAATTGTCAGCAATTCTGAAGTAGATCCAAGTAAAGAGGCGGGGCTAACGCAGTTCCGTCTCTTTTAACACACTCGAAACCGACTACACTCGGACAAAACTAACTGCAAACGTGTTGTTAGGCAGCATCCTAAAAATGGCGACCTATGATTTCATATTTGACGGGCTTGGTTTGCGAGCCTGGTGCGATTTAGCGAAGCAAGGCGGTGACCGCCCGATGTCGATGGCTGAACTTCTGGCCAAGAGTAGAGGTCAGTCGGGTGAAGAGTTGTCGCTTTGGGAATTCCCTTTCCCATCCATGGATACCTTACATAAAGCGTGTCCGAATTTTCCCCAATCTCGCGATCTTACAGCGGGCTTGGAGCAGGCCTTTCTTGCCATAAAGAGTGTTTTGCGATTTGTGCTTGATCCTATGACCCAACCTCTAAGCTGGATTTTAGAGGCAGCTCTCGTTGGGTTTGAAGGTATGCCATGGTGGATAATGATCCCTGTTTTGATGGGGGTTGTCTATTTTGCATCTAAATCCGTAAAGTTAGTGGGGTTTGTCGCATTGTGTCTTATGTTTCTCGCAGCGATTGACCTTTACGATTATGCCATACAAACGTTAGCTATAATTTTTGTGTGTGCCGTCTTATGTGTGCTACTTGGCGTTCCCATCGGGATTGCAATGTCACGCAATAATACTTTGCAGCGGATGACTATTCCTGTTCTGGATATGCTGCAAACGTTACCCCCATTCGTTTATCTTATTCCACTAATCTTTCTCTTTTCGGTTACAGAACCAAAATTATATGGTATTGCAATTATCCTTTATGCCATCGTTCCAGTAATTCGGCTGACTGATCTTGGTATTCGGCTGGTCGATAAGGATGTTATTGAGGCGGCAGATTCATTTGGGATGACGAGTAGGCAAAAGCTCTATGGAGTTCAAATTCCCCTAGCGTTGCCAAACATTATGGCCGGGGTAAACCAAACAATCATGATGAGCCTTGCAATGGTCGTAATTGCCTCCCTTGTATCAGCACCGGGGCTTGGGGTGCTTGTTCTGAGGGGGATACGAAATCTTGAGCTCGGGGTTGGTTTAATTTCTGGCTTGGGGATCGTTTTACTAGCAATTATTCTTGATCGCGTTACAAAAGCGGCGCTTGACCGCATAAATACCGCTGAAAAATATTAAGAGGTTAAGCTAGTCAGTGGAAAATATTGTAAAAATTTCGATCCGCAATCTATACAAAATTTTTGGAACACAGGCTCGCTCTGCCCTTGATCATATTAGATATGGAGTTAGCAAATCAGATTTATTGGAAAAGTATGATCATGTCCTGGGCCTACAAGACATCAACATGGAAATGGTAGATGGGCAAATTACCGTAATTATGGGTTTGTCTGGCTCGGGCAAATCAACCTTAATTCGACACTTAAACCGTTTGATTGAACCTACAGCTGGTGAGATTGAGGTTGATGGTGATGATATTCTTGCATTCGACGAGACCAAGCTTCGTAATTTACGTCGAGAGACTATGTCAATGGTATTTCAAAAATTTGCGCTCTTTCCTCACCATACTGTTGTTGAAAATGCTGCTACTTTGTTGAAGGTTCGCAAGGCTGATCCCAAGGAGGCTGCACGAGAAGCTAAGAAATGGTTAGACCGGGTTGGATTACAAGGTTATGAAAACCACTATCCCCACCAACTTTCGGGCGGCATGCAGCAACGTGTTGGGATCAGTCGAGCATTAACCTCTAATTCTCCTATCATGTTGATGGATGAAGCTTTTTCGGCTTTGGACCCACTAATTCGCACAGACATGCAAGACCTCCTCTTAGAGCTGCAAACAGAGCTTAACAAAACAATAGTTTTTATTACTCATGATCTGGATGAAGCCTTAAAGCTTGCCGATTACTTGGTTATCCTGAAGGATGGATACATCGTTCAAAAAGGTGATCCACAACACATTTTGCTTCACCCGAATGATCCCTATATTGAAGATTTTGTCAGCGATATTAATCGTGCGAGAGTCCTGCGAGTGCGTTCAATTATGACACCGATTAATGGTGAACTAACGCCCCACGCGCATGGTGAGGTCGATTTTAATGATACCTTGGAGAGCGTGATTGCACGTTCGAGTGGTGAAACATCCCATTCTTATATAGTGACAAAAGGCAGCGTCCCTGTTGGTATTCTTGAGATGACAAATTTGGTCAAAGCGCTTGTGCCCCGGGTCGCTAAATGAAACAGGCGTTTGGTCCCAATGACAATTAAACTTGCGGTCTCCGGTAGCGCGGGAACTGGAAAGTCATCCTTGGCCATGGCTTTGTCTAAGTCACTTAATTTACCGTATCTTGAAGAAAGTTTTAGAAGTCGTTGCGAAGATGGATTGGTTTTTCAGGACCTATCCCGCGCCGCCCAGAGCTTGTTGATTGTTGAGCTGTATTCAGAGGCCATTGACCAAGTCACAAAGTGTTCAGATGGTTTTGTCCAAGATCGCTGCCCAATAGACTTTTTAGCATTTTGGCTTCATTACGGTTTTTGGAATGAAGAAAAATCCTCTAAAGATCTTTTTAAACGTGTTCAAAAAGATCTCTCTTACTATGACCGTATTATAATGTTGCCTTGGGGGGTCTTTGATATTCAAGAGGATGGGGTTCGTTCGACAAATTGCTGGCTGCAGTTAAAATTTCAGTCCTTGGTTGAGGGGCTAGTAAACAGATTAGCCCCCAAAGATCTAATATATTGGATGCCAAATGATATTGATGTGAGGCAGGAACGGGTGGACCACGTGCATAATATTATCAATTTTGAAAAGAACTGAGCCAAGCTTCTTAGTTGTTGTATCAATATTTTTAGCGCTTCAGTTAAAGCATTTAAAGCGGCAAGCATAAGCTTCAAAAATATTATGTATGCTATTTAGGCGGACTTTTAATATAGTGCAGTGAGCACTGTAAACACCCCTAGAAACCAAAGTCGTTATTTTATTGTGATGAAATCATATCGATTCGGCGTCGAATTTCAGCAATATGACCGGGGCCAACGCCACAACATCCTCCAATGAGAGTTGCACCATCTTCTACCCAGCTGAGCGCGTGAGCTGCATACTCATCTGGTCCGAGATCATTTCTTGTAACAAGTGTATCAACCGTTTCTCCAGCCTTTAGCTTCGCTGCTGAGACAAAAGTATTAGCCATCCCACCAAATAAGGTCTCATTTTTTGAAAGTATAGGCATTGCTTGTCTAATTGACTCGGGAGAGGAACAATTCACAAGAATACATTCGGCGTTGGCTGCAACTGCCGCTTTTATTCCATCTTTCAGAGCCTCTCCTGACCTAAGTAATGTACCATCAGAATCATCAACCGTAAAAGATACCCAAATTGATTTTGATGTTTTAGCCACAGCTCTACAGACATAATGTGCCTCGGAAATAGACGACATTGTTTCTGCTATAAATAAATCCACTGCGGTTTCTTGCTGTTTAACAATTCGCTCGTAGCTCTCGATAGCTTGAGCCTCCTCTGGTATTAATTCAGCATGGTAACTGGCCATGAGAGGGGGAAGACAACCAGCTATCAAAACAGATTTTTGTGTTTGGTCTCGAGCCTTCAGAGCAGCGGCCGCGGCAGCTTTCTGAAGTGGTTCAAAGAGAGAAATATCAGCGTCCCTGTGTAAACGCTCGGGGGTTGAAGCGTAGGCGTTTAAGCAGATTACATCGGCGCCGGCGCGGATATAATCAGAGTGAAGTTCAACAACCATATCTGGGTTATCAATCATGGCTTGAGTAGAAAAAAGCGGTGATGCCGGTTTCCCACTGCGACGACATAGTTCTTGTCCCATCCCACCATCGAGTAATGTGATTTGCTGCTTCATGATTATACGTCCGTTAGTCTGGGTCTTACTATTCGCAAGATCGAATAAAGCGCGAGGAGGGGGTGAGTGCAAACAAAAACTCACTAGAGATCGAGTTACCATATTTTTTGAGCGACAATAATGGGGGCTCCTTCTTTTCCAAAACATGGAGCATGAACTGAAATGGCAGCTCCCTCAATGACATCCCTCGCCCGATATTTTTTATCTGGAGCCGATCAGTTTGCTCGAACTCGAATGGCAGTCCACCATCGTAAAATAAAAGATATTGATCAAGATCGTGAGGATAAGATTCGTTGCACTGGGTTTTGCCCGGCGCTTTTAAACTAAGTTCGGAGCAGAGTTTTTGGCAGTTAAAAACGATATAGAGCCCTTGTTATCGACATGCCATTAGTTAGCTGTGTTAAATTCTTATGCATATTTCCAGTATTTCGTTAATTCGAAGCCGTACCTTCGTAAAGATGGTATTACCCATAATAAGAATAAGTTGCAGACAAATCACTTAAGCATTTGTTTCAGGCTAGATTAACTTACGAATTTAATTGATAATTTTGGACCCTAAAAATTTCTCCATGACAGATTTTCGTGAACGCTTTGCTTTAATCTCAGGACATCAAAATTAGCGAATAACTGATAACCTCGCTTACAGTACTCATTAAATTCAACCTTATCCCGAACGGGCCCACCTCCGAGTGGAGTTTTTGTTTTTTTTGCTGCATCTTCTATACGAGTAATGGCAGATATAAAGTCTATGTGGTCAAATTGACCTGAAACACCTAACGCAGTTGATAAATCAAATTTTGCAACAAAAACAGCATCAACACCATCGACTTCACAGATATCGTAAATATTCTGCACTGCTTCTATCGTTTCAATCAGAAGGATACAAACACATCCCTCTCCGTAAGCTTTTTTGTAATCCAGCAAATCTACAGACCATCGCGAGTGTGCAATGAAGGGTCCCCAGCCACGGCTACCTTTCGGGGGGTAGTCCAGCATTGAAACACACGACTGTGCATCTTGAACATTTTTGATCAGGGGAAACACCACGCCCTCTGCCCCAAGATCCAAAGCGACCTTGACGTATTCCGGGCGTCTCTCGGCTACCCGTACCAACGGTGCGCAGTTTGTCCCAGCAGTTGCAGCGATCATTGAATGCAGTTTATCGCTACTGACAGCACCATGTTCTTGGTCTACGATTATAGCATCCGCTCCAGCTGCTGCGAGAGCTTGGGTAACGACTGGTGAGGGAATTACACATATCTCGAGAAAAAGCTTATTATTGGGGTTCAATAACCTTTTCTTAAATTTCATTTTCGAAATTTCTCAGTCTCTATTAATTGATCTGATTGAGGATATTCTTGTCGGCAGGCTCTATGGTGTTCCTCTGTAAGACATTTCCAGTAACTGAAATGGGTATCATGTCATCACACACAGGCCCATTAGTTCGAAAAACCAATCTTCTTCCTTTAATGAACTACAAATATAATGTTCAAATATAGTTAATGTGTGTATCGATAATGGGACCTTGTCAAAATGTTTTTGTGCCGCTTAAATATATTAAAGCTGTCGCTTTTTGATAAATGCACTGCTTTTTATACAATATTTATTTGTAAGTTTTTTTATCTAGTAAAATTCTATTTGAGAGCCTTGATTGAATCACGCTGGGGAGTTGCTGTCGCTATCCCTCAGCATAGATAAAATCTGTTTATTTTGTAGATAATTTTACAAGGTTTTGAAAATTGGATTGAGCACAACGGCATGGAAATCAGCCCAGTATTGAGATTAGAGTTTGTGCAGACTGGGTCTATGGCATTGCGGCAGCGAGTGTCTCCGATACCAGTTATACCCGAAATTTCGGCTGCAAAGGAGGGCATATTTAGGCCGCAAGGGGTGACGCCATCTCGATACCAGCAGGTTCGCTCTGGGCTAAATCTTAACGATGCGCGCGAAGCTCTACGTGAAGCCGTATCGGCTGGTATAAGTATCACAAGCGGACTGCATTTTTTGCGTGATGGTATCCGTTTAGCCGCCTCATCTTTGACGAGTCCCGACGTTAATTTGCTTAACAGAGGCTGGACCCGAGTTTCAGTTATCAATATTCAAGTGCAGATTGATAGTATTCTGAGTGATATCGACCGCTTGGTGCAAAAGACAGCTGTTTCTGGTGTCAACTTAATTTCTTCTTTGAATGGGGCGGTCCGATTGCAAACAACGGCTTTTGGTGGTGGGTTGGAGGTTATGGCGCAACCACTAGACAGCGTTGGACTTGGTCTTTTAGGCATTAACCTCAAAGCTAATGGTGGCATTAACAAGGCCTTGACAGCAGTCACACGGGCGATCAGTCGCGCAGAAACTCGCCTTGCAACTCTGGAGAGTCTTCAACGCGTTGTGGATGGCTCGCTTGACTTTAATAAACAGTTTATGGTGCGAATTTTTAGTAACCTTGGATCGCACAATCTAATGCGTGGAGCATTAGTTAACCTTATTGGGTGACGTGATAGCCAATTGGAACGGATCTATACAGGTTCTTCAATCACTCAATAATGTAGTCAAAGCATTTTGTAATGCGTCCTGCGTATGCCGCTCGCTATTGATCGTCATTCATCTTGGATATAAAAATACTATGGACCGATGTTAGCTATCAGACAAGATGACAACCGTTTAAGATGAAACGCCCACTGAGTGTAGGATTGACTGTTGGCTGTGTGGGTCATGGCGATATTCGAATAGGTAAATTCCTTGCCATGTTTCCAAAACCATAAAACCGTCGCTGGCAGGTAGTTTTAGGGAGACGTCAGTCAGGGCGGTTTACATATGCGCGGGCATGTCGTCTCGCCCTTCAGTGATGTGGCGATAAAGGGATGGGTCTTCGGAGACGAGTTTCTTAAAAACGTCTGAATATCCCTTTGAACGTCTGGATCTGCATATTTTTGGAGAGTAAGCGATGCAGAAGTATGCCCGCAAAAGATCGTTAAGCCCTCTCTCAATATCCTGAACTGACTACCAGCTTGTGAGGTTGCGTAAAATGTTTGTGAGACCTTGACCAGACGTTTGAAACGTAAGTTCCGTCTATGCTTGGCGCATGGAAAAAGTACGACGAGTTCTGAATAACGCTTGTAAAGCACAGTGTTGTTGAACGGAAATCGAAATTGATAATGTTGGGATCTATTTTTAATGAACAACCGAAGCATGACAAAAAAATGAACGACGTTCTAATCGAGATCTTAATGCTATGAACTCACATATGAAATCTTGAAGCAAAGTAATTTTAAATAACTAATGAGGAGTGACATATACCTTGTGTAAAAATTAAAACTCATATCGAGGACAAGGCCTTTATTTCGGAAACTACGGCCCGTACAATAAATTTCGTAATTATTGGTTCATCCGCCATAGCGGTGTAGGTCAGAACCATATCTAACCAGCCATGCGCTTGCTCTCTTGCGCTCATCGGTCAGCGTATCGACAAGCTTCCAGAACTGGGTACCATGATTATGCTCTAGAAGATGTGCGACCTCATGCGCAACGACATAGTCAAAAACATAATGTGGCGCTAGTATTAATCTCCATGAAAAATTTAGATTGCCATTAGATGAGCAGGAACCCCAACGAGTGCGTGTATCCCGGACCGAAATGCGCCCATAATTGGCATTTGCTGCAGCGGCTTTTTCCGTAACGCGTTCCGTGATTATTTTTCTCGCCTGTTTCTTAAGCCAATCAGTCAAACGTCTAGGTAAATATTCAATTTGACCGCTGACATTGATAAGCCCCTCCTCCGCCCAGACCCCGCGCCGCGCGCTAGGTCTGTGGCGGACCACGTGATTAACTCCGCATAACGGAATAATTATGCCATCTTTAAATACCACCCGTTCAGGGGATTTTTGAAGTTGCAAATTTATCCAATGGATTTGTGTTTTTACCCAGTTAAATGCTTTTAATTCGGATATGTCATTCGGGAGCGTCAGGACGACCCCGAACTTACTGTCGGGTCGTGAGGTTTCCGTGCGAAGAATTAATTTCCTCGCGAGCCGATTACGGCGCAACCGAACAGGTATATCGCGTCCACTGATATTTAGTCTGTATTCCTTATTAAGTAACCTACTCACGCGGCCTCAGGTAAGTCGTATCCAATGGAGTCAAATTCTGCATAGAGCTGTTTAACTTCAGCATCTGATAATAATGCCAAAGGTGGGCGCAAGCGAAGCCATTGATCATTATTGGTATGTCTGCTGACTAACTGTTTGAGCGCGGCAGACAGTGGAAATTTAGCTATAGTTTTACGGATTGCGGCAACTTGTGAATGCAAGTTAGAAACGTCTTTACCATTTTGGAACCCCATATAAATCTCTGAAAGGGTAGATACGCAAACGTTTGCGCAAGCTGTAATGGCACCCGCTCCGCCTTCTTTCAACAATGGTAATAAGAGATCGTCAGCGCCGCTTAACACGTGGAACTCGGGAAAATTTCTCGCTGCACCGGTCATGTTGTCAATGACACCTGAGCTATCTTTCATGCCAGTAATTGTATCGGGGTAAACTCTCACAAGCATTTCAATTAGATTAAAGTTAATCGGTGTCGCTGACATTTGTGGGAAATGATAAAGATAGATTTGCAATCGACTATCAGCCACACGCTGTATCACCTCGGAAAAAAAGGCATATAATCCCTCGTCACTCGGGTTCTTGTAGTAAAATGGGGGTAGCATCAATACCCCACCGGCCCCCGCGTTTACCGCAACCCGTGTTAGCTCTACGCAATCCGTAATTGAACAGCCTCCTGTGCCTGGCATAAGGGCTGAGCCGGGAATTCCAGCCTCGACCAAGCTATCGATAATACGGATTCGTTCTTTTAGTGAGAGTGAATTCGCCTCGCCCGTGGTGCCAAGGATAGCAAGTCCCGTAGCTCCATTATCCAATAGCCAGCGGCAATGTTTGGCCATCAGCGCATCGTCAGGTGTTAGATCGTCTTTTAATGGTGTCAGTGCCGCTGGCAGCACACCGGTAAATCGGTCTTCTTTTAGGGTCACGTTTTAGTCTCCTATCAATATGAGATTGCGTGTGAAAGCTATTCGGGCCAGCTGACCACATGTTTCTCTAAATCATTTGTGTGGCGCTCTGATACCGCGCGACCACGCACGGAAATACCCGCCTTGTGAACCGTTTCAGGATCACCTGATACAAGGGGGTGCCACCATAGCAAATCGGAACCCTCTGACACTAATCGATAGGCGCATGTTGAGGGTAGCCACGAATAACGTTTCAAGTTCTGAGGAGTAAGGATTTGACATTCAGGGACAAATCGTTTGCGGTCCGTGTAACTCGAGCAGCGGCAGGTGGTGTTATCTAACAAGCGGCATGCCACATTGGTGTGATAAATCTGCCCTGTTTCGGCATCCTCTAGCTTATTTAGGCAACATTTTCCACATCCATCACAAAGTGACTCCCACTCCTCGCGGGTCGTCTCAGACAGACTCTTTTGTTTCCAAAATTGTGCCGATTTACCGATTTTTAAATTCTGGAGCTTCACAGGCTTTCCTCTTTGTCTCAATAATAGTGCCTACTTTGTTGAGATGGTGCGTGCAGTAATTCCGCGTAATCCCTAGTGAGTTGGACTTATATTAAACTGTATAATCAGTGTTGATCAATCAGATGAATAAATGATCCCATTACGGAACGATTCTGGAGGCCTGACGTTCCTAATTTACTGCCAGCGGCATCAGAAATTACAAATAGTGGGTTCGTATTATCCTCAAATATTATAGTAGAATAATGAAATTCATGTCCCCGGAAATTACTGCCTTTTGATCCCAGAGGACTATCAGTGGCTAGCTGAGCATTACGATAGCCGAGATGCAGGCGCGGGTGTTCGAAACTGGTCTCGAGTGCTAGGAGACCGGCCATTGTATGTCGTGTGCCTCTAGCGTCTACCAAACCTCTTCCTAAAACCATGTAGCCTCCGCATTCGCCAAAAATAGAAACTCCTTTATCAGCTGCTTTAATTAAGCTGGAGATAAAAAGCCTGTTGGCTGCTAATTGGCCGCCGTATAGTTCAGGGTAACCCCCGGGTAAGTAAATAGCATCGGCGCATGCTTTTGGTATCTCGTTAGCTAAGGGCGAGAATGTTGAAATTTCGGCTCCCATATCTTGCCACCCCTCCAATACGTGCGGATAAACAAAGTTAAAAGCGTCATCTTTGGCAATGGAAATATGCTGTCCAAGAACGGGCAATGCTAAATTACAGTCCTTTTGTTTATTATAGCTACTGTAAGCCAGTGCCAAGACTTCGGTTATATCTATATTTTTTTTGACAATGGTGGCCGCATTTTCAATAAATACTTCTAGGTCTGGGTGTTCAATCGCTTGGATCAATCCTAGGTGCCGAGAAGGCAGGGATAGAGCCTCACCACGCGGAATACACCCTAGGACGGGTATATGGGGCAATGAATTTGTCATGCTGGAAATTAGAATTTCTGCATGGGTCTCGCTACCTACACGATTAAAAATCACCCCTGCTATTTGAAGTTTTTCATGATGTGTAGCGAATCCGCGAACTAAGGCTGCTGCAGATGCCCCTTGGGCGTCCGCATCCGCAACAAGAACGACAGGCCAACCGGTAAAAAGGGCAATGTCTGCTGTCGAACCAGACTGTTCCGTGGGATCAACCCTTGCGCCATCAAACAAACCCATTACTCCCTCACAAATTACTATGGACCCGTCAACAGCTATCCTATCGAGGTTTTTTTTCAGAGTTTTGGGGCGCATGCCCCAAGAATCTAGGTTACGACATGGTCGTCCACTGGCCACGGTATGAAAGGCTGGATCGATATAATCAGGACCAACCTTTGCAGAGACCACATCAATTCCAGTATTGGCTATATGCCGGAGTAGCCCCAAGGTAATTAATGTTTTGCCGGATCCTGATTTAGGCGAGGCAATGACAAGGCCTTTCGTCCCGGTCGACAGGTTTAGTTTCGCGTTCAAGGGTTGATTGTTTCCTTAATTCGTTTCGCCATTGTTTCGGCATCTGAGGTATGGCTAAAGTGACGCGCAAATTCCCCATTCGGTCCCATGAAATATACTAGGGCGCTGTGATCAACCAAATAGTCATCGGGATCCCGATTTGAGGTTTCGGGCTCAATTTTTGAGTGATATACTCGGAAAAGCTTAGTAACAGCTCTGATTTCTTGGGAGCTACCTGTCAAGCCAACCAGACGTGGATGAAAATGATAGACATATTCCCTTAATTGCTCAGGCGTGTCACGCTCTGGGTCAACTGTAATAAAAATTGGGATAATTTGTTCTGCTAACTCCCCAAGGTTGTCTAATGTATTAGAAATTTCTGTTAGTGTCGCAGGGCAAATGTCAGGGCAATATGTGTAACCAAAGTGAATTAGCATGTATTTGCCGCTAAAATTTCGTTCATTGACTTTTTTCCCATGGTGATCTGTCAATTGAAAAGGTCCGCCTATAGTCGCTTGACCTCTAGATTCTGACCCTCGAATTACACCGCCTTCGCTCATGCCAAGCTCGTTTTCAAAATGACGATTTAAGACCAGAACCACAAGACTTGTGCCAACGAGGAAAATTGCGATAACTAACCCCAAGAGACCACTTTTTTTCGGAGCTGATTTGGTGGGTTTAATTCCGGTCTCTTTTCCAGACCCCTCGGCAGGTTTTGATAGCTGATTAGAAAATTTAGATTTAACCATTATGCAAACTCTCGTATTTTGCTGAGTAGATAGATACATTACCTCTATGATGGCTCGCAAACCAGAGGGAAACCTAAAAAAAGGCTGGACCACCGGTGCGTGCGCGTCTGCGGCTGCGCGAGCGGCTTTTTCATTTTTAATTACTGGGAATTTTGAAAACCCAGTAACAATAATTCTCCCAAATGGCCAGAAACCAACTTTTAAACTATCAAGACAATCCAGTGGTTATAATTGGGCTGAAGCTGGCATCATTAAAGATGCTGGAGACGACCCGGATGTCACGCATGGTGCAGAGGTTATTGTGCGCGTGGCAAGGGGCGTAATTGGCCAAGGCATCCAGTTTCATGCCGGAGAGGGTATTGGTACGGTAACCCTCCCAGGATTACCGTTATCTGTTGGAGAGCCCGCCATCAACCCCGGGCCACGCCAGATGATCTCCGAAAATCTTTGCGAAGCACTCTCAAATACAGCTAAACCTGATCTGGACATTACCATCTCTATTCCTGGCGGTAACAAACTGGCTTTAAAAACTATGAACGGTAGACTTGGAATTAAAGGTGGATTATCAGTATTAGGAACAACAGGCATTGTGGTCCCATTCTCTTGCGCATCATGGATCGACTCCATACACCGGGGTGTGGACGTGGCACTTGCGCAGGGCATATTGCATATCGCTGCCGCAACTGGATCGACATCGGAATCCGCGATAAAGAAAATGTTTAATTTGTCAGAGCAAGCTCTAATTGACATGGGTGATTTCGCAGGCGGTCTTCTAAAGTATCTCCGTCGTAAGCCTGTTGAACGTCTGACTCTGGTTGGAGGTTTTGGTAAGTTGACTAAACTTGCGCAAGGCCATTTAGACCTGCATTCGGGCCGTTCAAGTGTGGACATGCGTGGCTTGGCTGAAATAGCTCGCCGTGCTGGCGGGAGTCAAAATACCGTGAAACGAATTGCTGGGGGAAATACGGCGCTGGAGGCTTTAAATATTGCTAAAGAGGATAACCTAAAGATCGCGAACTCAATTGCAGCGATGGCGCGGGGGACGGCATTGGCGACGCTTGCGGGAGATATGGAGGTCGACGTGATAGTTTTTGACCGTGAAGGTAAATTGATTGGTCATGCGAGCGGCGACGCGTCAGCGCCTAAATGAAACGGCTCCTTATCCTCGGTGGCACGTCTGAGGCGCGGTTGTTAGCTGACAGAATTGTCGATAGGTTTAGTCGTCGAGTAGACGTCACCACCTCGTGGGCAGGCCGCACAGCCCGTTATCCTGACGTATCTGGCAAGGTTCGCGTCGGTGGCTTTGGGGGCGTGGATGGCTTGAGAGGTTATCTACGTCAGAATAAAATTGACCTCCTGGTTGATGCGACCCATCCATTTGCGCAAAAAATCTCGGCCCATGCATCTGAGGCAGCGCGACAGATGAATACGCCCAAGCTAAATTTATTACGCGAGAATTGGAATTTGCCAGCTAGTGAGTATTTGTACCTAACTGAGGACTTGAATGAAGCTGCCGAGATTTTAAAGCAGATCTCAAAGCGAACATTTTTAACAACAGGAAGCCAGACTGTCTCAGCGTTCAGTTCAATAGGGTCGATTTGGTTTCTTGTAAGGTTAGTTGACCCTCCGACAAACAAGTTGCCTTTAAAATATTATGATTTGACGATTGGTCGTCCACCTTTTGATGACGCGCACGAGCGGAAATTATTTGAAATCCACAATATCGATACTTTGGTGAGTAAGGCGTCGGGTGGGCGTGTCCCAGAAAAAATTCTAGTGGCTCAAAGGATCGGATGCCCGATTATTTTGATTACACCACCTTCAATTAGCGAAGGCGACAGTACCACGTCAATTGAGGACGTTATTGCGTGGATCGCACATCAGGTTTAGGAACTTCGTGGTCGAAGAATGTGATGGTGGTCGGAGGCGTAAAGCCGACTGTCATCGAAGTCATCAGGCTTTAGTACGCGGCCGACTAAAATTAGGGCTGTACGGGTGATGCCAGTTGATTTTATCTTTTTCCTAATATCTGACAATTGACCCTCGATTATTAACTCATCCGGCCAACCGACACGGTAGGCGATGGCGATTGGACAATCAAGACCATAGTGGGGTGAAAGTTCGCGCACCACTTTAGCTAAATTATTGATCGATAAGTGGATCGCTAGTGTAGCGCCAATTTTTCCCAGCTCAGCTAATTCCTCTCCCGGTGGTATTGAAGATGATCGGACCGCTGTTCGGGTCAGGATAATACTTTGTGAAACGCCTGCTAACGTCAATTCTTTTTTCATGGCGGCTGCCGCTGCTGCATAAGCGGGTACGCCTGGTGTCACGTCATAGGATATACCAAGTGCATCAAGACGGCGCATTTGCTCTGCGATAGCCCCATAAAGGGATGGGTCGCCGGAGTGGACGCGGGCTACATCTTGACCTTTGACATGGGCAGATTTTATGGCCCCAATAATGGCGTCGAGGTCCATACTAGCAGTATCGGTTATTTCTGTGCCGCTAGAGGCTTCTGCCAATATGGCTTTTGGCACTAGTGAGCCAGCATACAAAATAACGGAAGCTTGGCGAATCAAGTTTAAGGCGCGGACGGTGATCAAGTCTGGTGCACCGGGCCCGGCCCCGATGAAGTGAACAGTCATGAAGCTACCTCTCCCATTTTCTTAGCGTAACCTCGAGGCGAGTATACCCATTGCTTTTGCCCTCTCTCCATTAGGCGAGTTTGACTGTTGCCGATAATTACGAGGGTCAACATATCAACTCGGTCGGGGGTTAATTTATCCAATTGGAGTACTTCCAAAGTTTCTCCTTTACGGCCTAAATTACGCCCAAGTATAACCGGTGTCGAAGCCGGCCGGTGCTCCAGAAGTGTATCACGTGCTGTAATTATATGATTTTGCCTACGTTTTGAAACAGGGTTATATAACGCAACGATAAAGTCACCTTCGGCAGCGGCAATAAGGCGTTGCTCTATTACTTCCCATGGTGTCAGTAAATCCGAGAGTGAAACCGTGCAAAAATCATGTCCAATTGGTGCTCCCATCCGGGACGCGGCAGCTTGGATGGCAGATACGCCGGGCTCGACACGTATTTCCATACGATTCCATTCCGGATTATTCTCTCTGTCAAGTAGTTCGAATGCTAGAGTTGCTAGAGCATAAATTCCAGCGTCACCTGAGCTGACAAGTGCGACGTCCCAACCTTCAGCTGCGCGCTCCAAGGCTAAGCGGACGCGAGCTTCTTCCTCTGATAAACTTGAGCTGTGGCAAGGCTTGCCCGCGATCAAGTCATTAATGAGAGTGAGGTAAAGACTATATCCAACGATTTCATCTGCGTGGGTCAACACGCGCGTAACGGCCGATGTTCGCCAAGCTGCAGCACCCGGTCCGATTCCAACAATGGTTAGCTTTCCGCGTTTTCTACCTGGTGTACTTAAACACTCACCAGGCGCTGACAGCGCTATTGCGCAGGTGGCGCGCTGAGATTTAACTTTGGTAACGATTAACGAACCGTTTTCCCCGACAGCTGCGAGTGCGGCCCCCTCTGAGACACCATAACAACCTACTTCAGCAAATACCACGTCCGAAGGGTTTGCAAGTCGAGAGGTTTCTGCCTTTAATTCTGCGACTGAAAAAAACCGTGCCTCAACTCTATAATGATCGGCGAGGGCATGCAACGCAGCTTCATCGGCTTTTAAATCTATTGACACGACCACCCCGACGCTAGCTTTCGCAAGACCGCTTTGATCCAGTGCCAGGTCGGCTAATTTTATTAATTCCTCTGGAGAGCAGTTCCGTTCGCATCCAACGCCAACTGCGAGTACTGGTGGGTGTAGAACGAGGTGGCTCGCGTCCTCTTTAGTATTGCAATGCGTTATGGTCACTGCAGGAGGGGTTTTGTGGTTTGTAGAGAAGTGTTCGGGATTTAACCAATTAGCATTGCCGCTTTGAACATCTAATCCGGTAGTTTTTCCAGCAAGAAGATTAGCGGTAATAGTTTTTGTAGCTGCAGGGTTTGCCACGGACCAGCCGTGAGGTGGATCATCAAGTGCGATTTTCAATCGAACGTCTCCTGCCGTTGTGATAGCTGGAGCGATATCAAGTATCTCAGCGATTTCGGCAGCAAGCCGGTTTGCACCGCGATGCCCACCGATCAATGGGACCACTGTGCTCCCATCCTCAGCTATAGCAAGAACGGCTGGTTCTATGTTTTTTTCGCTGAGAAGTGGAGCGACTGCCCGAATTAAGATGCCTGCCGCGCACAGACCAATAATATCTCGCCCGTCTGCGAACAAGTTTCGAATATGTGCCACGGTATCTTTGAAAGTATGCTCGGCGCCAGAGACGCGACTAAAAAGCCCGTGCGACTCCCCTCTGCCGAGTGAAGCGATGATTAAACGTGATTGCTCCAGTCCTTTTGATGTGAGGTTTATAAATACAGGGGAGTGTTTTTCCATGGTTACTTCCCATCCTCACCTGACGGTTGACGGATTAGTATCATCGAAAAGTAAGGGGCATTGTGGGCCTCTATTTGAGAGAGGGGCACTGCTCTTTGGTCGCTCATTGATGCATATTCCACGTAGTGTGCGTATTTTTGGAGGCCCAGTCGGTTGACAACACTGCGTATTTTATCCAAGTGCCGGCCGACTTTCATAATAGCGACTGCACTCGATTGCTTGAGTCGGCCCTCAATCTCATTTTCCTCCAATGGCCCCGGGACAACGCTTAAAATTTCATTACGAGATACGAGAGGCATGCCTGCTGCCGCTGCACATGCACCAAGGGAGGAAACGCCCGGAACAACTTGAGTTGGATAGGTGTTGGAAAGGCGTGCAAATAAGTACATGAAAGATCCGTATAAAAAGGGGTCGCCCTCACACAGGACGGCGACATCGCAACCCGCTGAGAGGTGGCCCGCGATCTTGGCGGCGTATTTATCATACACATCATGCGCGGGAAATTTATCGGGTACCATTGGTGTTAGAATAGGGATCTCGGTTTTATTCGCTGGAATATGAGGTCCCGCGATAGCGCGGGCGAGGCTTTTGCCGATATCGGGCGCGGGATAAGCAATGACGGGCGCTTTTTGTATGATGCGTAAGGCTTTAAGGGTGATGAGATCCGGGTCGCCCGGACCGACGCCTAGACCGTAAAGGATGCCGCTCATGTTTTTTCCTGATACAGTTGCCAAATTTCAAGCATTGGACGGAGTCCACTCAAGCGCCCAACAGGCCCTGAACGTGAAATATTAATTTGTGTGATTTCGCCACCAAACTGCTCACGAAAATGAAAAAATGTGTGGCGGGCTTCTAAGGTTACTGCATTCGCAACTAATCTTCCGCCGAGTTTAAGGCTCTCGTGGCATGCTTTGAGAATGGAAAGATTAGATACCCCGCCGCCAATGAAAATCGCATCTGGTGGTTCTCCAATATCGCTAAGGGCAGCGGGTGCTACACCCTCAATTATCTCTAGCTCTGGCACACCCAGATCATAAGCATTGGCGCGCATTAAAGCGATGCGTTGAGGATCGCGCTCAATGGCGACGGCATAAGCCGAAGGCTCAACCCGCAGCCACTCTATAGCGACTGTGCCGCTGCCAGCACCGACATCCCAAAGAATCTCTCTTGGCCGCGG
Source organism: Magnetovibrio sp. (assembly GCA_002690705.1). Classification (GTDB taxonomy): domain Bacteria; phylum Pseudomonadota; class Alphaproteobacteria; order Rhodospirillales; family Casp-alpha2; genus TMED8. Next base: position 126,364 of record NZFO01000021.1, on the reverse strand, counting down.
AGCCAGGGCGGCCAATGTTAAGGCGCGGACTTCACGCTTGGTTATGATATTGTCATGGTGGAACGCTTGTTCGGGGAGTCCGGGTGCTCGGGACCATGATACTGCATTTGCGTCGCCAACACATTCGAGAGCAATGGTATTTAGAGCTGCTAATTCTGTTATTTGCCAATCACCGGCTATACCCTCAACCTTTTTTTCCAGTTTACCACCCATATGTTCAAGAACCGTCATGCGACTATCTGGGTAACCTTGTGCGGACAATAATTTAGCTAGCTTGCCCGGGGTCGATCCGTCCCAACTCAATATGAGAACCAGTGCACCATTGTGAAGGCAGCGATTAATCTGCTCCAATGCCCGGCCATGAACGGTTAAGCAAGTTATATTTTGGATGGACCAACCCATATGAGCGGCTGCAAGACTAAAGGCACTCGGTGTGGGGATGATATTCATTGCCCCAATCCCAAATCGACGGACAAGTTCAGAGCCTGCGCCAAAATGCATGGGATCACCCGATGCCAAAACGACCACAGATTTTTTCCCTTCGTATTCTCTAATGGAATTAACCCCGTGATAAAAATTGTTTCCCCACACGATTCTTTTTGCGGTGGTACTAGGAATTTTTGCTAAGTGACGTTTACCACCAATCAGTACTTCCGCTGTGTTGATAACTTGACGCGCTTTAAGACTTAGACCTTTGATTCCGTCTTCGCCAATACCAACAATGTTGAGCCAATTTTTATCATTCCTGTTCATTTGAAGGCTCCCAAGATCAAAGCATTGACGGAAGCAGCTGCCATAGCGCTGCCTCCTAGACGGCCCCGCAAGGTAATGAAGGGAATTTCGCCGGCATATTGGATAAGCGCCTCTTTAGATTCGGCAGCGCCGATGAAACCAACCGGAAAGCCAAGAATTAAGGCAGGCTTAGGAGAGCCTTCTTTTAACAGCTCGAGGAGCCGAAAAAGCGCGGTCGGTGCGTTACCAAATACGGCGATCGCGCCCTCAATATGATCTAACCACAGGTCAATTGCTGCGGCTGATCGAGTCGTTTGATTTGATACTGCTAGATCTGATGTGCGAGGATCATGGAGTAGACAGACTACCTCATTTAAGGAGGGCAGGCGAGCCCTCATGATACCGGCTCCAACCATTTGGGTATCGACGAGGATTGGTTTTCCATTGGCCAGAGCTGTCGATCCGGCAGAAACAGGGTCTCCACTCCAAGCAATCTCATCGGTGATTTCTGGAATACCGCAGGCATGCACTAATCTCTCCGCAACTGGTACAAGCCTCTCTGGTAAATGGGAGGTATCTGTTATCTCCCTCAATGTCTCAAAGGAGCGGTTATATATTTCTCTGGGGTCGCGTATATAATTGAACACTAATTTGCCCAGCGATCAGTCATGATTTTGACAATGGCCAAGAGCATGATAATGGTCATGCGTTTGGTCGATTCGATGGGCTCTATGTATAACGGTTGGATGATTGATTTCCTGATCGCACATGAGTGCGACGGCTAGTTTAGTCATGCGCTTGGTCCTTGCCTTCGAGCGGTTGCGATTGGATGTCAAGCCTTTTTCAAAAATGGCATTCAACTATCGTCCGCGGGTCATAGCCTCTCTCGGACGATTTGATCCGCAAGAATATACATGGTTAAAAATTCCAGGAAAGGGGAACTAATAGCGGAGGCACGACGGGGGTATGCGGAGATGTAATGGCTTGGACTATTTATTGGTTGGTGTACTTAATAATGACTCAGCATTTGCCCGTTTTTCAAAGGGTATCGCTTCGTGGTCGCGACCAAGGCCTTTTAAAACTGATGCATAGTTACGAAGTGTAGCAACCAAGTGTGGATCTCTGAGACTAACAGTTTTATCTAAAATTTCTAATGAGCGTTTTAAAAGTGGTTCCGCAATTTCTAGATAGCCTTCGCGCTTATGCAAGAGTGCAAGATTATTGAGGTCTGTTGAAACACTAGGGTGGTCTTTTCCAAGGGCCTCCTCATTAATTCGCAGGGCTTGGCGATAGAGCTTTTCAGTGCGCTCGTAATCGCCACAAGAATAGTACACCCTTGCTAGGCTGCTGATTGTTTTTGCAACAGTGGGATGATTTTGTCCCAATATTTCCCCCATTAACTTGAGCGCTGTTTCGAAAGAGTGAATGGCATTTATATGGTTCCCAGCCTGATAAGCTGCTCTTGCGTGCTGGTCGTGTAATCCCATCAGCATCTGCTCTTGATTGTCGGGTAAAAGTTCTATCGCATCAGAGAATTGTTGCATTGCGGACTCAGGATCAAGCAGAGCAATATACAATTCTCCAGAAATTGATTTCGCTAGTGTGGCCGCCATTAAATGCTTGTGCCCAGCATTAAGTGCTTTGATACCGTCTTGGCCTTCATCGTTACTTAGAATCATGAGCATCGCTAGGGCATCTTCGAATTTATCCTCCTTGATCGCATTGCGCGCAGCCTCCGCGAGTTTTTGGCGCAAATCTTTTAGAGTATTTGCAAAGTTTTGGGTTGTATCGTCTGCCTGGCGGGAGGCAGGATCGCTACTGGCAACAAACTCCCGATAGGCAATGGTGGCAGGGTTTTCGGGAGATATTGGCATTTTGTCAATTTTTGGACTCTCGGGTCCTAAAGCTCGTTTTTTATGAGCTTTTAGAAATCGACCAATCACTAAACCAACGACAATGCCTATACTTACGGCGGCAAGGAAAAGACTAACCACGAGTATCCATGTAGGCACAACAGATAGAAAAAGTGCACACGAATCCATCATACCCACAAACAAATGTTTGAATGCTTTGACTAGAGCGAGACTGGCGTCCTTTAGTTCCATTCCTTAGAGTACTCTCTAATGGTTTTGAAATACAGAGACTTTGATTAATCTAATTTGAGGGGGGTAGCGCTCGATATTTTAATATCCGATTACCGGTATTGACGCTTTAGCTCCCCTGAGCGCATTCTCTTCTAATGTTTTCTTTCAGCACTCTAAGCGGGTTTTTGGCATTAAACGGTGATCATATAGGCGTCGATCCTCTAATTATGCTCCTTATCGCGCTTCTGGTCGATGGATATGTTGGCGACCCAGAGTTTTTGTTCCGTCGTATTAAACACCCGGTAGTTTGGCTTGGAGCCATTATAAAAACTTTAGAGCGAAAGCTTAATCGTGAAAACCGCGGGAATGTGGACCGGCTAATTCGCGGGCTTTTACTTGTTATGTTTATCGTCACCCTTGTTGGGATTATTTCGACAATTGTTGCATTGCTGACGATGACTCATCCGTGGGGATGGCCGATTGAGTTATTTCTGGTGATATCAGTTTTAGCAGGACGCAGTCTTTATGATCATGTCCGCGCCGTTGCTATAGGATTGAGCCAAAGTGTTGAGATGGGGCGTAGTGCTGTTAGTCATATAGTTGGTCGTGACTCGACACAGCTGGATGGGCATGGGGTGGCGCGGGCAGGGATAGAGTCGCTGGCGGAGAATTTTGCCGATGGTGTGGTTGCGCCAGTTTTTTGGTACTTGCTATTAGGATTTCCTGGAATGGCGATTTACAAAGCGGTGAATACGATGGACTCGATGATAGGCCATGATAATAAGCGGTACCGATACTTTGGTATGGCTGCCGCGCGTCTCGATGATGTTCTTAATCTTGTCCCAGCGCGATTAGCTGGAATTTTTTTAACTTTGGCAGCAATATTTGTGCCGGGTGGGAATCCTGTCGCGGCACTGCGAATAATGGTGAGGGACGCTTCTAAACATCGGTCCCCCAATGCTGGATGGGTAGAGGCACCTATGGCAGGCGCCCTCGGCCTCGCATTGGCGGGCCCGCGGCGTTATGACGGCTATATTATTCAAGATAGGTGGATTGGGGATGGTCGCGCAAGAGTGACGGTGAAAGATATTTATCGCGCTCTTCATCTTTATGTTATAGCTAATTTGATCAATGCCGGTTTGATTGCGAGCATCGCTACTTTTCGTTTAAGCCTGCCCTGACTTTGGGTACTGTTTGATACGAAAACGCGACGCCGTGTAATCGTAGGGTTTGGACAGAGGCTATGAGTGAAACATAAACATTTTTTTATCTGGTTTTAGTGAGGTGAATGGCTTCAAAAGAGTGTACCTGTCTTCCAAAGAGGTGAATTATCATTATTGTTTTTGGAGATACTGCCATTATTTTGACCGATACTGTAAAGACTGCATAAAAATATCGACTTTGGCGTGGGGAAAACTCCAGTGGGCTGAGTACCTCTTGTTCTTGCCTCTATCGATATTCGATGTCTCAGATCGTTCCAAGGGGTTTTAACTCCGCCGCTTTTATACCAGCGATAGCGCAGGCTTCATCTTGTTCAGATGTGTCTCCGCTAATTCCAACAGAGCCAATAATTTCATCTGTTTCAGGGTCGCAAACCAAAACCCCACCCGGTACGGGCACGCAACGTCCGTTCGCAGCGCCGTTGAGGGCGCTAAGAAATTTGATGTCGCGGGCATCAAGTTTGCCGGAAGGTAGGCCAGTACCGAGCGAGATCCATGCTTTGCCCGTTGCTACTTCTACCCGGACAATACCACTCCCATCTTGCCGGTTTACCACAATGAAGTGACCCCCCGCATCAAGCACGACTACTGTTAACGGTTTCAATTTAAGGTCGGCGCCCTTATTAAGCGCGGACCGAACAATAATATTGGCTTTTTCGAGGTTTAGCTTTGACATTATCGAATCTCCTAAAACATTTAGTAAAAAGTTTTGATAGAACTAGGTTCGCGAAGTTTGTCTGTTTGACGTCGTTCTCGTTTAGTGGGTCGTCCGCTTCCTGGTTCACGCCTGGGTGCTAAGACCGTTGGGAGTAGACTATTTTTGTCAGGAAGGGGAGGAGGCGACAGGTCTGTGTATAACGAATATGCTTCTGTGGCTGGACCACGACGTGTGCCTAGCCCAAGAACTTTTACTACGAATACCCTACGTCCCTTGGCAAATGTGAGCACCTCCCCGGTCTTTAATTCGTGATGCGCTTTCTTAATGATGATACCGTTTACACGCAACTTCCCGGCACTGCAAAACTGTGTCGCCAATGAGCGTGATTTAAAAAATCTTGCATGCCAGAGCCATTTATCAAGCCGGAGTGAAGGGAGGTTGCTCAAGGGATCAAGAGCCAACGGAATTACCCAAATTTAATTCCCGAAGTTTCGAGAAAGGAGAATTTGGGTCTGCTTTTCGCTCATGGAATTTACGTGCAGAGGATCTAGACTTATCTATATTGTTTTCTTTTTTTGCAGGTTGGTGCCTAGAGGAGACCCTTGATGTGAGTGGGCCGGTGCGCCCAGCTTTGCGGCTGATCGGAGTAAACAAGATCTTATTGTCTTTGATTTCACTCTTATAACCTAGGCGAACTAAAACGTTTGTTAAATCTTCTGCACTGCAGCCCAGAAGGTTCATCAAACAGGCTGGTTTCTCAAACGGGCCTCTTTCACTGAGGCTCCATGCTTCTGAGGCGACGCGTTCTAAGATTTCGACACGCACAGCTAGATTACCGAGTGCACGGTATCCAATGGCTTCCATCAATTTAGTTGTCACACTGTCAGTTTGAATTTGAAGTGATGCCCGCCCATTGGCCGGGAGCGCTAGCGGAAACGGTATATCATTCTTCAACGCCCAGAGAACGCCGCGCATAATTACGGCGTGTGTTTTTAGGGTAAGTGGGGCAAAAATGGACTCGCGTCCGATACGGATGCCTATCTGCCGGAGGGCACGACGATTCTTAGGTTCAAGTGCGGCAACTTCATCAAGAACATCGGCGCGTGGCATCGATCCTAAATATTCGCCAAGTTGGAATAAAATACCCCGAGCTGAACCTGAAAGTAGTGTTTTGGTCCCGGCAAAAAGGGGGCGGAATAAAGTCTTGATCCTATCTTTGATCCACACATCCAAGCGTTCGTTGATACGCTTCTTCTGAGCACTGTTTAAGAGTTCGCTATGTAAAACTTTGACCTTAGGGTGTAGAACGTCACGACCAGCCATAAGCCGTGCGATCGGAGCTTCGGTCCACACTATGTTTACTGTTTTTGATACACGCGGATCAGAAAGTGAAAACGCCATATCTTTTGCGGTTTGAACCGCCGTGACACGACGTTCGATTTCTTGGGGTAATACTTGACGCACAGCTCGTTCGACTGCACGTGCAGCGGTAATACTCCTTGGTCCACCTGAGCCATGATCAGCGGCAAACTGAAAGCCCAGCAACCTTCCTACATTATGGCCTTCCACCAGCACCTCTCCATCTTTTCTCACAGCCCCTAACAACTTAGCCTCATCCTTTAAGCGTCTAACAAGATGCGCTGTGCGTTTATCGACAAATCGTTGGACTAAACGATCATGCAAGACATCCGAGAGCTTGTCCTCTATGACACGGGTTTGCCCGCGCCAATAATCCGAGTCTTGAACCCACGCACCGTGAAACGCGATATAAGTCCAAATACGAATTCCAGCAATACGTTGAGTCAGGGTATCAATATCACCACCGGTACGATCAAGCCTGTTGACCTGCGCGGCTAACCAATCGGTTGGAAGGCGTGAACTTGGTCCTCGAAGATGGCGATAAATCTCAGTTAGGAGGCTTATATGCGCATCGCTTGCGACCTTTCTAAAATCTGGAATTCGACTGACATCCCACAATAAATGTACGGCGTCCCTGCTATCAGTTAGTTTTACGATTTCAACATTGGAGGCTAGCCCGGCGAGAGAGAGTTCGTCATCGGCTGGTCGAGACTTTATCAATTGCGGTGTAGGATGTGTTTTCGCTAAGCTTTTACGCAAGTTGTGAATGGAACGAAAATCCAACTCACTATTACGCCAAAAAATTTTTTCAAGTGAAGGGAAGTTATGATGCTCAATGTTTTGGCGCACATCTTCATCTAGGTCACCTATGTCCGCGGTAGTGCCAAAACTTCCATTATTCATGTGTCGACCAGCCCGCCCAGCAATCTGGGCGAGCTCTGCAGCTTGCATTAATCTGTGATTGCGACCATCGAATTTCCTTATTTGTGCGAATGCAACGTGGTCGACATCCATATTCAACCCCATGCCGATGGCATCGGTCGCTACGAGAAAATCGACTTCGCCTGATTGATAGAGTTCAATCTGCGCATTGCGGGTGCGCGGACTTAAGGCTCCCATGATCACAGCTGCGCCTCCGCGCTGGCGGCGAACTAACTCGGCTAACGCGTAGACGTCACTAGCCGTAAATGCCACAACCGCTGTGCGATTTGGGAGACGGGCTAACTTCTTGGGGCCCGAGTAGGTTAACGTTGACATTCGTGACCGTTCTACAAATTCCACGTCGGGTACAAGCGTTCGAATAATTGGTCTTATGGTATCAGCGCCCATAAACATGGTTTCAAAACGCCCGCGTGCGTGGAGAAGACGCTCTGTAAAAATATGTCCTCGGTCTAAATCGCCGCACATCTGAATCTCATCGACTGCGAGAAAGTCAACTTGGCGTGTCGTTGGCATAGCCTCGGTCGTGCACAAAAAATAACGCGCGCGGTTTGGCAAGATTTTCTCTTCGCCTGTTATTAGTGCAACTTGACCAGCCCCTTTAACTTTCACGGCACGATCATAGTTTTCTCTCGCGAGCAGACGTAATGGAAAGCCAATCATGCCTGATGAATAGGCTAACATGCGGTCCAAGGCTAGATGGGTTTTCCCCGTATTTGTGGCACCAAGGATCGCGACAAGTTTGGATTTGTCACAAAAACTCTGCATACTCGCATTAATTACGTGGTCGGCACGTCATAGCAAGCACGGTTGTACTTTAAAGAGTAAAAATTATTTAAATCGGTCTGTTCCTGTTGTGCAGAAAATGGGTAACACCGACCTAATTTCGATCAGTCTTTCAGAGATGTATAGCGGCTTGTCTGTGAAATCCGATATTACGGGTTTTCCCTCATGTGGCCCCAATGCCACCCCGAGTTATTAGGAAACTTAAGCTTTTGAGGATTACCTTTGTATGTGATTTGCCTTTAACTTTGTCATTGAAAGTTTTTTACTTTTTTCAGTGCGACGGTTTATTAGCGCTTTAATCGTTACTTTTCACTGGTCCTTCTCAGTGCATTCTTCAAATTGATGAGGAAACCTTGTTGGTTTCGGGCTGTGAATTACCTTTTTCTGACATGGTTAGCTCTTCATAGCCAAACAATGCAACGGAACCACCCGTGTGAAGGAAAAGAATATTTTTGGCATTTGCCGGCACAGAGTTTCGTACCATGCAGATCAGGCCAGCCATTGTTTTTCCGGTGTAAACTGGGTCAAGGATCAATCCTTCATGTTGCGCTGTGATGTCGATAGCATTACGGATATCCTGGGTTAGCCGCCCGTATCCGGGTCCAAGCCAAGAATCGTCAACATTGATATCATTGGGTCCTGCGAGACTAGGCGAAAGCCCGGCAAGTGCGATGATTTCTGCTAAACGACGTTCAATTCTGCGCTTTTGTTCATTGGCATCGCGGCGGACACAAATGCCATATATTGGAGAGGCTTTGCCTGCAGCTCGCCAACCAGTTAAGAAGCCAGCGTGGGTTAAGCCGCTTCCGGATGCTAATACCACGGCGTCAATTGTTAAGCCCATTGCGTCAACTTGGGTTGCAGTCTCGCGGCCGGCATCCACATAGCCAAGACCGCCCCAAGGAGTGTGATCTACACCAAGATGAATAACATATGGTTTTCGACCTTTGGCACGCAACGATTCAGCGAGCACGTCTAGGTTTAAGTCCGCGGCGCTTTCGTCATGACCTTTATCAAAGTGATGTATTTCCGCGCCTAAAAGATGATTGAGGAGAACATTTCCTGACCTTAAGTATGTGGCGTCACTGCGAGAGAGGCGTTTTTCAAGTTGGATATGACATTCCATCCGACATTTGCGGGCTGCTGCGGCCGCCTGTCGAACGAAATTGGATTGGACTGCTCCAGTTATCAAAATCGTATCCGCGTCTGAGACGGATGCTTGTCCAAAGTAGTATTCTAATTGGCGAGCCTTGTTGCCACCTGTTGCGAGCCCAGTGCAGTCATCGCGTTTGACAAAAAGACGCGGGCCGCCGAGTGCTAAACTTAAATTAGGCATTGCCTCGAGAGGAGTGGGAGTATGTGCAAGACGCACGCGAGGGTGTGACAAGTTTAAATTGTCGGACATGCTTGAAGCTCCTTCTAGCCTATTTTGCTATGTTGGCTTGTTAAAAGAGTGTCATCAAGACAGCATGGCGACAGGTCTTTAACTATTGATGTGAAACAGTTGGGTTTTTCTTATGAACAAGTTTTTTGTTGTTGTTGCCTTGGCTGTCGTTGCAGCACCCCATTCTATGGCAGAAACTCCGAGGGAAGCTATAAAATCTGTGGTAGCCGTGCTTCCAGATTGGCCTGATCCAAGCTCGGAATTAGCCTTGAAAGAACCCGAAGGCTTAGCTGTTTGTATACTGGATGGGGGCTATTTTGCTCCCGCACCACATGTTCTTGGACGTGCAAAAACATTAAATGTCCGATTAGCCATTGGTACAGTTAAGATCGCTCATATACTAGCGCGGGATGTGCTTGCAGATATCGCTTTATTAAAAGTTGATTGAAATTTCCCAATATTGAAAACCGCATCTGAACCTAGAATTGGCGAGCAGTCATGTGTTATTGGCTATCAATTTGGGCTAGGGATTAGTTTGACCAGTGAGGTTGTGTCGGCATTGGGTGTCTCAAAGGCAGGTTTCAATCTTACAGAAGATTTCATTTAAACCGATGCCGCAGTGAATCTAGGCGCATCGGGTGGTGCGCTGGTAGATAATAGAGGACGTTTGATCGGGCTTTTATCCGCATCATTTACTAAGCAGAGTGACGCCAATGTTAGCGTTAACTTTCCAGTTTCTGCTGATTTATTCATGTCTGTTGTGACTGATTTACTCAACTACGGGCGGCTTCGCGCTGCTTTATATATCCGCTGACAGGGTGATAGGGTAAAGATACATATCTCGCGAAATGTTAGGCGATTTGACCGCTGGATGACGTTAGGTGATTGATCCTTGTGTTTAGCCTTCTAGCGTCAGTTTTAGGCATATTTTATGATGAATATGATCGGGGTTTTACTTGTTGATTGCAATGTGAGTTGTCTTTCCAATTGTTAATGACTTCATCAGAAACCATTAAAAAATAAACAAGATTTGTAACGTTGTGTACGCGGCTGGTTTGATTTGAGATCGTTATTTTGAGATTATTTCATAATAATTGCACCGTCGGTAACGAGGCTATCTATCTCGTCCTTTTCTAGCCCGAACTCAGCTAAAACTTCGTGTGTGTGCTCCGCATAAAGCGGAGCTCCAGCATGCACCGCACTCGGTGTTTCTGAGAATTTCACGGGGCAACCTATAGTTTTAACTGGACCAATCCCATTGTGATTTACTTCTACGACCATGTCACGTGCTTGGGTGTGGAGGTCGGCGTGCATCTCATTAATGTCTAGAACTGGGCCGGCAGGGATTTTCGCTTTTTCTAGCTCTTTTAACCACGTTGCTCGGGATTTTTTCCTAAACTCCACTGACAATAACTCCATTAAATCCTCTAAATTAGCCATGCGGCCCTCGTTATCATGAAAGCGTGGGTCGTTTGCAATCTCTGGCATCCCCAGCAATTCCGTCAGTCGGCGCCAATTACGTGTATTCGCGCCAGAAAAGGTGATCCAACCATCAGCTGCCTCAACGGCTTGATAAGGCCCATTTAAAGGATGTGCCGATCCCATGGGGCCGGGTGCTATTCCCGTTGCCAGTGCGATGGCGGATTGCCAATAAGTATGGGTAACGCCGGCTTCAAATAGGGAGGTGTCCACCAACTGGCCTCTTCCAGTTTTGAGGCGATGGACGTACGCTGCGAGAATACCCATAGCCGCGAGGATTCCCGCAGTGATATCACACACAGGTCCGCCCACCTTAACAGGCTGGCGATTCGGTGCTTCGCCAGTTACGCTCATCAAGCCACTCATGCCTTGAGCTATCAGGTCATATCCTCCTCGCAACGCATAAGGGCCTGTGCGACCAAAACCAGAAATAGCGCAATAGACGAGAGCGGGATTAATTTCTTTTAATTTATTATAACCTAGACCGAGTTTAGCCATGGTATCTGGTCGGTAGTTCTCAGTAAGAATGTCTGTGTCAGACACCATTCGTAGCAATAAATCCTTGCCGCGTTTATTCTTTAGATTAATGGCGATGCCACGCTTGTTGCAGTTCATCATCATGAATGCAGACGACTCGTCTTTAATATTGGGGGGTACCATCCGCCGGGTGTCATCGCCGTCTGGAACTCGCTCGAGTTTAATAACGTCAGCGCCCATATCCGCAAGCATACGCCCACAAGTAGGTCCTGCCATCACATGACACATCTCAATCACTTTTACACCTATCAATGGTCCAGTTTTTTGAAACATTCTCTGCTATTTTATCCCTGATTGATTATTTTCCCTTAAATAAGGGCGTTTCTTTATTGAGAAAGGCGTTGTAACCAGTCTGAAAATCTTCTGTGTCGTAACAATCGAAACCCTCGTCTAGTTCGGCTTTGGTCAGAGGCCTCGCATCCCGGAGTCGGTTAAGAAATTTTTTATGCCATCTGTGAACTAAAGGTGCACCCGCTGCAATGCGCTCTGCAGTCGCGATAGCCTCTGATTCCACGTCCTCGTCTCGTGTAACACGGCTCACAATGCCCCTCTGTTCAGCCTCTTTAGCATTCATAGTCCGAGCCTCTAACAATACCTCGAGCGCACCTTGGTGACCAATTAGGTCTTTGAGGCATGATATTTCTTGATAGGCCATTACTAACCCAAGCTTGGCGATAGGTGCACCAAATTTTGAACTCTCACCGCAGACCCGAATGTCGCAAAGACCGGCAATTTCGAGACCGCCTCCAACGCAGATACCATGGATCATGGCTACGGTTGGGTGACGAAGTGCTCTCAACGCCTGTATGGTCTCGTGCATTAGTTCACCATAGACTTTTGCCTGGTCCCCGTTGTTTCGTTCTGTTTTAAATTCAGAAATATCATTCCCCGGTCCAAAAGCTCTTTCGCCGGCACCGCGGATAATAATACAACGGATAGTGTCGTCTGAGTTCAATTCCCGAAACACCTCGCCCATTCGGCCCCACATAGACCGAGTAAAGGCATTTAATTTATGTGGCCGGTTGAGAACGACTGTGACGATATCATTATTATTTCGCTCGATAATAACTGTCTTCTCGTCATTTTCGGAACTCATTAGGACGACTTCGCTAGGTAAGTCATAGCCCTCTCGACCCCCCCTTTTTGATAAGGAACTTGTGCCAGGCTTAAGCCCATTTCAACGCCAGCAAGCGTGCCGATTAACGCAAGATCATTAAAGTCCCCAAGATGCCCAATGCGGAATATTTTACCTTTCATTTTACCAAGTCCTGTCCCGAGTGACATGTCGAAATTGTTTAAAATCACACTGCGGAGATAATCAGCATCAATGTTGTCAGGCACCACAACGGCGGTTAATACGCTTGAGAATTCATTCGGGTTATTGCATAGAATTTCCATGCCCCAAGCTTGCACTGCTTGCCGAGTGGCTTCCGCGTGACGGTTATGGCGCGCAAATACGTTGGCTAGCCCTTCCTCGAAAAGCATAGCAAGTGCTTCTTTTAAGCCGTAGAGTAGGTTAGTGGCCGGCGTATAGGGAAAATACCCCGTCTTGTTATTTTCAATCATTGATGACCAATCCCAGTAAGATCTCGGCAGTACAGCGGTCTCACTTGCTTTGAGAGCCTTTTCGCTGATTGCGTTGAAGCTCAGCCCGGGCGGCAGCATCAGGCCTTTTTGCGAACCAGAAACAGTGATGTCAACCCCCCATTCGTCATGACGATAATCGATGGAGGCCAACGATGAGATAGTATCAACGATTAAAAGTGCTGGATGGTGCGCGGTATTCAACGCGGCGCGCACTGCGGGGATATTAGAAGTTGCACCCGTCGATGTCTCGTTATGGACGACGCAAACAGCCTTTATTTCATGTTTTGTGTCTCCTTTGAGACGTTCTTCAATAGCTCCCGCGTCTGCTCCGCTACGCCAAGTTCCCTCTATAAACTCGGGTAAGAGACCAATTCGCTGTGCCAGTTCATTCCAAAGTGACGCGAACTGTCCGGTTTCGTACATCAGAACTTTATCACCCGGGCTAAGCACATTTACCAACGCAGCTTCCCAAGCACCTGTTCCAGACGCTGGGTAAATAATTACGTGGCTTTTAGTTTTAAAGATTTTTTTCATGCCATTAAGGCAGGTGTGGCCGAGCTCGGCAAAATCGGGTCCGCGATGATCTATCGTAGGGTGGTCGATGGCGCGGAGAATGCGATCTGGTACATTGCTTGGACCCGGTATCTGCAAATAATGACGGCCACTACGGAAAGCCATGATAAAATAACCCTTCAATATACAAGCTAAATGAATTATGCATTCATTTATGTCCACTGCAACCACATTTATGATAATAGTTATTCCCCATATTTCAGATCAATCCTCCAGTGGGTGAGTAAACTTATTGCATTTTGTATGCAAAATGATAGTTTATGGTTTATTCAAAGTAACTAGGAAAAGAGATATGTCGAGTTCAAGGCCTCGCCTCACTGGTTCCGGGCGTATAGGCGAGTCACGTCTCATGCAGCGTTTAGTGTCGTCGATAGAAGGGGAGGTGCACTTCGACCCTTTCACTCGGGGACGTTATTCCACGGATGCTTCCCATTATCAAATAGAGCCTATCGGTGTGGTTATTCCAAAAACGGAAGATGACATCCGTGTGGTAGTAGACCTAGCGAAAAACGAGGGGATTGGTCTTTTGCCGAGGGGTGGAGGCACGTCCCAATGTGGCCAAACTGTCGGCGAGGCTCTGGTCGTTGATTGTACAAAGCACCTGAATAAAATCAAAAGCTTCGATCTAGAATCTAGGCATGTCCTAGTTGAACCGGGGTTAGTTCTCGACCATCTCAATGCATACTTGAAGCCACACGGTCTATGGTTTCCTGTAGATGTTTCAACTTCGAGTCGTGCTACTTTGGGTGGGATGGCTGGAAACAATTCGTGTGGGGCGCGCTCGATAGTTTATGGAACGATGCGTGATAATGTTCACGCTATTAAAGCAGTATTGCCTGACAGCTCAGTGATGACCTTCGGTGAGGTTTCTGATAACGCTTCTCTTGCTCATTTAAGTAAATATCAGTCAGGGCTTGTCAGTGAGGTTTTGGACATAGGTCGGCGTCGCATGGGGACCATCAGGGCTAATTTTCCTGATGTTATGCGCCGGGTTGGTGGCTATAATGTGGACGCGCTTATTCCAGGGGGAGCACCACGTGGTGATTGGGTAAAAGGCACCATAGGGCAGCCGCAAACCCACCCTAATTTGGCACACCTACTTGTGGGATCTGAGGGCACCTTGGCTTTCTCCACGGGATTGGAACTAGAGCTAAAACCCCTGCCTGAACATAAAGTATTAGGCATTTGCCATTTCCCAACCTTCTATGAGGCGATGGCCTCAACCCAGTACATAGTCGAACTTGGACCTTCGGCCGTAGAGTTAGTTGACCGTACAATGATAAATCTAGCCCGTGACATTCCCATGTTTAAGACGTCAGTTGACCGATTCGTGAAAGGTGAGCCTGATGCATTACTTTTGGTTGAGTTTGCCGGGGACGAACCAAATACTCAGCGTAAAAAATTGGCCGATCTGGTTTGTTTAATGGCGGATATGGGCTTCGCTAACGGGGTTGTTGAAGCATCCGACCTGAATTTTCAAAAGGATGTGTGGGAGGTGAGGAAATCAGGTCTCAACATAATGATGTCCATGAAAACGGAGGGCAAGCCGATCTCATTTATCGAAGACTGCGCAGTTCGATTAGAAGATTTAGCAGATTACACGGCGCGTTTGACGGAGGTTTTTGATAAACACGACACTAAGGGCACTTGGTATGCCCACGCTTCGGTCGGATGCTTGCATGTGCGGCCTGTTCTAAATTTAAAAACCGATCTTGATACGCGCAAGATGCGTGTTATCGCGGAAGCTGCATTCGAGATAGTTCGTGAATATAAAGGTTCACATTCTGGCGAGCACGGTGATGGATTGGTTAGGTCCGAGTTTCATGAGGCCATGTTCGGTTCGGCGATGATTGATACTTTCAGAGAGGTCAAAGCGCAATTTGATGTTGCCGGGATTATGAATCCGGGCAAAATTGTTGACCCACCAAAAATGGATGATCGTGCCCTTTTTCGATATAAACCTGGTTATGAGGCACATATGCCCGATACCGCACTTGATTGGTCTGAATGGGGTGGTTTTTCTGATGCAATTGAAATGTGTAACAATAACGGGGCTTGTCGCAAACGCGATGGCGGAGTGATGTGTCCCAGCTACCGAATTACAAAAGACGAGCAACATGTAACCCGTGGACGAGCTAACACATTGCGTCTCGCAATATCAGGTCAGCTTGGCCCAGAAGCGTTTACGTCTGACTCTATGGCTGAAACCATGAGACTTTGTATTGGGTGCAAAGGATGTAAGCGGGAGTGTCCAACTGGCGTAGATATGACGCGGATGAAAACAGAATTCCTATATCATTTTGGTCAACGGCATGGCATGCGTATTTTTGATAGACTCGTAGCGTTCCTGCCGCTTTATGCGCCGTGGGCGAGCAAGTTTGGGTGGTTTTTGAATTTGCGTGACCGCTTACCAGGTCTTGCCAAGTTGAGTGAGATACTGACCGGATTTAGTGCGCAACGTAAGTTACCAGCATGGAGCTTAGTGCCATTCAACTCCAATAGTTTGGCATCCAAGACTGAGCACGGTCCAGAGGTAGTCTTGTGGGCTGATACTTTTACCACCTGGTTTGAGCCGGAAAATGCTCGCTCTGCCGTGGCGGTATTGGAAGCAGGTGGGTATCGGGTCCATCTTGCAAATGACCGACGCAGCAGTCGACCACTCTGTTGTGGTCGAACATTTCTTGCAGCCGGTCTTGTTGATCAAGCGCGAAAAGAGGCCCTCCGGACAGTTGACGCATTATTACCATTTGTAGAACGTGGCGTTCCAATAGTTGGATTGGAGCCATCTTGTTTATTAACTATGCGCGACGAATTCAGCGCTCTTATTCCAAGAGATGCAGCCCGTAAGTTATCTGATCAAGCTCTGTTGTTTGAAGAATTTTTAACGCGAGAGAGTGAAGCGAAACGTTTAAAGCTTAATCTCAAACCATTACCAGAGCGTAAAGCATTATTGCACGGTCATTGTCACCAAAAAGCATTTGGAGTTATGGGGGCAGTTGAGGAATCACTCTCGCTAATTCCGAACCTCAAGATTGAAACAATCGAGAGCAGTTGTTGTGGCATGGCTGGCGCCTTTGGTTACGATGTTGATAACTTTGAAAACTCGATGCGAATGGCTGAATTGAGCTTATTACCAGTTGTCCGCGCGGCTGACGCGGAGTCATTAATTGTGGCTGACGGTACCAGCTGCCGGCATCAGATTTATGATGGAACTGCGCGCAAAGCCGTCCATGTCGCTGCGGTGCTCGAGCGAGCGTTGGTAAATAGGGAAGTCAAATGACTATACTTTGTAAATGTTTGCCTCTTTGACACACACGCAAATCCGAAAACCACTGTTGCATGAAGAAATTGTGGCTAGGCTTCGAACATTGATTTTTCACGGTGAATTACTGCCGGACGTTCGGGTCCCTGAGAAGGATTTGTGTCAGAGGTTTGGTATTTCCCGTACTCCGCTGCGTGAGGCATTAAAGGTGCTCGCATCTGAGGGGTTGATAACACTTTTACCCAATCGAGGGGCTAGAGTTACACGTTTAACGCCTGCAGATGCTGAAGAGCTATTTCCAATCATGGGAGCTTTAGAGGCTCTATCAGGTGAATTGGCATGTTTACGCGCATCTGACTCTGATATTGCTGAAATTAGAGCTTTGCACTATCAGATGGCGCTTCACCATGCCCGTGTCGAGCATCATCAATATTCGCAACTTAATCAGGCCATCCACCGTAAGATTATGGAAACTGCACGAAATCCATCGTTAACGAGTGTCTATGACGGTTTAGAGGGCCGGGTTCGTCGGGTGCGATATTTGGCTAATTCAAGTCGACAGCGATGGAACGAGGCAATGTTTGAGCACGAGGCAATTTTGAGGGCGCTTGAGGACAGAGATGGCGAACAGCTTGCCGTCTTGCTAAAATCCCATCTTATGAGCAAATTGGGGGCGGTTAAACGCGCTCTTGGGAGTATTTCGTATTCATCGGAGTGTTTATAGGCATCAAAGTCTGGAATTTAAACTTTTAACGGTGTACTCTATAAACACCTTATTTTTGGGTATTATATCACCTTGATATCTCTCACGAGGTCCGTAATTTTGCGGCTGTGCGTTTTTCCACGTTTTCAATCACTTTAGCGCTAACAGTTTCAATCTCAGATTCTGACAACGTATTTTTTCGAGGTTGTAAAGTTATTGTGAATGCGATCGATTTTTGACCTTTGTCAAAAGCTCCCCCGGAAAAAACATCGAATATATTGACATCTGTGATAAGTGTTTTGTCCGCACTTGTAGCAGCTAAAAAGATTTCTTGAGCTGAGATATCTTGATCAACGATGAAGGCGAAGTCACGTTCCACCTTTTGATATCTAGATAGCTTTAATGGTAATCTGGCGGTACCGCCACGAGATCTTGGCCCCGGTATATTATCGAGATAAACCTCGAAGCCACATGCTGAAGAATCTAGATCCATTTTACGCAAAACGCTCGGATGAACTTCACCAAAGTACGCCAAGATATTTGTTGGCCCCTGCCTAATTACACCGGATCGACCCGGGTGGTAATAGTCTGGTGCGTTAGCCACCACTTGGAGGCGGCTAGTCGTAACACCCAGATCTGCTAAGATAGCTAAAGCGTCGGCTTTTACGTCAAAAGTATCGACAGGGCGCCTTGACTCGGTCCAGTGTCGGGAACTCGAGTAGCCGCTCCGAAGTCCACTGGCGACGATGGCCTGTTCATCAGGCGTATCCCCAGTGAATTGTGGGCCAACTTCAAAAAACTGGGTATTTTCAATTCCGCGAGTGCCATTTCGCGCTGCGGCATCGATTAGGTTCGGAAGCAAAGAAGGTCGCATGACGTCCAATTCTGCACTTATCGGATTCGTCACAAAAAGTTTTTCATTTGCTCCACCAAATCGTTTTGCATCTGTCTTAGCTAGGAATGAGTACGTCACTATTTCGGTCATTCCGCGGGCTGCTAACGCTCGGCGTGCCTGAGATTGGCGGCGGTTCTGCGAACTCAACGCCACACCCGGCAAAGGTTCTTTCCTTGGAAGAGTGACCACAGGGATTTTGTCAAAGCCGTGAAGACGCAAGACCTCTTCAACTAGACACGACTCACTAGTGATATCGTTCCGCCACGAGGGAACATCCGCACTGAAAATTACCCCATTGTATGAGACCTTAAAGCCAAGATTGGTTAAAATTTTTTCAATTTCATCTTCTGTAATGTCAACACCACCGAGTGTTTTTGGCCTATCTGCTCGCATGGTAACTTTGCGCCCCCATTTCGGCTCCGCACCTGCAGTTACCAAGTGAGAGGCTTCGCCACCACAGATATCCATGATAAGCCGAGTAGCAATCTCCATTCCTTCCTTTAGGAACGCCGGGTCAACACCTCGCTCAAAACGGTAACGTGCATCGGACAGGATGTTAAGCTTACGTCCAGTTATTGCTGTGCGGATGGGATCAAAATAGGCGCTCTCGACGAAAATATCCGTAGTCATTTGAGAGCAGCCGGACTCCTCACCACCCATTACTCCGCCAAGACTTTCAGGCCCGTTGTCGTCTGCAACAACGCAAATTTCGGTATCTAAACTATATTGTTTTCCGTCGAGGGCATGGATGCACTCGCCACCCACAGCCATACGCACACGGATATCGCCTTTTATTTTTCCGGCGTCAAATACATGCAACGGGCGTCCTAGGTCAAAAGTTAAGTAATTGGTTACATCTACTAAAACGGACACAGGCCTGAGTCCGACAGCAACCAGGCGCTCTTTCATCCATTTGGGACTTTCTGTATTCTTGACACCCTTTAAGGTGCGACCAATGAAATAGGGACAAGCATTGCGCATTTCATTATTAAGATCGAGCACGACGCGATGAGGACTTTCAAAGGTTCCCTCAACAGACTTAGTGTTGAGGTCTTTAAGCGAGCCAAATCCTGATGCTGCTAAGTCACGCGCAATACCGCGTACACCTAGGCAGTCGCCACGGTTAGGTGTAATTGCGATCTCAATAATAGGGTCGTTTAGTGTCATTATATCGACGATGGATTCTCCGATAGGCGAGCCTCCGGGCAATTCTATGATACCCTCATGTTCGTCTGAAAGACCTAATTCGCGCTCCGACAACAACATACCACAACTCTCGATGTCCCGAATCGTGGTCTTTTTTAATTTGACCCCTGTGCCTGGTATAAAACTACCCTCTGCTGCAAAAACGCTTTTTAAGCCGGCACGCGCATTAGGTGCACCGCAAACAACCTCGAATATCGCAGAGCCGTTATCTACCTGACAGACTTTGAGGTTATCAGCATTTGGGTGCTGCACGACTTCCTTGACATGACCAACAACAAAAGATTCTAGGCCATCTGACTTATTAGTAGCCTTTTCAACTTCGAGACCGATCATGGTCAAACGGTGAAGTAATATCTCTATTCCTGATTCAAATTCAAGATGATCGCGTAACCAGCTAATGGTGAACTTCATCGATTAATTCCCCCGACCATGCTAGGTACATCCAATGCACTAAAACCGAAGTGTCGCAGCCATCGCAAATCAGACTCATAAAAGGTTCTAAGGTCAGGAATACCGTATTTCAGCATAGCGAGTCGCTCTACGCCCATGCCGAAAGCGAATCCTTGATATTTATCGGGATTAATGCCGCAATTCTTGAGGACATTTGGGTTTACCATCCCGCAGCCAAGGATCTCTAGCCAATCATCTCCGTGACCAATTTTGAAAGCGCCACCCTCGCGTGTGCATCCGATATCAACTTCTGCAGAGGGCTCGGTGAAAGGAAAATAGCTCGGACGGAAACGAACTGGTAAATCATCAACGCGAAAAAACGCGCGGCAAAATTCTATTAGACAACCCTTTAAATGTCCCATGTGAGTGTTTTCATCAACAACGAGACCTTCAATTTGATGAAACATTGGTGAGTGAGTTGCGTCGTAATCGCACCGGTAAGTTCGTCCTGGCGCTATTACGCGAAATGGTGGGTTGCCATTTTGCATGGTTCGGATTTGTACAGGGGAGGTATGTGTGCGCAAGACCTTCCTCTCGCCGTTTGGGCCACTAGGCAGGTAAAATGTATCATGTTCTTGCCGTGCCGGGTGATCGGATGGGATATTGAGTGCTGTAAAATTATGCCAGTCATCTTCTATATCGGGTCCCGCTTCCACGCTTAAGCCCATCTCGCCGAGAATTGCTACAACTTCGTCAATGGTCTGACTTATTGGATGGATACACCCATCACATTCCGGGCGACTTGGAAGGGTAACATCTATGCGATCTGCGGCGAGTCTCGCATCTAGCTCAATATCTGCGAGTGTGGTTTGCCGGATTTCAATAGCTTTGGTAATTTCACTTTTCAGCGCGTTGAAAGCTTGCCCGGATGCTTTCCGGTCTTCAGGCGCTATATTGCTTAATCCCCGCATTAAAGTTGTAATTTGGCCCTTTTTACCGAGCGCGTCGACTCGGATAGCTTCTAGAGCATCACTGTCTTGGGCCTCTTGGACAGCTTCGTTTAATTTTAAGCGCAGTGCTTCAAGATCATCCATCTTTGCCATCCAATTGTTTTATAACACACAAGCGAAAGACAGACGCAGCACGGACGGGCTCATTGATCGATCTCTTTAGCGGAAACGTTTTGGGTAAGCTGAGGGTGTCATGCGGATTTCGCTAGAGCGGCCTGTGCTTTTTCCACTATACCCCTAAACGTTTCGGGTTCCTGAACTGCCAGATCTGCCAAGATTTTTCTGTCAACCTCAACCCCAGCAATACTCAGTCCGTTCATGAATTGCGAGTAAGTCAATCCGTTATTGCGAGCGCCAGCATTAATTCGCTGGATCCATAGTCGGCGAAAATTACGCTTACGGGTTCGGCGGTCGCGATAGGCATATTGAAGGCCCTTCTCGACACGCTCAAGAGCTAAACGGATATTGTTTCTGGACCGACCTTGGTAGCCCTTGGCTTGTTTGAGAATTTTTTTGCGCTGAGCATTCCGGGCAACCGCCCGTGTGACACGTGACATTGTATCTCTCCCGTCCCTTTAGGCGTATGGCATGTAAGACTTAACTATTCGTGCATCCGCATCGCAAAGCATCACGGTTCCACGGGCGTTACGTTTCATCTTTTGGCTGCGTTTGCGGAGGTTATGACGCTTAAACGCAACACCGGCGCGAACTTTGCCGGTAGCTGTCAGCCTGAAGCGCTTCTTAGCACTCGACTTAGTTTTTAATTTGGGCATTTCGGTCTCCTGTTACAACCGTTACGAGATATACTGTCAAGTGCTTGGGCATGCCCTTTGTGGCCAGATACACTTGGAAACGCCGGCTTATAACGTAGACGTGGCTACGTTGCAAGCGGTCAATGTCGCAAAATTTCGCGGATAAATGGTCAACCTAGCTCAACTAAATAGACGATAGCCTCCAACTCTGGAGCAGCCTGCAAAAAAGTATTTTGATTTTGAAAAATTATTTAACTTGCGTGACCGATGAAGGACCTAGCCCACATCATCTCCCCTAACAAACGCCCGTGTAGCGAAATATTGAGATTTAATATTTTTCATTTTATTGTGTCCAGTCAAAAATTGATACTCGTCAAGTTCATCGACGTCTAAATTATCAGATGGTTATTTGAATTATTTGGGCACAATTACCATAACCATCAATCTTCCTTCTGTTTTAGGCATCTGTTCAATTTTAATCACTTCATCAAGTTCCTCACGGACCCGGGTCAAAACCTTTAATCCCAGATCCTGGTGAGCCATTTCGCGGCCACGGAATCGAATAGTCATTTTGACCTTATCGCCGTTATCTAAAAACTTTCGAACATTGCGCATTTTGACCTGATAGTCATGTTCATCTATCCCGGGCCGCATCTTTATTTCCTTGACGTCAATAGTCTTTTGTTTTTTTCGCGCCTCGTTAGCCTTTTTTTGCTGCTCGTATTTGTACTTACCATAATCAAGTACTTTGCATACGGGCGGACTAACCTGCGGGGAGACCTCCACCAAGTCAAGCCCGGCTTGTTCAGCAATTTCAAGCGCATCGTCCAAGGTAATTACGCCATGGTTTTCACCTTCGGCATCGATCACGCGCACATTTGGCACGTCAATCTCATCATTTATCCGCGGACCTTCTTTGGCCGGCGGCTGATTAAAGGGTCGTCTGGAGATCTAACCCACTCCTCTACTGTTAAATTAAATTAAAACCCCTGCTATACAGCGGGGCTGATAGATTCGTTCCTAAGTCTATCAACCGCATCTTGCAGTGCAAGGATTTCCTGAGCTTTGCCACCTAATCTTCGCATGGCGACGCTTTCCGCCTCCGCTTCTTTGGCCCCGACAACCAAGATCACTGGGATTTTAGCATGGCTGTGTTCGCGTATTTTATAATTGATTTTCTCATTTCGAAGATCAGTATCTGCGCAAAGACCAGAGGCCCTTAGCGTTGTTACTACCTTTTTTGCATAGTCATCGGTGTCGTTTGTGATGGTTGCAACTACTACCTGTAGCGGGGCTAACCAAAATGGCAGATTACCGGCGTAGTTTTCGATGAGGATACCCGTGAATCGCTCTAATGAACCAAAAAGTGCGCGGTGTAGCATTACGGGACGTTTTTTCTGACCGTTTTCATCTATATAATGCACGTCGAGACGCTCGGGCAAATTCATATCTACCTGCAAAGTGCCGCACTGCCAATCTCGACCGATAGCATCGCGTAACACAAATTCTAGCTTTGGTCCGTAAAAAGCACCTTCGCCAGAATTATAACTATAATCCGTATAACCCATAGTCTCAAGTGCACCCTTGAGAGCGGCCTCAAGCTGATCCCAGACTTCATCGGAGCCAATACGGTTCTCTGGCCTATCAGAAAACTTAATCCGCACATCTGCGAACCCAAAATCCTTATATATGTCCATTATGAGCTCGATGACTTTTCGGCATTCTTGCTCCGTCTGTTCCGGCGTACAGAAAATATGCGCGTCATCTTGAGTAAACTCGCGCACACGCATCAAACCGTGCAAAGCACCCGACGGCTCATACCGATTGACTTTGCCAAATTCTGCAATACGTCTAGGCAAGTCCCGATAAGAGGTAATACCTTGCTTGTATACTTGAATACACCCCGGACAGTTCATAGGCTTTAACGCGAATTGACGATCATCTTCAGTCTGGGTTAAAAACATATTGTCACCAAATTTCCCCCAGTGGCCAGATCGCTCCCATAAGGAGCGGTCCATTACCGTGGGAGTAGAAATTTCAACGTATCCAGCCCTTTCTTGCCGGGTACGCATGTAATTGATAAGGGCGCTAAACATTTTCCAACCTTTTGCGTGCCAGAATACAGCGCCGGGGGCCTCCTCTTGAAAATGAAAAAGGCCCATTTCGCGTCCGAGGCGCCGATGGTCACGTTTTTCGGCTTCCTCAATCATTAGCAGATGGCGGCGCAATTCTTTTGGGTTACGCCAAGCGGTGCCGTAAATACGTTGCAGCATTTTATTAGATGGGTCACCACGCCAGTATGCGCCCGCAACCTTCATTAATTTAAAGGCCTTACCAATATGTCCCGTGGAAGGCAAGTGTGGGCCGCGGCAAAGATCTGTCCAGTCCCCCTGAGTATAAATGGACACCTCTTCATCGGGAGGCAGGTCAGCTATTATCTCTGCCTTGTATGTTTCGCCTTTATTTTTGAAGTACTCTATTGCCTCTTTCCGCTCCCATACCTGGCGCTCAAAAGGTTTATTCCGATCCACAATGTCTCCCATTTTTGCTTCAATGATTTCTAGGTCGTCCACAGAGAACGGCTCATCCCTTGCAAAATCATAATAAAAGCCGTTTTCGATATTTGGACCAATAGTCACCTGTGTGCCGGGGAACAACTCTTGCACGGCTTCAGCCAGCACGTGTGCTGTATCATGCCTGATAAGTTCCAAAGCTTCGCTGTCGCGCTCAGTGATAATTTCAACTTGAACATCCTGGCTGACAGTAAAAGCCAAATCTTTTAGCACCCCGTTAACACGTATAGCTATTGCGGCTTTTGCAAGTCCAGCGCCGATATCTGATGCCAATTCGGCGCCGGTTATTGGCTTATCGAATACGCGAGTAGATCCGTCGGGGAGCGAAATAGCGACCATATTTAACCTGCCTTTTGAACCGTTCGAAAATGTAGAGTGAATGGTCTGACTGTCAAGAATTCCCCATTCTTAGGATAAATATTATATACGCAACGCGTCTATCACATGAGCTGGACTAATCGCAGTTAAAGACGCCCGGTAGAGAATTGTGACGTCCTCACCGCGTTGCGCGCAGAGCTCGGGATTGGATCCCTGGGAAAAAAGTACTACAGAGCGACAGCCAACTGCAGAGATTAAATGCATAGGCCCGGTATCATTCCCGACTGCACCGGTTGCTTTGCGGGCTAGACCTGCGATTTCAAGCAGGGAAGTCTGTCCTGTTAAGTTGAGTGAATCCTTTGCTTGTTCAGTAATTTTTTCAGCGAATTGTTTTTCACTATCCTTTCCAATTATAACGGGGGTCTTGCCCCTAGCTATTAGTTCTTTTGCCACGGTAATGTAGCGGTCCACAGGCCAACGTTTCTCTGGACGATGGGGAGCCCCGCCGGGAACGATTATTACAAAAGGTGAAGTTAGACCATAATGTGATACGTCCACATTTGCCCAGTCGAGATTCAGTTTATGCGTGGCGTTAAACGGTTCTATTGGCACACCAGCTGCCCGCAGTTGCTCTGCCTGGCGTTCTATGGTGTGCATGAAGTCGCGATTTGGGTTGTTGTGTGGATTTGAGCAGCCCTTTGCTATGCCTGACCACTGTGGAGGCTTATCCGGGAAAAATAGCCGGTGGTAAAAAGAGCTTCGATAAGATGTCTGAAGATCGTAGATACGCTCAAAGTGAGTCTTGCGCAGCGCACGCCTTAGTGCTGACCAAGCATTCCACTCCCAAAATTGTGGACGAGTATCCAGCCACACGTCATTTATGTACCCTGATTTTTCAGCAAATTCGATGAAAGGGCGAGTGGTTAATAGAACGATGCGGCCTTGATGATGTGCGCGAATAGCAGCCATGGGTCCCAGGGCCTGAATGAAATCCCCCAACGCGCCAAATTTAATGATAAGAATGGGTCCGGGCATGACTTAAAAGGACTCTGAGTTTAGAATTCAACCGTGTGTTTTTTCGGACAAGACAGTGTTATAGACATCAAGGGTTTTTTCACACATAGTCTGTTTAGAGAAATTTTCTCGCACATTGTTTTGTGCGGCGCGTGACAAATTTGACCGTTCATTCTCGTCTAATGACAAAACTTTTTCAAGCGCAGCGGTCAGGGCACCTGTATCATGAGGAGGAACAAGCCAGCCAGTTTTCCCATCGATTACCGACTCAATGGCGCCACCATGATTAGTAGCGATCACGGGCCGACCTAATGCCTGTGCCTCAACGATCACCCGCCCAAAAGCCTCTGGGTCAGTCGATGCTGATACAACAGCATCTGATAACATGTATGCAGCGGGCATATCGTCACAGTGATCCACGATTCGCACTATTTGTTCTAGCTTGTGACGAATAACAAGGGTCTCCAATTCCGAGTGATATCTTGAGTGACCTTGGGTACTGCCAACGATTAGGCAGCGAATATCCCTATGTTTTATCTCCGAAATTGCCTTAATCAGTACATCTTGGCCTTTCCAACGGGTTAACCGTGCTGGCAACATGATTACTGGGACTCCATCCGTAAGACGCCATTTGGTTGCCAAATTAATTACGCGCTCTGCACTTACACGCGATGGGTCGAACCGATCGAGGTCAACACCGCGAGGAATAATTTTTATTCGATTTGCGGGAATCCCGTATAGGCGCCGCATATGGGAAGCTATAAATGCCGAGATGGCGATTACACGTTCGCCTCTTGTCATGACTGAGTTATAATGTCGTCTTAGAAAATTATTAGAGGAATATGTTCCGTGAAAAGTGGTAACTAAAGGAATTTTAGTGTGCTTCGCTGCTAACAGGGCACTCCAAGCGGGCGCTCTAGAGCGCGCATGGATAAGATCAACGTTTTCGCGTTTAATCAAATCAATAAGCCGACCTATATTGTTATATATGACAAATGGATTTTTGGAATGGAGCGCCATTGTTATATGCTTGGCTTGGACACGGCTTAGTTCATGCGCTTTGGCTCCCCCAGCAGATGCGACAATAGCCCGGCCACCAGCGTTGACGATAGCTTCAGCAATTTCAACTGTTCCGCGTTCTACCCCGCCGCTCGATCCAAGGGCGGGTAGAACTTGCAGGACAGTTGCGCCGCGCGTGGGTTTGCGCATCTCAGCCTCGAGTGGTTGTTTGCCAGATTTAATCTTGGCTTGATCCACGTAATCGCTCATGTTTGCTCAAGTCCTGTTTGTCGTAAGTCTCAGTTATAAGGAGTATACCTCTATGGATGACCCCAATGCCATGTCGAAAACACTGTGCCGGGAAGACGGAGCAACAATTGCTTATTATCAAATCCCTGGAAAGCAATGGAATTCGTCGCCGGGTGTAGTTTTTTTATCGGGGTTTAAGTCCGATATGACAGGTTTAAAAGCCATGGCAGTGGAGACACTATGTAAACGTCTTGGACATCCTTTTTTAAGATTTGACTACTTTGGTCATGGGCAATCCTCAGGAAAATTTGAAGACGGTACCATCGGGCGGTGGACGGAAGATGCGATTTTTGTAATTGACGAGTTGACTGATGGGCCGCAGGTTTTAGTTGGTTCCTCTATGGGTGGGTGGATTATGCTGTTGGTTGCCCTCGCTCGACCTGAGCGAATTGCTGGATTGGTTGGTCTTGCCGCTGCGCCAGATTTCACAGAAGATTTAATACCTGCTGCCCTTAGCACCGAGCAAATGGAAACGCTAGCGCGAGATGGAGAGGTAGCCATACCTAATTGCTATGATGAAGAGCCTTATTTGATTCGCAAAGAGTTTTTGGAGGAAGCGCGTGAACATCTTGTGTTGCGCAACTCAATCTCTATCCCTGCTCCAATCCGATTGATTCATGGAATGCAAGATAACGATGTACCGTGGAGAACTGGCCTTAAAATCGCGGAAAAAATGGATAGCGATGATATTGAAATGATCTACGTTAAAACCGGCGACCATCGGTTGTCGGGAGACCAAGATATTAAGCGACTCAAACGCACCCTATCTTCACTTCTCGAGGACTTGAGTTAGATATACGCTAACGCCCTTAGGCCTTCTTTATAAGTCGGGTATGCTAACCTCACTCCCAATTCTTCCTTGATACGGGTATTCTTCACCCGGCGATTATCATTCCAAAAAGAGAGACCCATATTGCTCATATCCTTTGCGGCCTGTTCAAATGATATTAAAGGTGGCGGTGGAATACCGAGAAGTTTGCATCCAAACTGAGTGACAAGGCTGGGTTCCTCAGGGTGATCGTCGCATACATTATAAATTTGACCCGGGTTTGGCCGTTGCATTGAGGCTTCTAAAACAGTTGCAATATCCTCTACGTGAATGCGGCTGAAGCGGTGACCCGGTTTTATAATTCGTCGTGCTTGCCCTCTCCGAATACGGTCCAATGGACTCCGTCCGGGGCCATAAATGCCTGCTAATCGAAAAATATGAATGGGCAAGTTATAATCGTGATAAAGTTGGAGCCATGCTTGTTCGGCAGCAGCCCTATACTGACTTCGTTTGACATCTGCTTGTATTGGTGAACTTTCATCAACCCACGCCCCCTCCGTATTGCCGTAAACACCGGTAGTTGATAGATATCCCGACCATTGAATACTTGTGCAATGTGCGATATGTTCCCCGAATAATTCCAGTATAGAATCTCCATTTTCTTTTGGAGGAACAGACGTGACAATGTGGGTAGCTCCTTTTAACCACTCCCTATTACCTGACATTTGGCTGTTAAATACGAAAACTTCTATGCCCTCACTTCTCAGGGCTTGCGCCTTTTTGTCACTTTGGCAGGTTCCCTTGACACGCCAGCCTTTAGATATGAGCCGGCGGGCCAATAGTCCTGCACTATATCCGAGGCCAAAACAAAATAGTGTGCCCGGTTTTTTCGGCATGATCTTTAACCCGTTTCGGTCTAATTACGTGTTTTTTAGCGTCTTTATACAAAGTTACAGTGTTAAACAAGCTTGTCCATGTCCCGCTTTATTTTGAAATCACTCGCTTTGCTTTGTTTGGGCACGCAACCTTGGGGTGTATCGGCGGCGGAGTCCATGACGCAAGAGTCACGCTACCAAGCTTGCATGACAAAAGTTGAGCAATTTCCACAGGATGCATTTGAGGATGCAATTCAATGGCGTGACATGGATGGCGGCCACCCGGCCCAACATTGTGCTGCATCTGCTCTTGCGGCGCTGGGCCTTTATAAAGAGGCTGCAACGCGTCTGGAACATTTGGCACAGAAGAGCCGTCGCGGACCAAATTTTCGCTCTGAATTTCTCAGACAAGCTTCTCAGGCTTGGCTATTAGGCGGGGAGGCGACCCGCGCAAAAATTGCTGCGAGCGTGGGACTGAAGCTTAATCCCACCTCTGACGCATTACTACTGGATCGGGCCCAAGCGCAAGCTTTGTTGGCCGATTACGCTGGTGCCAAAGCAGACCTTGATTTGGTGGTGGAGCGGAATGCGAAGGATGTTGATGCGCTGGCATTTCGTGCTGCGGCACGGAGATTCCTTAATGATTATGTTGGAGCTATGGATGATGCAACCCGTGCGCTGACTATAGACCCCAATCATGAAGCCGCCCTTCTGGAGCGCGGCAACTTGCATCGTCTAGCTGGAAACAGAGATTTGGCGCGGGCGGATTGGGTTCATGTGACAACAATTAAGCCGGATGGGCACGCGGCGGCTTCCGCGCGAGTTAACCTTGAACGTATGGATGTCGTTAAGGATTAATGCTTGTATATTTGTTAAAAATCTAGATCCGAATAAAATTTTGCAGGTGTTGCCCCTGGAATATGATCTTTCAAAAGTGGTTGGAAACTCGGCCGTGATTTAATTCGGGCATACCAATTCTTGGCGCCGGGATGTTTATCCCAAGGGACATCGCCCAGATAATCGATGGTAGAGAGATGTGCCGCTGCTGCGATATCCGCAAAGGACAGATTATTTCCCCCGAGCCAACGTCTGCGATCAGCTAAGTAGGTAATGTATTCTAGGTGATGGTGGATATTAGCATGTCCTGCGCGAACGCATTTGGAGTCAGGTTCTCCCATACCGAGAAAACGTTTCATAATTTTTTCGCCGACCAAGTATTGGGTTACCTCATCGTTGAATTTGTTATCAAACCAATAAACTAGTCTGCGCACCTCGGCCCGTATTAGAGCACTCTGCCCGAATAAATTAGGCTCTGGATGTGTCTCGTCCAAAAATTCGCAGATTGCGGGACTGCTCGATATAGCATTGCCGTTCTCTTCCACGAGCACAGGCACTTCGCCCGATGGATTCAGGCGTAAAAACTCTTCACGGCGGTCCCAAATGCTCTCAGTCTTCATTTGGAATTGAAGTTTTTTTTCACCAAGTGCTATTCGGACTTTGCGGCAAAACGGCGATAACCACAGATGATAAAGAATGCGCATATTAACCTTATACCGGTACCCACCCAGCTTCACAAATAACCCTAAAAGAACAAAGTACATTAATCAAAAAGGGCTATAGTTTTTGCGGCAAATATCAGTTAAACTCAACAACTCGCGACGCTAAATCTAGCGCCTTAGCATGTTCAATGCTGGAATCTAAAAATACAATTAAGTTTTGAGGTTAATTCTCTGATGCTAATCCGTACCGCAAAGGCTTCAGACATTCTTTCGTCTGAGATTACTCCACATTCTGTTTTTTTGCGCCGACGTCAATGTCTCCGGGCCGCTGCTTTTACTTTTGCCGCAATAGGAATTGGCCCGTATTCGCTCGCCTGCAGGGCGGAGGCTGAACAAAAACTTAGTGGTATTGTTAAAACTAAATGGAATGAGGCTCGGCTAAGTGGTGAGGAGTTGACATCGTATGACGATGTCACCAGCTACAATAATTTTTATGAGTTTGGCACATCAAAATCTGATCCAAAACGGAACGCAGGGGGCCTGCAAACTAAACCTTGGAGTGTCGTTGTGGATGGGCACGTAGAGAACCCTGGAACCTATGATTTTGAAGATATTATCAAACGACACAAATTGGAAGAGCGTGTCTATCGGTTCCGCTGTGTAGAAGCTTGGTCGATGGTTGTGCCTTGGATAGGGGTCCCGCTCGCGAATATTATCAGGCGCATGGGGCCCACTGGAAACGCGAAATATGTAGCTTTTGAGACGCTAGTCGACGAGAGTCAGATGCCGGGAGTGCGACAAAAGGTTTTGGATTGGCCTTATCGAGAAGGGTTACGCATGGATGAAGCGATGAATCCGCTTACGCTCATGGCTGTAGGGCTTTACGGCAAGGAAATGCCAAACCAAAATGGAGCACCCCTTAGACTGATTGTGCCGTGGAAATATGGTTTTAAAAGTATCAAATCTATCGTACGAATTACCTTCGTTGATAAGCAGCCGATGACGTCTTGGAATATGTCTTCAGGGCGAGAATATGGGTTTTACTCCAATGTTAATCCCTCGGTTGATCACCCGCGATGGAGTCAAGCAAAAGAGCGCCGTCTCGGTGGGTCAACGAATGTATTTGGCTTCATTCCTAAACAGCCAACGTTAATGTTCAATGGGTACAAAGAGGAAGTAGCGGGTATGTATGCTGGAATGGATTTGAGAGAGTTTTACTGACTTAGCTATTCTCAGCGGTATCATGACTCGAAGCTTCCCAATAAGTTATATAATAAAACCTAGCATTTGGATTTTAGCGCTTATGCCGCTGGCTTGGCTATTTTGGCTTATAGTTAGCCAGGGGACCGGGCCTAACTCAGCTGAGTTTATTAACCGTTATTTAGGAGCTTGGGCTTTAAAAATTCTATGGATTTCACTCTCTATTACACCTGTCCGGCTCATCACTAGGATTAACGTCTTAACAAAAGTCCGTCGTTTGGTGGGGCTTTTTTCTTTTTTTTATGTGACCCTTCATCTTGCAAGCTACATTGCGTTAGACCAGTTTTTCGATTGGTCAGCCATCTGGAATGACATCACTAAGCGAACTTTTATAACATTTGGAGTAATTGGTTTTCTAATTTTAAGCGCTCTTGCGATGACGTCGACGCGCGCGATGATCAAGAAAATTGGTAGTCGTAATTGGAACAGATTGCATAAAGGAGTATATATAGCGGCGGGTCTTGTTGCTATTCACTTTACTATGATGCGCAAGGGATTTCAGATAGAACCGCTTATTTATGCTGGAATTCTTGCGTCGCTTCTTGCCGTGCGTGCCTTTTATTGGATAAAAGAGCACGGACGCGGTACGTAATAATTTGATTTATTTTAAATTCCAAACGTCAAAATAAATTATGTAATTAACTTATTGACTTATCGCGATAAATAGGAATAAGAGCGCGCGCGGTTAGGTATGAACTCATACGGCTTATAAGTGATAAGGCGCAAAGATATATGTTACATCCTTGACCTGATCTTAAAGAATTAGTCGTGGGTATCTCAGCGCAGCTAAAAGAATTTGTATTTTTAATTCGCTTTTTCACACTGACTTGACCGATAAGATCGTATCATACTTGTCGTTAAACGCGCCTCGAGCGATACTCGATTTCTTGAAATGTAAATGTCAAACGGATACTTGTTGGTCGGTCCCATGATAGAGAATAGTTCACGTACTATTGAGAAGGCGTTAGCCATAAATCTCGACTCACAAATTTACGGGACGATTTGTGAAATCGGTGCTGGCCAGGAAGTGGCTCGTTGGTTTTTCCAAGCAGGCGCGACGGCTGGCACCGTAGCGAAAACTATGTCTGCGTATGATATGAAGTTTAGTGATGAAATTTACGGTCATGCGCCCGGACAAAGATATGTCTCTCGGTTTCGTCTAGAACAAATGTTGCAACGTGAGTTTGATCTACTTCTCTCTCGAATTCAGGGGGAAAAGGCAACAGGTACTAGGTTCTTTGCTTTTGCCAACACTGTGTGTGCGCAGGGTTTCCAGAAACGCGAGGAATGCCATGGCTGGGTTGGTGTCCGATTCCAGATGTATCCACAGTCTGACCCAGATGAGATCATTATTCACGTTCGGATGCTAGACTCAACTAACCTAGCACAGCAGGAAGCACTCGGAATTCTCGGCGTTAATTTGATACACGGCGGGTTTCATTTGGCCAATGTGCCTCAAAATCTCTTAGTTGGGTTGATGGATAATCTTCTTTGGGGCAGGTTGGAAATTGATCTTGTAGAGTTCAATGGCCCAAATTTGGGCGCTGTAGACAGCCGCCTAATGGCTTTGGAATTGGTCAAATCGAGTTTAACACGCGCTGTTTTATTTAGCCCGAAGGGCAGTGTTGAAATTCCAGCTGATGCACTTTACCGGAATAGCTCTTTGGTCATGCGTGGTAAATTTCAGAACGTCATTAAGTCAGACCTTGATCGTTTTATTGATGCACGAAAACGTTTTCAAGCAGACATCCAAGTTAATCATGGGATCGGGGAAGAGAATATTCTGTGTATTGCTGAATTGACTATGGCCCAAACGGGAGCAATACCCCAAGTTGATGTAGCTGATTATCTCGCGCGCGTCATGCGGCTTACTGATTCTGGTTTTTTTGTATTAATATCGGAGTTTTACAGGTTCTTTAGGCTGCGCCAATACATTGCGCGTTATACAACTGAGCCGGTTGCGCTGGTGACTGATTTGGCGGATCTGGGTGATATGTTTTGTGAGGATCACTACGAGGGATTGGCTGGTGGAATTTTAGAGGGTATCGGTAAATCGTTCCCGCCAAGCACCACAGCCTATGTATATCCAGCTATGTCAGAACCCTCCTCTCTGGCCGATGCATCAATCAAAGACAATGTTCGTCATGTCCTTGATTACCTCACAAGCCAAAATCAGATTGTATTGATAAGTTCCTGTGATGTCGAAGATGATGAATAGGCTGCCCACCGAGCCATAGTTTTATGACCGAAAGAAATGCTCGGTAGGCGATGAACTGAAAGACGGCGATTGGAAAATAGAGACGTCAATACCCGACGTCGGTATAGATCGGTAATCATGTTCTAGGAAGAAAGGATTATGGATGCGGTGGTGTTCGTCGTTCTAATGGGCCTCGTCCCAATTGGCACCAAATCCAGTATCGACGACTAAGGGGACGTCCAAACACGCGGCCGTTTCCATAACTTTCCTAACTAATGCTATGGTTGCTTCCATTTCGACAGGTGGAACTTCAAACACCAATTCATCATGAACTTGAAGTAGCATGCGAGCGTTTAGATGAGCATTTTTAAGCGCTTGTGGTAGGCGCACCATCGAACGCTTAATGATGTCGGCTGCTCCACCTTGAATTGGTGCGTTGATTGCTGCCCGCTCGGCGAATCCGCGCATGTTGAGGTTTCGGTCGTTAATTCCCTGTACATGGCATTTGCGTCCAAACAAAGTTTTCACATACCCAAGTTCACGTGCGAGACTTTTAGTGCGCTCCATATAATCCTTAATGCCGGGATATTTAGTAAAATACGCATCTATATAATCTCTTGCCTCACCGTTAGAAATATCAAGTTGTCGTGCCAAGCCAAAAGCTGAAATACCATAAATAATCCCAAAGTTGATGGCTTTAGCATTTCGGCGCGTTATTGGGCTCATCCCTTCAATGGGCTCACCAAAGACTTGATTCGCGGTGATAGCATGAATGTCCTGACCGTCGTGAAAGGCCTGCTTCAAGACATCAATTCCCGCAACGTGTGCCAAAAGCCTCAACTCAATTTGTGAATAATCAGCTGACAGGAGCATATAATCTCTTTCCGGTACGAAGGCTTGGCGAATTTTACGACCATCCTCTGTCCGAACCGGAATATTCTGCAGGTTCGGGTTTGATGAAGATAGGCGACCTGTAGCGGTTGCTGCTTGCGCATAAGAGGTGTGAACGCGCCCAGTATCCGGGTTAATAGCCTTAATTAATGCGTCCGTATAAGTACTTTTAAGTTTGGTCAGTTGTCTCCAGTCTATAACGCGTGCAGGTAAAACATGACCTTCGGCAGCTAGGCTTTCGAGTATATCAACTCCGGTAGAGTAAGCACCAGTCTTGCTCTTTTTTCCATTAGGCATCTTCATTTCGTCAAAAAGAATCTCACCCAGCTGCTTTGGGCTGCTCACATTAAATTCCCGTCCGGCGAGCTTATGTATCTCGCTCTCTAAATCCACCGCCCGTTTATTGAAGTCATCAGATAGTCGTTTTAGCTCCCCTGCATTCACTTTAATCCCCCTGTGCTCCATCGACTTTAGGACTGGAACTAAAGGGCGTTCAAGGGTTTCGTAGACAGTTACCATATGCTCTTCAGCCAAGCGTGGCTTGAGGGTATTATAAAGACGCAGTGTTATATCTGCGTCCTCCGCTGCGTAGTCTCGCGCATTCTCGAGTGGGACACGATTAAAAGTGATTTGGTTTTTTCCGGTCCCGACTACGTCTTTAAATTTTATTGTCTCCAGCCCTAGATGACTGCGGGCTAATTCATCCATCCCGTGACCGTGCATGCCACCTTCCAGTACATAAGATAACAACATCGTGTCGTCGATTGGGTGAACGTGTATGCCGTAGCGTCCAAGTACTTGCATGTCGTATTTGAGGTTCTGGCCAATCTTTAAAACACTCTCGTCGGCTAACATTTGGCGCAACATATCAAGTGCCGTCTCTATAGAGATCTGAAAAATACTCCGATCATCGGACTTACCGTCCAATAGATCACCAGTCCCGGAGAAACCCGGCTTCTTGTGAGCGAGGGGAATATAACATGCTTCACCGGGAGTGACGGAGAGCGATATGCCAACTAATTCTGCTTGCATAGAATTCAGGCTGGTCGTTTCTGTATCCAGGGCAACATAACCTGTGTCGTGGGATCTGGTTATCCAACGTTTGAGGCTTTCTATATCCTGAACTAACTCATAATGGGTCTCGGATGGTGGAGCGTTAATTATGTTATCACCCATAACATCGTTATAAAGCCGCGCACTAACGGAAGCAGTAAGTGACTTGAAACCTTGCTCGTGCAGAAAGGTTATCAGTTTATCGGGGTCGGGGTTTTGGACGGCGAAATCGGTGAATTTTGCGGTTACCGGAACGTCGGTTTTGAGCTTGACAAGCTCAAGACTAATTCGGGCTAAGTCGGCCTGTTCAGTGAGCCTTTCTCGACGTTTGGGTTGTTTGATTTGGCCCGCGCGCTCCAGCAGTGTGTTTAAATCACCATATTCATGGATTAACTGGGCGGCAGTTTTTATGCCGATACCTTCTACACCCGGAACGTTGTCTGCCGAGTCGCCAGCCAGTGCT
Source organism: Magnetovibrio sp. (assembly GCA_002690705.1). Taxonomy (GTDB): domain Bacteria; phylum Pseudomonadota; class Alphaproteobacteria; order Rhodospirillales; family Casp-alpha2; genus TMED8. The sequence continues at coordinate 90,588 of NZFO01000021.1, read as the reverse complement.
TGAACCTCAACTACCTTTTCGGGTGTGACGCCGAATTTCTCAAAGACTTGCTCTCGGCCAATCCATTTGTTTTTCATAGCATCCAGCATGGTAACGCGATCATTTACCAACTGCATTAAGTCTTTGTCTGATGACACGATCGTTACTTTCACGCCCTGCACAGAAGCTTGGCGAGCGTAAGTAGCAATCAGGTCATCTGCTTCGAACCCGTCCATATCTATGGCTGACACGTTGAGTGCCTCGGTGGCTTCGCGCACTAATTGAAACTGAGGGATTAACTCGTCTGGAGGTGGTGGTCGATGCGCTTTGTAGTTTGGGTAAATGTCCGACCGGAAGGTTTTACGCGCTTTATCAAAAATTACGGCGATCAAATCCGCATCGGTATCCTCCAGCAACTTCATCAGCATTTTGGTGTATCCAAAAACCGCATTTACTGGCGTGCCGTCAGCGCGCGTCATCGGTGGCAGAGCATGAAAGGCTCGGAAAATAAACCCTGAACCGTCAATAAGAAAGAGATGTTTGGGGGTATTTGGCATGATTGCGGAAATTGCAGGGGGGATCAGTACCCGGTGACTGCTCAAGCCTCCTTAACCATTACGTAGTGGCGTGAACAGTAAGGGCACATGATTTCGTCCTTCCTTCCCATTTCCAAGTAGATTCTGGGGTGGCCTGATATATCGCTACCACCGTCACATATCACTTTTCTCGAGGTGACATAGATAGTTTCGCTTGCGAGCGGCTCGACAATTGAGCTCATAAGAGAAGTCCTTTGCCCGGCTAGGATATTGCGAAATTTACCTTAACCATTATGATACCTGAATAGGTGGCTAAATCAACGCTGCATCGGTCTCATTTTGACGGGGCGCCCTAACTTAAGCTGTATCTGACGGGAGGCGCACGATGACTTATTTTAATATCCTCGGGACGCCAGATTATGCCATTGAAACGCGCAGTCTTTCCAAGGTCTATTATAAACATGACTCCCAACCTGTAGAAGCGCTTAAAGCAGTGGATCTGCAGATCCCTCGGGGCTCGTTTTTTGCACTTTTGGGACCCAATGGAGCTGGCAAGTCAACGTTGATAAATATTCTAGCTGGCTTGGTAAATAATACTTCGGGGTCAGCGGCGATCTGGGGGCATGATGCTAAAACTCAAATGCGCGTTGCCCGCCGATCTATCGGTGTCGTGCCGCAGGAATTGAACATTGATCCATTTTTCACACCGCGCGAGATGCTTGAGACTCAGGCTGGTTTATATGGAATTCCGCAGCACGCGCGTCGAACATCAGAAATACTGCAAGCGGTTGGATTAAGCGACAAGGCCGACTCTTATGCACGTGCGTTGTCTGGTGGCATGCGAAGACGCTTGCTAGTGGGTAAGGCTATGGTTCATAGCCCCCCGATTTTGGTTTTGGACGAACCCTCTGCCGGCGTGGATGTGGATCTTCGACGGCAGCTTTGGGATCACGTGAAACAATTAAACGCCGAGGGCACAACTATACTTTTGACGACACACTATTTGGAAGAGGCTGAGTCTATGTGCGACACCATCGCCATAATTAATTCCGGGCGGATGATTGCCTGCGAGCCGACGATGCAGCTTTTGACTCGCCTTGACGCCAAAGAAATGTTGATCACCGTAGATCAAGAGTTAGACGCCTGCCCAGAGACTTTGGCTATTTATCGTGGGGAATTACTTAAGCCGCGTCAACTCAGGGTCGCTTATCCTCCAAGCAGGGTAACTGGTGGTGAAATTTTTGCAGCCTTAGCGGCTATCAATCTTGGTGTTGTCGATATTGTGACGCGCGAGCCTGATCTTGAACATATTTTTCTGAACCTAACCCACGCATCAGGCGCCGGTGGGGAGTATGAAGTAACCGGGTGATTATAACGATTCGCGTTTTATTTTTAGTATGCCCGTTAGTTGTTGCCATGGGAGCTTGCGCACCGGTTCCACAGCTGCCCGGAGCCTATAATGGCCCCCCCCGTATTGGCGGCGGCATATTCACTGCTGCTGACGGCACACGTTTGAAACTTCGGCACTGGGGTCAGGAAAACAAAGAAACTAAAGCGGTTGTTCTGGCACTGCATGGGTTCAATGATCACTCTTTCTTTTTTGATGGTTTGGGGAATTACTTAGCGCGTCGAGATATTATTTCTTACGCATATGATCAACGTGGGTTTGGAACGTCTGAAGGATTTGGAACCTGGTTTGGAGTCGGAGCATATTCACGCGATGCGTTGGATTTCCTTGGTCTACTCAAATCCCGTCATCCCAACGTACCCATTTATTTACTTGGTGCGTCTATGGGGGCCGCAGTGGCGATGGTGGCTCTTGATGGAACTCGTCATCTCAATAAGCTGGGAGTGGTTGGCCTAATTTTATCTGCGCCAGCAGTTTGGGGTCGCCAAAGTATGCCCTGGTATCAGCGAGTAGCATTGTGGTTGGGCGCCCATACCGTGCCTTGGATGAAGGTCTCGGGTAAAGGATTAGGAATTCAACCGTCGGATAATATAAAAATGTTAATGGCACTCGGCCGCGACCCCCTGATTATTAAAGAGACACGAATTAGTTCGGTATTTGGCTTGGTCAATTTGATGGATGCAGGGTTAGAGGCCGCATCAAATATAAAAACACCTACCTTGATACTCTATGGCACAAAGGATGAAATTATACCAAAGAGAGCGATGCGCATTATATTGGGTAGAATTACAGGCCCTCGTCGTGTAGCAATCTATAAGGAGGGTTACCACATGTTGCTTCGCGACCTCTCTGCTGCAACAGTCTGGGAGGATATTATGCATTGGATTTTAAATATTGGAAAAGCCCTTCCCTCTGGGGCAGATCAATGCGAGCTGGAAAGGCTGTTGGATGATTAAAGACATCATTTACCGCCCATATTGGTGGGACGCATGGGAACCTAGTTTGCTAGCGGCTGAGGATGTAGATCGCGATTGCGATGTTGTTATTGTTGGGGCTGGATATGCGGGCCTCTCAGCTGCGTTAACATTGGCTAGAGCAGGCCGATCGGTGCAAATCTTTGATGCGGGAATTCCGGGTTTTGGGGCATCAACACGGAATGGCGGCATTGGTTCGGGGAACTTACGTCCTAGCATACCAAATTTAATCAAGAAATTTGGGCCTAAGCGTGCGACTGAGATGTTCGGTGAGAGTTGCGTGGCTCGCTCTGACCTAATTCGCTTTATTGACGAAGAAAATATCGATTGCCAATTCACGCTCTCCGGTCGTTTTGCTGGAGCATGTCAGCCTCAGCATTTCGTCGGCCTTGAGCGGACGACAGAGCTCTTGAACCAAAATTTCAGTATCGGTGCGACCATGGTGCCCAAAACTGACCAACACGCTGAAATAGGGACGGAATTTTATCACGGGGGCATGATTAGGCCAGATATTGGGGGACTGCACCCAGCTCTATTTTACAAGGGCATATTAGAGCGTACCTTACAATCCGGAGCTAAAGTGCATGGTCAACGTGCGGTTAAGGGTCTTCGGCGCACAGAAACTGGTTTCGAGGTTATGACCGGGTCGGTGACAGTTTGCGCCCGTGATGTTATCGTCTGCACTAATGGGTATACGGATAAGAGTATTCCGTGGCTCCGTCGCCGATTAGTTCCTGTTGCTAGTCAAATTTTAGTTACAAAGCCTTTGGAGCCTGGATTAATGGCCCGCCTAATGCCGAAACGCCGTATGTTAACCGAAACGCGACTTATGGGACATTACTACCGTCCCACACCGGACGGTAAGCGTATACTCTTTGGAGGGCGCACTTATGGTAATCATAAGCGTGACCAACCTATACCTTACCAGCATCTTTACGATGATTTAGTGGAGCTTTTTCCAGAACTGGGGGGCATCGGAATATCACACGTTTGGTGGGGGTTTGTTGCGTTCACCATGGACCATCTTCCCCAATTAGCGAAGCGGGACGGGATTTACTACGCAACAGGCTTTGCTGGGTCTGGCACGGTTTGGGCGCGTTGGTTTGGGCTCAAGGCGGCGTATCAAATTATCGGGGGGAAAGAGGGGGCTAGCGCATTTTCCGACCGGATTTTTAAAGCCGTTCCATTCTATGAGGGACGACCATGGTTTCTTCCAGCCGTGCAGGCATGGTATAGTATCCGGGACAAATTTGGTGTTTAGGAGGGCCCCCTGACGTGAATTACAAATATTCTGGTGCCATACTATCAGTTGATGAGCTGCACGAGAACCTGAATGATCCTAACCTTCGTATTTTTGATTGTACTTTTTATCTGCACTACGAGCCGGGAACTGGTCAACCTTACAGAGTTGAGAGCGGCCGCGCCGATTATGAAGCAGGGCATATTCCGAACGCTGGGTTTCTCGACTTGCAGGAAGAGTTCTCGGTTGTGGACAGCCCTTATCGGTTTACATTGCTTAGCATGGAGGCGACGGCAAAGGCTTTTGCAAACCGTGGTGTTGACGAAAAGTGTAAGGTTATTTTGTACAGCCGCGAGAATATGCAGCGTGCAACGCGGTTTTGGTGGATGTTGCGTTGGATTGGTTTTGACAATGTTGCTGTCTTAGACGGAGGTATGGATAAATGGCTGGCTGATAGCCTTCCAGTTTCAACGAGGGCCTGTGTTTATCCAACAGGCCGAATAGAGGTTAAACCGCGGCCTACACTATTCTGCGATCATCATGAAGTTTTGAATTCTATTGGCCAAGCGGGGACATGCACTTTGAATGCTTTGACACCCGATTTGCATTCTGGTGCGGATTCACGCTACGGACGGGCGGGGCATGTACCGGGTAGCAGAAACGTGCCTGTTGCGTCCTTACTTGATCCAGTAACTCAAGAATTTCTGCCCAGTGAGGATGCAGCGAGAGTATTTGAGAGTGTGGGCGCAACCCCTGATAAAAAGATTATAGTATACTGCGGTGGTGGAATTGCGGCGACGCTTGACGCGTTTGTTTTGTACCAGTTGGGTTACAAGAACATTACCGTTTATGACGACTCTATGAGCCAGTGGGCGGTGGATAAATCACTGCCTATCGCAACTAATTGAATAAAGGCATTCAGTGGGGCTTGAGATAAAAAGGTATTAGCTTACTTATTACAGCGTTGGAGATTACTTTAAACATTTTTAGCCTAGCTTGCAATTAGCATGCTCAATTTGATGATGTTCGTCCAATACTGATGGTTTTCAACTAAAAGATTGGGGGTGCGGTAGCGCAGAGGGGTTTTGCATTTTACGTCTAGTCTTGAAGAAATCGAGGAGTAGATTGGATGCTTCCATTTCCATAAAGCCACCGACAATCTCGGGTTTGTGATGACACGTGGAGTGGGCAAATATGCACGGGCCCTGTTCAATCCCCCCTGATTTACGATCATAAGCACCAAAATATAGCCGTCTAATTCGCGCTAGTGAAATGGCCTGAGCGCACATTGGACAGGGTTCCAAGGTAACGAAGAGATCACACCCTTCAAGTCGGTGATTGCCAATTGAAGATGCCGCTTCTCGGATCGCAAGGATTTCTCCGTGCGCTGTAGGGTCGGTAGTTTCTACAACACGGTTTCCAGTTCGTGCAAGAATTGTCTTGTCCCTTGAGTCAACAATGACGGCACCTACCGGCACCTCACCGCGAGCAGACGCTGCGCGTGCTTCTTTCAGCGCGATCTGCATAAAATACGAATTATTCCAACTAGCCATTAAGACGTGAGAGTGCGATTTAGATATCTATTGGTCAAGCCTTCCTTGTCGCAAAGAGAGGACGAGTCTACATTATATAAATGTCAAAACTAAACTCTTTATCAAAATTCAGGGACCTGCCAAAAGCGAGTGGCACGCTAAAAAAGGAACGTATCGCAAAACTGATGGCACGTGCTGGATTATGCTCTCGGCGCGAGGCTGAGCGTTGGATTGACGCTGGGCGTGTAAATATCAATGGAAAAACACTCGATACGCCCGCCATTACCGTATCAGTGCAAGATTTGATCGTGGTGGATGGCAAGCCCCTGCAGCAAGCGGAGCAGACGCGACTTTGGCGTTACCACAAGCCCGCTGGTTTGGTCACATCGCATAAGGATGAGCGAGGGCGTGATACTGTCTTCAGCAAGTTGCCCGAAGAGATTCCGCGGGTCGTCTCTGTGGGTAGACTTGATCTGACGTCGGAGGGTTTGCTCCTACTAACTAACGATGGTGAATTGGCGCGAAATTTGGAATTACCAACGACAGGATGGGCCCGCCGTTATCGGGTGCGGGTGCATGGCCGGGTAGATACCGCCAAGTTGAGAGACCTATCTGGAGGGATTACTGTTCAGGGTATGCGCTACGGGCCCATAAAAGCGGTTCTTGATGCTAATGGTGAAAGTGACGAGCAAAGGAGCGCAAATGTCTGGCTATCTGTATCTTTAAAAGAAGGCAAAAACCGGGAGATACGTAAAGTCATGGCGCATTTGGGGTTTGAGGTAAATCGTCTTATTCGCACCGCCTATGGGCCGTTTCAATTAGGTAAGTTACGACGCGGCGGGATTGAAGAGATTAAAGGTAAGGTCATTCGTGAACAGGTAGCTGGACTTACCGGCGCGGTAAAATGCAAATGAGAATTGTAGCAGGAAGTATGAAGGGGCGCCGCCTGAGGGTGCCGGGCACAAATGAACTACGACCTACATCTGAGCGAATGAGGGAAGCGATGTTCAATATTATTGAGCATGGACTGAGCGGTTGGCAGGGGTCGCTGACAGGCGCGTCAGTGGTCGATCTGTTTTGTGGCACTGGAGCGCTAGCTCTAGAGGCACTCTCTCGAGGGGCGACTCACGCGACGCTAATTGACAACGCGCGGGGGGCACTTTATCTGGCTAAGAAGAACGCAGCACACTTGAAGATATTGCGAGAAGTAACCCTCTTGAGTATTGATGCCACACGTTTAATGCCTCCACCCTGCGTTGTTCAAGCTCCCTGTGCTGTAGCTTTTGTGGACGCGCCATACAATATGGGTTTGTCCGCGCTTGCCCTGGCCGGATTGGCGCGGTGGGGGTGGGTTGCTGACGGAGCATTGGTGGTAGTTGAGACTGCTATGCGTGAACAGGTGGGCATCGGGTCAGAATATACTCAGTTAGATGAACGAATTTATGGGGCTGCAAAGGTTATGTTTCTTCAATACCTTCCTTAAGTGGGGGTGAGCTGCAACTTTGACTCATAAAGTATACGTCACATATGTAAGCGCAATGAACATGGCATGGGGTGTTTTGAGATATTGTTCACAGCCTCGGGTACTTCTTAGCGTCGACCGAATAGTTTTTCGATATCGTGCAATTTCAACTCAACGTAGGTCGGACGTCCGTGGCTACATTGCCCGGCTAAAGGCGTTGCCTCCATTTCGCGCAAAAGTGCATTCATTTCATCTGCGTTTAGCCGTCGCCCCGCTCGGACTGACCCATGGCAAGCCATGGTTGCGCACACGTCACCGAGCCTATCTTTCAGAGCAACGGCTTCGTTCATATCTGCTAAATCGTCTGCCAAATCATTTATCAAGCCTTGAATATCAGAATCACCCAGCAATGCTGGCATTTCTCGCACCACGACTGCACCCGGGCCGAAGGCCTCGATTACTAGACCCATTTCCGCAAGTTCTTGACTGCGCGCTATGATGTATCCAACACCGGGTTCGCCCAGTTCGACAACCTCAGGAATGAGGAGGGCTTGGCGCTTAACACCTGATTTTGAGGCGGCGGTTTTTATGCGCTCCTGCATTAAGCGCTCATGTGCAGCGTGTTGGTCAACAATGACGATGCCATCAATAGTTTGTGCGATGATATAGGTGCTGTGGAGTTGCGCGCGAGCAACTCCTAGGGGGGGGCGCGCGTCTATATTTTTTTCTGGCGCTGGCTGATTGGACGTTTCTATCATCGGCGCGGAATGCGGCATGTTTAAATTAGGAAATGTTGCATGATATTGACTATGGGTTTTATCGAGTCTTTGGGGAGAAGTAATCGTGTTCGGGTGTGTCGAGCTGGTTTCTGGACGCAGGGCATGAAGCGCTGAATTGGATACTGTTGTAGCGGCGCGATACCCCGCTTGAGCTAAACCATGTTGGATAGCGCCAACAATAAGTCCACGCACCAAATTCGCATCACGGAACCTCACCTCGGTTTTAGCTGGGTGCACGTTTACATCTACCAAGTCGGGAGGAAGTTCAAGAAAAAGTGCGACAAGAGGATAACGGTTGTATGCTAGAACGTCCCGGTAAGCACCCCGGAGTGCGCCAAAAAGCATACGGTCGGTGACGGGTCGTCCATTGACAAATAAAAATTGCAAGGCTGCATTCCCTCGGTTAAGGGTTGGCAGACCAGCATACCCAGAGAGCAATATTCCCTCACGCTCCGCGTCGACAAGTACTGTATTATCAGCGAAATCACTGCCTAGGATAGCGGCTAGACGCTTTAGTCTGGCATCAAATAAAGTCCCTGATTGAGCTGTAAAATCTAAAATCATACGTGTACCATCGCTTAAAGAAAAAGCGATTTCTGGATGTGTCATGGCTAAACGTTTGATGGTGTCTGTAATATGGTTTTGTTCCGTTCGGGCTGACTTCATGAACTTAAGTCGCGCGGGTGTGGCGTAAAATAGATCCCGCACTTCTACTCTTGTGCCTATTGGATGAGCAGATGGCTCAGGTTTGGAGACAACTCCACCCGTAACCGATATGCTCCATGCCTCCGTTTGACTCGTGGCGCGGCTGGTTAAGACTAAACGACTAACGGCGCCAATTGACGGTAAAGCTTCCCCCCGAAAGCCTAAAAATTTGACATGTAACAAATCATCGTCTGGTAATTTTGAAGTGGCGTGTCGCTCAATGGCTAAGGTGAGGTCTTCGGGGCCCATGCCCTTTCCGTCATCTACAACTTGAATCATTGTTCGCCCGCTATTCGTAATCGTGACACTAATGCGCATTGCATCGGCGTCGATGGCGTTTTCCACCAGTTCTTTAACAGCAGCAGCTGGGCGCTCAACGACTTCTCCGGCGGCAATGCGGTTGACTACTGTTTCCGGCAACCGTCGTAAGGTGCTCATTAGGACCAGGCTCTTAGTTTGGCTAGAGCTGCGGCGGATATAGGGCTTGTGCCGTCACCGCTTGAAAACGCCTCAATCAATGGCACGGCTAGAGCCTTTCCAAATTCCACGCCATACTGGTCGAAGCTATTTATATTAAATACTGTCCCTTCGACGAATACCTTGTGCTCGTACAGAGCCATAAGCATACCCAGTGTATGGGCATCCAAACTCTTTAACACAATTAGAGTGTTAGGTCGGTTGCCGGGGCAAGCGTGATGTATAGAAACATCCGCTCCAGTGCCGAGTGCGAAGGCCTCTGCTTGACCTAACATGTTGGCAAGTAGCATATGGTGGTTCCCAACATAGTCATGCCTAGCCTTTGCAACCCCGATAAACTCTATGGCGGCGACGGCAGGGCCTTGGTGCAACAATTGATGAAAAGTATGTTGTCCGTTTGTCCCTGTCATCCCAAACACAATGGATGCGCTGCGGCCTTTTACTGGATCACCTGTTGCGGTAACACCTTTGCCGTTACTCTCCATTTCAAGCTGCTGGATGTAAGGGTTGAGACCTTTTAAGCGCTCACTGTATGGCAACACTGCGCGAGCAGGTAGATTTAATAAATTGCGATTCCAAATATCGGTAAGACCGAGTAGGACAGGTAGGTTTCGCTCGAAAGGCGCTGCTGCAAAGTGTTTGTCCATTTCGTGAGCGCCCTCCAAAAATGCCGAAAATTCTTTACGACCGATTGCAATTGCTATTGACAGTCCAATGGCAGACCAGAGGGAAAACCGCCCACCCACCCAGTCTGGAAAACTGAAGATGCGCTTGGGATTTATACCAAATGCCTTTGCAGCGAGGGTATTCGACGACAGTGCTGCAAATTGTTTGGTAATTGCTTCTTCGCCTAATGTATCCACTAGCCACTTCTTCGCGGCCCGTGCGTTGGCCATCGTTTCTTGGGTAAAAAAAGTTTTTGAAGCCACGAGAAATAGCGTCGTCTCGGGATCAAGATGGTCGCGTGTTGTGATCCAGTCGGCTGCATCGATGTTAGCGACGTAATGAATGCGCTGTGGCTCATCTGATCCCATTAATGCCGTTGTTACAGCCATCGGACCAATTTGCGACCCACCAATACCGATATTAACAACGTCTTGAAATACTCGACCCGTGCTACCTCTAGCTTTTCCAATTCTGACATCTTCTGCAAAGGCCAGCATTGACTCACGATGATTTCTAGCTACCGAGCGGAAGAGATCTGGTGTCAATCCTGATAGATCGCGGAGCGCGGTGTGAAGTGCGGGGCGGCCCTCTGTTGAATTGACGGATTTGCCAGAAAACATGTCGTCTCGGCGTTGGGCCAGTTGTGCTGCGTCTGTCAAAGCAGCGAACAACTGAATCGTTTCAGGGTTGATCCGCTGGCGTGAGAGATCGAGCCACAATCCCGATACTTCCCAACTTAACCTTTCACCCCGACCGGGGTCAGCTGCAAACAAGTCAGCGATCGTGATGGTGGAAAGCTCATCGCGGTGCGCAGTGAGACGGGTCCAAGCGGCAGTGTCAGTAATAGTTGGCATCTTGTTTAGCGTTATCCGTCATCAAAGAGCCTTACGTTCTAACCCTAGCAGTTAAGGTCTCGCACAACCAGTATGTGGTATAAAACACAGCATGAGTCCTCTAGTTGGTGTTGGGCACACCCTCTGGATCCCCGACAACAATAGTAGTTAATCTATTGATATCTAATAATTTTTTAGCGACACGTTTGATATCAGACAACGTAACCGCACTAATTCGCTGATTACGTTCGTTAAGATAATTAATACTAAGATTAGCCATTTGCATGTCTACTAACATGCGGGCGATTCGGCCATTCGATGAAAACTTAAGCGGCCAAGCACCGGTTAAATACGTTTGAGCATCCGCTAGTTCTTTTTTAGTGACGCCGCTAGCGGCCATCCTCTCCCACTCATCACGCACCACTTTGATGGTTTTACTAACTCGCGCATTGGCAGTGGCAGCGCTGGCAAATAATAATCCCGCAGCATCTAATGGGTATAGACTTGTAAACACCGAATACGCCAGTCCGCGTTCTTCACGGACTTCGCGATACAATCTGGAGGTAAAACCCCCGCTCCCCAGAATTCTATTCATAACATAAGCAGCGTAGAAATCTGGATCTTGACGCAGTACACCGTGATCGGCAAAAACGATCTGGCTCTGCGGGATATCTCTATTGACCACAATGGTCTTGCCGAGGGTCAGGGGTGTAAATTTTGATAGCTTCCAAGGCGCTGATTTTTCCGGTAATTTGCCAAATGTTATGTCCAGAAGCAGGCTCAATTTTTTCGCGGAAATATCTCCAACTACTCCAATTACAAGATTGTCACGTGCTAAGCGGTTGATAACGAACTTTCGCATAGCGGTTGGGGAAATTGCGCTTACGCTCTTTTCAGTGCCATCTGAAGGCCGAGCGTATGGATGGCCAGCGAATACGGTCTCTATCAAAGTGCGGGTTGCAAGGGTGTGTGGGTTTTCATCGGCCTGCCGAATCCCGACTAAAGTTTGGGCGCGAATACGATTTACGGGTTCTGCATCAAAGCGAGGTTCTGTTAGGGCCAGTTTTAATAAATTAAAGGCTTGGTCGCGATCTCGGGTTAGTGTGCGCAACTGACCGCTAAACGAGTCTTTGCTCGAGTTAAAACTAAGTTGGATCGCGCGATCCTCTAATATTTTTCGGAATGCGGTCGAAGTGTATTTACCAGCGCCCTCGTCGAGCAATTTCGATACTAATTTCGTCAAGCCTTCTTTACCCTTGGGGTCGAGCGAGGTGCCGCCACGAAAGGAAAAGCGCAAATCAATGATTGGGTTTTTGTGATCTTCAGTCAGCCAAGCGGTTATACCATGTGGGCTTGTAACTCTCTTGACTTCAATGGTAGATGCAGGCTTGGCACTCACCGCTGATAGGGCAAAAGCTGAAAAACATAGAAAAGGAATAAATTTATTCATGATCGTTAGCCAGGCTCCCGCAACAAAAGGCCGGTGACTGAATGTCGCAAGTCTAGGGTTTCCCGGGCTGCGTTGTTAACTTGTTCACTGGTTACAGCCCCGATGAGCTCTGGCCAAGCCTCAACTTCATCAACGGGAATTCCCGTGGCTAGCGCTGCACCCAAAATCCGACCTCCCCCTGAGAGTGAGTCGCGAGCATAAATTGCCGCAGCTTGCATTCGCTCTTTGGCACGTTTGATCTCGTTATAACTTATTTCACCTTTAAAAATTCTTTTTATTTCCTCCTGAACGGCCTTTTCTAAAGTCTCCAAGCTTACACCATCGCGCGGACTTGCGTAAAAAGTAAATTTACCGGGACCATTGGTGTCACCAGAGTAATATGAACCTGCTGAAACTGCTAATTTGTGATCGATTACCAATGATCTATACAGCCGGCTCGATCCACCGCCGCCCATCACATTCGCCAGGACTTCCAGAGGATAAATGTGCTCGCGTTGGCCCCAGTTAAAAGAAGGAGCGATATATGTTCTCTGCCATGAGCGCTGCCGAACGCGTTTGTCTCGGTGTATTACTCGCCGCGCGGATTTTTGCGGGGGCTCCCGTATCGGCGCGCGTGCCACCGGTGCGCCAGCTGGAATAATGCCATAATATTTTTCAGCAAGTGGGCGGAGCTCTTTTGCGGTGATGTCACCAGCGACGACAAGTATAGCATTATTCGGCCGGTAAAAGCGCTTATAGAAGTCTAATATGCGATTGATTTTTAGCTCTTCGATATCATGTCGCCAGCCAATAATAGGAGTGCGATAAGGGTGACTCAAATAAAGACTGGCGTTGATTTGTTCCCTTAGAACGGCGCTTGGATTATTGTCCACCCGTGAAAGACGCTCCTCAATTACAACTTGGCGCTCTGGTTCGAGTTCTTCTGGCGTAATCACAAGATCGGTCATACGCTCCGCCTCCATGGACATCATAAGGCCTAGTTTATCGACCGCGATTGTCTGGTAGTACGCGGTATAGTCACGGGATGTGAAAGCATTTTCTTGGCCCCCATGACGCGCGATTATCTGGGAAAACTCCCCCGGTTTTCGGCTTTTGGTACCTTTGAACATCAGATGTTCAAGAAAGTGTGCAATTCCGGTTTCACCAACCCCTTCATCAGCAGATCCTACTTTATACCAAACCATGTGGGTTACGACCGGGACGCGCGGGTTATTTACCACCACGACTTGCATACCGTTTTGTAGGGTGAAGGTTTCTGGATTAAAAACTTTGGCTTTCACTTGGGTCAGAGAATGGAGGACCAAAAGTATGAGCGCTGAAAAAGTCGAACGAATAAACATAATTTCCCACAACGTTTTAGAATTACTTTTAAATAGCTACAATGAGATATCGCTATCAATATCTGACGTTTAAAGGGTGGGCTTAATAAAAAACAAAATGACGTTTGCAGAGACAAATAATTGAGAGTGGCCTTAAAAGTTGAGCAACCCTTTCCGATTCGGCTTCCGCTTGATTTCAGGCACTGTCCCCTCGGTTATAGGTTTACCAAGCGCCTCATTTTCCATAATTCGTTTTTGCTCTTTCTTAGGGTCAACAATGGTTCCGGGATGAGGTGCGTCATCCACCCAAAATATTAATTTATCGACGAAGCGACGATCCTCAATCGCATAAAGAGAAGTCTCTTTGTTTACGGTCACGCGAATGTTAGGATCTGCTTTGTCCGCTCCGGTCCGTTCCAGAAATACTCTTGTTCCTTGACTGAATGTAGACATAGCCTGATCCTGCGACCTTACTGGTTTGCGTCGGAGAATAGCTGAACGTGCTTCGTCACGGGGTGAGATGAGGTGCGGTCGATCAGAACCTGGTGTTGGCGGCCGAAGCCCATATTCTGGCGGAAGCGTAAGCGGCGGCCGTTTATAAACTACAAATTCATCCGGTGGTGTTTTCGATTGGCCGAAGGCCCTTTTTGCAGAGTCGCATCCTGAAGTTGCAAAAGCGACCCCACTCAAAGCGATCATGGCAATATATATATTTTTTCGCATCCACAAACGTCCACCTGACACTTCATAATACTGGAACAATTTAGATTGTTCAACCGGTTAGCTAGAACCTGTGGGATTGTCTTTGGCAAAAGCCTCGGCGATGATTAATGCTGCACCTATTGTGATGCCCGTGTCAGCAACATTGAATGCAGGCCAATGGTAACCGCCTAAGTGAAAATCTAAAAAATCAACGACGGCGCCAATGTTAACGCGGTCGCAGATATTGCCGATGGCGCCGCCTATAATTAGAGCAAGCGCGGCGGTAAGTCGCATTGTTTTAGTTCGCCAAAGCCATACTGTTAGTGATGCCGTTATGCCGAGCGCGAGTGCAGTTAGAACCCAACGACCGATTTCTGACGAAGTCCCGAACATACCGAAGCTGACACCACGGTTGAGACCAAGGACCAAATTAAAGAACGAGGTTATAGGAATTACCCGTGGTGGGTCCATTACGGTTGTTATGATCCACCACTTACTTAATTGATCAAGGGTAACTGCGATCATGACTATAGTAAAGCCAAATAGTCGGAGTTGCGACTGTCTCATTTGTTGTTAACGAGAGAGACAAAATGGTCTGCGGCATCGGCGCAGCGCAAGCAGACATTTGGGTGTTTAATATCAGTTCCGACTTCTTCGAGAACTTGAAAGCAGCGTTCGCACTTTTTACCAAGGGCGGCCTCAAAGCCCACAGCGACACCGCTCACCTCTGGTTCTAAGATGAAATAGTCATCATGAGTGGAATGTTCGGCAAACTCTTTGATCGATACACCCGATACGATACAAATTTCTGCCATATCCACTTTGGTTAATACCCTTGCGCGATCGACATCAACATATATTACAGGTGCGGCTTGAAGACTAGAGCCAATGGACTTTTGACCGCGTTTCCTCTCAAGCGCTGCGGTTACAACTCTCCGCACTTCCCGAATTTTTTCCCATTTTTCGGCCAACGCGTCATTACGCCAATCTTCAGGTATTTGAGGAAATAAGCGTAAGTGGACACTATTGCCGGGTGAGAGATCGGGGTGACGGGTCAACCAAGCTTCTTCAGCGGTGAAACAAATAAACGGTGCCATCCAGGCGGTCAGACAATCAAACAGGGTGTCTAAAACCGTTCGAGCTGCACGTCTTTTATTCGAGTCTAAGCGATCGCAATAAAGACTGTCTTTCCTGATATCTAGATAGAACGCTGATAGATCTAGTGTGCAGAAGTTGTGCAGCTCAGAAAATAAGGCATGGAATTCAAAATCATCGCAGGCCTGCCGGACACGTTGGTCCATCTCTCGGATCCGGTGCAAAACCCAACGTTCGAGTTCTGGCATCTCTGCTAGAGCTAACCGCTCTTCGTCGGAAAAATCAGTCAGATTACCGAGAATAAAACGTAATGTATTTCGCAGTCTGCGGTAAACATCGGTTTGTTGTTTGAGAATTTCTGGACCAATACGAAGATCCTCGGAAAAGTCAGACCCCACGACCCATAACCTAAGAATGTCCGCCCCTTGT
The DNA here is from genome assembly GCA_002690705.1 of Magnetovibrio sp. Lineage (GTDB taxonomy): Bacteria > Pseudomonadota > Alphaproteobacteria > Rhodospirillales > Casp-alpha2 > TMED8. The sequence goes on along the minus strand of NZFO01000021.1, from coordinate 75,002 downwards.
TGATTATAAACGTTCTGCGGCTCGATAGTGTTTCCAAGTGATTTCGACATTTTCTGACCATCTTCAGCCATCACAAACCCATGGGTCAGAACGGCTTCATATGGAGCTCGACCGCGAGTGCCGCACGATTCTAGGAGTGAGGAATGGAACCAGCCGCGATGTTGGTCTGAGCCTTCTAGATAGAGCGAGGCAGGCCATTCTAGCTCTGGGCGATCTTCCAACACAAAAGCATGAGTAGACCCAGAGTCAAACCAAACGTCCAAAATATCCTTTACTTGTTCGAAGTCTTCAGACTTGAAATCTGACCCAAGAAACCGTTGAGGGTCGGATGAGAACCATGCATCCGCACCTTCGACCGCGAAAGCTGCAATTACGCGGTCTAGCACTGCTTGGTCTCGCAACGGCTCGCCAGTTTTCTTGTTGACGAATACTGTGATTGGTACCCCCCAAGCACGCTGGCGTGATACGCACCAATCAGGACGAGACTCGATCATTCCACGCAGACGCTTTTGGCCTGATTGAGGAACAAATCGCGTTTCATCAATGGCTTTAAGTGCGGTTTTGCGAAGATTATTCTTTTCCATGGAGATGAACCACTGTGCCGTGTTACGGAAAATTAATGGTTGCTTAGAACGCCAACTATGGGGGTAGCGGTGGACTATAGTACCCTTTCCTACAAGCGCCCCAACCTGTTGGAGAAGTTTGGCTACGTCATCATTGCACTTGTATACGTGCCAGCCTGCGACCAATGGTACGTGGTCATAAAATTTCCCATCTTCACCAACCGTCTCTGGGACCTCAATTCCGTTAGCAACCCCGAGTATCCAGTCATCGGCCCCATGACCAGGAGCTATATGCACAATGCCAGTCCCTTCATCAGTAGTGGCAAAATCGGCTGAAATGGCCGGGACATCAAAATCAAAACCCTGCCCGTTAAAGGGATGGTGACACAATGTACCGTCTAAATCTGTCCCTTTGAACCTCTTGAGGACAGCATGGCCAACTACTCCGCACTCTGCAGCAAAGGACTCCAAGCGGGCCTCCGCGACAATCAGTCTTTGGCCAGAACCGATCTGGCTCTCATAACTGGCAGAAATTACCTCGATTAGCACGTAGTCGATTTCTTCACCGTAGGCGACTGCACGGTTTCCGGGCATGGTCCAAGGCGTCGTTGTCCAGATTACGATCGCGGCACCTATGAGCGCCTCAATTTTGGTCTTTTTTATCGGAAAGGCAACAAAGATGGTTGTTGAGGTGTGGTCGAAATACTCGATCTCAGCCTCGGCGAGTGCCGTTCGCTCCACAGGCGACCACATCACTGGTTTCGCACCTTTATATAGCGCGCCATTCATCAGAAATTTACCAAGTTCAGCCGCAATTCGCGCTTCAGCCGAATAGCTCATTGTTAGATAGGGATTTTCCCACTCACCTATGATACCTAGACGCTTGAACTCTTCGCGTTGAATATCAATCCAGTCTTGGGCGAATTCACGACACTCTTGGCGAAAATTAGCAAGTGGCACGTCGTCTTTATTTTGTTTTTTCTTACGATACCTCTCCTCAATTTTCCACTCAATCGGAAGCCCATGACAATCCCAACCGGGAACGTAATGAGCGTCTTTGCCGAGCATTTGTTGTGAGCGAACGATTACGTCCTTTAAAATTTTATTTAATGCATGTCCGATATGTAAATGACCGTTTGCATACGGAGGGCCATCGTGAAGGATAAATTTTTCCCTACCTTTTGCAAACTCGCGGTGATGGCGAAACAGTTCTGTTCGCTCCCAATGCTTGAGTAATTCGGGCTCGCGTCTCGGAAGCCCTGCTTTCATTGGGAAATCAGTTTTTGGCAGGTAGACTGTTGATTTATAATCGGCGCTCATGTTTTTCTTGCTCGTAACTCTCTAAATATGCGGCGCGTACTCTTGCAATCGATCGTGATTTGTGCCCTTAACGCGTCTATTCCGTCAAACTTCTTTTCAGCGCGGATCCGCTCAATGAGTGAGACTGTAATCAATTTTCCGTATACCTCCTCGTTGAAATCAAAGATATAAGCCTCCAACAAAGGGGTGGCATTACCGAATGTAGGTCTGATTCCAACATTGGCGATGCCATTAAAAACATTGTGACGTTCTCTCCCGCGAAACTCAATCTGCGCTGCGTAAACCCCAAATGCTGGTTTTGCAACTGCTCTCAAATAGAGATTTAGAGTTGGAAACCCGATGGTCCGGCCACGCTCGTCTCCGTGAGAGACACGGCCTTCAATTTCAAATGGACGGCCAAGAATCTTCGCGGCGCTTGCAACATCTCCGCTGGCTATACATTCACGGATTCGGGTAGAGGAGAAAATCTCGCCATTTTCGTCCTCTTTGGCACTTACAGCTGTAAATCCAAAACCCATTTCTTGACCCATAGTCAAAAGTGTCTCGCAGTTTCCACTGCGATTATGCCCAAACACGAAGTCATAACCGGCTACGATATGTTTTGCGCCGAAACCGTCAACCAGCACGGATTTAACGAAATCTTCAGCTGGCCGGGTCGAGAAAGCGTGATTAAAGCGTTGCACAATCATTACCTCGACGCCAAGTTTTGCCAAGTGACGCGCTTTAGCACGAATCGAGGTCAGCCGGAAGGCAGGGCCGTTAGACTGGAAAATGCGACGCGGATGTGGCTCAAAGGTCAACACAGCCCAAGGTCGATTATCAGCGCGCGCGATCTTCCCTGCTTCGTTGATGACGGCTTGATGACCGAGATGCACGCCATCAAAATTACCGACGGCTATCACGGCGCCTCGAACTTCCTCTGGAAGGGTCTTAAAATGACGGTAAATTCGCATGACAGTGCAAAGTGTCAGCGTGTTCGGCTTCGGTCAAGTCCACGTAAGATATAGAGTAATTTTGCATTGTTGGGAACTTCCTATATTACGGCATGTTACTTCTAATTAGGTGTCAATTTTTTTAAAAAGTGGCTTAATTCCTCTTTAGAGAGAACCATAATAGTCATTACGCTTTAGAGGGGACCATAATAATCGCCTCGCCGTCAACGACCACAGTCTCGCCAACTAAGCACACGGTCTTTACTTCAATAAATTTTTTTTCTTTGATCAATTTGGTAATGGTACATTTGGCAGTTACCGTATCACCTGAGCGGACAGGAGCTTTGAAGCGAAGATTTTGGCTTACATAAATACAACCCGGCCCTGGCAACTTCGTCCCGATTACGGTTGAGAGGAAGCTAGCGGTCAGTAGGCCGTGCGCAATCCGCCCTTTAAACATGGTTTTACTCGCAAATTCCTCATTTAAATGGACGGGGTTGGTATCTCCTGATATACCTGCAAAAAGTGAAATATCAGAATCAGTTATTGTCTTGGCGAACACATTTTCCATACCCTCTTTCAAGTCTTCGAAATAGTGGCCCTGAAGTTGAGATATTAGTCTATTGCAGATAACCATTTTAGACTTAATCTTCGCCAATTCATATAAAATTTCGCGTTGCAGTAAACTACCTAAAGGCGAAATTAGGATAATTTCCAGGCGTTAGCAATAATACGAATAGCAGACTTTTTGAGGTGCATGTAAACTTTTTAATTGTAAGGGTTACAACAACTGGGACATAACGCAGTTAACCTGGAAACTTTGATATGCGTCAACCGAACGATTTTTTTTCCTTTTTTTTGTGGCTATCAAAAGTCGTGCAATGCACTATTCTTTTGTTCGCTACAATGGCCACCGCCTCTGCAAAAGTGGAGTTTAGCCTGCCAGTTAAATGCGTGGTCGGGAAAACTTGTTGGTTGGTTAATTTAGTCGATTTAGATCTTGGAAAAGGGCAAATTGATTACCTCTGTGACAGGCATACATATGATGGGCACAAAGGTATTGATATCGCTATTCGGGATTTGGCGGCCATGAAGGTTGGAGTGCCAGTAGTCGCCGCTGCAGATGGCGTGATCAGGGCTATTAGAGACGGTATGCCTGATCAGAGCCCAAGTGACAAATTCCGCAAAAATGCTCGACATCTGTATTGTGGTAATGGGGCCGTTATTAGCCATGGTGATGGCTGGGAAACGCAATATTGTCACCTACGTAAAAATTCTTTAGTGGTGAAGCCGGGAAGCATACTGGTGCGCGGGGATAAAATTGGTCTGATTGGTCATTCGGGGATGGCTGAATTTCCTCATCTTCACATGAGCTTTCGATACAAAGGAAGTGTCGTTGACCCGTTTTTGGGGCTCGACCCTCGTGGCACACCCAATGCGACGTGCGGTAAACTTGCGCCCATTTGGACTGAGGCTGCGTTATCAGCTCTTACCCAGTCTCTGACGGTAATTTATAACGGAGGGTTCTCCACCGAACGACCAGAAATCAGTTCTATTCGCAGTGGGTTGTATAAAGCTAAAACATTATCAGGAGACTCACCAAGTCTTGTTTTTTGGGCTGAGATTTGGTGGGTCCAAAAAGGTGATAAAATAGAAATTAGCGTTATAGGTCCTGATGGGACAAAACTTGCGTATTACGTCAGTGAAATGAAGAAAAAACAGGCACGGAGGATGGTTTTTGCAGGTAAAGAAAACCCCGGCTTATCGTGGTTATCAGGCCATTATCGAGGCGTTATCACATTAACTCGCGTTTCAGGCGGGAGACCAAAAACTTTTACATTTAAAAAATCTATTTTTGTGCGAGGTCTGGGATCAGCTAATTAGCCCCGTCTGCTATCTCGCAATAAGATTAGACAGAGGTTTTTAGCGGGATAGTTTACGACGTGACACAAGCTTTGGTGCGGTACTCATCCCGCGGCGCGGCGCGGGATGAGTACCTGCGGCTATCGCTATTTTCTTTTTTTTGGGGGGTGTTATTTTTTTTTCGGGTGCGTTCGGCGAGAGCTCGAATAAGTCTGCGCGCGGCTGTATTTTTTTGCTCTCTCGACGCCTCTCGATTATTTGCAGCGTCCGCAAAACCAGTGGGTTATGATCAAGTCGTTTTCTAGTTTTGGTCTCGTGTGCCTGAGAGATTTCTTTAATGGTTTTCATAATCATTTTGATTGTCATGCCGGGTTCGCACCACCGTACGTATGCCGCTAATGTCCAAGGATGTGTGGGAACTGCTTCGAGCCCTCTTCCCAAACACCACGTAACGTAAGTCAACCAAGCTTTATTTTCGGGCATTGGCTTTTTAACGATGTGACGCCGTTTCCTCGGTGATTTAGGCTTCCGTCGCAAAGTTCTCCTCCGCATTATATGAGCAGTTGCGGTGCACCCAGCGTTGACCTGAAAAGAAATAAACGCTATCAGATTTATTAATTGTCTGCAAAGACACAAATGTTATGTAAATCAAATGTAAGTTATTCTAAGAAATTAATGCCGCTCAATATTAGCTTCATGTTAGCTTTTATATTATTTACCTCGCCAATTGGTTTAATACCGAAATGTAATCGACCCTGTTCAAGTGGCGAGTGGACGGGACAATAGCGAGGCATGTAAATTGTTTAGCGAATTTGCGTTATTTGCATCAACTGGCGCAGAAACGCAGCAGTTAAAACTGATTACTATGCAGCTCATAAGGAAACGTTGATTTATGGCACGATCGCCCGCCTGGAATGGATATCGCACATTTGTTGTCACCCGGAAAACTCTTGAGAGCGATGTTATTACTTCGTTTTATCTTGCGCCCGTTGACGGTGAGGAGTTGCCGCCATTCCAGCCGGGCCAGTTTGTTGGGGTGAAATTAGACGTGCCGGGGGAGCCTTTGCCGGTCACACGGAGTTACACGCTTTCAAGCAGTCCAGCACACATTGAGAATTATCGTCTCTCGATCAAGCGAGAATTATCCCCGCCGGATGCGCCGGATGCTCCCCCGGGGCTATCCTCAAATTTTATGCATGACCACGTTCATGAGGGCAGCGAGCTGCAACTCCGCGCACCTACGGGTGAGTTTGTACTTCGGCCAAAAGGCAAAGGTCCAGTTGTTATGCTCTCTGGCGGAGTAGGGTGTACGCCCATGGTAAGCATGTTGACTTCAATCGCTGATATTGGCTCAAAACGAGATGTATGGTTTATTCATGGAGCACGGAATGGGGCGGAGCATGCATTTGGTCCAGATATCCGCGGCATTGCAGAGTCTCACACCAATGTCCACGTCCATATTTGCTACAGTAAGCCGGGAAGTAAAGACCTCGTCGGCCGTGACTTTGACAGTCAGGGGCATGTCGATATAAATTTATTGCGATCTTTACTGCCGGGGCCCACGCCCCAGTTCTATCTTTGTGGTGGAACCCCCTTTATGTCCTCGCTTTTTCAGGGCTTAATTGCATGGGGTGTGGACCCTTTCCAAATAAATTATGAATTTTTTGGCCCTGCTAGTGATCTGCGTGGTAATGACCTGACCCACCAACACAAAGAGGCTTTGGGGTCTAAATCGAATGCGAACTACACAGTAACTTTTCAAAAAGCAAACTTGAGGGCGGCGTGGACGTCATCACATGGAAGTTTGCTTGATCTTGCTGAGGCCTCAGGTGTTAACGTTGATTTTATTTGCCGGTCAGGAATGTGCCAAACTTGTCTCGCTAAAGTTGTGGATGGCACTTTTGAGTATGAACATCCGGATGTTATTCAACCACGTAACGGAGAAATACTTCTCTGCAGTGCACGGCCGACTTCAGACTTAATTTTGGACGTTTAAGAATTAGAGTGAGGGTAGACCGGCCTACCTAGATTTAAGCCAACACCTGTATTTTTTAAGACGTGCTCTGGGAAAAATATAATCGATTGTCGGTGGCTAGAGTGGTGTAAGCGATAAGGCTCGTGCGCTTTGTCTGTAGACGTTAGGCCAACGGTCCATATTTTTTTAACTATTGAGTTAGTTCTCGGGGTTTTTCCTTACTATAGGAAGCTCCATGTGACCATTGAAATTAGTGTTTAATCCTGAACAACGAGATCGGAGATATATTGCCGGGCCTTCTCCACGTAATGGTTAGCTGCCCATCCAAGATGTTTAATGTCATCATCTCTGAGCTCGCGTTTAACTTTTCCCGGTTGCCCTACAACTAGTGAACCTGCCGGGATTTGTCTCCCTTCGGGAATTAAAGTGCCAGCTCCGATAAGGCAATTTTCCCCAATTACGGCTCCATTAAGTATCACACTGCCCACACCCACAAGGGAGTTTGCGCCAATGGTGCAGCCATGAAGCATAACCAAATGTCCAACGGTGACATTTTGCTCTAACTTTAGCGGGAAGCCTGTATCGGTATGGAGCACGCAGCCATCTTGGACATTGGAGCGAGGTCCAAGTATAATCGACTCGTTATCGCCGCGAAGTGTCGCATTAAACCAGACGCTAGCGTCTTTCTCTATTATTACCTCTCCTATAACGCAGGCATTGGGAGCAATCCAATTACCATCTGCGTGAGTTAGGACACGGCTTTTTCCTAGGGAGAATTTCATAATCATTCCTTCGAACCAAGACGATTTAAAACTTAATTAGTTTTACCAAAGCTTATTAGATGGACAGCACGTTGGGCAACCCAAACACCCCGGAATCGGGGGTGCTCTGCTCCTCGCCCCTGACATTATCTAGTCACTTCGAACTAGTTCATGAATGTATAATAAATTTTACTTTGCGCGAGTGCTATTTTAGTCATACATGATGTCAGCGAATTACAGTGTAATCATCATTTTTTCTCTTGGTGCGGACATATTAAGAAGCTTTTTATTGAATTTGCACCCTAATTTATCCACTCTTTACCCGTTTGCCATAATTAATCAAACAACGGTGCCATAGCCAAAGTATCTGGGGTCTTAGTCTTTTTGGTTCTCGATTTTTCCCAAAAAATAACCGGTCTAAATTGCGGAGGAAAAAATACTTTGATAACCTTGGACTCTGAAGCATAGAGAATAAGGATTTAGAAATGTTTTTATCTTCGGACGGATATAGGGAGTCGTTGCGCGCGCTTAAGCCCCGAGTTTATGTTGATGGTGAACTGATACAGAATGTAGCCGATGCACCGCAATTGGCTCCCGGCGTCAATGCCCTTGGCCTCACTTACGATTTTGCGTTAGAAGAAGCATATAGACCATTGATGGTTGCTCAGCAGCATACCTCCGGCCGGGAGGTCAACCGTATGTTGCACATTGACCGCAATCCACAAGACTTGATCAATAAGCTTGAAGCGGTGCGGCTGCTTTGTCGAGAGGGCGGATGCGTTCAACGTTACCTTGTACATGATGGATTTTCTGCATTGTATCAAGCGACGTACGCCATGGCTGAGGAAGACGGCACAGAGCATCATGCGCGGTTTCTTAATTATATGCACGACGTCCAAGACCAAGATTTGGCAGTTGGAATTGCTATGACTGATGGGAAGGGTGACCGGTCACTCAGACCGCATCAACAGTGGAATGGTGACTCTTATGTTCACATTAAAGAGCGTCGGCCAAACGGAATAGTTATCAGAGGTGTGAAAGCTATAGTTACTGGGGCGCCTTACATGCATGAGCTTTTGGTAATGCCCTGCCGAAACATGACAGAACACGACGCAGACTTCGCGGTCTGTTGTGCAGTTCCAATTGATGCAAAAGGGGTCACGATTTCCGCACGTCCAGCTGGTCGTCCGGGACAGGCTGCAGCAAAATTTTCTGGCCGGTACGGACAATCGACTGGCGTCGTCATTTTCGATGACGTTTTCGTGCCAACAGAGCGGGTGTTTTTAGATGGCGGGGAGAGGAATCAATGGCGACACTCGCACGGTTTGACACGCACTTATGCAACTCACCACCGCCACAGCTGCATAGCCGCACGTGCAGGATTTGGCGACTTGCTAATCGGTGCAGGTGTTTTAATGAGTGAAGCAAATGGCTTAAATGTTGAGGTCACACCGCATTTACGTGATCGTATGGTAGAATTGATTAAGACTGTGGAGGGATTCTTTGCCTGTGGTGTTGCAGCGTCGGTATACGGGTTCCAAGACCCCTCCGGAGTCTTTCAACCAGACGGTGTTTTTTCCAATGTCGGCAAGCTTTTGCTTGCGACACAAATTTACGACATGCACCGCTTGGCACACGAGGTTTCAGGAGGGTTGATTGTCTCACTTCCTGGCCCTGATGAAGATCACAACCCAGCTACGGCTGGTGACTTATCCACCATGTTGCAAACTCGGGAAGATGTCCCGCATGAAAAACGTATGGCCGTAACGCGTCTTTTGGAGGATTTGACAGCCTCTGATGAGGCTGGGTGGTACTCGGTAATTTCGATGCATGGTGGAGGGTCGCCGGAGGCTATGAAACGCGAAATTTATCGCTATTATCCTGTGGAGGATCGAGTTGAGGTGGTTAAACGGCTACTGGATCGCGGAGTATTGGCTGAAGATGGCAAAGACTTAACAAAAGATCGTCAACCAGGGCGTTGCTGCCCTGTAGGTTGTCAGGCACGGGAAACGCCACAGCTGGATTTTAAACCAACGCCGATCGCGATTCCTATTTTAGAAAAACCCGCTGCAGAGTGAGCCATATACTCATGTTTCTTGAGGTGCTACATGGATAAGCCAATAGTCCAGTGGTTTTTTGACTTCGTGTCACCCTTCGCTTATCTCCAGTCGGTCAGATTACAGCAACTTGAGGCCGTAGCGAGAGTAGAGTGTGTCCCGGTTTTGTTTGCAGGGTTTCTCAATTATTGGGGACAATTAGGGCCAGCAGAGGTGCCGCCAAAAAAGACTTTTATCCTTCGGCAATGTGCATGGCGTGCTCGGCGGGATGGCATTCCATATAACACGCCATCCTCGCACCCTTTCAATCCCCTGCGAGGACTGCGACTGGCCATCGCACTTGGATGCGAGCGCGAGGTAGTGCAGAAAATTTTCCATTTAATATGGGTTGATGGGCAGCTGCCTGATGACCAAGCAGGGTGGGCGCTAATTCAATCTAAATTGGAAATTAAAAATGGAGAATCTCTTATTTCGAGGAAGGAAGTTAAGTCGACGCTAATTGTAAATGGTGAAAGTGCTATCTCTAAAGGGGTTTTTGGCGTTCCCACGTGCCTTGTCGGGGGTGAATTATTTTGGGGAGATGATTGTTTGGATATGGTGCTCGACTACCTTGCAGACCCTAAGTTATTGGATGAACCAAATATGAGACGTGTCGGCGCCCTTACGGCTTCTGCAAACCGTCTACAACGCTAATTGTGAGCTAGTGAGATAGGGTGATTGCGAGTCGGATAGACACATGCAAATACTCCGAGTGTTTAGAAGCTAGTTCGACTAATGGGAATACATTGAGTCAAAAAAAATTATAATGCGAGTCAGCAATAGCAGACTCCTGTTCCGCCAAGCCCGCAATAACCACCTGGATGTCGGCCAAGATATTGCTGATGGTAGGTTTCGGCAAAATAAAATTGATCGTTAATTTGTATTTCTGTGGTCGCCGCAGGAAATCCAGCGGCCACAAGTTTCCCGCTGTATACTCCACGACTTGCTTCGGCCACTTTTACTTGCTGTGCACTAAAACAGTATATGCCAGATCTGTATTGGGTGCCAATATCATTACCTTGCCGCATTCCTTGTGATGGATCATGACCTTCCCAAAAAATGGCGAGTAAATCGTCAAAGCTGACATCAACTGGACTGTAGACCACTAACACAACCTCATTATGTCCAGTTCGCCCAGAGCAAACTTCTTCGTAGGTCGGATTTGGTGTGTGGCCAGCCGCGTACCCTGCTGCCGTCACGAACACTCCGGGTGTTTGCCAGAAAACCTTTTCAGCCCCCCAAAAACAACCTAAGCCAAATAGTATCTTTTCCATTCCGTTTGGATAAGGGCCTATTAGCGACCTACCGTTGACAAAATGTGGTTCCGTGACTGGGATTTCATCCAATCTTCCGGGTAAAGCTGATGATTTATCAGGAAGTTCGATAGGCTTATTGATGGGATTAAGAAACATTTTAAATGCTCACTTTTTGGCTGATCGACGAATTACTTTCAAAGATATGGCTTTTAAGACAGTTATTTCCACCCGAGTTTTGAACAATTTGACATAAATGAGCAAGTCGGATGGCGAAAGTGCTGCCATAAATCGTCTTTATTGCCTATATTGTAACCATGAAAACCAAATCTACAAAATCTGTGTCTTCTCAGGAACGACTAGCACGCCAGCCACCAGTGATACTGTGCATACTAGACGGTTGGGGCGAAAGTCATGATGCGGAAGGAAACGCTATAGCTCTCAGTGAAACGCCAAATTGGAACCGCTTTCGATCATCCTATCCACATGCACTTCTAAAATCATGTGCCTCGGATGTAGGGTTACCCGAGGGCCAAATGGGTAATTCGGAGGTTGGTCACATGAACTTGGGGGCGGGACGGATTGTTACTCAAGATTTGCCGCGTATTAATGCTGCACTGGCGGACGGCACCCTGGCGGCAAAAACGGAGTTGAAGTTTTATATAAAGGAGCTCAAAAAAACAGGCGGCGCATGCCACTTACTAGGCCTCTTATCTCCCGGCGGTGTGCATTCGCATCAAGATCATATCGTGGCTTTAGCACGCCTTCTTGCGGAAGAAGGCGTGCCGGTTTGTTTGCATGCATTCTTGGATGGTCGCGACACGCCCCCCCGCAAGGGCGGTGACTACATGTCTGAAGTATTAGGTAGTACCTCTGATTTCGAGAGGTTTTCTGTGGCGACTATTATGGGGCGCTATTACGCGCTTGACCGCGACAACCGTTGGGACAGGGTTGAAAAAGCCTATAAAGCTATCGTTAAAGCGGAGGGTGAGCAAGTATCCGATCCATCAATAGCAATCGACAGATGTTACAAGGCCGAGATTGGCGACGAGTTTTTGAAGCCAACTATTATTGGAGATTTTGATGGAGTACACGACGGGGACGGCATATTGATGGCTAACTTCCGTGCTGATCGTGCTCGTGAAATTCTGACCGCGTTAAGTGATCCCGGGTTTAAATTTTTTGATCGCGGCTGTGTTCCAAATATTTCTGCACGTTTAGGTATGGTTGAATATTCGACTGCATTGAACGAGTGGTTCCCAGCATTGTTTCCGCATGAGCTCCTAAGTGGGGTGCTTGGGCAAGTGGTCTCAGAAGCCGGATTAAAACAACTTAGAATTGCCGAAACCGAGAAATACGCCCACGTCACTTTTTTTCTTAACGGCGGACGGGAAGATGTGTTCAACGGCGAGGAACGCATTTTAGTTCCATCCCCCAAAGTTGCAACGTATGATCTGCAGCCAGAAATGTCAGCATCAGATGTCACAGATAAGCTGATCTCAGCCATTAGGTCGGACAACTTTGATTTAATTGTAGTGAATTATGCTAATGGCGATATGGTTGGTCACACAGGAGTGTTGTCTGCTGCCATTCAGGCAGCAACAGCAATTGATGTCAGTCTTGGCAGATTAGAAACTGCGGTCATAGAAGTCGGTGGTGTAATGTTGGTCACGGCGGATCATGGAAACTGCGAACAGATGTTTGATGGCGCGCTCAGAGAGCCGCACACACAGCACACTTTAAATGATGTTCCGGCGTGTCTTGTCAATCCACCGCCGATGGTAGAGGGGTTGACTGACGGAAGGCTCTCAGATGTCGCCCCGACCTTGCTTAATTTGATGGGCCTTATTCAACCAAGGGAAATGACGGGAAAATCGCTTTTACAGATTTCCGGAAGCCGCTCCGCGGCTGCCGATTAATATGCGAGCAACCAAGCGCGTGTTAGTTATGCTGCTGCCCTGTGCCGCGCAATGTCTAGTTTTTTTTGAAGCGCGTTACATATTTGCAGAGACGGTAAAAAAACCAGCAGTAAAATCAGCCGCGCAAACAGATTTCTACCCTAAGAAAAAACCAATAGATTCTGGTGTCTCAGAGCGGTTGCGCGCGGCAGAGGACAAGTTGATTGATGTTCGAAGCAAGACAAAAGCTTTACGAGAAAAAACTGCAACTTTGGAATTGGACATCCTTCAGATTCGAGAAAAATTAATAGCTGCAGCGCGACTCGCCCAATATCACGAGCAAAGGATTGAGGACTTGGAGAGCCGTCTAACAGAATTGACTATTCAGAAAGCAAAAATTAGGGGCCTTTTGAAAAAGCGACGCAATCAATTAGGCCGGGTGCTCGCAGCGCTGCAGCGAATGGCACGTAATCCGCCCGAGGCTCTCATTGCTCAGCCAGTGGCGCCCGCTGATATGGTTAGAAGTGCTATTTTGTTGCGGGCTATTTTGCCCGAACTCGCAGGCGAAGCTCGTGCATTTGGTCAGGATTTGGCAGATTTAGGGACGGCGCGCCGAGAGGCCAAACTGCGCCGGCTTGAATTGGACTCAGAGCTTGGGAAGCTCGAAGGGCAACGTTCGGTGCTGAAAAGCTTGCTTAGCCGCAAGTCGAGTTTGCGCCGTCGAACAGTCAGACAAACTTCGCGATTTGGAGAGCGCGCGGCTGAATTAATCAAACGTGCAAAAACCCTAAAAGACCTGATTACTCGCCTCAATCAAGTTCGTGATCAGAAAAAAACGAGTGCTTCTGGTATCTTTTTACCTCCCTCGGAGCCGGCTTCAACGGGTAAATTAAGTCGATCACTCTGGCCGTTGCTTGATCCTATGTCGAGAGATCCCAGGGGAAAATTGTTTGACGCAGGTAAGGGTACATTGCCCTTTCCAGTCGTTGGGCGAGTAGTCGCGCGGTACGGCCAAAACATAGCGAGTGGACGTGTTCACAAGGGTTTAACTATTGAGGCAACGAGTGGTGCTCAAGTCATTGCGCCGTTTGAGGGTAAGGCGGTGTTCTCTGGCTCTTTCAGAGGATATGGGCGCCTTTTGATAATAGAACACGCCGGTGGATATCATTCATTGCTTGCGGGCATGGCGCGTATTGATGCTAATGTTGGGCAGTGGTTGTTGGCTGGAGAACCAGTTGGCGTTATGGGCAACGTTAGAGAGGTCAAATTTAAGCGAAAGCCTCGTCTGCAGAGGCCGACGTTGTATGTAGAATTTCGCCGCCAAGGTCAACCGGTTGACCCACTGGCTTGGCTGGCGGTGAGAGATCCCAAGGTAAAAGGATGAACAGTGTCGTGAAGATAAAAATAATTCTTAGCGCGGCGGCTATGATGATGGCTATTTCGACCACTTATGTAGCCTCTGCTGAGACGCCTAAAAACACCGCAGAAACATATCAATTGCTTAACCTTTTTGGAGATGTTTTCGAGCGCGTAAGGGCAGAGTACGTCGAAGAGCCCACCGACGAAAAATTAATAGAGGCCGCCATTACTGGTATGTTGACGGCCTTGGACCCGCATTCAAGCTTCTTGAATTCCAAAACTTTTCGGGACATGCAAGTTAACACGCGCGGTGAATTTGGGGGGCTCGGTATCCAGGTAACGATGGAGGCGGGCTATATTAAGGTGATATCACCCATCGACGAGACGCCTGCCTATAGAGCCGGTGTCGAAGCGGGGGATTTTATCACTCATCTCGATGGCAAACCGGTTCAAGGACTGACGTTGTCCCAAGCTGTGGACCGAATGCGGGGGAAGGTTGGAACGGATATAAAGGTAACGGTGCGGCGTAAAAATGTGTCTGAACCTTTTGACGTCACTATTACCCGTGCCGTAATAAAAATTACCTCAGTGCGGTCTCGTACTGTAGGAAAGGTTGGCTACGTGCGTATCACGTCTTTTAACGAGCAAACCGATGTTGGCCTTAGAAAGGCAATTGCAAAGTTTGACGAAAAACTAGGGGATAATATGATCGGGTTAGTCCTCGATCTTCGAAACAACCCAGGGGGTCTTCTTGATCAAGCCGTTAAAGTGTCTGATGCGTTTCTTGACAAAGGAGAGATCGTTTCCACTCGATCGCGCAAGACAGAGGATACGAAGCGCTACAATGCCGTAAAGGGTGATTTGACAGGGGGTATGCCGATTGTAATTTTGATAAATGGTGGGTCTGCTTCGGCTTCTGAGATTGTTGCTGGTGCCCTCCAGGATCATCGGCGAGGCATTGTTCTTGGCACGCGTTCTTTCGGCAAGGGTTCAGTTCAAACGATTATGCCTCTCTCTGGACATGGCGCGATGCGCTTGACGACAGCGCGTTACTACACACCCTCTGGGAAATCTATTCAAGCGAAGGGCATAGAACCAGATATTTTGGTGGAGCCGGCAAAAGTTGAAAAACTTGCCACGGATAGTCGGACGCGAGAGGCTGATTTGCGCGGTGCGCTGGAAAACCCCGGACAGAACACGCAGCCAAAAAAGAAAACGAATGCTACAAAGCCCGGTGGAGAAGCTAATAAACCTTCATCATCTGAGTTGAATGATGAAAAAATGCCTGATGACTATCAGTTATCTCGGGCGGTTGATTTGTTAAGTGGCTTATCACTCTATTCCGAAGCCGTGACTAAACGAGCAGACTAAATTATTAAACCAGAGTTTAATCCGCTAGCTTGGGAATAACCATTGGAATTCTTAAAAAAAATATTCAAACGATCCTCGGATGATAACGACGAAGATGATTTCAACTCCGACCAATCTGATTTGAATGATGACGAATCTTTTGATGATGGTGAGATAGATCCTGACCATGAAGACGAGTCGTCCACTCCTGATCCTAGTGAAACGCTCGAGAGCGACCAGCTAGTTTCTCAAAAGAGCGAGCAGTCAGAATTTGTGGGGTCTGACCCAGACATTGAAGAGCCTCCTTTTGGCGATCGAGGCGACGATGAAGTAAAAAGTGGTGGGGATGATCCCGAGGGAAACCTTGATAATGAGGAAAATAGTTTTGAGGGCGACTCTAATTCAAATTCGGAGAGTCATGATGACGATGTGGATGCTGAGCAGGGAGAAGGAAAACGTAACAAAATCATTTTCTCAGCTGTCGCTGGGTTAGTAGTAGTAGCAAGTATTACAGGGGGCGCAGCGTTTTGGATGCTTGGAGAAAAAGCAGAAACAACCGCTCAAGATTCTGCAGGTGGACGGTTACAAATGGCGCTTCCACCGAGGGCTGGTTCATTAAACGCTGTAGGCTCTGGTTCTGAGGGTGTCGCTAGTAACACTAAAGAAAAAATTAATGCCGAAGATAGAGATTCTTCAGAACCTAAACCTGAAGATGCCCGCCCCCCCGAAACTTTAGGAAGCATAGATCAACCCAAAAGCATTTTGACGCTCCCGCAGACTGGTGGTGGAGGCTCTCTAAATGCGTTGGCAGGCGCGACGAGCGGCGCCGAGGGCTTGATCATCCCCTCAGTCACTGCGGCGTCTTATCGACGGGTAGGTAATCTAGCTAAAGGTTCAGCATTGACCCGGGCACCAGACAAAGCGTTACTTGAAACTGTGGCGGGCATGGAGAAGCCTGTGCCAGTTGTTGATGCGAAAGGTCGCAAATCATGGGAAGTTTACGCGCGGCCTTTGACGGGGGATGAGCGCGGTAAACAAGTTGCTTTGCTGGTGTCAGGTTTGGGATTGAGTAAGGCCGCCACATTCGCAGCGATTCGAAAGTTACCTCCTGAGGTGGGCTTGGTGTTCGAACCTTACGGCACAAACCTCAAAGATTGGTTGTTACGAGCACGACGTGCTGGCCATGAGGTTTTTTTATCACTACCCATGGAAAGCAGACAATTTCCCAAACGCGACGCAGGTCCTGATGCGCTTACCACGTCAGTTCAAATGGCTGAAAATATGAAGCGTCTTCTTCGGATTTTAGGCAGTTTCGGGGGATACGTTGGTGTTGTGTCATCAATGGGGTCGAAATTTAGTACCGCTGATGGTCAGTTAAGGCCAGTGCTCGAAGAGATACAGCGTCGTGGTCTGATGTATGTTGATGCAGCTCGGACATCTAAATCATCTGCGTCCGCGATTGCCGCTAAGATTGATCTACCGGCGGTTAAGAGTACTCTTTTTATAGATGAGCCTCCGTCAGAAAGGTCTATAAAAAAACGGCTCAGAACCTTTGAGAAAATCATCTCAAAAAAATCAAACGGCATAGGCATAGTAAGACCTTATCCGATTAGTATACACCATCTGCAGATTTGGACTAAGTCGCTAGCGGAAAAAAATCTAGTGCTTGTTCCGGTCTCCTCTCTTGTTGGAAAGCAGTCCATAAAATGAAAGTTAGCGATACGTCGACGCCTTTGATAGGAGGGAAATGTCTTCCGTATCGCCAAGGTGTTGGGGCGGCAATTTTTAATGATAAAGGGCTTGTGTGGGTAGGGTGTCGGTTGCCTAAGCCAGGCCAAATAATCAGCGATTATTGGCAAATGCCTCAAGGCGGTATAGATCCTCATGAGGGATTGGGAGATGCCGCTATCCGCGAGGTTTTAGAAGAAACAGGCACGGATAAGGTTGATATTGTGGATGAGACGACGCAATGGCTAGACTATGATCTGCCTGATGAATTGGTCGGCGTCTCATGGGGAGGCAAATATCGAGGCCAACGGCAGAAATGGTTTGCGATGGTGTTTAGGGGAAACGACGATGACTTTGACTTAAGCGCCCACGTAGAGCCTGAGTTCTTTAGATGGCGATGGGTAGAGTTTTCCTCACTTCCGAGCTTAATAGTGCCATGGAAGCGCGCGTTATACGCCGATGTCGTTGCAGCTTTCGCACATTGGCCAGCGGAATTAAGAAATAAAAAACCATGATGATGTATGGGCAGCTAGCACTAGGCTTTCTCGTCCTCATCGGGGGTGCGGAGCTTTTAGTACGGGGAGCTGTAGTGTTGGCCAAGCAGATTGGTATATCGCCCCTAATAATTGGAATGACCATTGTTGCGCTCGGAACTTCAGCGCCAGAACTTGTGGTAAGTATCAGCGCCGTACTTGGGGGAGCTTCTGGTTTGGCTATTGGCAATGTGGTCGGCAGTAACATCGCTAATGTCCTTTTAGTTATGGGGGCTGCGGCAATAATTATGCCTGTGAAACGCCAGGGTGATGCTATGTGGCGTGAGGGAATTATGCTCATTGGGGCGACGCTATTGTTTATTGCTCTCGCGGTTCGTGGCGATTTAGATTTTTTATCTGGCACGCTATTAATGATTGGTTTTTTCGTATTTCTTGGGATGTCGTACTGGCGTGAAGTGGACAGTGACGAGAACCCGAATGAAGTACTTAAAGAATTTGAGGGAGGGCCAAAATCAACCCCAACCTCGGTTTTAATGATTGGTTTGGGCCTTTTAGGACTAGCTTTGGGCGCAGATTTATTGATCACGGGCGGCATCGAGGTCGCACGGCTATGGGCGGTATCAGAGGAGGTTATCGGATTGACCGTATTTGCTCTGGGAACATCTTTGCCTGAGCTGGCAGCTACAGGTGTTGCTGCGATGCGCGGCCATAGTGAGGTCGGCCTTGGTAATGTGGTCGGCTCTAATTTATTTAATATGCTTGGCGTAGCAGGGGGTACTGCATTGGTTGCGCCCCTACCAATATCAACTCAGATCCTAAGCTTCGATATATGGGTGATGCTTGTAGCGACTATCCTTATGATCCCTGTTCTTGCTATGGGGTGGCGGATGACGAGGGCGACGGGAAGTGTCATGATTGGTGGATATCTTCTGTATGTGTGGGCTCAAAGCCGAGGGGTGGAAAATCTGGTCAGTTGAGTTTGATCCGCGAAGACTTTAAGGCACTTCTTGTTTTGTGCAGTGTGATCTATCATTCTTAGATTATGAATTTGTCAACGTTGAAACGGATTGCTTTGGTGACCGGCGCAGGTCGTAGGGTGGGGCGTGCCATAGCATTAAGTTTAGCTGATGCTGGTTGGTCTATAGCCGTCCATTACCGGAAATCCCGTGATGATGCTGAGGCTTTAGTTAGCGCTATAAAGGCAAAAGGGGTTGCGGCGCATGCTATTTCAGCAAACCTAAGTATCGAAAAAGAGGTTGCCGCCCTTATTCCCGCCTGCGAGAGGTCCCTCGGTCCGATATCATGTTTGATCAACAATGCCTCAACGTTTGAAAATGATACTGTAGTTACATCAACCCGTGACATGTGGGATACGCATATGGAGGTGAATCTACGTGCCCCGTTCGCGTTATCCCAAGCCTTTTATGCGCAACTTCCAAAAAACACGAATGGATCGATCATTAATATTATTGATCAACGCGTTTGGAACCTGTCGGCGGATTTTCCAACCTATACCCTCAGTAAAGCGGGGCTTTGGGCATTAACCCAAATCTTAGCAAGGGCTATGGCTCCTGCCGTAAGGGTTAATGGAGTAGGCCCGGGCCCGACAATGCAAAGTATTCATCAAAGTGCGAAAGACTTTGAAGAGGAATGTTCAGCTATGCCATTGGCGCATCAAGTATCCACGGAGGACATATGCAGCGCTGTTCATTTCATTCTTCAGTCATCAGCTGTAACAGGACAAATGATTGCCGTGGATGCGGGGCAACATATGGGGGTGCGTTGATTGATGGTGGCGTTAGGACGCTTTTAGGGCTAGTTTTATTGGCGACTTAGAATTCTGCTATCAAGCAGTGTAATTTGTGGCTACAAGATCAAAGGGAAAGTTCCATGGACGCCAAACGGATAACTGCGGGCAATGTTACCCAGTTAAAGATGGCCGATGCCGGTCGGTCCTTACGGCATGTCTTTATTCGTGATTTCGTGGTGGATTGCTTGATAGGGATACATGAGCATGAGAGAAATGGTTTGCAGCGCGTTCAGATCAATCTCGATCTTGCGGTTAGCGAGGACGAGAACCCTGTGAACGATGATATCCGCAACGTTATTTGCTATGAAAATTTAGCTGACGGGATAATGGCTATTATCGACGGTGGGCATGTCAACCTTGTAGAGACGCTTGCGGAGGCAATCGCTTGCATGGCATTAGAAGATCCCCGTGTCTATTCGGCGAGAGTACGAATTGAGAAACTTGATATTATTGAAAAGGCTGCGAGCGTAGGTGTGGAGATTGAAAGGTATAACCAAGTATAGAGCGTGATACCTATGGTCTTCATGTAGTAAAAAGCATCAACTGTAAAAGGCGAGACCATAGGTGGTTTTGCACAGTCTTTTCCCATGCTGGAAAAAGACGACAAATTATTTTGGAAATATTTGAATCATTGGAGTCTTTGTATATATATCAAAATCTCGTAACGTTATCAGTAACTTAACTAAATGCATAAAATTTAAGCATTTAGTTAAGTTCTTGATTTTTCGTCTCAATGATAAGAGTGCTGCTGTTTTCAACAAAGATATCCACAAGTTTAGTGGATAGCTCTACATTATACATTTTAATGAAACGCTCGTGCTGCCCGGCGATATCATAAAGATCCGTACAAAGGCTAAGGGGAATGACGGAATTAGCAAAAATTGAGTTACTGCGCTCTGATGGCAAGGAGTTACCTAGAGGTGTCGCTGTTATTAGTGCGTACTTAAAAACCCTGCCAAATCAACCCGGTGTCTACCGGATGATAAATGCTGATGGAAAAGTTTTATATGTTGGTAAGGCGAAAAGCTTAAAGGTCCGCGTCGCTGCATATACCCATCCAGAACGACAGTCTGTGCGCATCCGCAGAATGATTTTTGAGACTGCGTCGATGGAATTCGTTACCACGCACACTGAAGCAGAAGCTTTATTGCTCGAGTCTAATCTTATAAAGCATTATGCGCCCCGTTATAATATTCTTCTGCGCGACGATAAGTCTTTTCCTTACATTCTTGTCACCCACGATCATCAATACGCCCGAATTGTTAAACATAGGGGGGGGCAAAACCGAAAAGGAGATTATTTTGGACCATTTGCCTCTGTCTGGGCGGTTAATGAGACCTTGGCGGCGTTACAGCGGACATTCCTGCTTCGGACTTGCACCGATGCTGTATTTGCTAACCGCACGCGACCGTGCTTATTGTATCAAATAAAAAGATGCGCAGGACCTTGTGTCGATAAGATTGATATTGCCGATTATGCGGCCTTAGTTGCAGAAGCACGTGAATTTCTAACTGGTGATAGTCACAAAATACAGCGTCGGCTTGCTCGGTTGATGCAAGAAGCTAGCAATGATCAGGAGTTTGAACTCGCTGCTCAGTATAGGGATCGCATTCGGGCATTAACTCGAATCCAAGCGCATCAAAACGTTAATTTAGGCAAAACAGGTAACGCCGATATTATTGCAGGGGCTCAAGACGGTGGCGCAACATGCATTCAAGTTTTTTTCTTTCGGTCTGGGACAAACTATGGGAACCGAGCATATTTTCCGGTTCAAGCAAAAAATCATGATTTACCAGCTGTTCTAGAGGCTTTTATAGGACAGTTTTACGCACGGACACCCCCACCCCAAAACGTTATTCTTGGCCATGATATTTCCAATCTAGATCTGGTTGCACAGGCACTTAGCGTGAGGGCGGGTCGTAAGGTTGAGATCACGGTGCCGAAACGAGGCGATAAAGTAAAACTTGTTACGCACGCGGTTACCAACGCACGACAGGCCTTGGAGCGTCGTTTAGCGGAGAGTGCCTCGCAGCGCCAGCTACTTGAAGGCCTCGCTGTAACATTGGATCTCGATGGCATGCCAGACAGAATTGAAGTTTATGATAATAGCCATATTTCTGGCACTCACGCTATTGGCGCAATGATCGTTGTTGGTCCAGAAGGATTTGATAAAAACGCTTACCGTAAATTCAATATCAAAGGTGATAAGACTGGTATTCTTAGTCCGTCAGACGAGATCAACAAAAATTTCAATTCTTGTGATGACTATGCAATGATGAGAGAAGTTTTGACTCGGCGATTTTCCCGCGCGCTAAAAGAAGGCGCTAATCGGGATAATGGTCAATGGCCGGATTTAGTGCTAGTGGACGGCGGTAAAGGCCAATTATCTGTGGCTTGCGAGGTTTTTCAGGAATTAGGTATTGAAGATATTGCGGTAGCTGCGATTGCGAAAGGTCCGGATCGAAATGCTGGACGAGAGACGGTATTCCGGCCTGGTTTGTCGCCATTACAAATTGCTTCCCGAGACCCCGTCTCTTATTTTTTGCAGCGTATTCGTGATGAAGCGCACAGGTTTGCTGTTGGGTCGCACCGAAACAAACGATCAAAGACCCTTCAGACGTCTATATTAGATGAAGTTCCGGGTATAGGTGCAAAGCGGAAGAAAGCATTACTCCATCATTTTGGAGATGCACGGGCCGTATCCCAAGCAGGACGCGCCGATCTAGGAGCCGTTGAGGGAGTGAGCAGCTCGTTGGCTGAAAAAATCTACGATTGGTTTCATTCAGATACATAACGCACAGGTTGCCAGCCCGCCGCTGATGTTTAAAATACAGAATGATGGATTTAGCTGTCCCGGAATCGGAAAATGCTGACCAAATTGCCGAACATTTTGACCCTATCTCGAGTAGTCGCCATCCCGGTTGTCGTTTGCTTGCTACTTTTTGTGGAGGATCCGGTTGGAAGTTGGGCTGCGTTTGCAGTTTATACTTATGCTTGTTTGACAGATTTTTTTGATGGATTTATCGCGCGCGCGTGGGATCAGCAATCTGACCTCGGGCGTTTTCTTGACCCTGTAGCCGATAAGCTTCTTGTTGCAGCAATACTCTTGGTACTTGTGGGTATCGACAGGATCACCGGACTTACCGTTGTGCCAGCTGCAGTTATCTTGTGTAGGGAAATTTTGGTTTCTGGGTTGCGTGAATTTTTAGCAGAAATTCGCGTCAGCATCCCTGTCACCGCGTTGGCAAAGTGGAAAACTACAATCCAAATGTTAGCTCTTGGCTTTCTTTTAGTGGGTTCAAACGGTCCTTTATTTGGATCAATTTCAACTAGCCAAATCGGTATATATGGTCTCTGGGCGGCTGCCTTTCTTACACTTGTTACTGGCTTAGATTATTTGTTAGCGGGATTACGTCATGTTCGGAAAACTGACACGGCTGCCCCTAAAAGCCAGCTAAAGACATAATCACGGTAATTCTTATGAAGGCGAATGAATCTCAGGTTTTTGGTCTAGTTGGGTGGAGTGGCAGTGGGAAGACAACGCTTATGCAAGAACTTTTACCGGATTTGACAGGACGCGGATACAAAGTCTCCACCATGAAACACACGCATCATAACTTTGATATAGACAAACCTGGAAAAGATTCTCATGTCCACCGCCAAGCCGGAGCTCATGAGGTTTTAATAACGGGCACACAGCGTTGGGCCCTTTTACATGAAAATCGTGAGGAGGCGGAACCAGATCTCAATACCCTCTTGGGGGCGATGTCTCCTGTCGATTTAGTTTTAATCGAGGGCTTTAAAAATCATTCGCATTGTAAATTAGAAGTTTTCCGCCCATCGATTGGAAAAACATTGCTCGCTATTGAAGATGATAGCATTGTTGCCATCGCCAGTGATGAGAAGGTTGAGGGAATATCAAAGCAAATACTTGATTTAAACAATGTGGTGAGTATCGGTGATTTCATCGTCGATTTTTGTCGTCTGAATGGAAAAGGCGCCAATGGCGCAGCTTAAAGATGATTGTTTTGCCTTCGATGGAAGGTTGATATCTCTCGACGCAGCGCTCGAGAAACTTGCAAGTCGTATTGAACCAGTTGCAAATATTGTTCGGTTGCCACTGCGAGAAGCGTTAGGCCATGTTCTGGCAAAGGATATCGTTGCATCCCGCGACGTGCCGCCACACCACAATAGTGCAGTCGATGGATTTGCGGTTAATTTTGATGACCTATCGCCCGGAGATGAGTCTCGGTTACCTATCAGCGGGCGGGTGGCTGCGGGACACCCTCTGGATAAAAAAGTTTTGCCGGGTGAAGCGGTCCAAATATTTACGGGTGCACAAATGCCACCGGGTGTTGATACAGTCTACATGGAGGAAGATTGTACGACTCACAATGGTTACGTGATACTGCCTGCGGGGTTGAAGCGCGGGGCAAACCTTCGCCTTAGAGGTGAAGACGTGAGTAACGGGGAGACCATATTAATTGCAGGAAAAAGATTGCGACCTCAAGAGCTTGGGTTAGTTGCATCCATAGGGCAAGCTGAGGTCTCAGCTTTTGCGCCAATACGCGCAGCCGTATTCTCTTCTGGTGATGAGGTTTGTGACCCTTCAGGTGATGCACCGGATGGCTTCATTTACGATGCGAATAGGGTCGCAGTCATAGCAATGCTGCAGAATATGGGATGTACCGTCAGTGATTTAGGGATTCTACCTGATGATGAAGATAGCATAACAGCTGCGCTTTGCGCCGCTGAGGTTAATCATGATGTATTAATTACTTCGGGCGGGGTTTCTGCTGGCGAAGAAGATCACATCAAGGCGGCCGTCGAGCGGCTGGGGGAAATTCATTTTTGGCGATTATCCATTAAGCCGGGCAGGCCAATCGCGCTCGGACGTGTTGGCAGTGCGGCCTTCGTCGGGTTGCCGGGAAATCCTGTAGCTGCAATGGTGACTTTTATGGTGATTGCCCGCCCAGTTCTTCAGCGGCTCGGTGGTTTCCAGACTATGCAGGATTTTCGTTACCCGGTTACTGTTGGTTTTAACTACGAGAAAAAAATTGGTCGACGGGAATGGATTAGGGTCAAATTAGAACACACCTTCGAGGGTTTGACGGCGCAAAAGTATTTGTCTGGCGGTTCAGGTGTGCTGAGCTCAATGACTTTTGCTGACGGATTAGTTGAATTAAATGAATCGCTAAGTAGCGTAAAAAAAGGTGATACGGTAGAGTTTTTACCGTTCAATGAGGTTACACGATGAGACTTTTATACTTTGCTTGGGTTCGTGAAAAAATTGGTATGTCGCGAGAGGATGCTAATGTCCCAGATGGCGTATCCAATGTTGGGGACTTGATCGACTGGTTATCCGGGCGTGGTAGAGAGTACGAGGAGGCTTTTGCAAACAAGGCCAGCGTGAGGGTAGCTGTAAATCAGGAATATGCTAAAATGGATACGCCGGTAAAACTAAATGACGAAGTGGCATTCTTCCCACCCGTAACCGGGGGATAGTTATGGTCGTTCGCGTTCAGACCGCACCTTTTGATGCAGGGAAAGAGCTTGCGCTTATAACTGAGGGTAATTTTAATATTGGCGGTGTGTGTTCTTTCATTGGATTGGTAAGGGATATAACGCCAAGTGGAAAGATTAATGCTATGACGTTAGAGCATTATCCCGGTATGACCGAGAAAGCTCTTCAAAAAATTGAATGTGAGGCACACGACCGTTGGCCATTAGAATCGACTCTAATTTTGCACCGATACGGAAAATTGTATCCCGGAGATCAAATTGTTTTTGTCGCTGCGACTTCATCACACCGCCACGCCGCTTTTGAAGCTTGTCATTTTTTGATCGACTGGTTGAAAACCCAAGCGCCATTCTGGAAATTAGAAGATAGTCCGTCTGGAGGTCGATGGGTCGAGGCTCGTGCTCGTGATGATAAAGCTGCTGAGCGTTGGGGGCACGGCCCCAACCAGAAGCCCAATCTTACCTAATAAGTATATATCGATAAGTAACACCCCGCCGCTATTTTTTTATTTTATGTTGTAATGGGGGGCAGTTGAATGTTGTTGGATGCAGTAGCCGATTGCGCCCTAATTATCTCCCAGTAGGGACCGTGTGCGAGGACAATACATCTGAAATAGGCAAGCTTTTTAATTGAGGAAAAACAAAAACCTAACCATGCGAAGGAAACGCGGCTAAACCTTATTTATTTACTCGCACATTTTAATTGAATCTCTGCGAATAATCATTGAGGGTGATATCAAGGTGATATTGATACCCTAAGGTAAAGATTCTGGGGTCATTATTACGGAAAAACACTCTGCAGAAATTTTAGTAAACGTTGAAACGTAATTGCTCTAAGTGTATGCCGTAATCTGACTAGAGTAGTTCTACCAGCTCGAAACCTACTCTAAATTTTTGACAATGCCATTTTACCCACAGCTGCCTCGTAATCATTGATCAGCCCATTTGTAATTTCACCCACAATAAAGTTGTGTCCGTCTATTTTCCCCACGGGTGTAACTTCGGCAGCAGTCCCCGTCAGAAAAACCTCGGTTGCATTAACCAATTCCTCGGGCATGATACTTCTCTCGATGATCTCAATACCGCGAGCTCGTGCTAAATCCATGACCGTTTGGCGCGTTATGCCATTTAGAAAGCAGTCTGGCGTAGGCGTGTGCAGCTTACTGTCACCCATTATCAGAAATATATTTGCTCCCGTTGCTTCTGCTATTCTACCCCGCCAATCAAGCATTAAAGCGTCTTCGTAACCCTCTGACTCGGCTTCATGTTTGGATAGTGTGCAGATCATATAAAGGCCCGCGGCTTTTGCGTGGACCGGGGCCGTATCTGGCGCCGGGCGGCGCCATTTACTGGTTTTTAAGCTAATACCCTTGGCTCGTGCCTCGGGGGAAAAGTAAGATGGCCAAGGCCATGCTGCTATTGCAAGATGAATTGTATTCGATTGGGCTGAAACCCCCATCATCTCGCTGCCCCGCCAAGCCACTGGACGGATATAACCATCAGTGATGCTATTTACCAAGCAGACTTCGTTACAAGCGGCATCGAGCTCCTCTGCGCAAAAAGGAATTTTGAAGCCCAAGAACTCTGCAGATTTCAACAATCGCTCCGTATGCTCACGTAGCTTAAAGATTTTACCATTATACGAGCGCTCACCCTCAAAAACGCACGACCCATAGTGTAATCCATGGGTTAGAACATGGACATTAGCATTAGCCCAAGGCACTAATTTACCGTCGTACCAAATCTCTCCTTGAAGATTATCAAATGACATCCCGCTCGTCGCCATGGTAATATTCTTTCGTAACGTATATTAAAAAACAAATGTTCTTGCGCTCATTAGCATTCAGGTGCATATATGTCAATAACACTGACTTATTTTTGTTAAATCTTGTCAGAGGAATCTGTGATGCCTAACGAAGCGATGGATACCAATCGCGGCACCGACCCATCCTGCTGTGGGTCAGAGTTACAATTTGATAAAGGTGACGTCCATGACGATTTGCGCCGGGTGATTGAACTCTTATTTTTCGCTTATCGTGATTTTACCGGTGAGGCCGACGTAATTCTTGCGAAATATGGCTTTGGCCGGGCGCATCATAGGGCAATATACTTTATTGGACAGAACCCAGGTATCGCGGTCAATGAACTATTGGCGATACTGGATATTACCAAGCAAAGCTTGGGCCGCGTGTTAACTAAATTGTTAAAGGAGGGATATGTTCTTCAGCAACGTGATCCTTCAGATGGGCGCAAGAGGCTTTTAAAATTGAGCGCGGCTGGTTTGGGGCTGGAATCCGTTCTGACTAAGCGTCAAGGACTTCGAATGCAAAATGCATTTAAGGTGGCTGGTCCCGACTCGGAGGCACGATTTAAGCAAGTTCTTAAAAGTATGGTTGACGATCCGCGAGCGCTTATTCTTAGGGGGGCGGTAATCGATGATGAGTGATGTCATAGAAGATGGGCTACCTCATATTCTGGTTGTTGATGATGATTCGAGATTGCGCAAGCTTTTAATAAAATACCTCAGTGACAATGGATTTTTAGCTTCTGGAGCGGAAAATGTGGCAATCGCGCGTTATAAGATGAAGACAATATTATTTGACCTTTTGGTGCTTGATCGCATGATGCCCGGGGAGAGCGGTCTGGACTTAGCCCGTGATATTCGACGTAAGAGTGACTTACCAATCTTGATGCTTACCGCGATGGATGAATGGGATGACCGAATTCAAGGCCTAGAATGCGGGGTTGATGACTATCTTGGGAAGCCTTTTGAGCCGCGGGAGCTGTTACTTCGAATTAATGGTATACTCAGACGTTTAGCGCTTTCGCGCCCCCCTTCCTCAGACCACGTTTGTTTGGGCATAGTAAAATATAATCTTGAGAGAGGTGAACTTATGGGTAGCGGAACCACGATTCGTTTAACTAGTTCCGAAAATGCTCTTTTGAGTGCTCTTGCAATGCGAGTTAACCATGTTTTTTCGCGAGAAGAATTAATCGATGTTACAAATACGCGGGGTGGCGGTCGAGCCGTCGATGTGCAAATTACACGGCTAAGGCGAAAAATTGAGCTGGATCCGCGGCTGCCGCGGTATTTACAAACGGTGCGAGGAAAAGGATATATGTTAGTTCCTGACTAATGCACTCTGAAATCCACGTGGGACGAGTTTATGGCTCTGACAATTAAAACTTTTCTTCCTAAAAGCTTGCTGGGTAGATCTTTACTAATCATCGTAGTGCCCTTGATTTTAGTGCAACTTGTGTCCGGCGTGATTTTTTTTGAAGCACATTGGGACAAGGTTTCCTTGCGGTTGGCGCGTGGTGTAGCTGGTGATATTGCAGCTGTTATTGATTTATTACGAACAAACCCCAAACCAAAAGAACGTAGATGGATTCTTGAGACGGTGGCCGATCGAATGCAATTAACAATAAGTATGCAAGAAAACGATGTGTTGAGATTATCGGGACCACAAGCAAAAAGCCTGGTTGATAAAATGTTGGCTCGTGCGATGCGAGAGTATGTGAAGAAGCCGTTCCGCATTGATACGGAGAGTAAGCCGCGTGATGTCATTATAAATATTCAATTACCTGAGGGCGTGCTTCATGTCGTGACGTCGCGTAAGCGACTGTTTTCTAGTACAACTTATGTATTTCTTGCGTGGATGGTTGGGTCCTCGTTAATCCTATTTGGTGTGGCAACGGTCTTTATGCGAAACCAGGTTAAACCAATCCGAAGATTAGCAAGGGCAGCGGAAGATTTTGGGCTAGGAAGAGAGGTTGCCAATTTTAAACCTGAGGGTGCACGAGAGGTGCGTCAGGCCGCTGCTGCCTTTATGGCAATGCAGGAACGAATTATTAGACATATCCGTCAGCGCACAGATATGCTTGCTGGCGTCTCTCATGATCTCCGCACGCCCCTGACGCGCATGAGATTGGAGCTAGAGATGCAAGGTGGGGATGCGTCAGCTCTGAAAACGGATATTGCTGAAATGGAGCATATGCTTGAGGGCTATCTAGCATTTGCACGTGGCGAGGGAGCAGAGGATATTGTGCCTGCTAATTTGTCTAGTCTGTTAGAGAGTAGCGTTAGCCAAGCGCGACGCAATGGAGCGTTGATTGACTTACACACCGAGGAAGTAATTAAGGTCCCCTTACGGCCCCTTGCCTTTCGGCGATCGATAACAAATATCTTAGATAACGCAATGCGGTACGGAGATAACATCACGGTGCGCGCAGGCAAGCGAGGTGGTGTCGCAGAAATCATAATCGAAGATGACGGCCCTGGCATCCCTGCTGATAAGCGGGAAGACGCCTTTAGACCTTTTTATCGACTTGAGAGTTCCCGTAATTCTGACACAGGAGGTGTGGGGCTCGGATTAAGTATTGTTAGGGATACGATCAGAAGTTTAGGTGGCGAAATATTATTAGAGGACTCCAGCTTGGGCGGGTTGAGGGTACAGTTACGTCTACCTAGTTGAGGACAGGATAGTGTTAAATGCCCTAAATTAGGATAATCTGCCAGCACTAAGCGCTCAACTAACTAACTAACTAACTAACTAACTAACTAACTAACTAACTAACCGCGCAGCCCTGTGTAGGCCATTATCTTATGCTTATTCTATGGGCTCTTTTTTGCAACTGTGACTCTGGAGAAATCCTTCCTAAGTCGAGACAAATGTAACGTTCAAGACTCTATTTAAGGGGAATATTCCAAGAATCATGATTTCATCGACCGAGTTGCTGCCGCCGCTTACCCGGGTGTTAAGTGGTGTTTGAAAATTTAGCTTTTTTAGCACGGATTTCTTAGGCAGTCGGCCATACATCGATAATTATTGGCATTAGTGATGGGTGGATGAAATGGTTTAAAATAACTTACCGCCATTTGGCGTTGGGCTATCGGGACTTATCAAAACCACTTCACCATCTTGATCTGGAAACCCAAGAATAAGTACTTCCGACATGAATTTCCCTATTTGTTTGGTTGCAAAGTTTATAACTCCAGCTACTTGGCGACCCAAGAGTGTTTGGGGATCATAATTCTGAGTGATTTGAGCCGATGTTTTACGTTCACCAATTTCAGGTCCAAAATCAATCCAGACTTTTATTGCTGGAGTGTGAGCTTCTGGGAACAGTTCAGCTCTAACGATCGTTCCCACACGGATGTCTACCCGAGCAAACTCTTTAAAAGTGATTTCCATACCTCTTCCTAAATGGATTTAAAAGTCATGACCTATTTAGATAGAGATATCCAAAAAGCTCAAGTAATTCATCATGCAAGCTACAGTCCGGCTCATAAAAATCCACTGTAATTAATGTATTGCAACGGCGCATTCCTATACAATATTCTAATAGAGAAAAGCTTACTTTCTTTTTCTTACTGTCTCCGCCCGCCTTTGAAAGTCTCCGATACTCTCGGTAATACGTATGCGAATTACCTTAGACGTTTGGGTATGGGATGCAGTTACAACGGTTGACATATTTGTGCGAGCCACTATTTTTTCAAACACACCTTTTGCGATATCGATGCGCTTGAACGCTATTTCTTCAGAGGTCTCTATTTTAGAGATGACGCTGGTGGCTTCTACTGTGTCCCACACGATATCCTGTTAAATATCAGTCTGTGGCTTAACCAAAGAATAGATGCTCGCAGTTGCAACCTTTTTGATAGTCTCGAGCGCTTCAATGTTCTTTTGATGAGGATCGACGAGTCCGGCAAAATCTCACTCTGGAGCTGCTTGATCACTGGCGTATCTGGTTAAATTGTCTGCGACTTGCGGGGGAATGAACTCTTTGAAAAGCTGAGTCATCTATAGCGTCGCGAAAGGATTAGTGTTGGTGTTAATAAATCTTCTCCAGCTATCGTGAGGTTAAAGCGCAATAGTCAAAAACCACGGACAAATGCGTAAATTATGCAGTTCGATACACCATTACATGATCAGTTTATCTGCATTTAACGACAAATATGTTGCGTGGTAAAAATACGTGCCAGAATGCCAGGAGTTTGTATATTCTTGCTTTTCTGCTGTGTTCAAGAAGCGTTAATTTTCGCTCGTTCGTGACCGATCCCATAGGACTCTTGCAACTCTCTCAGCTCCCGCTAGGCCGCGGTCCAAGGCCGCCATTGTAACACCAAGGTCGGTACTATCATCTTCAAACCAAACCCGAAGTACATACAGATATATTGCGACAAGTCCGTTAGTCCGCATTTGTCCAGAGCACTTATTCGCGCCACTTCCTGCTGCTTCAAGCATTAGTTGAATGGATCTGCGCAGTTGCAATGAATGACTTAATGCACCGATTGGATCATTCGGAAGATCTCTAACAATGTTCACAATACTATTTTTGTTTGGGTTCATTATGTCGAAACGCCGCATGACGATGTCAAATAATTGATCGCGAATAGTCTCATCTTTTTGCGGGGGTTGCCTACCTGTTAGCATCGCATGATCAATTCGGTCTGAATACGCAGCAAGAATTTCTGATTTTGATGTAAAAAGGGTCAAGGCTTCGCCAATCGCAACCCCAGCTTCACCTGCGATTTCAGCGAAACTGATTTTGTGCCAAATGCCATGGGACGAGAGGCGTAAGGCGGTATCGATAAGCAATGTTTCAAGATCTAAATTAGAGGTTTGTTTACTAGCCATATCCTGATAGCTCTCCACGAGATTCAAACAGATATGATATATCAGATTTTTTTGTTCTCGTGAATGGCGGTTCTTTTAATAGTGTA
This sequence comes from Magnetovibrio sp., assembly GCA_002690705.1. GTDB lineage: Bacteria > Pseudomonadota > Alphaproteobacteria > Rhodospirillales > Casp-alpha2 > TMED8. The sequence continues at coordinate 43,353 of NZFO01000021.1, read as the reverse complement.
ATCACTATGCCAATTTGCGTGAGCGTGCTGTAGCAGCAGCAATGGCACGATCCATCAACGTTTGCCATGCATCATCGGACATTAAGACCCTTAAGGCCTCTTCTGTGGTGCCCCCAGGGCTAGTAACATTCTCGCGTAAAGTAGACGGATGCTCATCTGATTGACGCATTAGTTCGCCCGCTCCAGAAACTGTAGCTCTTGCCAATCGCGCAGATAAACCTTGGGGTAAACCTGAATCAACTCCGGCTTTAGTCATTGCCTCAGTTAATAAAAATACATAGGCTGGGCCTCCACCGGAGATGGCGGTTACCGCATCTATTAGATCTTCGTCTTCTATCCATTCGGCCTCACCAACTGCCCTCAGCAAAGATAAGCATTGTTGTTTGTGTGGATTTGACACTTGTGTATTACCGCAGGCGACTGTGATCCCTCTTTGGACTGCTGCTGGAGTGTTTGGCATTGCGCGCACAATAGCGGCATCGTCTCCAAGATGTTGCTCAAAGAAAGCTATTTTTTTTCCGGCTGCTATCGACAAAAAAACTGTGCTTTCACTTTTAAAGTGGGAGTAGTTAGGTACCACCAGCTCCATCACTTGAGGCTTTACAGCAAAAATTATAATTGTTGGAACAAATTGGCTGGGGATCTCACAATTTTGGTTGAATACTTTTACCCCTTTTTTACTCAACAGACTTGCAACGTCCTCATTGGGTTCGACGATATGAACACGATTCGGGTCCATACCGCGATCGGTCCAACCACTAAGCATGGAGTGCCCCATTTTGCCACAGCCAACAAGTAATATTGGTCCATCGGGGCCTTCAATCACTAACTTAAGCCTCGCCAACCGTGTCAATCATGGCAGCCTCGACGGCTTCAGTAGCCGTCTTACCTCCCCAAATCACATATTGGAAGGCTGGATAAAATCGCTCGCATTCAAATATTGCTGTTTCTACCATATCTTCCGCCTGTTCTACTGTTACACCTTTTCGTCCGCGGAGCGGTAATGTGGCTCTAAACATTGGTAAATTCTCCTCTGACCACATGCCAAAATGACCAAGCCATAACCGCTCATTTACAATAGCTAGGAGTTCATAAACCTGCTCGTATCGGCTATCGTCTACCCTCATGTCGAACGCGCAGGTAAAATGCATCGCTTCCATTTCATCATTCCATGCAAAATATAAGCTGTAGTCGCACCATGTCCCTGGTACTTGAACAGCCATTTCTTCGTTGCTACGCCTATCGAAGGCCCATTCATTGAATTCTGCAAGCTGTTCTACAGTATCGATGGGATGACTATTGACTGAGTCTGGCGAAACGCTGAGTGTGGACATCTCCACTCCTTCCTACGCGGCTGATGAGATGGATACCAAATCTAGTATTACACGCTAAATGTTGTGCGTGGTAGAAATATCAGCACTATCCCTAGCCTGCCCTAAAGCATTACAATCTTGCAAGAGAGAATATTGACACAATTTAGGATTTTTGTGGAAAACTGCCCGCTTACCGTTATCTGGCTATCGTTGTTCTCTGTTTTTTCAGGGATCAGGAGTCTCAGCGGGTTCTTAGGTTTTGCGTCTGGTTGAAGTCTTGTTTTTAGCTGTTTTGGGGCGTTCGGTGGCGACCCGCGTGGCGGACTTGTTGTTTTTCATCTCTTCAGCTAGTTGCGTCTCCAAAAGAGCTATGCGTTTTTGTAAACGGTCTTGCTCTGCGCGGGCTTCGGAAGCCATGTCTTTAACGGCGTCAAATTCGTGACGCGTGATCAGGTCTGCATTAATCACTAGTTTTTCTATACGTTGACGAATCAACGCGTCTATCTCTCCTTTAACGCCAACCAAGGTTGAAGCTGCACCACTGGCAACACGTGCAAGGTCGTCCAAAATACGATTTGAAGTTTGCATGACCATTCACTCCTGAGAAAAAACCCAACGATTGTAGAAACCTAGTATGAAGTGGCTGAGCGATGCTTGCAACCTCCGCCCGAGGCACTTTATAACACCGGTATGTATGTTGTCACCGGCGGTGCCGGATTCATTGGATCAAATATCTTGTATGGTCTTGAAAAGGCGGGGGTCGGACCATTGGTAGTCATTGATAGGATGGGCGATAAAGACAAATGGCGCAATGTAGCTAAAAGAGCACTCTTTGATATCATTCATCCCGATCAAGCCGCAGATTTTCTTGAGTCTAGGGCGAACCAGGTGCGTGCGGTCATCCACATGGGCGCTATTTCGGCCACCACGGAGACTGATGTTGACAAAATTATAGACAATAATTTCCGCCTCTCTATGTATCTATGGAATTGGTGCTCGGCTAACAACACTCGCCTCATCTATGCGTCTTCCGCTGCAACCTATGGCGATGGTGCACAGGGCTTCGATGACAATTGTAATGCGATGGAGCTCGCAAAACTGAGACCGATGAACCCGTATGGTTGGAGTAAACATTTATTTGACCGGAGGGTTGCGTCAATGACTACTCATGGCGATCTTCATCCCCCGCAGTGGGTTGGTCTGAAATTCTTCAATGTCTACGGGCCCAATGAGTACCATAAATCCGATATGCAAAGCGTCATTGCGAAGACATATCGTCGGGCCTCGAACAATGAGCCTGCAATCTTATTCCGCTCCCACAACGCCAACTACGACGATGGCGAACAGTTGCGCGATTTTATCTGGGTTGGTGATTGCGTTGATATTGTGCTATGGTTCTTAGATAATGCCCATGTCAATGGTCTGTTCAATTGCGGTACCGGTAAGGCTCGCTCATTTGCTGATCTCGCTCGAGCAGTCTATTCGGCTGCAAATAAGCAATTTAGTGTTCAATATGTTGATACGCCGCTCAAAATCCGTGAAAAGTATCAGTATTTCACTGAGGCAAATATAAGCCAGTTGCGGGATGTTAATTATAATCGACCCTTTACCGAGCTTGAAGAGGGCGTAACTAAATATGTTCAGGATTTTCTTAATACTTCGGATCCATTTCTTTAGGTTGCATTTTTAAAAATGCTTTATGCTATTCCCTTTCCGCAGATTGATCCTATTTTACTCAGCCTCGGGCCTTTTGATGTTCGCTGGTATGCACTGGCGTATATACTCGGTCTTGTTATCGGCTGGCGCCTATTGCGCCGCCTTGCGGAAAAATCACCTTTTGATATTGATCAAGCATCCATAGATGACTTCTTAATTTGGGCGACAATAGGGGTTATTATTGGGGGGCGAATTGGTTACGTCTTATTGTATCATCTTTATTATTTTGTCTCCAATCCAGAAAAGATTTTTTTTGTATGGCAAGGCGGAATGTCTTTTCATGGAGGTTTACTTGGCGTCGCGGTCGCGGGAGTTTTATTTTGTAAGCGAAGGGGCATACAAACTTTAAAACTTGGCGATTTACTCGCATGTACGGCACCCATCGGTTTATTTTTTGGTCGAGTCGCTAACTTCTTTAACGGGGAGCTCTTTGGCCGCCCTACCGATGTCCCATGGAGTGTCATTTTCCCTCGTGGTGGGCCTTATCCCCGGCATCCGAGCCAGCTTTATGAGGCCGCCTTGGAGGGCGTATTACTTTTTGTTGTTTTGAATTTACTTCTGCGGGTGCCAAGTATCCGAGACCGACGAGGTTTTTTGACAGGTACTTTTTTAGCTGGCTATGCGGTGTCTCGAATAATTGCTGAGATGTTCCGTCAACCGGATGCCCACATCGGGTTCCTCCAATTGGGTCTCACTATGGGGCAATGGCTTTCGGTACCGATGCTTTTTATAGGGCTGTACATGGTTTGGCGCACACAGCGAGTGCCCAGCAGCTGAGCACCGTGAGTCAGCTACTGAGACACCTTCGCCGCCGAATTGCCGTTGAGGGTCCAATTACAGTTGCTCAGTATATGGAGGATTGTCTCGTTCATCCAAAATTTGGATATTATACTACGCGCGACCCATTTGGTATGGCAGGAGATTTCGTAACAGCGCCTGAAATATCGCAAATGTTTGGGGAATTAATTGGCGTTTGGACTGCTCACATTTGGCAAGACATGGGCAGACCAAATCCATTTAATTGGATTGAACTCGGGCCCGGACGAGGCACCCTCTCTGCAGATGCCTTACGGGTAATGGCTGGAGTAAATGGCTTGCTGGATGCGATACGAGTTCACCTAGTTGAGGTAAGCCCTGAACTTCGCAACAAACAAAGTGATTTGCTCTGCACTTACGCACCGCAATGGCATAATGATATTACTGATTTACCCTCCAACCCGGGTATTGTCATCGCTAATGAATTTTTTGATGCCCTTCCAATCTGTCAGTATCAACTCGCTCAAGATGGCTGGCATGAGCGCGTTATATCTATGGACGATGATAATAATCTTTGTTTCGCTCTTTCACAGCAAGTACTACGTAATCCTCCGCTTCCTTTTGGGATGGATACGGTGAGACTGGGAGATATAATCGAGGTTCCAATTGCCTCGCTCTCAATTATCCGGCATTTGAGAAATCGGCTCATGAGTGACGGTGGTGCTGCACTAATCATTGACTATGGCCACCAAAGGAGTGCTGTGGGCGACACATTACAAGCGATGAAGGGACAAGCGTACCACGATATTTTAGAGTTACCGGGGGAAGCGGACCTGACGGCACATGTTGATTTCCAAATCCTCGCGGAGACGGCCCGTGAGGTGGGGGTAGTTTCATGGGGGCCTATTGACCAAGGTGTATTTCTCCAAGCACTTGGTATTAATGCGCGGGCCGAGCGTTTAATGATATCTGCAAATTCTGAGCAATATAACAGTATTCATGCTGCTTTACGCCGCTTAACGGGGCCAGATTCAATGGGAAGCTTATTTAAAGTCATGGCTTTAACCGGAAAAGATATGTCGCCGCCGCCGGCATTTTAGCGTTGAGCTTGCACTCTAAACTTTTATAAATATTTCTAACGAAATTTACTACCGGTATTAGTGCGTAAGATGACCGATTTATGATTTATTCTGACTTTTTTCAGTCTCTACCTCGGATACGCCATGGTTTCTTGACCCGAGAGGGTGGCGTAAGCAAGGGCCTTTTTGCGTCTTTGAACTGTGGTTTCGGTTCCGGCGATGCAACTGACTATGTGCGTGAAAATCGTCACCGTGCTGCTGCAAAAATTGGCCTTGAGGCCCATAACTTGGCGAGCGTTTACCAAGTTCATTCAGCAGATGTTGTAGAGGTTAAGTCATGTTACACTTTGATTGACCCACCAAAAGCTGATGCGATGGTCACACGTCAGCCGGGCATAGCGCTCGGAATATTAACGGCAGATTGTGTTCCGATATTATTTGCTGATACTGAAGCCGGTATTATTGGAGCGGCTCATGCGGGTTGGAGAGGTGCTCTTTCGGGAGTAGTTCAAGGAACAGTCGGTGCTATGGAACGACTTGGCAGTGCGCGGGCCAATATTCATGCAGTTATAGGACCTTGTATTCGCCAGTCGTCTTACGAAGTTGGGGTGGAATTACGCCAAGCCTTTATTGTCGATCAAGTCGATAATGACCAATTTTTTGTGTCCTCTGTGCAACAAGATCGGTTTATGTTCGACCTAGCTGGATATGTACGCGGTTGCGCGGAGTCATCGGGGATCAAAATTGTTGTTGACGTGGCACGCGATACTTACAGTGAGGAAGATTTATTTTTTAGTTACCGCCGCGCAACGCACAAAAAAGAATCGGGTTACGGTAGGGGAATCTCATTAATCAGTTTGGAAATTAGCGGAGAGTAAACAAAAGTAGTTTAGTTGCGGTACTGACTAGCTTCCACACGAAGAATTGTGCAGTTAATTCTGATACTTGCCCAACCTATGGTATCAAACGGTAATCACTTGATATTTGAACCAGTAGCAGTTGGGCGTAACCAAGGTGGTAAAAACGACGATCTCACTGGACTTTTTTGGACAAGTAGGCTGCACATTTTGTATGCGGTTACAGCTCGTTGTTTCTGCGGAATGTCGCGGTTAATTAGCGGTAAAACCCACCTCAAAGCTGAGATATTTTTAAAGTGATGGAAATTGCTAAATGCCTCATTTGACAGTTTTTTTCTTATTTCTCGGACTTGTGTCGATGGCCATGTGCGCCTTAACATGATTACGTATTATGAGACATTTGTGTGAATTTTTGGCATTATAGTAGGGGAGGCCATTATTAACGTGGTGCTATAGCAAGGTATTCTTGATTTATTAACTGGTGTATTTCAAAAAACCGTGCTCAAGGACATTTGGTTTTGTTTGGTAAAATTTTAAATTTTTGTAAAACGACGATATTCGCCCTTAGAGCTCTCTCGCGGTTGAGGCTTTGCTGAATACTATTGTGGCGCGGCGTTTACACTATGGTTTAGGGTTGATAGAGTTTAGTCATGGTAGTTATTAGGCCTTGATTTTTCAGAGTAAGTTGCACCGAAGTTGAACATGCCAAGGCCGACATCTATAACTTAATAGTCAACGACAGGACCGTATTATCCTTACGTCAATCAACTGGATTCACCATAAGTTATGAAGATAATTGCTTGCAACTCCAATCGGCCTCTTGCCGAGGCTATTTCTGCGTATGTAAATTTACCATTAACCAGGGCCAGTGTTCGGCGCTTCTCAGATATGGAGGTGTTCGTTGAAATTGAAGAAAATGTCCGGGGTGAAGACGTTTTCGTAGTTCAATCAACTTCTTATCCGGCGAACGATAACCTTATGGAATTGCTCGTTACGTTGGATGCTTTACGCCGCGGCTCTGCACGTCGTGTTACGGCGGTGGTGCCTTATTTCGGTTATGCGCGCCAAGACCGTAAGTCCGGCCCCCGCACGCCGATATCTGCTAAATTAGTTGCCAATCTGATTACTGAGGCTGGAGCAGACCGGGTCCTGACTATGGATTTACACGCCGGTCAAATTCAGGGTTTTTTTGATATTCCTACGGATAATCTTTATGCGGCTCCAGTGATGTGCAAAGACATTGAAAAGCGGCACGAAGGTGAGCCGCTTGTCATGGTCTCTCCTGATGTTGGCGGAGTAGTCCGTGCGCGCAGCCTTGCCCAGCGCTTGAGCGCCGACCTCGCGATTATAGACAAACGACGCGAGAGAGCCGGTGTCTCTGAGGTGATGAATATTATTGGGGAGGTTGATGGTCGGACCTGTATTCTTGTTGACGATATTGTCGATTCGGCGGGTACTCTCTGCAACGCAGCTGTTGCGCTATCAGAGGCCGGCGCGGCCAAGGTTTCCGCTTATGTGACACATGGCGTGCTCTCTGGCGGTGCTGTTGCGCGAGTAACGGCCTCGCCAATGCAGCATCTTATGATTACAGACAGCATCATGGCTACGGAGGCGCTTCGCGTATCCCACAATATTGAGCAGTTAACCATAGCTCCTCTTATTGCTGAGGCCATCCAGCGGATTAGCGAAGAAACATCGGTGTCTAGTCTCTTTGATTGATTGACCATTTTGGTTTTCAGGACTATGAATGCTTGCTCTGCATCGAATCTAATGCGTGTGTAACGTCAAAACTGGCCATGTGAAGGCCACTTGTATAGAATTTAGAGGAGGGGGCCATGGTCAACCCAATGCATGTCTCGGCCGAAGGACGGGATAGGGCGGGAAAAGGAGCCGCGCGGGCAACACGTCGTGGAGGCCGTGTGCCGGGTGTTATCTATGGGAATAAACAGGATGCGGTTTTGATTTCCATGGACCCTGTTGATTTACAGAAGCAAGTTTCGATGCCGGGGTTTTTTGGTCGCGTATTTGATATTGAAGTTAATGGTACTAACCATCGTGTCTTACCACGTGAGTTGCAGGTCGATCCTGTGACCGACCGCCCTATTCATGTTGACTTCATGCGCTTTAGCGCCAGCACGCGTGTTGCCGTTGAAGTCACGGTAAACTTTCTTAATGAGGAAGGATGCCCCGGCTTGAAGCTCGGGGGCGTCCTCAATGTTGTTCGATTTGCAGTCGAATTACTCTGTGCGCCAGACAATATTCCGGAAACGCTGGAAGCGGACCTTTCTGGTCTCGAAATTGGGGACAGTATCCATATCAGCGCCATATCGCTTCCTGAGGGTGTGGAGCCTACGGTGACTGATCGCGACTTCACGATTGCGACAATCGCCCCTCCGACTGTTGCTATGGCAACTGAGGAAGAAGATGAAGATAGTACTGGCGCTCAACGTGTTGACGGCGTATCTGGGGGCGAAAAAAGTGTTGATGTTGAGGGAGACGGTAAAGAAAAAACTTAGCAACTTATAGCTGTTCGGCGGATCCCAACGGGCCGCGCAGGTTTATGATGCCAGACAAGGAGTAAGAGGCATGTTACTCATCGTCGGGCTTGGCAATCCGGGCGCAGGCTATGCAGCCAACCGCCACAATATCGGATTTATGGCTGTTGAAGCGATTAAGGGTGCTTACCCAATTTTTGAATTTCGGACTAAGTTTCAAGGCGAGGTGGCCTCTGGAACCATAGGTGATGAAAAGGTATTGCTTCTAAAGCCCAATACTTTCATGAACGACTCGGGGAGATCAGTTCAAGCTGCTATGACGTTTTATAAAATCCCACCGGAAAAACTGATCGTTTTACACGATGAGTTAGATCTGATCGGTGGTAAGGTTCGAGTAAAACGTGGAGGTGGGCATGCGGGCCACAATGGATTACGCTCCATTCATGCGCATGTTGGTGAAGCCTATGTGCGTGTGCGCTTGGGGATAGGTCATCCCGGCCATAAGGAAAAAGTGATCACGCATGTGCTAACTAATTTCTCAAAAACTGAAAAATCTTGGTTAGATACTATCCTGAGTGCGGTAGCGAAAAATTTCACTCGTATAGTAATTGGCGATGACTGCGGCTTCATGAGCGAAGTCGCAGCGGCTATGGCTTCAATACAAATAAATCACAAGGATTAAACTTTAAGAGTTAGATCTCGACGAGAGAATAAGGATATATAAATGGGGTTTAATTGTGGGATTGTTGGGTTGCCAAATGTAGGGAAGTCAACACTGTTTAATGCCCTTACGCAGACGGCACAGGCGGAAGCAGCAAATTTTCCATTTTGTACAATCGAGCCCAATTCAGGTCGAGTTGCTGTGCCTGATGCGCGCCTTAATAAAATCGCAAGTATAACAAATTCAGCGAAGATAATCCCTACATATATGGAATTTGTCGATATTGCCGGACTTGTTCGAGGTGCTTCAAAAGGCGAGGGATTAGGCAATCAATTTCTGGCCAATATCCGTGAGGTTGATGCGATTGTTCACGTCCTTCGCTGCTTTGAGGACGAAAATATCAGTCACGTTGAAGGTCAAATCGGACCTGTTAGAGATGCTGAGACTGTAGAAACCGAATTGATGTTAGCAGATTTGGCGAGTTTAGAAAAAAGAGTGGATCCCCTCGTTAAGAGGTCTCGCGGTAACGACAAGGATGCTATGGAAACGTTGAGACTGGTCGAGCGGTGTCTTGATTTACTAGAGGATGGAAAACCGACCCGGAAACTTGATTTGGAAAAGGAGGAGAAAAAATCTTTTGATATGTTGCAATTACTCAGCGCAAAACCAGTGCTCTATGTTTGCAATGTCGAAGAAGATGCTGCGAACGATGGAAATAGGCTCTCTGCTGACGTTGAAGCTATGGCAGCAGAGCAAAATGCAGAGGTAGTTGTAATCTCTGCAGAAATTGAACAACAGATTGCGCAATTGGCGGAGGCAGAAGAACGGGCGGAATTCCTGACTAGCATGGGTCTTAAAGAGACTGGTCTGACCCGAGTGATCAAGTCGGGTTACAAGCTGCTTGATCTCATTACCTTTTTTACAGCTGGACCCAGAGAAAGTCGGGCATGGACCATAGTGGAAAGTGCTAAAGCCCCTGAGGCCGCTGGTGTCATTCACACAGACTTTGAAAAAGGTTTTATCAGGGCCGAGACGATAGCCTATAACGACTTTATCAACTTTGGAGGGGAACAGGGGTGTAAAGACGCAGGTAAAGTGCGTCAAGAGGGAAAGGATTACTCCGTTAGAGATGGGGAAATACTTTTGTTCAAATTTAATGTGTGATCGAATACCAAATATTGTAAGACTGCAATTCTAAAGGGGTTGTTTCCCTTTGCTAACACGCTAGCCTGTGGATTGTTGAAACAGCCAGCCGTCCTTGGATATGAGGTCGAGGCAGCTAAAGTGGGGGATAAAACATGGGTCAAGATGTTACGTTAACCGCATCTGATGGGCATTCGTTTAGTGCATATAAGTGCGAGCCACCAGCACGTGTGCTTGGAAGTGTTGTCATTATTCAAGAGGTATTCGGCGTAAATGAGCATATCCGCGATGTTACCGAACGTTTTGCGGAATTGGACTGGTTGGCTATCGCCCCTGCTTTGTATGACCGCTGGGAACCGGCTTTTGAGGTTGGTTATACGCCTGATGAAATTACCAAAGGTAGGCAACTCAAGGACCTCGCTAATAATGAAATTGATAAAGTTCTTTTGGATGTCGAAGCTGCGCGGAGTCATGTGGCAGAGGCGGGCCAAGTTGGCATTACAGGGTATTGCTGGGGAGGTGTCGTAACATGGTTGGGTGCATGCCGTCTCGATTTTAATGCTGCATCCTGCTACTACGGGGCCGGTATATCGAACACAATCGAAGAGTCTCCTAATTGTCCAACCCTTATGCATTTCGGCGACAAAGACGCCTCCATCCCTATGGAGGAAGTCAAACATATTGCCGCTAAGCAACCTAGCGTACGTGTCCATGTTTATAAGGCTGATCATGGGTTCCATTGCGATATGCGGGGCCAATTTAATCCAACTGCAGCTAATATTGCCGCAATGCGCACGGCGCGGCTTTTTGACGATAATCTGCGAAGGTAAATTTAATGATTGAGAGCCCGGGCACACCGCCTGTTATTGGAGTAATTGGTGGCAGCGGTATCTATGAGGTTGATGGTCTTGAAAATGCAGAATGGCGGCGTGTTGAGAGCTCTTTTGGGGAAATGTCGGACGAAGTGCTGTTTGGTAATCTTGAGGGGCAGCAGATGGTGTTCCTTCCGCGGCATGGACGGGGCCATCGAATACCCCCGTCGGAACTGAACTTTCGCGCAAATATTGATGGGCTAAAACGTTGCGGTGTTACGGAAATTCTCTCGCTTTCAGCTTGCGGCTCCTTAAAAAAGGAATTATCGCCTGGGACGTTCGTAGTGTGTGATCAATTCATTGACCGAACCTTTGCTCGCGAGAAATCTTTTTTTGGATCTGGCTTCGTTGCGCATGTTGGTTTTGGCCATCCAACATGTTCGCGCTTGGCGAAAGCCGTTGGCGAAGGGCTTCGTGCATTAAATATTCAACACCAACCGGGTGGTACTTATTTGGCGATGGAAGGGCCGCAATTTTCAACATTGGCAGAGTCAGAGCTTTATCGATCATGGGGGTGTGACGTAATTGGGATGACCGGAATGCCTGAGGCTAAGTTGGCACGAGAGGCCGAAATATGTTACGTTACTATCGCAATGGTCACAGATTACGATTGTTGGCATAGAGATCACGACCACGTGACGGTTGATTCCATTATCAACGTTCTCTCAGATAACGCTGAGAAAGGGAGAACTTTATTAGGGTATATTGCGCCAAACCTCGCAGGCCGTGGCGAAAGTTGTCCGTTTGGCTGTCAAACAGCATTGGATAACGCACTCGTTACACCGCACGAAGCACGTACTTCTTCGATGATTGCAAAACTGGACGCTATTGCTGGCCGAGTGCTCGGTAATTAATAGTGGTTAAGGAGAATGTAATGCCCAAAGCCTATTGGTTAAGCCTCAGAAATCAGGTAAATGACCATGAGCAACTGCGAATTTACGGTGAGCTCGCGAAGCCAGCCATTCAAGATGGTGCAGGGAAATTTTTGACGTTAAACGGTGGGCAAGTCAGATCGTTTGAGGGTTTTGAACAAACTCGTGTTGTAATCATAGAATTTCCAAGTTTTGATGCAGCGCTTGATACCTATTACTCCGCGGCTTATCAGAGAGCTCTTGCCCCAGTTAAATCGGGTGCACTTACTCGTGATTTATTTGCAGTTGAAGGAGTTGAAGATTTATTGCCGCGAGGTAACACAGAGGGACCCGTGGCTTACTGGGTCGGGGCGCATATGAGGGTCCTTGATGTTGATAAAACAGCTGCTTACGCAGTGTTAGCCGGCGCAGCTATGGATGGGGTCGGTGGACGCTTTTTGGCAAGAGCGGGTCGTACCAAGACATTTGAGGGGTTCCCCCAAACGCGGGTTGCATTGGCCGAACATTCCAGTTGGGAAGTGGCTCTAGAGTTTTATGGGTCTCCTCAATACACTGAGGCTCTGACAGCATTGGATGGCGGAGTTACCCGGGATATTTGTATCGTTGAGGGCTTGGAAGGCTAACTGAGCGAGCTCTCGCATTTTGTATGTAAGTATCCATTGGGATACTAAAAAAGGTTCTGTTTATGCAGGTAAATGGTCAAGCGTATCGTGCCATTTGGCTTGGTGGTGATGGCCGAACGGTTGAGATTATCGATCAAACTCGGTTGCCTCATGAGTTCGCGTGCGCGCGTCTAGGTAATCTTATGGATGCATGCGCGGCTATCCGTGATATGCAGGTCCGCGGAGCGCCATTGATCGGCGCGACAGCAGCTTTTGGCATGGCCCTCGCGATGGTTGAAAACCCTAGCAATGAAAGCTTAGAAACTGCCTATAAAAAGCTGTTTAAGACCCGTCCAACGGCGGTTAATCTCCGTTGGGCATTAAATGATCTAAAATCAAAATTATTGCCACTACAACCGGATGAACGGGTTGCCGCAGCCTATCTACGTGCTACGCAACTAGCTGATCAGGATGTAGAAATATGTTCCTCAATTGGTGATCATGGTAAAGAACTAATAAAAGAAATTTGGAAACGACGCGGGAAAGATAAGCCCGTCAATATTTTGACACATTGTAATGCCGGGTGGCTGGCAACTGTCGATTGGGGAACTGCCCTTGCACCCATTTATAAGGCGCACGAAGCTGACATTCCGATTCATGTCTGGGTTGATGAAACTCGACCTCGTAATCAAGGTTCGAGTTTAACGGCTTGGGAGCTCGGCCAGCACGGAGTGGCGCACACAGTAATCGTTGACAATGTTGGCGGGCATCTTATGCAGCACAGTAAAGTTGATTTATGTATTACTGGAACTGATTGCACAGCTGTATCTGGTGATGTGTGTAATAAAATTGGCACATACCTTAAGGCGCTCGCTGCTTTTGACAATAATGTACCTTTTTACGTGGCGTTACCTGGTCCGACTATCGATTGGACAGCAGAGGACGGAATAAAGGATATTCCAATTGAGCAACGCAACACCACAGAGGTAACACAAATAACAGGACGTGCGCCATCAGGGGAGATAACCACGGTATTGTTGACTCCGGAAACCTCAAACGCCGCGAATTACGCATTTGATGTAACGCCAGCGCGTTTGATTACCGGCTTTATAACTGAGCGAGGCATATCAAAAGCATCTAAGGAAGGATTAACTGCACTGTATCCAGAGTGTGCTTAAATATTATGAATTAATTGCTATTTCTGGTGTTTTGCCGTGGGGTCGTATTCCACCCTTTGCTGAAAATATTTTTTATTTGAAATTTTTAAGCGGATCAGAGTTGGCATGCACGATACTTAAATCTGAGAGTGTAAAAGTGCTATCGGCCTAAACAATTTTATGATGCAACTGGTTTTTAAGTGCAGGAAGAAACCTGCCAAACTCTCGGTCATTGCCGCTATTGTGTTGGTTTACTATATTCTTTTTTATTCCAGACGCTCGACAGGAGTTCACCCGAATGAAAAACCTTTGGTCTGATCGCGAGGCAGCTAGTTATGTGCGTCGTTATAAGAAAAGAAAAATAAACACTGATATCGCACTGCGCGTCTACACTTCCCGGCTTCTGGGAGGTAACCCCAGATTAGTCATACATGGTGGTGGTAATACCTCAGTGAAGACGAGACAAGAGGACATTATGGGGGACGTTATCGATGTAATTTGCGTCAAGGGTTCTGGATGGGATTTGGGTGATATTGAGCCGGCCGGGTTACCTGCTATGCACTTAGCACCTTTGCAGCGAATGATCGCTCTGGATAATCTATCTGACGAGGACATGGTTAATGCACAGCGGATTAACCTTTTAAATGCCAAAGCTCCGACTCCATCGGTGGAAACTTTACTGCACGCTTTCTTGCCACATAAATTTATCGACCATACTCATGCCAATGCAGTTCTGGCACTCTCAGACCAGCGCGAGGGCGAAAAAGTTTGTCAAACAATTTATGGCAAGCGCATGGGTTATGTTCCTTATATTATGCCCGGTTTTGCTTTAGCAAAAAAAGCGGAGGAAATCTATCGCCAAGACCCCCGTGTTGAAGGATTGATTTTACATAAGCATGGCGTCTTCACTTTTGCAGACTCAGCTAAGCAATCTTACGACTGTATGATCGAAGTGTGTTCCACGGCGGAACAAAAGCTTAAGGAAGGTGCAAAAAAATCTTTTGTACCTATTGCATTACCTAAACGGATAGCCAGTCCCGCAGAGATTGCGCCCATCATACGGGGTTTGACGGCGACAAAGGGTAAGGCCATGGCCCTCGACTTCCGGAGGTCAAAACTAGTACGGTCGTATGTGGATGGGGAGGATATAGCGCGTTATAGTCAGCTTGGAACGGTAACTCCGGATCACGTGATACGAACAAAGCCTTTGCCCTTGATTCTTCCTGTACCTAAAGCGCGTGACTTAGGGCGCTTTCGCGACGATGCAGAAACAATTCTTAAAGCGTATATTCGAGACTACCAAGCTTATTTCAAACGTAACAATAAGTTTACGCTGACGAATAAAACCGAATTGGATCCCATGCCACGTATCGTTTTGGTGCCGGGGGTAGGTTTATTTGGGATGGGTAAAACCGTCAAGTCTGCCCAGATTTCTGCAGATTTAGCAGAGACAAACATTGAGGTTATCTCTGATGCGGAGTCTATGGGCCGGTATCAACCAATCTCGGAAAATGAATTTTTTGAGATTGAATATTGGTCTTTGGAGCAGGCTAAGTTAGGTAGAGATGTCGAGAAGCCACTGGAGCGAAAAATTGTTGCTGTGACTGGAGGAGGCTCGGGTATTGGCGCAGCTACTGCGGCAGCCTTTGCCGAGGAAGGCGCTGCGGTTGCGGTTTTGGATCGTGATATTGGAGCTGCTAAATCTCATGCGGCGAATATTGGCGGATTGGGAGTGAATTGTGATGTAACTAATATGAAAGCGGTGAGCCGAGCCTTTGATATTATTTGCAGTACTTACGGCGGTGTTGACATTGTCGTGTCCAATGCAGGTGCGGCTTGGAGAGGACGTATAGGCGAGGTTGATGAAAAAACGCTGCGTAAAAGTTTTGAATTAAATTTTTGGGGCCATCAAAATGTAGCACGAGCTGCGGTAGCTGTTATGCAGCGCCAAGGCTTAGGTGGTTGCCTCCTTTTTAATGTTTCCAAGCAGGCCGTAAACCCTGGCCGTGATTTTGGACCGTATGGGTTGCCAAAAGCAGCAACGTTATCTTTGATGAAGCAATATGCCCTAGATTACGGGGCCGAGGGAATAAGGGCTAATGCCGTTAATGCTGACCGGATTCGGTCGGGCCTTTTAACCAAAGGTATGATTAAGCGCCGTTCAAAGGCGCGTGGTTTGTCAGAAGCCGCGTACATGGCAGGCAATTTGTTGGGCCGCGAGGTCACAGCGGGGAATGTCGCCAGAGCCTTCGTTGATCTAGCTAAGTCTGATGCGACATCGGCCGCCACGGTGACAGTGGACGGCGGCAACATTGAAGCGTCTTTAAGATGAAAAACCCAATTTATATAAAAGGTCAGACCTGATTCAGGATATAATTTAACGGATATATTGCGGGGTTACGGGGCGGGCCATTTAAATGCTTTGCGGCATATTCGTCTAAAAGATTGCCATGATACACAGGGCTATATTCTTGAATGAGCGTTGAAACTTCTATTGTGTACGCTTTGGTTATTGTGCTCTCAATCGTTCAATCGGTTTTTGGCATGGGCTTGCTGGTTTTTGGCACACCATCCCTTTTATTGTTGGGCTATGATTTTATCTCTACTTTAACGTTCTTATTGCCATCCTCATTCGCTATTTCACTTCTCCAAGTAATTACAGCAGGAGCAAATCGTAAGAGTATATCCCCTTCTTTATATACCTTTTGTTTACCCTGCATAGGCTGTGGGCTTTGGATTGCGAGTGCTACCTCGGTAGGCAGTTGGATAAACACGCTCATTGGTTTCACCCTCGTCGCTACAGCAATAATCCGGTTAAAAGCAAAATCACGAAACACTTTATCAAATTTTTTACACGAATGGAATAAAGTATCGCACGCCTTCATGGGCATAATTCATGGTCTTACGAATCTAGGGGGTGGATTGCTGGTTATATTTGCTGGAAGCGCCAATTCTGATAAGCAACATATCCGTTACGTGATCGCACATTATTACCTTGCTTTCAGCATAATCCAAATCATAGTGCTGGGGGCTGCTATGGATCAATATCCTAACATAATGGATAATATTAGCTTACCCATAATGTCAATGTTAGTATATTTTTGGGCCGGCGAATGGATTTTTCTGCGTGTAACCAATGCCTATTATGATTTGGCCCTAACCGGATTTATCGCATTCTACGGCGCAGTACTATTGTTCACTTTTTGAACAGGACTCCAAAATTAAAAGGCCCTCTATCATAGAGAGCACTGCACATAAAGGTGCAGCGTTTTCTATGATAGATAAGGTAGAGTACCCTTACTGTACATCTCGCCAAATGACTTTTTTCACCCGGTATAATAAAGCTGTAAGTATGATTAAAAATATAAGAACCTTGATACCTAATGCCTTACGAGCCTCGAGCTCTGGTTCTGCTGTCCAAGATAGAAACGTGGTTACGTCCCGAGCTTGCTGTTCAATTGAAGCCTTGGTGCCATCTTGATATTCAACCCCATCGTCTACCAAAGGGTTTGCCATGGCAATAATATGTCCCGGGTAGTAAGTGTTATAGTTGCCGCCGTCTGGAACTTCCAACTCAGGCGGGGCATCAACATATCCCGTCAAAAGAGCGTATACATAATCCGGGCCATTAAACCGCGCTTTTGTCATTAAGGAGAGATCTGGAGGCGCTTTTCCGTTATTCGAGGCTGCAGCGGCTTTTTTGTTTGGATACGGGTTCGGTAACTGGTCTGCTGGAATACCCGGGCGCTCAAACATCTCTCCTTCATCATTTGGTCCATCTACAACATCTGCCTCGGCGGCGAATGCCTTAATTTGATTTTCGGAGTAGCCAATCCCCGCAAGATGGCGGAAATCAACTTGTTTCAAGGAATGACAGCCCGCACAAACCTCACGATAAACTTGGAGACCACGCTGCGTGGACGGGCGATCAAAGGTTCCAAACATCCCGGAGAAAGACCAATCTTGCTTGGGCGGTTGCGGCGCGGTGCCGGCAGCTAACACGTTAAAAGCCGTGATCCAAGCCCCACTTATAACAAAAATAGCGAGTAATGGAGCATAAAAAACTTTAACCTTAATTGCCATTGTCTCTCACTCACCCGGGGCCATTGCTGGTTCAGCTGGATTAAACCTGTCTAGAGAAACTTTCTTAGCTTTAGCGGTCACTGCTGCACTGATACTGTCTGGCGGTGCTGCGGGCCGTTCAAGGCGCGAAATCAGCGGGACTATGAACAATAAGTGAGCGAAGTAGTAAGTTGTTGTAGCTTGCCCAATGTATATCCAAACTCCTTCAGCGGGCTTTCCGCCAACAATCCCCAAGACTATACAGTTTACGAAAAACAGCCAATAAAACATACGAAAGAGTGGACGAAACTGACTGCTTTTGACCTTTGACCCGTCTAACCACGGCATACCTAGCAACAGTAAGATTGAGGCAAACATGGCAAGTACCCCAGCCAATTTAGCCGACATGATCCAAGAGATCGGGGTGAAGGCATAAAGGAAAAAATCAGCCGTAAAAGCCCGCAAAATAGCGTAAAATGGGAGGAAATACCATTCCGGTACAATGTGTGCTGGCGTCACTAATGAGTCTGCTTCGATATAGTTATCTGGCTCGCCAAAAAAATTTGGAGCGAAAAAGACGAAGAACATGAAGAAGGTCATAAAAGCACCAAAGCCAAATAAATCCTTTGCCGTGTAATAAGGGTGGAACCCGATCGTGTCCTGATCAGTCTTTGCGTCGATGCCAATAGGGTTATTTGATCCGTGGACATGCAAGGCCCAGATGTGGAGCACTACTAAACCAACAATTACAAATGGCATTAAATAATGTAGAGAAAAAAATCGGCTTAGCGTGGGATTATCAACGGAGAACCCACCCCACAATAAAGTCACGATGTCGTCCCCTACAATTGGAATTGCCGAGAACAAATTTGTAATAACAGTGGCACCCCAAAAACTCATTTGGCCCCAAGGTAGAACGTAACCCATGAAGGCCGTTGCCATCATCGCAAGAAGGATTAGAACCCCAAGCATCCATAGAATCTCTCGCGGCGCATGGTAAGAGCCGTAGTAAAGACCTCGAAACATGTGGATATAAATCACAATGAAAAACATCGATGCACCGTTCATGTGAATATACCTGATTAACCAACCGTAATTTACGTCGCGCATGATACGCTCTACAGAATCAAAGGCGTGATCCACGTGAGCAGTGTAATGCATGGCGAGCACGATACCTGAGACAATCATGATCCCTAACGTGATGCCCGCAAGCGACCCAAAATTCCAAAAATAATTAAGGTTTTTCGGCGTCGGATATTGTGAGCCGAGAGAATTATCGACGAAACTAAATATGGGCAGTCGATACTCTATCCAATTTACTACTGGATTTTTGAAAGCCTTAGATGCATTTGAACTCATGTTTTACCCCTTTAACCGATCTTTACGCGAGTGTCGCTAACGAAGGTGTATTCTGGTATTGCGAGATTAGTTGGCGCCGGTCCTCTACGTATGCGGCCAGACGTGTCGTAGTGTGATCCATGACAAGGGCAGAACCAGCCACCATATTCTCCTTTATTCTCACCTCCCTTGTTCCCTAGGGGGATACAACCTAAGTGAGTACACACGCCCACCATGATAAGCCATTGCGGGTTTTTCACGCGCTCCGCATCAGTTTCGTTGTCGGGAAGAACCTTCTTATCGTCTTCGCGCGCGCTCTTGATTTCAGTAGATGTACGGTGCCGGATGAACACCGGTTTGCCGCGCCAAACAACCGTTATGCTTTGACCTTCTTCGATGGGCCCTAAGTCGACTTCGGTGGATGAAAGCGCAAGTGTGTCTGCAGCGGGGTTCATTTGGTGGATAAACGGCCAAGCGGCGGCAGCGGCACCGACGGCAGCGACCGTGCCTGTCGTGGTAAAAAGAAAATCTCTTTTAGACTTGTCGTCTATCTCGGCGTCGCCTAATGGTTTGGCGGTATCACTCATGAGGGAGGGCCCTTTCTTTCGATCCCGGTCAGGAAAGACAACCGCTCTGATTTTGAGCGTTTAACATACGGGTCACATATAAAGGATCGGGACAGTCTTTCAAGGGTTTTGACGCTTTTTTAGTCCGTTGATAAATCTTGCTTGAATATTGCTTTCGTGAACACACTCAGGTCACTCTTATGAAAAATAGTCCAACCATACGTCTGGCTTTGTTCCAGCCAGATATCCCCCAGAACACTGCCGCGGTTCTCCGTACCTGCGTATGCCTAGGTGTTGGTGCTGAAATCATTGGCCCAATTGGATTTTTTCTTGATGGTGCGAGGGTTCGCCGGGCAGGAATGGATTATTTGCAATGTGTTACCCCTACAATTCATGAGGACTGGTCAGCTTTTCAAGCCACTAATTCTCAACGTCGAAGTATTTTGCTTACCACGAAAGCAGTGGTCGCTTACACAGATTTTGAATTTCAGAGTGGCGATATAGTCCTATTTGGTCGAGAGTCGGCTGGGGTGCCTGATTATGTCCATGAGGCAGTGGGTGCTCGACTATTAATTCCAATGAGCCCTCAAGCTCGGTCCTTGAACCTTGCGCAAAGTACCGCCATTGTACTTGGTGAGGCCCTGCGGCAACTGGATGCTTTCCCGAAGCTGCGTGAGGATAAAAATCGTTGTAAAACTGAGATTGACTAATGATTACCCGATGGAGAGATGAGAATAAAAAACGCGTTTCTGACTGGTTTGAGCAACTGCGAGACGAAATCTGCGTTGCATTAGAAGCGCTGGAGGACGAAGCTGCCGGGTCAAAAACTTCGAGTAATAGCAGGGGCGGCCGATTTCAGCGCAAAGAATGGTACCGTGAGCCATCTAAGGGTTTTCAAGGACACGACGGAGGGGGCGTTATGTCGGTCTTACGCGGTCGAGTTTTTGAAAAGGCCGGTGTTAACGTTTCCACTGTTCATGGTGAATTTTCAGAGGAATTTAGAGCGAGTATACCGGGCGCGGAATCAGACCCAAAATTTTGGGCATCAGGAATATCAGTTGTTATTCATCCGCGTTCACCTCTTTTACCCATAGCCCACATGAACACCCGCATGATCGTCACTACCCAAGGTTGGTTTGGTGGAGGTGGTGATTTGACGCCAGTGTTTCCTGATGATGCTGAGACAGCACAGTTTCATAAGGCATTCAAGGATGCTTGTGACTCGCACGATCCAGACTATTACCTAAAGTTTAAGAAATGGTGTGACGATTATTTTTATTTACATCACCGTCATGAGCCGCGCGGTGTTGGCGGTATTTTTTATGACAATTTGGACACAGGTAATTGGGAGAAGGATTTCGCATTTACACAAGATGTGGGCCGTGCATTTTTAGGCGTATACCCAGAATTAGCTCGCGTAAAACTTGATGTTCCATGGACAGACGCTCAGCGTCAGGCTCAACGTATTAAGCGAGGACGTTATGTGGAGTTTAATCTATTGTACGATAGAGGAACTATTTTTGGCTTGAAAACTGGCGGGAATGTAGATGCTATTTTAATGTCTCTGCCGCCTGACACAGCTTGGCCATGAGTAACTGCTAATCACCTTTGCTATTAGGGTCGAAGGACTGTCAACTGAGGGCTTAAAAAGCAGGGCTTTATTCCCCTACAATAACAAGTGTTGTTTTGACACGAGGTAAATTTTTGCTGTCTCATCCTATTGTTTTAGAAATGGCCAAAGACCTGGGTCAATTTTTAATGATTTGTGCACGGCGTGATGGTGACTTATGTGCTTTAAAGATTAATTATTGTGTCGATTTATTTAGCCCTCTCGCCAATTTGATCATTTTAGCAAACTGATTGTTATGCTGGGGTCGAAGAATTGTGTCAGTGTCTGTAATTGACCCGGGTCACGAATCCGAGCTTAGGGAGCCCCGGTCTCCCCAAAACACCAATTTTTAAACGATCAATTAGACGTATAGTTCAAATACAATGCCCGACAAAATTGCACCGGTGACACCAAGCCCGAGATAGGAAACAAATACTTTTGGTTTTACGAGTGACCAAACGGCTGCCATGGCAGGGATCGAACTAACAGCGCCGGCGACCATGAAGGCCATCGCAGCACCAGCACTCATTCCTTGTTCAATTAAACCCGCTAATAGCGGCGGCGCGACATAGCTGTTGAGGTAGGCTGGCATTCCAACAAGGGCGGCAGTGGTAATCGGCAAAAAGCCCTCGCCACCTACTAGTCCAGCTATTAGATCGGCCGGGACGTATGTAACAAGCAATGCCTCCAATATGAAGGCTAAGGCTAGCCATTTGATTAGGAAGCAAGTATTAACATAAGCTTCCCGTTGGAAGGTGGCACGGCGGGGGAATTCTGACCAAATGCGCCAGTTTGGGGTACTAGAAAGAGAGGATGGCGGACAATCGCTGCACCCACCGTTCTTTCGCTCTCGAAGCGGGGCGGACAAAAAACCAATTTGCATAGAATATTTTATGGCAAATCCACCAAATACTCCGAGGGCTACTGCAAAGATTGCCTTCCCGATGGCAAAGGGCCACCCAAGTGCTCCAGCTGTAATCAATAATGTCGGCGGATCAATCAGCGGTGATGATAACCAAAATGCCATCACTGCAGAGAGCGGTGCACCCAGTGCCAGAAGGCCAGCAATAAAGGGAATTACCTCACATGAGCAGAATGGGGCTAAACCTCCAAAAAATGCTGCTAGGAAAATCATGCGTACTTCTTGACCTTTGAAAGCCTCCGCAATCATATTTTCAGCGCCAGCCGCTTTTAGATATGCAATCAATACCACCGCAAAGGCGATGTATGGTGATGTGCCGACAAAGGCTTTAACTGCAAACGTGACGACTGGTTGAACATTCCCTGGATCAGTTAAGGCAACTATCGCTGGTGTAATTAAAACAATAGTCCAGGGCGTTTGAAAGCGTGATACAGTTTGCCATAGAGAGCGGTTGGTAATAATTAAAGCTTCAGTCATTATATCAGTCCATTTTTTCTTCGGTACAGCATTCGCTCAAAATAAAGCTCGCCAATTCGGTAAGTTGAGCGTAGGCAGCACGATTAAATATTGTGCGCCCAGCTCGCTCTTGTGTGAGTAACCCAGCGTGGGTCAAAGCCTTTAGGTGGTGATTCAATGTCGAGGGTGCAAGGCCCGTGCGGGCTTGTATTTCCCCAACCGTAAGCCCTTTAACGCCAGCGCGGACCAAAGTTCTCAGGACCCGGAGCCGACTTTCGGAACCCATAGCAGCAAAACCCTTCGCAGCCGTATCCTGATTCATCGTGTCATCAACTTTTTAACCCAGCAGTTAATTTCTATAAATCTAGATTATTAGAAATTTTAATTTAAGCAAGAGAAATTTTAGATCGTGTTGGTAATGAAAAAAGTCAAAAATAGGACGGTTTGAAAACCATTTTTTAGAATCTCATTACACCTTTAGTCTGTCTTCACCAAGTTAATGAAAAACCTTGAAAATACCCATGGAGCAAATTCCACTTATCAGTGACAGTTAAGATTACTTAGCGACTCAATCGGTAATTAATCTTGATTTTGCCACCCGACTGAATCATGCATAGCTTGCAATTCCCCTAGGCGACTTTCCCAAACCTCTAGCTCTTCCACATCACCGTCTTCATCGCCTTCATCAATCAGCTGCTGATTAAAAGTCAACCGGCCTTGAACGACTTTGATTAATTCCCGAAAGTGTTTTTCAGATAATGCGTTGATAGCAACCTTGCCATCAAAAAGCATATCAGCGCGTTCCATTAGGCCTAGCTTTTCAAGCCTAGAATCTAAAGCGCGCCACTGTTCGTGCCAAGCGGAGTATATTGACTCAGGTGCAGCTGATTGCCGGCCACCAAATTTTTCATCGAGCGTGCCCATAACGGTCATAAATTCATGCACGGTCAATTCGATTTTATCCATTGTATTCTCCGAATCTTACTAGAAATTACATAGTGAACTTAGGTCAACCTGTCGGTTAGAGCAATTCGATGAGAGGGGTCAAGTTAGCTTTTATTTTTGCGCAAGAGAAATTCACGCCCTACCTTCACACTGGGTCTCCCATCATAGGCAACGATGTCAGCCGTGGCATAAGTCTCTTGCCACGTATCAGGTAGGTAAGAGCCAGTACCGACGATATCAATTGGAGCATTCACGTCTGCCATAACTTTGCACTTCATTACGTCGAAACCGCTAGACGCAACAATCTTAACTTTGTCAAAACCCTCGCGGTCGAGTGCTTCACGCATATAAAAAATAGCTGCAGCAGACACCCCTGTTCCGGTAAGCAAGCGCAGTTCCCTCTCATTTCGATATCTCCGAACGGCCAACGGCGCGTAGCGCTCAAGGACGGCATAGGAGACAGCCGGGTCCAGCCCCTCAATAAAACGGCCCCCGTGAGTATCTAAGCGAATAGAGAGTAGTCCGTCTGATGCCATGTCTGGAAAGCGTCGACAAACAGTTAGAGCATCGGTAATTTCTCTACCAAAATAATCTACGAGTACTGTGACTGACTCGTCCGGAAAAGTCTCGACGTACATTTCAGCCGCTTTAAGCGTTGAGCCGGCATATCCGATTAACGCGTGAGGCATGGTTCCCATGCCGCTAGCATTCCCAAAATAATGGGCTGTCGCCTTCGTGGCGTTGCCGATAAACCCCCTCGCACCGACCTTTTTTTTTGCCGCCTTAGAGCCTACACCCGCTGCATACGCCATCATGTCGGCCATTACGTACCCTGCACAATGGCGCGCATCCATTGCCAGAAATCCTACCTCGGGTAATTCGACACACATGCTAAACGCATTGTAAGCCGCCACGCAGGCTGGTCCCAAGCGTTGCAGGTATAGTGTTTCCAGTTCCACTAGCTGACTCATAACACCTGTGATGTATAGCAATGGTTCGCCTGCCCCAACCCATTGACCTTCCTCGTAATTACGTTCAATTAGGAAAGTTGTTCCGCGCTCTTCGGCAACTGCTGTAAGCCATTCTACCAAGAATCTAGGTGCAAATACCACAGGTTGGCGCATAAATACTGCATAAGTAACTTCATAATCCCCGAAGTTCTCAACCGTTTTCCTAGTTTTCAAAAAGTAATTGTCTGTCCACTGAGCTATCTCTCGGTCAAGCATTGTCTCTTGGAGGACCTTGCTATTCAGTTTATTACTTATGTTTACCACCGGGCAGGCCTTTATTTAGTCTGGTAAATCGATCTGTACAATTATATTCCTGCCGCAACTTTTTTCGCCGCGACGGATCTGTCATCTTTCAATATTTCTGCTAGTAAAAACGCTAATTCCAAAGATTGTGAAGCGTTTAGGCGCGGGTCACAATGGGTGTGGTATCGTGCCGATAGATCATCATCCGTAATCGAGCGTGCACCACCCGTGCACTCAGTCACATCCTGTCCGGTCATCTCAAAATGCACGCCGCCGGCGTGCGTGCCCTCAGCTGCATGCACTTGAAAGAATGATTTGACCTCTTTTAAAATACGGTCAAATGGGCGTGTTTTATACCCTGTCGAACTTTTAATGGTGTTACCGTGCATAGGATCAGAGATCCAGACAATATTGCGCCCTTCCTCTTTAACTCGCCGGACCAAGGCGGGAAGACGTTCTTCGACGATCCCCGCGCCCATTCGCACCATCAATGTTAGTCTGCCTAACGTGTTTTTTGGGTTGAGGATGTCAATGAGTCGAATTAATTCCTGTGGCTCCATTTTTGGACCAACCTTACACCCTATTGGATTTGCAATGCCCCGCATATATTCCACGTGCGCACCTTCCAGCTGTCGAGTTCGCTCTCCAATCCATAAGAGATGGGCTGAGGTGGCGTAGAGGTCATCAGATGTCGAGTCGATCCGTGTCAGGGCCTCCTCATAATTTAATAACAACGCCTCATGAGCGGTGTAAAAACTGGTCTCACGAATTTGCGGAGAGTTTTTTGAGGTCATCCCGCAAGCCTCCATGAACGCAAGTGTTTCACTAAGCCTATCGGCAAGGTTTTGATAACGGGAGACGGCAGGGCTATCGGCAACGAAACCAAGGTTCCACTGGTGGACTTTATGCAAGTCTGCATAGCCACCTTGGGCAAAAGCGCGCAAAAGATTGAGCGTTGCTGCAGACTGATTATATACCCGTGTTAAGCGCCTTGGATCTGGAATTCGTGCCTCTTCGGTAAATTGAATACCGTTAACCATATCTCCCCGGTAGGAGGGCAACTCGACGCCTGCGTTAATCTCTGTAGGTGCGGAGCGCGGTTTGGCAAACTGACCGGCGAGACGACCAACTTTCACCACTGGGAGTCCGGCCCCATATGTGAGAACAACAGCCATTTGTAATAGAACCCTGAAGGTATCGCGGATATTATCGGCGCTAAATTCAGCAAAGCTCTCCGCACAATCCCCTCCGAGCAGCATAAAAGCTTGTCCATCCGCTACGCGGCCAAGATCGCGCAGCAGGCTTCGCGCTTCGCCGGCAAAAACTAGAGGTGGTGAATTAGCAAGTTCGTTCTCAATTACCTTCACTTTGTTGAAGTCTGGGTATTGTGGCACCTGTAAAATCGGTTTTGTGCGCCAGCTATTCGGCGTCCATTTTTCAGCCATGACCGGCCTCATTCTCTCAGATTTAATCATTAAAACTTAGGTTGGGTATCAACTATTTAGGAATCATCCAGCCAGCATATACGCTTGAATAGCCCTGAACACCAGAAAAACTGCAAATAACAAAACAAGGCATATCTAGAGAACTTAATTTACTGTGATAAAATTATAGCCAATGATCAAACTATCCACTTGAACAAATGAACAAACCTCAATATCTCGCGTCTCTTTTAGATAAAATTAAAACTTAATCGACAAAACCCCTCATTAATGCAAACGATAAAGATTTGTGCAATAAGCCGATTCGGATAGTATCCCAAATCCCAATCTTAGTATTAATTGTTGTTTTATTAGTTGAAACCTTCCGAGCTTTTGCTCAGGTAGTTACTGCTACAACGGCAAAACTCGATAGATCTTATTTTTTAAAAATTGCTTATTGCTCTGTGGAAGAACTAATTCTTCCTACTTTTGGAATCAAATTTTTGATACTGCGTTCAAAAGAGCTGCAACATTACCCCGAAGAATGAGATTTCAAAATCATCCTATTTTTCAACCGAAACTCTTTGCACGTAATCAGCTTGAGTATTAATTTTTACTCATCTATCTGATACTTCTTTCTGGCGCATCGTAACAAATTCCTCTGCAGCTGATGGATGAACACCGATGGTGGAATCGAAATGTGCCTTTGTTGCCCCGCACTTTAGAGCTACCGCAAATCCTTGTACGATCTCCGGAGCATCCATGCCAACCATGTGTAGTCCTAATACACGGTCTGTTTTTTTATCTACGATTAACTTCATCATCGCGCGCTCGTCCCGTCCGGATAGGGTATGGATCAGGGGCTTGAATTTAGAGATATAAATGTCGACATCATACTTTTCTCGGGCCTCATGCTCTGAAAGACCAATGGTTCCAACCGGTGGATGACTGAATACGGCAGAGGGAATATTGGCGTAGTCGACTGCAGTGGGCTTGTCACCGTAAATGGTCTCAACAACAGCCATTCCCTCGGCAAGGGCCACAGGCGTTAAATTGATGCGGTCCGTTGCATCCCCAATAGCATAAATATTTTCGATAGCTGTTTGGGAGAAGGCGTTGACCTCAATGGCACCATTTCCTTTTAATATAACGCCAGCTTCTTCGAGTCCTAAGCCCCGAGTATTGGCACGACGGCCGGTCGCGTACATGACAATGTCCGTTTCTAATGACTCTGTCGGATCCAATTGCAAAGAAAAGCCATCTGAGCCCTGTTTTATTGAGGTGACGGAACTATCAAGACGTATTCGGATACCTTTTTTTATCAATTCATCATGCAGCATTGTGCGAATGGAGACATCAAACCCTCGCAGGATAGTATCACTGCGAACAATCATTTCGACCTCTACCCCGAGGTGTTGGAAAACGCCGGCAAACTCGATCGCGATATATCCGCCCCCAACAATAACCATTCGGCGCGGCAACTCTGTCAGATCCAACGCTTCGTTGGATGTAATAACATTCTCAATACCGGGAATATCCGGAAGAAACGGCCAACCCCCTGTTGCAACCAGGATGTTCTCCGTTGTCAATTTTTCACCTCCCACCTCAACGGTATGTTTATCGATAATTAAGCCCTTGCCAGAAATCTCATCGACGCCCGAATCCCGCAGGATGTTGTGATAAATTTCCTCCAGTCTGTTAAGCTCTTTCTCTTTGGCGCCGATCAATGTCGACCAATTAAAACTGAGCCCGCTAATTCCCCAGCCGTAGCCAAGCGCGTCCTCGAATGCCTCTGCATAATGAGCGCCGTAGACGAGTAATTTTTTTGGCACGCAGCCGCGCATTACGCAAGTCCCACCAACACGGTTACTCTCGATCACGGCAACTTTTTTGCAATGGCGCGCAGCCGCAAATCTAGATGCACGGACGCCACCTGAGCCAGCGCCGATGACGATTAAATCGTAATGTTTTTCTGCCATTTTTGTCGGCTCCTTGTCGTATTTGATGTGGATTGCTTATCTTCCTGTTTACTGTACGCTAAACATCTGCAATTGAGCTTATTTATTAACCTTTTTGGGTACGTTAGAACATGAAGGTGATTGTGCCCCATATGGTATCACCTTTTTCTAATTTTTCTAAGATTAAGGTAATGGGTCATACCATAAGGTAATTTCTACGGTGGGATTGCCGCTGGCCTTGGGAATTTGTCCCAAAACTCACTAGTGTTGCAAAAAACACACACACTCCTGCGAAAAAAAACTAAAAGTGTTTAAAGGGCTTCACACTTCCACATGAATTTATACTATGTAGTCATTGGGAATAAAGGCCTGTCACCCGGATGGTTGGTACCAAAGGCATCAGTTTTCAATACTACAATCGGGTTAACCCAACCCAAAATTATGAAAGTTATTTAAGGAGAAACTACAGTGGATATGAAAACTACCTTAAAGACCTCCGTAGCGGTCGGCGCTTTATTTGCGCTTGCAGCCCCGGTGGCATCTGGTTCTGCCGAAGCAGGCTTTAAGAATCAGAATTCGAAAGTCAACCTGACGATGGGCGGCCAAATTGTTCGCAGTTTGCTGCACGCCGACGATGGTGAGCGCACGCAGCTGTTCAACATCGATGGTCGTAGCACGGGTACCCGTGTCCGTTATATAGTCTCGGGCCAGTTAACCGAGTCAGTCAAAGTCGGTGGCTTGCTCGAGCACGACGTAGGACAGTCCAACGATTCCTTTGACTTTACGGGAAGTGGCGTTGGTGATGAGGTCCATGGCAACACAACAGCCTTTGGTATCCGTCACCACCATATGACCTTCTCCCACAAGTCCATGGGTAAGTTAACCATTGGACGCGCTAATACAGCATCTAATGGAACTTCAGAAGTTGGCCTTAATGGTGCAGGGGATTTGGTGCTTGGTGGCAACACGATGCTCAGCACTATTGAGTTCACCACCGGAACGGGCGGTGCATTTTCGGGCATTACAGCTGCTTCTCAGACCTCCACTTTTGATGGTATGAGCCGCGACGACGTAGTTCGTTATGACTCGCCGAAGATCGGTGGCTTCGCGCTTGCGACGTCGTTGTTGGATAATGGTGTCACGGACGTAGCTCTTCGCTATGGTGGTAAAGTGGCTGGTCTTACAGTTAAAGCGGCTGCATCATACGTTAACAGAGCTGGTGCTACCTCAGAAGGCACAGCCGGTGCCATCGAGAGCCAGTACAGTATGTCGGGTGCGGTAAAACACGAGAGTGGTCTTAATGCTCGTGTTGGTTACGGCTCTGGACGGGCTGAAAACTCGGGTACGGCTCCGAAAACAGTCTGGTACGGCCTCGGTTACTCCGCTAAAATGTCGAGTTTAGGAGCGACTAATTTATTTGTCGAGCGTTACGATGCTGAAGACATTGCTGTTGCCGGGCGGGAAATGGAGACAACCTACGTTGGTGTTTCCCAGAAGTTGGACAGTATCGGTTCTACTCTTGGATTACTTTACGGTAAACACGAGCTAACCGACGCTGCTAGCGTCGATTATAACGACATTGATACCGTCATGCTTCAAACGAAGCTCACCTTCTAAGGAGCGGTCACATTTTGACGGATATTCCGTCGGTCAATTGGGTTAGCCGGGGCTCGCAAGGGCCCCGGTTTTCCTTTATTTAACTCCTATGAATAGAAAAACTCGTAGTAAATCTTCCAAAGGCCGTAAGGCACAATTAAAGCTAGCACTCGCAAATGCTGAAAAAGCGTTACTTGATGGGGCCTTTATAAGAGCTCGCCAACTTTACGAGAAGATTGTTAGGTCTGATCCCAAAAATTTATCAGCCTGGGCTAACCTGGGTGCAGCATGTTTACAAATGGAAGATGCTGACGCTGCAAAATATGCCTTTTTTGAAGCATTGGCCATAGAGCCTAATTCTGTTCCGATACTTGTCAATTTAGCAACTCTTCTCAATCAGACGGGAGCATCGGGCGAGGCGTCACGTTATTATCGCAGGGCTCTTCAACTCTCGCCGACTGATGCTGAAATATGGCATGATTTTTCTCGAACAAAACGATTTGAAAAGGATGATCCAGATATTACCTCGTTGCACAAGCTTGCTGGTGATCTCTCTTTAAAATCCGATGGGCAGATGCATGCACATTATGCCCTGGGAAAAGCACTTGAGGATATTGGTAATTATGACGCAGCATTTGATAGTTTAAGGATGGCCAATCAAATTGCGCGGAAAAATGTGCACTTTGACTTGCCAGCTGAGCACCAGTTTGCCTCAAAAATCATCGAAACCTTTAATCAAAAATTTTTTGCAGAACGGATGGGCGCTGGTAATTGTTCTTCAACACCAATTTTAATCGTTGGTATGCCTCGATCGGGAACAACCCTAATTGAGCAAATACTTTCTAGTCATCCTGATGTCCATGGTGGTGGAGAGCGCAATGACCTTCAAAATACTATTGCGGAAATGATCCCTCAGTTTCCAAAAGCGGCGGCGTCAAAATGGGCCACTGAATACGCAGCAATTGGGGAATCATATGTGTCACGACTCAATAAAGTAAAAAATAAAACAAAGCATATCACAGATAAGATGCCTCGAAATTTTTATTTTTTAGGTGTTGTTGGTGTGGCCTTACCAAATGTAAGGATTATTCACTGTAAGAGATCTCCAATAGATACATGTCTATCGTGTTTTGCGCTGCATTTCCCATATGGTCAGGAATTCGCTTACGATTTAAGAGAGTTAGGGGGATATTTTAATATTTATAATCGTCTGATGGCTCATTGGCATCGGGTTATGCCGGGACGGATTTTAGATTTAAATTATGAAATGACTGTTAAAGACCTGGAGGGTGAGGCTCGGAGAATTTTACAATTTTGTGGACTTCAGTGGCAGGATGAGTGTTTGAAATTTTACCGAACCAAACGTCAAGTCGCAACTGCCAGTTCGGTTCAGGTTCGTGAGCCGATACATTCCCGCTCAGTGGATCGCTGGCTCAATTTTGAAAAACACTTAGTTCCGTTACGCGAAGCGCTGGGGCTATTAGCGGACGATGGTCTTGGATAATGAAAAAAAATAATCGGGATGCCCAAAAATTTTTTGAGATGGCCTTGGCGGAATTGGGAGCAGGAAATCTGAAATTAGCTCTGACAAGCGCAAGGAAATTAACCAAGCTTGCACCTAAAGTAGGCGATGCGTGGAGTTTGCGCGGAATAATCTCTCAGCAATCTGGTGAATTGAACGATGCCGTAAAATTTTTCTCAAAGGCAGTCAAATTAAGCCCTAAAGATGGGGGGCTTAGGAATAACCAAGGAAATGCGTTGAGAGCAATTGGCAGGCTTGACGAAGCAATAAAGACCTACAGACGGAGTCTAGAGTTGCGACCAAATCATTTTGATACCCTAATGAACTTAGGAAATACGTTAAGTGAACAACGCCGATACCCCGAGGCGGAGTCAGTTTTTCGGGAGGTAATATCTCTCGCACCACAAGAAAAAGCTGGCTATTTGAATTTGGGCACAGTCCTGTGCGCAACTCACAGGTATCAAGAAGGTTTGGAAATTTTCCAAATGCTCTTGGTAAATGGTCAGGATTCCGTTGATGTTCGAAATAATATTTATAATTGTCTCGTGTCGTTAGGCCGGTTTGATGCAGCCGAGTCTGAGTTGTCTAGGATCAAGGAGATGGCTCCTGATGATCCAAATATTACGGTCAATGCATCAATATTGTATTTTTTAATGGGGAGATGGCAGGATGGGTGGGAAGCCTATGCTGCTCGATGGCAATGGAAGCCAGAAGAAATACGGCCTTTTCCCCAGCCTTGGTGGAATGGAGAACCATTGGACGGGCGCAAACTGCTGATTTGGTTTGAACAAGGGCTGGGCGATCAAATTTTATATGCATGTATGATTCCCGATTTAGTCGAAAAGGGGGCTATTCTTACATGTGAGTGTGACGAGCGACTCGTTCCAATTTTTAAAAGATCTTTTCCAAAGCTAATGGTCTATCCTCAATTAATACCTGCAATTTCTGACCCAGATATTGTTAACTGTGAATTGCAGTGTCCAATCACAAATTTTGGTAAGGAGTTCCGCGCAAATGAGTCTCATTTTCGAGGAGGGCAAGCGTATTTAGTGGCGGACCAAGAAAGGACGAGTAAACTTCGAGCAAAATATCTTGCCGGATCAAATGATTTGCTTGTCGGATTATCATGGCGAAGCTTTAACCCTGATACAGGTGATTTAAAATCTATCCCACTGCAATCTCTCAAATTATTGTTCAATGTGGCTGGAATCCAGTTTGTGAATTTGCAGTATGGGAAAACTCAAGTCGAGGAAATTGAATGTTCAAGAAAGTATGGCTTTGAGATGATCAAAGACCCTGAGATTGATCCGATGACTGACGTTGACGGGCACGCCGCACAGGTAGCAGCCATGGATTTAATAATATCGGTTTCTAATACGACGGTTCACGTCGCAGGGGCATTGGGTATCCCAGCATGGTGTTTTTTGCAGAAAATCCCGAGTACCCGCTGGCTTATGAACCGGGAGGACTCGCCTTGGTACTCATCCGTACGCCTATTTAGGCAGCACACGGCACAAAATTGGACAGAGCCGATTGCCGCTGTTGCTGACGCATTAAGTGAATTTGCGATATTCCGCAGTTGAAAATTAATGATTGTGATAACGGTTCTGCTCTATCACTTCTTTAACTGGTCACAGCGAAGCATTGCCTGCTTCTCACGAAACCATTCTTCCGCGTATTCGGTATTGCGATATTCATCAAAATAAGGACCGCCGATAGTAAAGTGGAGGTTGGCGATTTGATCTGAAGGTATAACTTCATCGTAGCCAACTAATTGATTCCAAGAATGGGGAATCTCACCAATGAGATCGTCATTTTTTAACCATTTGAACCGATGTAGATCAAGTCCACTCGCTTTATTTACATAATTAACTGAGAGCGCGGTGCATTTTGAACAGTTGAACATCATAACACTGGACCAATTTTTTTTTTCGTATTTGGTCTGCGGTGCGCCTAAAAATTTCGATTCTTCTTTTGGTACGTGATTGTGTTTCACGCACATCACAGCGTACTTATCCTCCCGTAAAGCCCATAATTCGGCTAAATCCTTAAGAACGAGCATATCGCAGTCCATAAATATCGCCCATCCCTCAAACCCACAAAGATATGGAGTTAGGAAACGTGAAAACGAAAAGTCGCTGGATTGGAGCGCATTTCGCTCACGGATCATTAAGGATTTAAGTTGCGATAGCATAAGTGGCGCAATAGTGACAGGCTCTGATGCACGAGCTTGGATTGAATGAGCGAGGACGTGGAAAGCGATCGTCTCACGAGGATCAAAACCTATAAAAACTCGGATCATGCTGAGCTTCTCCAACTGAAGAAATGGGGTTCTATTTTACTGAGAATTCTGGGTGAATCCGCAAACAGTCAATCTTATTTATCCCAACGTCCATGTCCCATAATGGTGGTGATCTCATTGGTGCCATCTAATTGTTTTTTGGAAACATCGTATGCTGTATAGTAACGGAGGCCTGGCGTTTTTCTTACACACTTTTTAAAAATACTATCCCACCATTCAGGCGGTTCCAACGTACAGTGCGCGTTTTCACCATTAGGCAGCGTTTTCGTTGCGGGATAACAGGCAACACTTATATACACAAAGTCGGTTGCATACCGGAAAATTTCATCAACGATCCATGGGATATCATCCCGAGGGCAGTGCTCAAGAACATCTGTTGTAACCACCCCATCAAACACACATTGAGGTACATCATTAAAGGGTTTGTATGCCGGATCAAAACAGGTGATTGATACTACATTCCAAAATGTTTGAATGTCTGGAAATATCCGCCCATCACCAGTTTCAATATCCGAAGGCTCATATTGCTTTCCCTTCCCAGCACCGTAATCGAGAATAGTTTGGCTTCCTAGAATATTTATTATGCGTTGGATGTGGACAACATGCTTTAAAATACTCAGGCCATCAAAAGTTTTCTCTACAGGTATATTTTGTGAGATAACACCCTTAGCGTGCATTTCTTGATAATACCCTATGAGTTCACAATATCGGGAGCTTGGATTATCACGAGAATAAATCACCATGATTAAATTTCCTAAATTATCGTTGGCTTAATTTCAAGCTGGCAATTCGATTTGAGCACTTGAGATATTAGTAGTCGTGGAAACCCAAAACCTATTTGAAAATCAATTTTATACGCCCGGAGCGTCACCGTCGCCTTTTGACCCTGATAACATCCGAATTCAGTCATGAAGTCTGATAAGCACTCGATAGATTTTTTGCATTGCGGGCAAACCCTCTTTTCCGCCACGGCTATTGTTGGGAACGAAGGAAATAAAACCAGAAAAGAGTAATATCCATATCATATAATTGTCCTGATCTAGCGTTTTTAGCTCGGTGCTTTACATCCAAAGCCAACCTGCGAATGGTTGAAACATTTAGTGGATGCGCCACGAGGGTCATCTTCTCTCGATTTCCACATTAAAGTATCTCGGGCTCGGTCTTTTTACTCTCATTATTTTCCGGAAAATCTGCGAAAGTGTCGCAAACTTCCTCGGACCGAAAGACGTAACAAATCGCAACAATGTTTAAACTGAGAACCGTCAGTAAAGTTGTAAGGCTGATGCTATTTGTCGGCCAGGAACTGGAGAGAATAAGAGTGGAGTTTATAATCGCTGCGGCCAAAATGAAATATTGACCTCTTTGCCATATCCAACGAACAAAGTTACCAGCCTCTGGATTACGATGGATCCACGCATAAGCCAAAATTAGGATTGGAATGCTGGCAAACACCATCTTTGGGCTGGCAAGGTCAATTAAATTTGTGATTTCGTCAGAAGCACCCCTAGCTTTAAACGCCGAAGCTCCGATCACGAGCACAATGAAAAAATCTTTCACAAAGTAGAGGGATATCCCTATTAGAAGAGGGCTAGGTTTGAGAGAAAAGTAACGATTGTATCTGAGGAAATGATATTTAAATTTTGAGCTGTTCAATGTGTTTACTCCGTACCTAGGTCCCCGTTGATAAAGATAGGGCATTGTGTGACTTCGCGATTTAGCTATAAATATGGCTGGGTAAACGTTAAGATTGATATTTACCTCATACTATTTAGTCGCTTTTTGATTACAACAACATCAAATGCGCAAAGTAGACTGGTTAATGTAAATAAATTTCAAATAGAAACTCCGATTTAGTGTATACGATGACCTGGGTCGAAACGCTGGTGCTATCAGCTTTTCTCTCATTGAAACAAATAATCTGGCGTAATTAGTAAGATTTTTGCCATGAATTTTAGGTGATAAATAATTGAATAAAAAAGCATGAGACTGTATCCGCTTTGCACTCTATTAACTATTGCGCCGAGCAGAAATATCTAAAATTTTTGAGACCTATTAATGGTAATGCGTGGTGTCGCAGTATTTTTATCTCCTTACTTTCATATGAAAACTGCTGTTGTCAGTGTTTAATTAATTATACATTGCAACATCGACTACGGTCTTAATTATGGAATTCAAATAAAGAGGTTGTAATTTAATCAGGATTTTTAAGTAATAGTCCAGCCTGCTACTAGTCCTGCTACTTTTACACACATGAGTGATTTTGAGAATACTGACGAGCATCACGGCGACATTGAAACCCTACTCAATGACCTGCCGCTGGCTAAAACTGCGAAGGCTCTAGACGAGCACACACTCCGCATAGTTCGAGCTATTGGGCCGGCGCCAGAGGTTGGGAATGCCGCAAGTTTAATCGCCAATGCTATTTCGCAGAGGATAATGGGGATTGCCGAAGTCAATCAACTTATCCATGTACCTCCTGCGCTTCCAAGGCTTTTGGAGATTCTTGATCAGCCCCTACCAGACATTGCAATGTTTAAAATTGCAGAGAGGCAATTAATTAAGCGCAAAAGAAAAAATCTCTCTAGACCGAGTGAATTTCTAGAATTTCATTTTAATCTGCTTATGCTTCAGTCAATCACTATTGGACTCGATGGAGCGTTGGCCGG
This sequence comes from Magnetovibrio sp., assembly GCA_002690705.1. GTDB lineage: Bacteria > Pseudomonadota > Alphaproteobacteria > Rhodospirillales > Casp-alpha2 > TMED8. Next base: position 7,214 of record NZFO01000021.1, on the reverse strand, counting down.
TTTTGTGCGTCGACTCATGGCAGCACCGTATAAACATTGGATAGATCCAAAGATCGAGCATCTCGGCCAATTTTTTGTCTACCATCATTGGTTTGACGGCGCGCTGTTAGCGACTGTAAAGGCAGTTCAACGCGCTGGCGCGTTGAGAGTGCGGCCTGAAAATGTAAACAAATTGATGACGTTGACTCGCATTTTGGGTTTTATTATCACAGCGCCGAGCTATTGGCTTGATCAGATGTTTGAAGCCGTAATTGTACCTGGCTTGTTGGCCAGTACACAGCTTTGTCTGTACGACAAGGCCCTTCAGTTTGAATGGACTGCTTATAGCAATTACACGCGGGCCAAGGATAATGCAGAGCATTTCCGAGATACGGTAAGCCGGTGGTCTCCTCATATGCGGAGCGCGGGCAAAGTTTTTGGGACCCAACTTCCAGCTCTTGCAATCCCATCGTTCAAGCAAGATAAACCAAAGATCGGGTTTCTTTTGCAGAATTCACGTATAATGGGGCACACAGAGGCCTTCTTATCGTTCCTGCGCGGACTTGATAAATTGTCGTCGCAACCCATTCGTGTAGTTATCTATATTTGCGGCCCAAAAAATGCTGAATTGGATCAAACTCTAAGCGGATATAATGTTGAGTTCGTTTATGTAAACGCTGCTCACGGCGGGAATACGCCCATGTGTGATGACCTGATGGATATCCGCACTGACATTCAAAGTCGCGGTGTTACAGCTCTCGTTTATGTGTCGCTTATTCTAACAATGCCGTTTGCCTTTGCTATGCCTATAGCACCGGTCCAGATCTGGTGGTCGATGAAATACCATTCGCTGAACTTGCCCGAAATTGATGGATATTTAGCGCTTGGGTCTTTTGACGATTACCGCTTTATTGACGGTCGTTCCTGGCGCGCAGTGCACCGCTCAATGGGCAATTTATTTGACCCGCAATTGAAAGGAGAGGCGCATGCTATACGAGCAAAACTTCTAGCTGAGGATAAATCTATTCTGCTTGGCTGCATTGGTCGAGAGGAAAAGTTAATTAGTGAGGATTATATCGCTGCGCTGGCGTCTATTTTGAATAGTCTTAAGGGCGCGGTTTTTGTGTGGACTGGGGCTAGTGAGAACCCACAAGTAATTGAACTCTTTCGGCGCAATGGCATCGGCGATCGCTGCCGTTATATTGGTTGGGTGAACACCAAACTTTACGCACAGGTACTCGACGTTTTCGTGGACTCTTTCCCATTTGCCTCTGGTTTAACTGCTTTTGAGGCCATGGCGGCCGCGTGTCCAGTCGTCTCTATGATAACGCGTGAGTCACTTGGTACAGGTATGCCCGGACATATTTGGCCAATTTACACGGGCAAAGCTGGAAAAGCTGCAACCTGCCGGGATGTACAGGCGTTATTTACTGATACGAACGGAGAATGCCTTCTCCCCTTCACCGAAAATCTTGAAAATTATAGGGCGGTAGTAATAAGATTGGCTAATGATGCCGCTTATCGGACAAAGGTGGGCACTGCGATGAAGGAGTTTGTCACTCGTTATATGTCGGACGATCGGCAAATGGCAGAGTCCGCATGCCGACACATTTTAGAAGTTATTGATTTAAGTCGGGTCGAANCTTGATAGATATTGCTGGCTCTTTTGTTAGATTGGCAAAGATTTTTGCGTTGGAAATTCGGCAACCCCATGTGCGTTAAAGCTTACAGAAGATATGTGATTTGAATAAACGCATAAATAATCACCCAGCCCGCAAAAACATAATTGATTTAAATCACGACCTCAAAACCCTCAAACTCTGGGTGCCCCAGATACACGTCACTATATTCACCCGCGCCCTTATGTGCTCGACGGAATGCATCGGATTTGGTCCAATTTAAGAAATCAGCCTCTGAATTCCATGTGCTATGGGATGCATATAGGGTGTAGGTCTCTTCTTTTTTACCCCTTACTAAGTGAAATTCCTTAAAACCGGCCACGCCGGATAAATGAGAGTCGCGCTTCTTCCAAATTTTTTCAAAATCAGTTTCCCGCCCCGGGACAATTTTAAATCGGTTCATCGCGATATACATATTAACTGCTCCAAATATATTTGAGGAATTGGCGGGTAACTATTCTGTCAGTAATTGTTCCAGTTGTGACAATACAAAATATAAAAAAAATTGGTAGGCAGAATGACGTGCGTAGAATTTTCAATGGGAAAGTGTAGCAGAAGTCGTATAAAGTAAGCGACCGTAACGGGCTGAGTCGGAATTGGCCAGAGTTCTATCGTCGAACGCTAACTCGAAACCTTAGATTGCAGTGTCTCACCTCTGATTAAATTGATAATCCTGTAAATTTTTGTAAGGAAGGAATGTACGTGCGAACTTCTAAGTGTTTTCCATGAGTAGTACTGTAACAGTTTCAATGACACCAATCAGCGCTCTTTTTCAGCGAGTAACCTTAACAGTGTCATACAGGAATTATTGGTATTGAGTCTGTCTTGATGGGAAAAGTTCGACTGACCCAACAGGAAGGATAAATTTCACATAGGGATACATATTTGGTGTTTAGGAAAAAAAACCTAGTTGGAACTTGCTGTACTGTAACGGATGGTTTTTACCAATAAGCCCCTTTAATCTACCCCGATGCTGTTGATTTTTGCAACAAATTCACCCTTACCCTTTTTTACCTCTTACCATCCTTAGTCGTGTATCCGTCATTTTCACGAACGGATTTATCATAAACAAACTTATCTACCACAAAAGGAAAAGTGAACTAGGACTTCAATTCGTGATTTTGTTTATCCACTAGCTTAACATCTATCTGGCTTACCACACCCTCTAGGAACATTTTCTGTTCTTTCATGTTCAGGAATAGGTCTGAGCGTCCTAAAACCCTCTACAGTTGTTTTCGGAACATCTTCTTGGGTTTCTGGAATTCAATAACGAAACTACGAGGTTCTTTTGTGTTCTGTTTAACCCTTTTCCTAACTGAACAGATTGCCCATTATTGAATGCAATAGCACCAGGTCTTAAAAGACTTAATAAGGGCACATAAGGTGTTTTTTTGTTATTGACTTAGTAGGGAGTTCTCAACTTTAAAAAAGTTCTATAACTTACCCTCTTCTCTTAATTTTTGTCTAATCTTCGTTGCACTTATATCGGTAACAGATTTATCAAAAGTCTCTTCTTCAAAAGAATAACCAACACCTCTTCCATAGGTAATATTTACGATATTTGGAACCATCATAATTTCATATTCAACGCCTCTCTTAAAACCGTCTTGAAGTAAACCTTCTTCAATATTCGAACAGACTGAATCCCAATCAAATGGATTATCACCTTGACCATCGCCACCTGACGCACCTTGAACATCTCTGACTTGAATAATAACTTGTCCTGTCTTTACAACACATCTTTTAAAAAGTGCTTGGTGACCATCATGCCACGGTTGCCACCTACCTAACATTTGTACTGTGGGTTTTTTCCAATCAAACATTTTTTAATATCTCCGTTGCGCTGTCATCATGATTATGTTCATTCCATTCTATAACATGAAAATCTAATTTGTCGGGGTTTTGAAAAAGTCTATTGGTATCCTTAAATCTGCACTCCTTAATAGTATCCATCCAAACGACAATACCTGCACCAAAGTTTTTCCATTTTATCAAGTAAAACCTACTCTACTGTGACGGACTTTGTTCCAAAGGATGGGTTCGGGTGTCAGTCAAACCGTTGATACTAGTCTTTTTTTTTAATCCATCATGCTCCGATGTAAAACCACCTGTAATCGAATGTGTGTCTAAACCCTCAATCACATCATAACCCTTAGATTTCTGTGAAGGGTCTAGATACTCAAAATCGTCACCCACTATAGGGAATTTAAACTTAACCTCAATGCGATGGGTGTCGTTATCAGGATTTAGGTGGACAACTAATTGATCAACAACCCCCTCAATGTATTCCTTGCGATCCTCTGGTGAGAGATGGTCAACGTCATCATACATCTCATGAAACTTACCAACCCAATTAATCCATCTTTTTTGACTAATTGTTTCTTGAACACGTAATCGACTCTGTTCAAGTTCGATCCTTGCGGTATCCAGTTCGTCACGCAGATTTTTCTTCACTTGCCGATATAGTTTTTCATCCATGCGTTCTAACATTCGATCTGTTTCGATCTTTGCGATGGACTCCTCTACTTTCTGAATCCCTTTCCTGATCCGTGTTTCAACTTTCTTTTGATTTCTGAGTTCGGTTTTGTGATCTGCATCTGACTTGTCCTTATCCTTCAAAAGTTCTTCCTTCACTCTTTCTTTGAGGATACTTGAACTTGATACGATATCTCTAACGGACTCCCAAACTGCTAGGTCGGTTTTGGTAATGTTTAGTGACTTGTTCATGTCACACCCTCGACCACGAACCCACTATAAGACCATCTTTACGCCCCCAGTGCCCGATAGACACTTGCCCGTCCTATTCCCATTTCCTTCGCAATCGCAGATGCTCCAAGACCCTCTGCTTTGAGTTTCTTGACCTTCTCAACATCCACAGAAGGTTTGCGTCCCTTTAGATACCCTCTAGATCGTCCTCAGCGGGTCTTACAGACGCATCAATGGCGTTAAACGTGTTTGGGGTCAAATGCAGTCTCTCAATGCACTCAAGACCACCTCAGGGAACACCCCAAAATATGCCTAACGTGTTGTATTATATGGTTATACCACCTCTAAAATGATACAATCTAAGAATGGAATTGTCCTCTATTCAGATTTGTTCGCTAGAAGCGGTACGGGAGATGGACCTCTCCCCATANGGTGGTGTCATAACAATCGAAGACAGCACGATCGAAGANCCTTTCAGAATAGAATATGGTCCTCCCGAACAACTTGTTCTCAGGTTTGACGACATCAGTGGACCTCACCCTGAGTGGATTGAACCCCAAGAATTTCATATTAAGAGAGCACTCTCGTTTACCGACAAGATCGGTGACNGAGCGTTACTAATCCACTGTCACGCAGGCATCAGTCGTTCCTCTGCAATTGCCCTCGCTATCCTTGCTAAGGGTTTGGGAGAGGGGAAGGAGGTCGAGGCGATCAAGACCCTTGAGAAGATTAATCCTAATGCTCGTCCGAATAAATTGATGGTTTGGATGACGGATGAAATCCTTGGTCGGGATATGACATTGTATAAGACAGCGTACAAAAACCTCTGGTTAACGAACTGATGCGTCGTGGAATTAGTGCCTTTTCAAAATATCTCCAGCAATTTGATTGGGTTATTTGGTCCACTATGATTACTCTGAAGAATTGATTTTAGCGACGTTACAACAAGTTACGGCGCAATGGGAGAGGGTGAGTGGCAAGAAATTTCAAAACCCAATTAGCAGGGCAGATTGGCGAGCATCTGGTCGTTGCTGAACTCGGGCGTCAGGGCATCGTAGCAACACCTTTTGCGGGGAACGTCCCCGACATCGACATTCTCGCTTACAAAGACGGAAATTCTGTTCCTATTCAGGTCAAGGCGCAGACCAAGGGAACACCCGGCGTCAATGCAAAGAAGTACCTTAACATTCAGATCGACGGGAATAGGCAGACCGTTAAAGGGAAATCGAAGGACATAGACAGGGACTTGATCTTCGTGATGGTGAAGGTGGGACAAGATTACGGAGAGGATGAATTCTACGTTTTTGACCAAGGGGTGGTTCAAGACCTAGTGAACATCCAATATCGTAGTTTTCTTCGAAAGCATGGCGGTGTCCGTCCGCGCAATCCCAAGACAACCCATTGCTCCTACTATCTGAAAGATTTGATCAGGTATCGGGACAATTGGGACTTGGTGTTTGAGCGTTTGCGAGGGAAATGGGGATAGATAGGACGAGCGTTTATCGGGTCTTGGGAGTGCAAAGTTGAGGAAACTAACCATTGAAGATATGCAGCGCCTCGCTCAAGAGAGGAAGGGTAAATGCCTCTCCAGAACTCACGTCGATAGAAAATCAAAACTAAACTGGCAGTGCAGAGCAAGTTACCTGCATCAGAATTCAATTGGATGAATTACCATTTAAACGTCAATGAAAACCCTACTCACTATATCCACCCTCATATTCACCGTGATGTTCTCATCCACCAGTTTTGGTGAGGATGCGTATTACAGGTTGTTCGTTATCTCCGTAATGAAGAGTCCTCTCTATATTTCAAAAGACGGAAGTATCACTGAAAAAAGTGAATTTAGGGGTATTAGTCAATTTGAAACCTCCAATTTAGGTGAAGAAAAGTTTTCAACTGAGGAACAATGTCTGAAATTCCTGCAATCACTGGTTATACAGAAGGGTGGCAAAAGTCGTGGATACTCAATGATTAGAAGTCCATTCCATTATAAAAATATAATGGTTGAGGATATTGGTGATGGGTATCACACCGAGAGACACTGCATCTTAATAGAATGAAAACCCTACTCACCCTTCTGACCTGTCTGTTTATCCTCTCACCGACTGTGGTGATGAGTGAGACGGTGAAGTATGAGGATTTGGTGAAACGGAATGGTCTTCATTACCAGAAGTTCACTGATGTTCCGTTCACTGGAAAGGTGACGGGAGAGAAACAGGGGTCAATCAGAAACGGTAAAAAACACGGTCCTTGGGTCTTTCTCCACAATAACGGACAGTTATCCTCCAAAGGAAACTACAAAGATGGGAGGATGGACGGTCTTTGGAGCAGTTACAATGAAGACGGGACTTTAGGGACGAAAGTAACTTTTGAGAATGGGCAGAAAGACGGTCCTTGGGTCCGTTACTGGACTAACGGAAGTTTATTTCTTAAAGCAACCTACAAGAAAGGGAAGAGAGACGGTCTGTGGGTTTGGTATTATCCAAACGGATCATTGAAACACAAAGGAACCTACAAGGATGGAAAGCAAGACGGTTCTTGGGTCAGTTACCACGATGACGGAACTGTGGATGAGCAATTCACAGGAACCTTCAAGGACGGTGCGAAGGTTTCTGACTAAATGAAAACCCTACTCACCATATTCACACTCGTATTCACCGTGTTTTTCTCGACTACCAGTTTTGCTGAGTGGACGAAGGTGAGTGAGAATGTGGATGGAGATTCCTACTATGTGGATTTTGAGAGAATACGAAAACACGATGGATATGTTTATTTTTGGTATTTGAGTGATTACTTGAAACCCACCGAAACTGGTGTGTTGTCTGCCATGAGATATCACCAAGGTGATTG
>NZFO01000020.1 GCA_002690705.1 Magnetovibrio sp. | reverse complement strand
TACTTTTAATGAATTAGAAAAATGTATGCCATGTGATTTAAACGTTTTTCAACAAAGTTTAAAAGCGCTTACAAAATCGGCCATTAAATCTCGCACCGGGACCATGTCTGCAGACTTAAACCTAACGCGCCAACTTCTTAAAGAGGCCACCAATGCTAATACAATCTCCCCACTTGACGATGCACGCGCGTTATTAGATTCATGTAGGACAAAAGGCACACTTCCTTTTGCCCGACTAGCTAGGCATGGCTTTATCGCAGTTTCGTTTTTACGAAGCTTAGTTGAGCGCGGTGTGTTCTCAGCTAGTGAGGCCGAAGGGTTCATGCATGGGATCCACACCATCGCTTATGAACTGGTCTCCGATATGCGAAAGCTCCGGTTAAAAGAGGTGACGGACGTAGAGTTTCTCGGCAGGTATGGCCACCTGCGGCCCGGAACTTATGACATTCTGTCTAAACGTTATGATGAGCAACCTGACCTTTATCTCGGTCATTCTGGACGCGATACCGCTACTAAACTCAATGTGCATGAACCGACAGCAGCACAAAAAATACAAATAGGTGAATTACTTTCAGACTTCGGATATGATCTATCCGCTGACGAGCTCCTAGCTTACATAGTTGATTCTGTAAAGGCTCGGGAAGAGTCTAAATTCGCTTTTAGCCGATACGTTAGTGATACGCTTGTAGCGCTTACAAAATGGGGTCATTCCAATGGACTAGAACCTGATGACTTATCATTCTTTGAAATTGAAGAAATTTTCAGTCAAACACCGGATGAGCTTAAAAGTAGTCTTCCTCTCCGTCGTAATTCCTATAATCTCTCACGGGCACTTCGATTGCCACACCTTATCCGCGAGCCCCATGAAATTGATGTTTTCGGGATCCCTTTGGGTCACCCAACATTTATCACGGGACGCGCAGTGATAGGGCCAAGCCTGAGATTAACAGCTCATAATGTTGTAGGGCTTGATGGGAACATTATAATGATAGAAAGTGCAGATCCCGGTTTTGATTGGGTTTTTTCGCACGATATTAAAGGTCTAATCACCTGTTTTGGCGGGGCAAACTCCCATATGGCTATCAGATGTGCAGAGTTTAGCTTGCCTGCCGCCATCGGATGTGGAGAGAGAATTTTCAGTGAACTTCAGAATGCATCGGTCATTGAGTTAAATTGCGGTGCCCGCTCAGTCAAATCGGCAAAATACTGATGGTGTATCGTGTCGCATTATCAATGCGGACATTCCAAAACCGCGAACCACGAGAAATCGGTAGCGCTTTAGCAACAGATTGGATCCATTGGCTAGAGGCCAATGGCATGGTTCCTGTCCTAGTCCCCAACGGCCTTAGCGATCCCGAACGCTATTTAGATGCCCTATCTCCAGATCTTGTTATATTAACTGGCGGCGGGGAGCGCGGGACGTCGCCAGAAAGAGATATTATTGAGGAAGTAACTATCAAGCGCGCTTACAGATGTGGTTTGCCACTTCTTGGCGTTTGTCGGGGGCTCCAGGTCCTTTGCCAGTTGGCCGGGGGCGAACTGCACGCGGTTTCAGGACATACCGCGGTTTACCATGACGTATCCATAAAGCCCGCATGGCATAAAATATATGGGAAGCAGATTAGGGTGAATTCTTTCCATAACTTTGGATTCCGGTCCAACAGTATTGGAGAAAACTTTCAAATTGCGGCAACTGACTGTGACGGTAATATCGAAGCCGCGTACCACAAAAAACTACCTGTCGCCGGGGTGATGTGGCATCCGGAACGCACGGGTGCTCCAATAGGAGATTCTTGCCTTGTACGAGCATTAATTGAGGGAGAAGCCTCATGGGAATAAATGCAATAATACTGGCTGCAGGGCGCGGAAGCCGCTTGCACCCGTACACCGAAAAATATCCAAAAAGCCTCACAGTTTTTGGCGGCAAAACCCTTATTGAACGTCAAGTCGAAACACTTCGCGCCGAGACCATCAACAATATCATTGTTGCTACAGGATATAAACGCGAAATGCTCCAAATGCCGGGTTTACGCGAGGCACATAACGCTAAGTGGGAAACAACAAATATGGTTGAGTCCCTATTTTCGGGCGAAGAATATTTTACAAACGACCTTATAGTTTCCTACGGCGACATTGTATACGAACCACGCGTGTTACGGACCTTGTTAGCAAGCCCCCACGAAATTTCAGTCATAATTGACCTAAACTGGAAAACCTATTGGGAACTTAGGTTTGACAACCCGCTCAGCGATGCGGAGAGCCTAAAAATGGATTGCGCTCAGCGCATCCTTAACATCGGCGCCAAAGTAAGCCAAATTGAGGAGATTGACGGACAATACATTGGCCTTATGCGTTTTCAAGGAAATGGCGTGTCTAGCTTAAGGAGAGCACGCGCGCATTTACAAAAAACCTACCGGTCATGGATGGAGGATCGCCGAGTTGAAAATGCTTATATGACAGACCTATTAATGGAAATGATACTTCTTGGCATTGAAATCCACGCTGTAACAATCGATGGTGGATGGCTTGAGTTCGACACAGTCTCAGATTACGAAACCGCCTGTGCTATGATGTCTGACGGCACTATCTTAGAATTTTTTAATCCTGATTCAAATTAAAGGCTCCAAGAAAAGTGGTTATTTGGATAATTGGACTTTCAGGCGCGGGAAAGACTGCAATTGGGAGGGAGGTCTGCAACCAATGGAAAAAAAGTGCGCCAAATACGGTGCTTGTTGATGGAGATGAAATTCGCGCAATAGTTGGCCAAACGAAGAACCCAAACTCGTATACTCTTGCTGGGCGGCGGGCGAATGCAGAACGCATTACCAAAATTTGTTCTTGGCTGGACAACCAAGACATCAATGTTGTCTGCTGTATTCTGTCGATATTTCCCGAGATGCGTGCCACTAATCGCGAACAGTTTTCTGAATATTTTGAAGTATATGTCTCAGTACCCATGAAAAACTTAATTGAGAATGACGCAAAAGACCTATACGCCCCCGCAATCGAGGGGAATATCAATAATGTTGTGGGCATCGATATACCCTTCCCGGAACCAGTTGCAGCAGACATTATAATTAAAAACGCGACGCGCTCCTCCACGCCAAAACAAATAGCCACCAAGGTGCTAACTGCAGCTGGAGTTATTGAGTGAGCCTAGAGTATCCTTATGCCCACGGTCCATTGTTAGATGATCGCCAAACTTATTTTTATTCTGACTATCAAGGCTTAACTTTTTTAAAAGCTTGGAAGAATGACCGGCAAACCGCTCGTATAAGCATAGCCCCTGCACCAGCACCAAACCCGATGGTAAGAGAGCTACCAATCCCCGGCGCTAATGTGGTGACGGCTAATCTTCTTGAGGCTATCTTAACTGTAGTCTTGCGGGAGTCGGAATTAAGTAACGCCGCACAATTTTGGTTGGCTCAATTAATTAAAAAATTTGAGGTCACAAAAAGAGTACACTCAGGCTACGATAGTACTTTCAAAGCTATTGATCGGGAAGACCACAAGAATCTGGAACTTTATCTAAGGTTAGCAGAGGTCCTTGAATGTGCTGTTAACACAAATTTGGCGCTTTCCAGCCTCAATTGTATGCTCAAAGTTATGGATACATTGTGTGCACTTCGACAGGGCCTTTCTGAAGTTCAACGCGCTCGGCTATCACGTTTGGTAGATAGCGAGCGACAATTTGTAAACATAATTACCCAGCGAGTTGGGGTGCCCCTTATTGCTTAATGGTGTCGTCTTTATAGCAGCTTTCACAGCTCGCTCTCAGGCCTATGCCCAAGCAATGACCCATGCCGGCTTGGCTCCCATGAAAATGCTTACATATGGGGCGAGAGGAATTCATGAAAAAAAGGCCGTGCAGACAAAGGATCAACGTTATGTGCGATCAAGTAGTGCTGCCTCAACACCAGAATTATTCCTCCCAGATCTCAGCGAGCGACTATTAACAACTGTTCGCAGAGAAGGGTGGGATCACTCCCATACCGCAATTAAAGATGTGAACGACGCAAATTTTATAAAAATACTATTTCGTTTTGCGCCAAAATTAGTGATTTATTCCGGCTATGGTGGGCAAATCATTGCAGCGCAAACATTAGCGCGAGGGGTGCCATTCCTCCATATGCATGCGGGTTGGTTACCTAAATATCGCGGCAGCACAACCATCTACTACTCCTTACTCGAAGGCGACGATTGCGGGGTTAGCGCTATACTTCTTAATGCTAGAATTGACGAGGGACCACTTGTCAGCCGCCAACGCTACCCGGCGCCACCGAGCAACATTGACGTAGATAGTCTATATGACAACGCTATCCGTGCCGACCTTCTTGTTAAGGTTTTGCGCAAATATAAGGAAACAGGTGTATTGCCAGCCTGCTCAGAACCACGCGAGGCAGGCGACACCTATTTCGTTATCCATCCGGTTTTAAAACACATCGCCCTATTGGCCCAAAGAAATAATGCAGAGCGCTAATCCTCAAAATTCGACGCCAACTGATGTCAAAAGTGAAGATGTAGAAGTCTGGCTTGACATTCTTTGTTTATCATCATTGTTCACGATTTTTAAGATTAATCATCGACAGAATGTTAAGTGTATATACTATTACCTCTCAACAGACACAATGAATCACCTAGTGCCATGGGTTAGTATGGTAATTGGAAAGCCATTTATCCAATTCACACATATGGATTACGGCAGGACTTTCTCCGGTGAAACTTCGGTCGCCGAGAAAATTGAACAAACAAACCGAAACATGGTTGACGAACTTATCTCCGAATGGAGAACCAACCTCGATGTCCTTGATTTTCTCGGTGGGAACCAATTCGATGAAGAATTAGTCGTCCGACACCTAGGCCGACTTGCATGGCGATACTTGTTACGTCCAATTGAATTGTCGACTGTTTCATCACTGTACAACACTGCGCCGAGCATCTTACTTTTACGACAAAATCCGTTTCGTAAGTTCATCGAACAAAAGTTTTCTGACCGAACCTTCGAATTTTTTAACCCTCCTAAGTTTCGATGGAGTTACACACCTCGCCCATATCATAGCCTTGATGCAGACATGACTATGATGCGCGCCTACTGCGGCGGGCCGGTTCGCCAACTTGCTCGCACGGTTCGCTATGGATTTGAGGCTTGCCTATCAGGTTTACGCAGCGTTCCCCCCCTTGCAGAAAGTATAAAAAAAAACCGGATTGCAGTTTTGAGAAGCATCCCATTTCCATTTTCTTTTGATGAACTAAATGACATGTATTGGTGGCCCGGCTCAAGAATTGAAGCCGACTCAATCACTATCATCACAGATGTTAGCCCCCTAACACAAGAAGATCGAAACCTTGCCCGCCGATATGGGTTTAGACTATTACATCTTGCAAAGCCCTTTTGGCGGGCTTCTTGGCTAAAACCCGACCCAAATGATGACATTGTCCCAGGCCCCGGGATGGGCCTAGACATTCAAGAACTAGCCTGCATGGCTAAAGCCTGCTCTCTCGTTTGGGGGACGGAGTCTACGTTTAGATCATGGATACTGTTCAACCTAAAAATATTTGAGCTCCACGTTCACAATCGTGCTCGCCTGTTTACACGTCTGGGTATAAGTATTATTTGGCATATGGATGACATGCTGGGCGAAGGGCCATTTAACCATCAAGCGATTCGAATTTGTGGCGGTGTTAGTGCTGGTAGCCATTTTAGCAATCATATTTACAATGTTCCAGAAGTAGAGCATTTGGAAGATATTGCTTTTCCCTGGGGTGACTTATATCAACGCCAGTTTTTTAATCGTCATAAACACATGGATATCGTCACTGCAGGTTTTTACCAAGATTATAAGCTGGCTCCAGACCCTGGCACAGCCCCTGCGGCGTATTCAGGAAAATTCATAATCTCATTCTTAGACCAAGGCATGTACACTGATTGTTATTTGAGTCCTGCGACGCATCTTGAAATCTGGCAGACGCTAATTGAGATGCTCAACGAGATGCCGAGCATCATCATTGTTTGGAAACCAAAACGAAACTCAATGGTCCGCAAAATCATGGATCAACTGCCTGAAATCGAACAATTAGTAGCAGACAGGCGGATACATATTATAAAGGGTAAATCAGACACAATCAAAACTGCACCAAGCACCGCTGCAAATATAAGTGATCTCGCCATCACTGCCATGTTTAGTACCGCAGGAATTGAGTGCTGGCTGTCTGGAACGCCAACACTTTTTATCGACCTTTCCAGACTCACGCGTCATTTTTTACCTGTGGAATTTCATAATCGAGTCGTATTCGACAGCCTTGAAGCTCTAAAGAGAGTTGTCCGAAATCATGTTGATCGGGATATAGACGCATGTGTAAAGCTCAGTGGCAAGTTTGCCGATGACCTAGATCCGCACAGGGACGGGCGGGCCTTTCAGCGCACAGGTTGTTACCTAAAAATTTTACAACAAGAGCTGGAAACAGCCCCTGCCGAAGTTGCGGTGAAAGCTACCCGCGCACGCTACCGTAACGTCTGTTAAAACTTCTTAACTTCTATTCGCAAACCCTCAGAACTGGAAATATAAAAATGGCACGTAATCCCGCGCCAGCAAAGTGTAAATACTGATCACTAGTAACACACTTAACATAAGGGACTTGGCCAGACTTGTTTTCGGACTCATTTCAAATACGTTCGGGAGCCGCAAAGCCCCCCAGATAGAAAACGGTAAAATTAAACACGCAAGTTTCACCTCAGACGGCAATCCGATTAAATCCCGCACGGCTTCATCTAGCCCTGACCAACCAAAAAGAATCCGTTCAATAATTTGACCGGTCACGCTCAAGTTTTCAGCGCGAAATGGTATCCATAACAATACAACTACAAAAATCACCCACGCCCGACGAAGGGCTTTGAGTGCAGTGCTTTGGCAAAAGCGTGACAGGTACTCATCTATCACCAACGCCACCCCATGGCCTACGCCCCAAATAACAAATGTCCAGCCAGCACCGTGCCACAGGCCCACTAATCCCATCGTCGCGAGCAAATTTCGTTTTTTATTAGCCTCGCCATTGCGATTGCCTCCCATCGGGATATACAAGTAATCACGAAACCAGCTTGAAAGAGTGATATGCCATCGCCTCCAAAAATCCCTAATGTTCAAAGCTTTGTATGGTGAGTTAAAATTTTGTGGAAATTGGAACCCAAGGAGCAAACCTATGCCAACAGCCATCTCCGAGTAACCAGAGAAATCAAAATAGAGTTGTAAGGTATATGCAGTAACGCCCGCCAGAGTAATCAACGCATTATGAGCCAATGAGCCATCAAATATATGGTTTGCGAGCGGAGCAAGGGAATCCGCAATCAATGTCTTTTTTGCCAAACCCATAATGAAGATAAAACAGCCCAACTCAATAGTGTTTAATGAAACCCTCGGTTTTGCAAACTGATCACGGAGCTCCGAATAACGAACGATTGGGCCGGCGACAAGTTGTGGAAAACTGGATACGTAGCAGAGGAATTCTACAAATGACCGAGCTTCCAAGACTTTTCCACGGTATAAGTCAATCAGGTAACTAATCGTTTGGAAAGTGTAGAAGGAAATACCCACCGGCAATATAATATCTCGCAAAAAAGAGTGTTCAACTGCACTCTGACCCGTGCCAACTATGCCCAAAAAATCAGTGAAGTTTTGATAAAAGAACTCGCCATATTTAAAAAAGCCAAGAAGCCCCAAATTACTTATTACAGACAAAAAAATAGCGGCTATATGGAAGGGTTTTTTCTTTGTCCGCACGATAAAATGGGCTAACATCCAATTTACCACAATCGAGCCAACCAATAATACTAGGTAGTATGGCATTTCCCAACTGTAGAAAATTAAGCTTGCGAAACTAAGAAAAGCTAGCGCACCAGGAATACTATGGCGCAATGTTATGTGGTATAGAAGCAATGTGAGTGGCAAAAAATAAAAAATAAAAACTTCGGACGTGAAACCCATCGCACACAACCTTATTAATCTAAGCGAAATGTTTGCAACCAGACTTTTTTATAATCCGTTTAATGCTCTAAAATCCTAAGCGAAATTAGCTTGTCGCGAATCAATTCCATCGTTATGCGAATACCATAAGGGCCCCAATGCCCATCATCCCCCCAATACACAGGTGGAGCACCATCTTCGATCTCTCTCTTCACTGCGTCAAATAATACTGGATGAGAAAAAACTGTGTTTATACCCGCATTAACAAGAGCACGGTTAAATTTCGATGCAGGCCCATAGTTCTCTATCCATACAGGTGAAGACCGAAACTGATTATAAGGATATTCTTTAGCTGGAATTAGAACGACGAGAAAATTTACACCCTCACGTTGCGCAATAGCTGCGAGTTTTTTAGTGCCAGAGAACAATCGATCGAATTTAGCGTGTCCATGGGTAATATCAACAATATCCTCGGGCAATTGCTCAAAAATTATTTTTTTACCTCTATTTGGAAGATAAACAAGATTTGTCTTATGATGATAAATCCCCATTTTTGAAACAGCCTGAATTATGGTGCGTTTAATAGTAGTCTTGGTTTTGCGCGCCAAGATCGCATTACCCGACCAAGCCCGAAGTTCGGCTTTAAAGTTTTGAAAATTAGCCTGCCAACTTGGGTCAAGATTATTAAAGTCGTCACGTAAGTACGCCCGGTCAATCTGATCAATGGGCGCAACGCTAGCAAGTGGTTCCCTAAACCATTGGTCATGAAGTAAAAAAATAAATGTTGCAGCTTTAGTCGGTTTGCGATGTCGAAGGTATAGGGCTGCAGCGCCAAAGCGGTCATACCCCCTCGGTTTAAAGGGCAAGATTACGCGTTTTTTAATCATTCGGCTCAACTGTTGAGTAGGAATATCTTTATGCGAATTTCCATCACCGTTTGCCATTGAATCTCCCATCATTACGGCGAATGCTGTATGGGGAGATCGGTCATTCCGCTCTCCGTAAGAATCTGTAATAATTGTCGCTTGACGCATAATCGGTGTCGCAAGGAAGTCACCTGTCATAGGATCAACATCTGTTGCATTATTGATATAGTCACCATAAATCGTGCTTTGGTAATGCAAATTAGCGGCATTAAACCCACGCGGATGAAACCAAGCCCATGGCCGGAATACCCATAAGCCGAATTCAAGAGCCCCCAATGAAAGAAATACCGCTGCCGGCAAAATGATTAAGCTTTTTTTCGAAAAATAGCGCATACTTTTATGGCTTTATTCAGAAATTTAGGAGAGACACCAATGTTCAACGCGAGTAATACGATAATCGTCTAGATCGCGCCATCAAAAAGCATTATAAATGACCCTACCTTATGCTAACTTAACTCCAGAAAATTTACGTAGGCTTCTCTCTGGACTGTATCACGACATATGTGCCACTCTCTCTGGACAAGTCAGTTCAAAAGAAGAGTTCATTCTGTTCAGTCGACAGCTAACCTGCGATACACCATCAAACCCTCTGAACGTTGAAATCAAAGTTTTTGATCAGCCCGAGTCAATTCTAGATATCGTCCATGAAGGGTATGAATTAGGTTCGTTAGAAGCCCTGCATGATGCAATTGCGCCGGCTATGCCTGGGGGCAAGCTCTACGCATTATTTGTTAAAAAAAAATTAGCCCATTTCAGCCGTATGATGGCAGATCGACGCGATCGTAATTTTGGCCCCTTTCTGGGGAATTTCGGTGGGGTTAAAGATATCTGCATTGGTCCATGTCGAACGAACCCATCATTTCGCGGCAACGGTTTTTACGCAATGGCATTAAATCGAATATGCGAGGATGCCGGCAGTAGACAGCAGGGAAATGCATACATTTATTGTGCCTTGAGCAATACAAGTTCAATAAATGGAATAAAAAAAGCTAAATTCAAAACCATGGGACGGATTGTCAAACGTCGGTTTTTTATTTGGACCGTGATCAAGATCAACCCAGAAAAAGACTAATCTCGAGTATGAAATTTCGTTTTAATCAGAATTTATTAAATATTCGCCGAGCACGCGCTGGTTCGTCAGAGAGAATGACATCACCAGACCTTTTTCTTGACCGAAACGAACGTGTTGTCCCTTATTCATTTGATATTCTCTCTGAGCTCGGTGAGCATCTCGCAAAGTGTCGACCTAACCAGTACCCAGAACTTGGATTACTATATGAACGGGTTGCTGATTGGTCCGCTTTAGATGCGGACCAGTTATTTATTACGGATGGCGTTTCCGGAGCAATTAAGGCATTGCTGGAATCTCTCGCACCAGCAGGAACTAATATCGTGTTTCCATCACCAACATTTGCACTGTATCCAATATATGCTCAGATGTTTGGCGTTGAACCTCGAATTTTTGGTTATTCTGAAAATTATGAAATTGATTTGGATGCTCTAAGAAAAAATATCGATATCAACACCGCTTTTGTCTTTCTGCCCAATCCAAACGTTCCCATTGAAGGGTATCTGACACTAAAAAAGATTGATAGCATTGCAACCTACTGTGCACACTTTAACGCAGCACTTGTTATTGATGAGGTCTACTATCTGTTCGGTGGCGAGACAGCGATCCGTCTGATCGAAAAGCATAAAAACCTTTTCATTATGCGATCATTTTCAAAAGGATTTGGTTTACCCGGCGTTCGAATTGGATTTGTTGCCGGCCCCGCTAAAATTATTGAATTCGTCGCACGCACTCGTACGGGTTACGAGACCAGCACTCTGGCGGCAGAGACAGTTTGCTTTTTTCTTGATCGAATTGACATCATCAACGAATACATCAAGGAGGTTAAAGTAGGACTTCATTTTTTAAAAAACTCCCTCGATAATATAAACATTCCCCACAACGGTGGTATTACCGGTAATTTCGTTTACATAGAGCTGGGCGACCCGGACTTGGCGCAGTCAATTATCAAAACTTTAGGGGGACAAAACATACGTATTCGGGGCGGGTGGCCCGCGCCGTTTCACGGTGGCATCACCGTGACAGGTGCGCCGCGAGAGTATATGAACCGATTTTTTCAAAATTTTAAATCCGCCCTGATTACATTTAAGAGAATGTAAACCATATGTCCCAGCTTGACTTTGACGTTGTAATTATCGGAGCAGGGGTAATCGGACTTGCAATTGGCCAGCGATTAGCCGGGCGCGGCCAACAAATTTTGATTATAGAACGTGCCGATCAATTTGGCGGTGGCGCGTCCTCGCGAAATACTGGATGTATCCACTCAGGAGCGTACTATCCATCAAAGTCCCTAAAGGCGCAACTGTGCCTGCGTGGCCGCGAGTTGCTCTATGACCACTGCTCAAAATATGACGTCCCTTATAAAAAAATTGGTAAGGTTTTTCTCGCCACAGCTCCGAAGTACATTGACGGATTAATTAAAATAAAAAATCTTGCAGAGAGCAATGGTCTCAGTCCGCTACTTGAGATTGACGGACCCGACATTCATCGTTTTGAACCATTTTTAAAATGCGATGCTGCGCTCCTTTGCCCTGAAAGTGGAATTGTAGACAGCTACGCCCTAATGCTATCACTTGTTGTACTAGGTGGGAACCACGGGCTTACGCTGGCCACCCGATCACGGGTAATCAGTGGCAAACCGGAAAAAGGGTTCTGGCGCGTGTACACTATTGACGAAAGTGGTAAAAAAACTTTTGTCCGCGCGCGTTGGGTCGTAAATGCAGCCGGTATTTGGGCAACTGGAATCAGCCGGTCAACCTTTCCACTCCGCACTATTCCCGAAGCACACCCAGTGAAAGGATCTTACCTCCAACTTACAGGGCCTTCGCCGGTGTCGCGTATAATCTATCCCGATTTAATCCCGGGCAAAATTTCTGAGAGGGTCGATGCCACTCCCGGCATTGACGGGAAATTGCGCTTTGGCCCAAGTGTCGATGCCGCAGCATCATACGAAGACTATCGCGTGGCGGATAACTTGAAAGAACGCCTCACACCCCTAATTCAGCGTTATTTGTTGAATTACAATACGTTAAAACTAAGCCCTGATTACGCAGGCGTCCGACCAAAAATTAAAACACCCGGGAATGGGGCACCAGATTTTATTTTTGATTGGGCAGATGAAGGTGGCTGGCTTGATCTTTGGGGCATGGAGTCACCCGGCCTTACCAGTGCCCTTGCAATTGCCGAACATGTCGAATTTTTAGCCGGTGAGACGGGCTTAATTTGACCACATAGATAATATACGGCACAACCGGATGCACTTTGGAATTCTAAAAATTCCCAATGTTGCGTCCGCATTTATATACTTTAAGGTATTTTATATGGGAATTCGAATTCAATCCCTCGATATCATCCATAAAGCGGCCTCGAGCTGTTTCACGCGAGGAAATCTGTGGGCCATGGGCTCCCAGATTTGCAGTTTTTCTAATAGCGAAGCTAACCAATGGCTCCGCAGAAACGGTTTCAAAACGGTTATTGACTCTGGTTGGTTGGAAAACCCAACACCCATTTTTCAGGCTATGGGTTTTTCAGATTACATCGATGTTGATATTAATGATCAAGCACGGAGGATCTTAGACCTTACACAAACGTTACCTAAAGACTGTAACGCGGTTGCGGACATGGTGCTGGATTCGGGTACTTTAGAGCACATTTTTGAGTTACCAACTGCGCTTCGCAATATGAATCGATTGCTTAAGCCGGGTGGCGTAATCGTCCATATCACTCCAGTAACGTTCTTTGATCACGGCTTTGTCAATGTCAACCCAAGCCTCTACAAACGTTTTTATGAAGTAAACGGCTATAAGCAACTGTTCATGACCTTCCAAATCACTATCCATAATCCATTACGGGTGCCGCGAATTTCATCCTCGTGGATGCCACCAATACTTGCACGATTTAACCTACCATTTGGCAACCATAACAGATTTGACTGGGTTCGATCCATGCGCTGGCTTAGCTCGGTTGCTCGCTTGCCTAAAAACTTATTGCTAGTCGGCGCGTTTCAAAAGAGAGATGATCGCAAAGAGTTTAAAATACCAAGCGATGTCTGGATCGATTAAATACTATGGAATGGGCGAACAACTCAAAATGACACCGCTAGATATCCTTATAGTCGGAGGAGGGATGTATGTAACCGGACGAGGAGCGCCCGATTATCAAGGAACAATACTTCCCGCCGTCCTTGAGGCGCGCCGCGCCGGGCTAGTTGGGCGCATAGCCATAACCACAACACGGCTGGAAAGCGCTGAAATAGCTCGCTCGAAGGCTGTTGAACTTGCCGATAAAATGGGCGTTGGGAAAGACATCGAAGTCTTTCCCAAAAGTGGAAACAATATTGAAATCTATAATGCTGAAACCTTGCCTGTCAAAGCGGCCAAAATATTCGAACCTGACGCCGTGATTGTCAGTATTCCAGACCACCTTCATGCACAAGTTTGCATTCCACTAATTCAGTCTGGCAAGCATTGTTTAGTAGTTAAGCCTATGGCAGCAAAAATGGAGGATGCCAAGGCAATGGCGGATGCAGCAAGGAAAGCTGGCGTAGTTGCAGAAGTCGAGTTTCATAAACGGTTGGACCAATCTAATCTCCTATTTCGCGAAGCCGTGTGCAACGGAGATCTCGGGCACTTGCTGTATGCCACCATTGAATATAGCCAACGCAAATCGGTTCCGAGAGATACACTCCGTTCATGGGCTGAAAACAGTAACATCTTTCAATATCTCGGCGTTCATTATGTTGACCTTCTCTCTTGGGCAACTGGTTTTAAACCACACCGTGTTACCACTTGGGGACAAAAAAGCTATCTGCGCTCAAATGGGGTTGATACATGGGATGCAATGCAGACCGTGATTGAATGGCGCCAGCCTAATGACACGTCTTTCATCTCAACGCACATTTCGAATTGGATAGATCCCGATAACAATTCTGCTCTGTCAGACCAGAAAATTAACGTGGTTGGAACATTAGGTCGGTTCCAAGCGGATCAGAAAAACCGCGGTGTCCAAACTGTACGTGATAAAAATGGGGTCCGGGACCTCAACCCATATTTCACTACTGAGTGGATCGACGATTTGACTGGCAATTCTACATTTCAGGGGTATGGAGTTGATAGCGTCATCCAGTTCATCCGCGATATTACTGCTTTTCGTAACGGTATAGTCTCATTGAGTGATCTCGACCGGGTCCGTCCATCTTTCCAAAACTGTCTGATTTCAACTGCCGTAATTGATGCATCCAACGCTAGCCTCCGGGCAAGTAATGCCCCAATCGAGGTGAAGCTTTGAAACACATTACCTTTGATAATTTAACATCTTTCACCTATCAAGTACTCGCGCACGCTGGACTAGACGAGTTTTCAAACGACGCCGTTACTAACGGCCTCTGCGAAACATCACTCCGTGGCGTTGACTCTCACGGAGTCAGGCTATTACCCCATTATGTTAAGTCAGCAATGCAGGGGCGAAAAAACCCTGTCCCGAATATGGTGTTCGCTCATAAGTTTCCGGCATTTGGGCTATTAGATGCCGACAATGGCTTTGGTCATGCAGCCGGTATGAAGGCCATTGATTACGGTATGGAAATGGCCCAGACTTCGGGCATCGGTGGTGTAGTCGTTGCTAATTCAAGTCATCCCGGGGCCATGGCAAGTTTTGTCCTTAAAGCAGCAAGGCAAGGTTATATTGCCTTTGCGTTTACTCATGCCGATGCCCTTGTACTTTCCGCCGGGGGGCGGCGACCTCTGTTCGGCACGAACCCCATTTGCATGGCAGCACCACGCGAGGAAATTGAGCCCTACTGCTTAGATATGGCAACTAGTGTAATTTCATGGAACCAGCTAAAAATCCATCGCGATACTGGCTTAGAGCTTCCAAATAGCCTTGCGGCAGACGACGCCGGTCTGCCAACCCAAGACCCCGACGTCGCGACCTCTTTAATGGCATTAGGTAGCCCTTCCGCCGCATACAAAGGCTACGCCCTAGGCACAATGGTAGAAATTCTTTGCGGGGTGTTGAGTGGCATGGCCGTAGGTCGAGACATTCCAGCCATGTATACAGCTCCTATGGACCAACCCCGGCATTTAGGGCAATTTTATCTAGTAATGCGCACTGATATAGTTGGGGAAAAAGACGATTTTTGTAGACGGATGCAAAGCCTTACTGACATGGCGCGTGCTGAACCAGCAAAAGACCCAAGAGGCGTCATGTTTCCCGGCGACCCACAAATTCGGGAGGCCGTAGTTCGAAGAAAGATTGGTATTCCAATTGATTCCAAAACTCTAACCGCATTTCACAATTTATCCAAAAATTTTAATATAACTCTAGACTTGGTTTAACTATGAAAATTTGGTTCGGCCAGACGCCCGATGAAACCGGCATATTTGGTCCTGTAAACATCGGTGTATACACATGTTTAAAAGACTTTCCCGTTGAAGGTGGTTTAGCAACTGCCGGGCCGGACACCGATAAATCCGCCCTTAACGTTGATGTCGCGGCATGGCTGTCCCCTTCTGGAATCTCGGGAAATACCGAGCTTTTAGAGGGCCTAGTGGCCAGCGGCAAGCCGATAATGGTCTCCGTAAATGGTCTTGGAACCAAGGCCTATGCAGCCGTATCAGCAATTGTACCGCCGGGAAAATTAATCAATTTTTTCGACACCCAAGAACAGGACTCAATCTCATATTTAGAGCAACTGGTTTGGCTCGCTGCCCAACCCGCACCTTTCGCCATCATGGCTCAAAATACCAGGAGGTTTGTTGAGGCTGCGGCGATGGGCGCTACCCATTTGGTGATCCCTAAATCTGCGGATATCGAACTGGAGCCGATTATTCGAGTTGTTTTACCGAGAGCGACTGGAAAACCTCGCCCCACTTCAGCAGCTGAAATCGATCATCTTCTCGGCCGCGAGACTAGCTTAACTGTTGCACGCACAATGAAAGTCGGAGAGACACTATTGCTTGAGGACCTTAGTGTTGACTTGACACTTTCGCGCGGCCTGTCCCCAACTTTGCGTGACCGGGTTGTTGGCCGAGTTCTGCGCTATACAATTAAACCGGGGGAGCCCCTCACATTTGGTCATCTTATGCTGGAGAAATTCCTATGAGTGGCAGCATTTCAATCGTCATACGCGCTAAAAATGAAGCCAAGTGGTTGGCATCTTGCTTAGATGCCGTATCCATGCAGGACTACCACGACTTTGAGACTATTGTGATAGACAACCAATCGACAGATAAAACCCGTGAAATCGCAGAAGCATTTGACTGCGAGATTATTGACATTACCGACGAAGAGTTCAATTTCTCACGCGCACTAAATATTGGTATCGCGACCGGAAAAAAACAACTTATCGCCATGGTATCCGGGCATTGCATTCCGGCTGACGATCAATGGCTCAGTAGATTAGCTATGCATTTCAGTGACCCGAGCGTCGTTGCGGTTTACGGACGGCAAGAACCCCTTCCCGATACAGCGCCAACTGATAAGCGCGATCTCTGGATCACTTTTGGTCTCGATCGAAAAACCCAGAAACGAGACTATTTTTTCCACAACGCAAACTCAATGATCCGCCGCACAACTTGGGAAAATACGCCATTTAATGAAAACATCCATGGCGTAGAAGACCAAGACTGGGCGAAGAAAGTACTGAGTAATAATCATCGAATTATTTATGAACCCACCGCAAGAGTATTTCATCACCACGGAATTCACCACGCCTTAAGCGAAGAACGGGCGGAACGTGTTGTTCGCGTTATAGAGCTAATACAAAGAGACCTGACATGAGTTACATTAAATTAGTGAGGGACTTATGAAGGTTTCAGCTGTCATTCCAATTAGATATGACGATTGCTTTGCTGATGATGGCACGCCGCGCATGCTGCTGGCCGGCCATCAACTATGGGAGATCACTCTCCGGCAAGCTTGCCGGTCAGCACAACTCGACAAGGTGGTGGTCGCCTACGATGACGAACGCTTCGTAAAACATTTAACACCCCCGCACGGTAGCATTGAACAGTGTCTGCGTCCAAAAATACTGAGTAGCGACAAATCCACTACAATCGATGTTCTTGCGTTTGTAGCAAATTGGCTCGACCAAAAGGCTATCAGCACGGATTATCTTATGCTCTTGGAAATTACTCACCCGCTTCGCCCAAGAGAAATTATTGATGACCTAATTAAGAATGCCCAATCTCAAGAATCGGATTCGTTAATCACATGCCATCCAGTACATTATAATTTTTGGCGTCGCGGTGAGGCGGGACAGATGAATCGAATTAGCGGCGCTGGTGAAAACTCGGAAGTTGCTCTCTACGAAGAATTAACTGGTATATGTTCCCTTTTCCGCCCCCATTTTCTTGCGACAAACAACCCGTTCGGTGACCAAGTCGACATCATACCTATAGATCGTTTCTGGGCAACCATCGATGTGCGTGATGATGATGGTCGCTGGTTAGCAGAACAATACCTTGAACGCTTAAAAATCGCGCTTTAACCCACTCATTCCAGAAATAATGACCAAATTAGCACCCTTAGATAGTTCCTCGTCATGGCCACTAGCTCTAGTCTACACACGTGCAGATGCGGCTCGCCTCCTCTTCCAACGTCCCCGCTGCCGCGCTGTTATCGCCATGACACCCAATGCTCGTGCGGCGTTAGCTATGAGTCCTTGGCCAATTATTGTGTCCAGTGACATCCTCGATGATCGTGCCCACCTGCGAATTGTTGCTCGCACCCGACGGGTTGATAGGGATTGCCAGCAGATTTTTAAGTCGGCTCCGAGTATCCCTCAGGCTGCTAAACTGACCATGTTGAGCGATCTACATTATATGGCCGCCTCAGCTTTGGCATTATGGATACTGATTGGAAGACACGGCCCTTGGTTAATACCGTCACCTCAGGGAAAGTGGGTAGTTTTCGAGGCACGATACGCTGCGCTTACAGCCTTAATGGATACCCTTCGCCAAACAGCTCCATCGGCTCGCGCCTGGCTACGTTTACCTTTCGCGGGGGGATTGACCCGTATCATGAGCCGCTTAGTTCTGCGGCTGTGCGGCATCGGTCGCCATGTCGCCATACCAGGATGTTCTTACGGGATGGGTAACCTTACCGATGAAATACACCGGCGTCACGCCAAGCGAACGGTCGAGATACGGGGGACTACCGGCACATGGCGCGATGTGATCCATCCGGTACGTACCCTTGTTCAGGCGGCGGCCGGCAAGATCGTAATTACAGCCATCGCAGCCCCTAAGCCATCTCACGATCATGATAGCGCACTCAAAAAGAAACTTGCAGATGTTTGGGAGGCATTACCCGACCCTGTGATTCGCGCTGGGTTGTTGCCATATCGCGATGAACTGATAACCGAAGCTGTACTAACCGAACTGCTCGCCAATGAGGCCGCTGAACTCTTGGCAATGACAAGGGTCAGCTCAGTGATTCTAAACGCCCTTCATTGGGGCGCCGACGTAGCACTTGCAGAAGCTGCAGGGCGACATGGACTGCACCGGTTTTTGGTCTCCCACGGCAGCCATACCCCCGGCGAGAGTTTGGCCGCTGCTACCGAACAACGAGCACTTGCAGAGGGTCAGTTGGTAAGCAGCCTGGCTGATACGGCAATCATTCAATCACCTTATAGTGCCGCTTTGGCTTCAGAGATTATGCCAGAAATGAGACGATCGTGCTCTCTCCCGTCAATGTGGGGATACAAGCCGATCCAAACTGAAGGCTTAAACCCCCCTTACAGGCGCGTTCTTCATGCAGGCACGTACAAAAACCTGGTTGGCCTGCGGCCTTGGATATATGAAACTTCAAACGAGTTTGCCAACGGATTAGTTGACCTCGTTCATGCTGTTGAGGGTTTGAAAAACACTCATTTAGTCATTAGATTTCGGCCAATGCTAGAGTGCGACGTTGAAGCCCTCAAACAGCTCTTACCGAAATCAGCATGTTTCGAAATCAAGACTGACGGAAGCTTTCTTGATGATCTCGCGAACACAGACCTTCTTGTTAGTTACGCATCAACTACCATCGAAGAAGCCTTGAACATCCGTTGCCCAGTTTTATTATGGGGCGGCAGCGCACGCTATCGGCATGTACCGGCAAGAACCACACCACCCATGCAAGGGTCACGGAGCGCGACCTACACGGCCAATGATGCCGACCATCTAGGAACCATGCTATCCAACATCCTAGATTACCATGCGGGCAAGCCTTTAACAGAGTCAGAGCTAAAAGGCCATGTTTGGCCCAAGGGAACGGCGGATATCGGTGACTTGGCCGATACAGTTGCGAGAGCGAATTTTCGGTCATGAACAAAATCATAAAGGACAATTTAAAAAAATTAGTCTCGAGCATAACTGGTACCGCCACTAATGGTCCGAAGTGGATGCGGAAAGCCGCGGCGTTCAGCTTATCCAGCATTGACGACCGGCGACAAATTCTCACTCCACATGGCAAGATCATTGTCCATGTCGGATCTCCAATAGAACGCTGGCGGGCAGACACTTTACTCACCAAAGAACCAGAGACCACTGCGTGGCTAGAGCGGACTATTGCTCCCGATAGTGTAATTTACGATGTAGGCGCAAACATCGGTCTATACGCCCTCTACGCAGCCCATCTTTTCCCCAAATCAGTCCGTGCAGTCTGTTTTGAACCTGAACCCATAAACTTTGCCAGGCTTAATCAAAATATTCTGGCCAATGATTTTACTGAACAGTTCACAGCTTATCCAATCGGCCTTGGCGCCCTTAGCCGGCTAGATAGGTTGCCATTATCGAGTTTGCAGGGCGGCAGTGCTTTGCATGGTCCGCGAATGATCGAGGCCGGGGAGGCCGCCCACGTGGTGGGAATTAATGTCTGGATGCTCGATGAATTCTGTCAACAATCCACACATCTACCAAACCCTACCCATCTCAAAATCGACGTCGACGGTCCAGAGTTCGATATAGTGCGCGGTGCAGCCTCAACGCTCCGTGAACCATCTTTGCGCCATGTCCTAATCGAAGTAACAATGGATGAGAGAACTAAGGTAGAAAATCTATTCCAAACGGCTGGGTTTTTCGCAGTATCAAGTGGAAAAAAACATGATGGTATGTTCAACTTGATATTTCAAAAAAACGCTTAAGGAAAAATACCGTGTTGCCGTTTTTTTCCATAATTATACCCTGCCACAACGTTGCTCACAGTGTAATGGGGACGCTGAACTCAGTCGCTGCCCAAAATGAGAGAGCCTTTGAGGTTATCGCCGTAAATGACGGTTCGAGCGATACAACATTGCACGTTCTGGAGAGTTTTAACGCAAGCTTCCCCTTTGTTATCATCGATCAAAAAAACAAAGGTCTAGGCGGTGCAAGAAATGCGGGCGTTACTGTCGCACACGGAGAATTTCTAGCATTTCTTGATGCTGATGACCTATGGGAACCAGAAAAACTTGAACGTGTACGCGAAACCTTACATGAAACCGGTGCCGATTTAGTTTGCCACGACGAATACTTTGTCCGAGCAGGAACCACCGTTCGCAATCATCGATATGGACCCCGCACAAAATACCTTGATCTCTTATTCCACGGTAATTGCCTATCACCCTCCGCTGTCACCGTCCGTCGCGATGCAGTGGTATCACTTGGTGGATTTTCAGAAGATCGCCGAGGCCATGGAGTAGAGGATTACGACTTGTGGATGCGGCTCGCGCGTGTAGGTAGAAAGTTCTATTACCTGCACGAAAGCTTAGGTAGCTACGTTCTTCATGATGCCAACATGAGTGCTGGCCCTGATTTTCAAGAGTGTGAACGGTTCATTTTAGAGCAGCATTTCTCGCATCTGGATGCGACCAATCCAGCTCTGGCACGCAAGATCTCCAAAAGGCGCGCGTTGAACGATGCCTGCGCCGGTTGGAGCCGCTTTCAACGCGGCCAGTGGGTCGCTGCCTTTGGAGATTATCAGCGCGCGCTGCGCGGCGATTTTTTTGGGACAACTGTATGGAAGTACATGGCCATAGGTACCTTCCGTGAAATTATAAGACAAACCTCAACGAAACTTGGCAAACCAAAAGGAACCCCCGCATGAACGTACCCATCTTGGTTACCGGTGGGGCCGGCTTTATCGGCAGCCATGCCTGCAAAACGTTGAGCGCGCGTGGCTATTTACCCATCAGCGTTGATAACCTCAGCCGCGGTCATACCTCAGCAGTTAAATGGGGGCCCTTGGAGGTAGGTGATTTGCGCGATATAATTTTTCTTAAAAATGTCTTTTCACGCTATCAGCCTGTCGCGGTAATGCATTTTGCAGCATTTGCCTACGTCAGTGAATCCATGAAAAACCCGAGCCTTTATCATGACAACAATGTTGGTGGGGCAGAGACACTTATAAACGTTATTAGAGAGACACCCTGCAAGTATTTTGTTTTTTCAAGTTCATGCACTGTTTACGGCGACCCCAAAGTCATACCGATAGCTGAGGAACATCCCCGCTATCCCGTCAACCCATATGGCGAAGGCAAACATCACATTGAAAAATATCTAGTACAAGCTAATCAAGAATGGGGGCTGCATTCGGTTAGTCTCAGATACTTCAACGCGGCCGGAGCTGATCCGGAAGGCGAAATTGGGGAATCACACGACCCGGAAACACACGCCATTCCGTGTGCGTTAATTGCAGCAGCTAAACGCCAACCATTCGCCATTAACGGCACCAACTACTCGACACCCGACGGTACTTGTGTGCGTGATTATGTCCATGTCAGTGACCTAGCAGACGCTCACGCCAAGGCGTTAAACTATTTGACTAACGGTGGTCAAACCGAGGCATTTAACTTAGGCACGGGTAACGGCTCCTCGGTTCGTGACGTGATACAAGCCGTAAAGGACGTTACGGGGCGGAGCGTACAAGTTGTAGAAGCCCCACGACGAGCCGGCGACCCCGCAGTGCTCATTGCTGCCGCCGAACGAGCGGGGTCAATCCTTGACTGGTCACCCCGTTTCAAGGATTTACAAACCCAAGTTCAGCACGCATGGAATTGGCTAAGCAAAACATACGGATAGCGATGGCCGAACAACTGCATAAAATCTCTAATAATTCAATTCAACAATTGCTTGGAGTCAACGCGTGATCATTATCGTCAGCCCTTTTCTGTATCGGATATTTGGAGGCATCCGCCCCATTGCAGGAGATCGCTATTGGGACGCAGACGCCAATACTACCACTCGACCCCAAGCACAGTCCGACAGCAACACTATCGTCAATGAGTATGTCGATGCGGTCGGGAAAATATCGGTTGCTAACCGGGATAACCCAGTTTGGTGGGCCACCGATTTGGCATCAAGAAATCGTTTTATCTCACCACTATCTGAGCTACTCAACGATTTAATTGATTTCCGCTGCGCGGATGACTTGGCTCAGGCGTCTAGTAAAGAATTAATCGTAGACCAACCACCATGGCCCATCTTCGCATTGGCGAGAGAAACCGCCCGTTTGAGGAACGAAACCATCAAGGTCTACGCATGGCCCTTAAGTTTATTAATTGCCCGCGCCGGAAATCAAACGCGATCATGGCTGTCATTAATCAAAGGTGCCTTAACCACTTTTTTTCAAGTTCGTTCAGCAAAGAAAATATTCGGGCACGTCAAAAAAATTGAAACACCTGTTTATATGATCAAAAGCTTTGTTTATGCTAATAATTTCGATATTGCTGGCTATCATCAAGATGAGTTTTTCGGCCGGCTACCCCGTATCATATCATCGCGGCTCAAACCGGGCGAAAAATTACTCACCGTTGTTCAGGGTTTCGAGGAAAAGGATCTATGCTATCGTCACATGCGTGAACTACCCGACCAATGGGTGGTACCAATTGAGTGCTACATAACAGCCAAAGATATTGTAAAGGCACTATTCGAATGTATTAAAGCAATCCTTATCCAGGGCTTTCGGGTACCCAGAAATCTCAAAATAGCCAGAATGAATGCATCACCAATGATTCATGAGGTGTTTGCCCAAGGTGGTTGGCATATTGCTTTTTTTCAATATCTTCACGAAAAGGCAGCCACTAATATAGCGCAAGCTCACAAGCTGCTCGGCTGCGCAATGACGTTCGAGTCTAATCCTTGGGAACGAATGTTCATTCGGGGTCTTCAGCAGGCAAATCCAACCTTACCTATTTATGGTTTCCAGCATTCAATTGTAACACAAGCCGGCATTGGGATTTTCTTGAGCCAACACGAAGCAGACTTCGCTCCCATGCCTAGCGCCATCATAACTAGCGGCATGGTCCCATTGGATATAATCACACGATACGGTTCCTACCCAGAAGAACGGATCTGGCTAGGTGGTGCACTCCGCTATGAGACTTTAAGGGGTGTACCGCCCATTCCAAGACGCCATAATAGTAAAAAAAAACGCGTGCTTGTGGCGCTTGAAGGCGTTCATCCTGCAGCTGTCCTGCTTGATTACGCGCTAACTCAAGCACGCATTACTCCAGAAGTGTTATTTATAATTCGTGCCCACCCAGTTTATCCACTAAAAAAAATGCTTAAACAACTACCCCGCGATAGGCGAAATTTTTCAGCTAATGTGGAAGTGTCGGCAAACCGATCCATCAATGAAGACGTTTCTAAGAGCGACTTGGTGCTTTATTGGGGCACCACAGTAGCATTAGAGGCCGTCATGCTCGGCCGACCAATCGTGCATTTCAACCGAGGAGATAAGCTAAGTTATGATCCGTTATTCAAACTGCAGACGTTCCATTGGCAGATTTCTCGCAACGAACGGATAAGCACGGTGCTCAAAATAGTCATCGCCATGCCGGATATCGAATTCGAGAGTCAGCGGCAAGCTGCCGTTAAATACGTAAAAGAGTATTTCCTTCCCGTGAATGATAGTGTTATGTCCCGGTTATTAACTTCGTTTTCATAAAATGAGCCGCTAGGAACATGAGTAAGCCAGTTTTTACCTGCGGAATTGCAGGCTACGGTTATATGGGGGAAATCCGCAAACAGGTTATTGAAAAATCTGATCGGCTCGAATTAATCGGCATCAGTGATATTAATGCCAACACGCGCCAAGAGCTATCAGGATGTGCTGTATTGAGCACTACCGACGCTCTGCTCGACAAGTCGCCCGATATCATGTTCGTTTGTACGCCGAACGCACTTTCACCAAAAATCTGTGTCGAAGCCATGCGTCGCGGCATACATGTGTTTTGCGAAAAACCCCCAGGTCGCAACCTAGACGACATCCAAACCATTATTGCAGCCGAAAGACACAGCGTAAAATTAATGTTTGGCTTCAATCACCGTTTCCATCCCGCTGTCATAAAGGCTAAAGCAATCGTTGATGCCGGACGCATGGGCGCTGTATTAAACCTTCGCGGCCTATATGGAAAATCCGGTGGTATCTCATTCCACAATTCATGGCGTAACGACGAATCCATATCTGGTGGCGGTATTTTACTCGACCAAGGTATTCACATGCTCGACCTCTTTTGCTACTTCTGTGGTAATTTCGAAGATGTAAAATGTTTCAGCAGTCGTGCCTATTGGGATTTTAATGTAGAGGATAATGCGTATGTAATCATGCGTAATTCAACCGGGCAGAATGCAATCTTTCATTCTTCGGCAACTCTCTGGAAGCATACGTTCCGCCTAGAGATTACTCTGGAACATGGCTATATAGTTGTAGAAGGTTTATTATCAAAGAGTGGGAGTTATGGCCGGGAACGCTTGGTAACAGCAAAACGACAATTCGAAGATGAAGCCGCAGCGGTGGGGAACCCGTCTGAGGAGGTAACCTATTTTGATCAAGATTTATCCTGGGAGCTTGAGGTCAACGAATTGATCCGTTGCATCGATGAAGACACACCTGTAACGATCAGCTCGTCTCATGATGCTCGGCGAGTCATGGAAATTATCTCGAAAGCCTATCTTGACGCGAGCAATAACCCCGGAGCAGCGTGACGTGAAAAGTGTATTTTTAGTCGATCATTATAACGAAGCCGATGTCAAACCAGCGGAAATGCTCAATGCTTACGTCCAGCTAGCTGAGAAAAATGTTAATGATCTATTTTTGCGTGATACCTTTGTGAATTGTGATTGCCCAGGTTGCGGTGCATCAGATCGCGCGGAAACATTTCGCCGATTTAATTTGGATTACGTTTCCTGCCCAAGGTGTCATACTCTCTGGGTTTCTCCCCGGCCGGACGATGAATCCATCAAAAGGTATTATGCAAATTCGGACGCGGAAATCTATTGGCGAGAGAAACTATCCCGTGAAACAGCTTTAGCTCGGGTAGAGAGAATTGTATTACCTCGTGTTGATTGGATTATCGACTCAACACAGCAGTATTTACCTGACGCAGATCATTTTGTTGATATCGGCACACATCATGATGTCTACGCCCGCTGTTTATCAGAAATTGGTAGGTTTTCTCGCAAGACTTTACTCAACCCAATTTGTGAAATTAACCCCGGTGCTCTGGCACACAGCACAAATATCGTAAACGAGCATATATCCAAAGCTATGCCAGACAACTCAGTCGATGCGATATCAATGTTTGAGGTTCTTGACCGTACTTCTAATATCGACGGTGCTATGTCCCATGCCCGGCGGATGTTGCGCCCGGGCGGGCTTATTTTTATAACCGGGATTTTGTCCACAGGATTTGATATTATGACTCTTTGGGACCAAGCTCAAAATATTTTTCCTCCTGATCGGCTGAACGTATTCTCGGTCGAAGGGTTAACCATGCTAATGGAAAGACACGGCTTTAACGTTCTTGAATTCAGCACCCCCGGCATGTTCGACACGGAAGCCGTCATCCATGCGGTCGAGACAAACCCAAAAATCCAAGTTCCGCGCTTCGTCTCGTATATGCTTGAAAATAGGGGGCCTGAGGGTCGCCAGCGATTTCAGGAATTTCTTCAAATGAACTTACTAAGCTCCTTTGGTCGGGTTTTAGCCCAGCGGCAATAAGTTCACTGCGGTGTTTATTTAAATGATGAGGTAGAAAATTTGTCTTACGTTGTTCAATATATAAAAGAAGCTGTGGATATACTCGAAGGAATAGATAAGGAGGCCATCGATACGATGATCAGGTTGGTGATAGACATCCGTGCCAAAGGAGGCCGACTGTTTTTTCTTGGCGTTGGTGGTAGCGCCGCCAATTGTACCCACGCGGTAAACGACTTCCGTAAGATCGGCGGTATGGAATGCTATACGCCAGTCGATAACGTCGCAGAATTAACTGCACGGACCAATGATGAGGGCTGGCACACCGTGTTTTCCGAGTGGCTTGCCTGTAGCCAGCTAAATGCTAACGATGGTATTTTTGTCCTATCGGTCGGGGGTGGCAACAAAGAGAAAAATGTCAGCGCCAACATCGTTCACGCCCTTGAGTTTGC
Source organism: Magnetovibrio sp. (assembly GCA_002690705.1). Lineage (GTDB taxonomy): Bacteria > Pseudomonadota > Alphaproteobacteria > Rhodospirillales > Casp-alpha2 > TMED8. The sequence goes on along the minus strand of NZFO01000020.1, from coordinate 25,166 downwards.
TATTACCAAAAGAGCTAAAATCATGGGTGTAATCGGGCGGGATGGGGGCTACACTGCAAAAGTCGCAGATGCCTGTGTAATCATTCCAACGGTCAACCCAAACACAATTACTCCGCACTCCGAAGCTTTCCAAGGTTTAGTGTGGCATTTGATAGTGTCTGATCCACGAGTCATGTCGATGCAGAATAAATGGGAATCACTAGGCACCTAAACGGCCGCAGGGTCAGAGAAGAAAACTATAATGATTTCATGTCATAACAGATTGGCACTGAAAACCCGTTTAAGGGGTCGAGATAAGGTTTTTGTAGGCTGGACCTCCATCGGCCATCCACAGGTCACAGAAGTCCTAGTGCGGTCAGGGGTCGATATTATGGGCATTGATATCGAGCACAGCACGATAACGCTTGAGCAAAGCCAGCGCATAATCGCTGCCAGCCAAGCTGCAGGTGTGGCGTGCTTAGCACGTATCGCATCACACAATGAAGAAGCTATAAAGCGGCTACTTGATAGCGGTGCAGATGGTATCATCGTGCCAATGGTGTCAACTATCGATGAAGTTGCTGCGCTGGTGGAATGGTGCAAGTACCCGCCGGTAGGCCGTCGTAGCTTCGGCGTCTCGCGCGCGCAAGGATACGGCCTTGATTTTGATTCGTACACGTCCCGATGGAACGAGACATCGATCTTGATTATACAAATTGAGTCAGCCTCTGCCGTAGAAAACATCGAAGCAATTGTAGACACTAAGCTATTAGACGGTGTAATGATAGGGCCGTATGATCTCTCGGGATCACTCGGAGTACCCGGTCAACTCGATCACCCAAAGGTTATCGAAGCGGCAAATAAAGTTATTGCCGCTTGTAAGCGCGCTGGCATAGCTTGTGGCACTCACATTGTATCTCCCAATGCTGAAAATATTAAAGCAGTTTTTGACGAGGGCTTTACGTTTACCGCTCTATCATCAGATGTTTTTTTACTTGGCGAGTGGGCGTTAGGGACGCAAGGTCTGATCCGGCATGCCCGCCTAAACGACTGATGACATCAAAATTTAAGGTAATAATTCTCGATTTTGATGGTACTTTGGTCGAATCCATCGGCATCAAGGACAGAGCTTTTCGTGCGCTTTTTTCTGGTCACCCTGATCATTTACCAGAGATTATGGCCTACCATATCAGCCATAATTCCGTATTACGGTTTAAAAAATTTCGCCATATCTATGAGAATATTCTTAAGCGTCCTTATACCCACATCCTCGAGTTCCAGTTAAGCGCTGCCTTTCATGAATTTGTCTTCAAAGAGCTGATTGCTTGCCCAGAAGTCACAGGAGCTTCAGCTTTTCTGACATTTTTTCACGGGGTAGTGCCAATATATCTCGTTTCAAAATCGCCCGATTATGAGTTTAATCAAGTAATTAAAGCTCGGGGCTTGCAAAAGTTTTTCAATGGTATTTTTCCGGGGTCGTGGGATAAAGCAGATGCCATCAGACATATTCTGAGACGGGAGGAATTAATGTCACCGGAGGCAGTATTTATTGGCGACACCAAAGAGGATCAAGCCGTCGCAGAAGCCACCAACGTGGCTTTCATCGGTCGTAACAGCGGACGGCCCTTCGATGGATATGCGGTAACGGTGTTTTCTGATATGCATCAGATTTACCACCACATAACTGCTAGTGAGGATGTGACATGACCAGCTATTTATCAGAAATATTCAATCTTGAAGGGAAAGTTGCCGCTGTGACCGGCGGCGGCGGCCACCTCTGTGGCGAAATAGCGAATGCCCTGGCAAGGGCTGGGGTCGCGGTCGCAGTACTGGATATTCGACTGAAAAAAGCCACTGGCATTGCCGAAGCAATCATTGATAGTGGGGGCCAAGCTATGGCCCTTGAAATCGATGTGATAAATAAAGCCCAGCACGAAACCTGCCTGACCGCTATCGTCAAACGCTTCGGTGGCCTCGACATATTAATCAATGGAGCGGGCATCAACGCTCCAACACCATTCATGGAAATTTCCATTGAAGAATGGCGAGCAATTATCGATTCGCATATAACGGGAACCATGCTAGCGTGCCAAGTCTTCGGTGCTTATATGCTGGCACAACAGAATGGTTCGATCATAAACATGTCTTCAGCCTCAGCCGGTCCACCTTTATCGAGAGCATTTACCTATTCCGTGGCGAAAGCTGGTATCAAGAACTTGACTCAAAATCTAGCGCGAGAATGGGCGAAAAAAAATGTACGTGTTAATGCTCTCCGGCCGGGTTTCTTTCCCACAAAATGGAGTATGGAACATTTTATTGATCGAGAACGTGAACGAGCCATCCTCAGCCATACCGCAATGGCGCGATACGGTAAACCCACAGAACTCAGTGGTGCCGTATTGTGGCTGGCTTCCGACGCCGCAGGATTCGTCACCGGCGCTGAAATTGCCATTGATGGCGGTTTTAGTTGTATGACTATCTAACAATAAAACGAGCCTATAGGGCGGATATGCAAAAAACAGTAATCATAACAGGTGGCACCAAAGGTATCGGTGCCGGTATTGCCGAAGAATTTATTGCAGCAGGGTGGTCCACAGTTCTCGGCGCGCGTCATGATAACGGCCTCGCCAATGACCTCGGAAAAGGTTGCTGTTTTCATGCTATGGATGTCAGCAAAGCGAGTCATCACATAGCCGCCATTGAATTTGCCATGAATTGGACGGGGCGCTTTGATGTTTATGTCAATTGTGCTGGATTATCCGCATGGCGGGATATCGGAAATATCGATCCAGAATTTTGGAACACTATGGTAGCAACTAATTTGACAGGTACACTTTGGGGCTGTCAGGCTGCTACGGCTGCGTTCATTAGAAGTAAAACTTCAGGCAGCATAGTAAATGTCTCAAGCCTAGCTGGAAAACGCGGAAGTGCACGTAACTCCGCATACTGTGCCACAAAATTTGGCGTTAACGGCATTACTCAGTCCCTTGCCAAAGAGTTAGGTTCAGCGGGAATTCGAGTTAATGCCGTTTGCCCAGTGTACGTCGCAACTCCTGGTGTTTTAGAAGCACTGGCAGAAGAAGCCTCCCCAGCGAAAACGGCAGGTGAGGGCATTCAACGTTATTTAGAGGAATTCGCTCAGTCCAATGCCGCCCTGCAACGCCTTCCAAGAGCACATGAAGTTGGCGAGCTCTGTGTTTATCTCGCATCCAAAGGGGCCGGCGCAATCACCGGTCAATGTATTAATGTCGATTGCGGTGTATTACCCCAGTGATCAGGAGGCGTAAGATTGAGGGTTAAAAAAACCGTCGCTGTAATTCCGGCCCGCATGGGTTCTTCGCGGTTCCCAGGAAAACCACTTGTTAAAATTGCTGGCTTGCCCATGATAGAACATGTACGCCGCCGCGTTGATCTCTCCGACGCTATCGACAAAACTGTGGTTGCCACGTGTGATCAAGAAGTCCTCGACTTAGTTGTCCATTATGGCGGTAATGCGGTTATGACCGCTACCACTCACGAGCGATGCACAGATCGCGTAGCCGAGGCCCAACAAGAAATTGACGCTGATATTGCAGTTATTGTTCAAGGCGATGAACCATTATTCGATCCCGACGTCTTGGCGCCCTTAGTGGCGCCCTTCCATAATGATGATCAATTAAAATGCAGCAACCTAGTCTCCGTCATTAGGAACCCCGCGGATTTAGATAACGTCGATATTGTGAAGGCTATCCTCGATGAAAACAGCAACGTGATGTATTTTTCTCGTGCGGCAATCCCGTTCCTACGGGAGGGAAACAATCGGCCGATGTATCGCCAAACTGGTGTTTCCGCATTTTCTAGAGCTTTCTTGACTCATTTTTCTAATCTTCCGCCGACGGCACTTGAGATCACAGAATCAGTCGACTTTCTTCGAATTTTGGGACACGGGCATCGCATCTATGCTTGTATCCACGATACCCCTACCTTCGGAGTAGACCGACCAGAGGATGTAGCGGAAATTGAGAATATCCTTCGTGAAGATGGTCGCCATAAAATCCTGTTTGAAAGGATTTCCAAGTAGTGCTCAAGGTCAAAAGTACGGGTAAAACCGCTGTTGCTGTATGTTCCCGTTCGTTTTCCAAAAATCCAATTTTACGAACCGAATTGGAAGCTCGCTATCCCGGCACGAAATTTAATGACGCTGGACTGCCGCTTAAAGGAGATGGCTTAATCGATTTCTTGCGCGGTTTTGAAAAAGCCATTATCGCCCTGGAGCCCATAACTGAGAGAATTCTTACAGCTTTACCGGAAATTCGTGTTATTTCAAAATTTGGGGTGGGCTTTGATAAATTAGATCTAGATGCAATGACTGAAAGAGGCATCTCCCTTGGCTGGAGTGGCGGGATCAACAAACGTTCAGTTTCAGAACTCACTATTTGCTTTGCCATTAATCTTTTGCGCCACGTATCGGAGACCAATCGCGAAATTCGCGCTGGCACATGGAGACTTAAACCTGGCCGCCAACTCTCCGATCAAACAGTGGGAATCATCGGGTGCGGACATGTGGGAAAAGATCTTGCTATCCTGCTTCGGGGTTTCGGTTGTAGAGTTTTAGCCTATGACATTAGAAATTTTTCGAAGTTTTACACGACCCATGGCATCGAGGACTGTAGCTTTGAGAAATTACTGGAAACATCCAATATTGTTAGCCTTCACCTTCCATTTGACGCTTCAACAAAAAATATTATCTCTGAATCCCGCATAAGGCTCATGCGAACCGACGCACTTTTAATAAATACTGCGCGTGGCGGACTCGTAGATGAACAGGCTTTGAAGAGTGCACTTAAAAATGGTCGACTTGCCGGAGCAGCTTTCGATGTATTCACCACCGAACCGCCTGACGACCCGGAGCTAATTGGCTTGCCAAATGTTCTCGCTACTCCTCATTTGGGGGGAAGCACACATGAGGGTATATTGGCCATGGGGCGAGCAGCTATCGCGGGTCTAGATCAAAACTGTATTCCCCGACCCGGCCTATTTCCGGTGTAGACTTTAACGAAGGCCGTTTTTTCCCACACCGTTAAAATCGATTTCCCCACTCGGTATTGAAAGATAGGATCAAAAAAACGAGATAAAGGGACCATTGCCCTATCCCAAAGACGCACCTGATTCTCGCTCGGCGTTCCTTGATGAAGAAAAACACGGTTTCCTAATGAAGCGACCATTCCGATACAATCTAGGTATTTAACCTCTATGACCCGACTTCCTGGTGGCGTCAGCCCAACCAGTGAATTATAGTTGTACCGGCGGTAATGCCCTGCCAGATGGTCGAGCGCGCTAAAAAGACCCTGATGTGCCGGAGACATTACAATGAGGCGTCCACCTATATTTAAATGTTTAATAGCGAGAGCTAACTCGCCATAATCATCTTTAATATGCTCAAGAACATCAACATAAAGAATACTATCAAAGTATACGGTTTGTTGAATATCCTGCAGTGTCCCCCCTTGGGTATCGCAAAGTGCAGGCAAGGTGCCATCTAAAATTAACGCTTCAATAGAAGCGCGTAAATTTGGGTCCGGCTCAAGCGCCAACCAAGAACCAACAGAAACTTTTGATTCCGGAGAAAGGTAAAGCTTAGTCATTGTGCCAATACCAGCCCCGACTTCAAGCACATCACCCTTCAAATGCGTCGCTATGTTGGCACGAAGATACCGCTGCCAGTTAATAGCTTTTTCAAATACTTCCAGTTCCGGACCAAAATAACTACTAATGCTCATGATTTACCTTGTTCCACGTGCCAACCAAAAAAACCAGTGGAATTACGTCTCATTTTCATAAGAGGGATAGTAATATGCATATACGTAATAAATTAGCGCCAGCATTGCTGGCATGCTTACAATTGTTTCGTGGCATAGCTGGTCCACCATCAGGAGTGCGTATTCCAATTTTTCACCACACACCCCTCATTCACTTGCCCTTGCTTGAAGAATTGACCGTACGGTTGAGGGACAACAACGTATTGGCCTCACCTGCCAACATAGATTCTGTGCGTCAAAGACAAACTACATCTTACATTCTCAGCTTTGATGATGGGTTTGCATCTAATTTTGAAGCTGCAAAGCTTCTTAAAAATTTGGGGGTATCCGCAATATTTTTCATATGCCCCGGGATAATTGACATGCGGGGTGCGGCGCAGAGAAAAGCCATGAGCAAAGCATTTTTTGGAGGTTGCGACGCGCCTGATAGTTGTCAATTGTTGAATTGGAACGAGATTGAGAAAATCCGTTCCATGGGTCACGTAATAGGTGCTCATGGAATGAACCATGTCCGTCTATCAACTCTAACAGGCCAGCACCTCGTCGATGAAATCATCGGGGCCAACCATGCGCTTAAAATGCGTTTAGGGGACAAAGCGGATTGGTATGCCTTCAGCTACGGTGATATTAAGAGTATATCGAGGGCGGCTTTAAAATGTATACGCCAAACCTACCGATACTGCCGCAGCGGCGTTCGCGGAATTAACGATACAGCCATTAATCCGTTTGCCCTACGTGGAGAAGAAATACAATTGGACGCCCCTATCGCATACCAAAAACTAATTCTTGAAGGTGGTCTTGACGTGTATTATTCTCTCGCAAGGAAGCATTTAGATGCTATGGTTCGATCTGAATAACCCTGCAGTCCGCCAGCCCTTTTATCGGACATAACCATGAAGTCGAAAATTATTACACCCGTCGTTTTATCAGGCGGTGTCGGATCCCGCCTTTGGCCACTCTCGCGTAGTAAACGCCCTAAACAATTTATCCCCTTGACAGGATCAATGACAATGTTCGCGAAAACATTGTTGCGAGTGACGGGCGAGCCGTTTGGACCACCCATGATTGTGTGTAATGAGGAGCACAGATTTTTAGTAGCCGAAGAACTTCGGGCTTTAGCACTAACTGCGCACGACATAATACTTGAACCGTGCGCCCGCAACACAGCGCCCGCGCTAAGCGCGGCCGCACTGCGCCTTTTGGCACATGACCAAGATGCCTTAATGCTTGTTGTCCCCTCTGATCACATGCTTTCCGATACCGATGCATTCCACAATATTGTAAAGAACGCCTGCGCCTTGGCTAAAAACGGTCATCTCGTAGCTTTTGGAGTTGAACCTGATCGACCAGAAACGGGTTATGGATATATTCGGCGAGGGGTGATTTTGAACAATACCGGATGGCAAGTGGAAAAATTTGTTGAAAAGCCAGCTCTACATAAAGTAGAGAGATACCTCTCTGAGGGCGCTTACCTGTGGAACGCTGGGATTTTTCTTTTCAGCGCTAAAGCGCTTATTGATGAGTTGAAATATTACTATCCAGAGATCGTAGCTTCGACACTTGATGCTTTACACCAAGGCTCTAGCGATCTGAATTTTTTTCGATTAGGCAAATCTGCCTTTGAATCTTCCCCAGCAATTTCCATAGACTTTGCGGTAATGGAAAAAACTCACCGCGCGGCCGTGGTGTTGCTAAATACGGAGTGGAGTGACGTTGGGTCTTGGGAGAGACTGTGGGCATTATCAAAGAGCGATAAAAATGGCAACGTTTCCTCCGGTAGAACAATCATGGTCGAAACAAATGATACGTATGTAAGAACGGAAAAACCCTTGGTTGCAACGATCGGAGTAAAAGGATTAACGGTCGTCGCAACCGACGATGCCGTGCTTGTCATGCCTACTGAGCGGGCCCAAGACGTCAAGCTGCTTGTCGCCGACTTGGAGGCCTCTAAAAGCGAAGAAGTGAATAGTCACACCTGTGTTTATAGGCCTTGGGGGTATTATCAAAATTTAGAGGCCGGGGATGGGTTTTTAGTCAAACGTATCGTCGTCAGTGCCAACGCTAAATTGAGTTTACAATATCATCTGCACCGCGCTGAACATTGGATTGTAGTTGCTGGGATTGCGCGCGTTACAAACGGCGATGAACTCTATGATTTGAAGCCCAACCAATCTACGTATATTCCCAGCGGCGTGGCACATCGTCTGGAAAACCCCGGATCCACCCCACTCCAATTGATTGAGGTTCAATCCGGTAAACATATCAGCGAGAATGATATAGTACGGCTGGAGGATACATATGGTCGTAAATGAGAGATGCCTTAACTTTTTAGGGCAAATTGGGAAGTCCCTGAGAGAACGCTTACCTATCAATTAATTATCAAACTTATAACAATCGTGATTTTACTCATGAATTCCAACAATATCTTAATCGGGAAACCTGCAATAAATTGGATTGCCGCACAAATCAGCGAAATTGATAACGCTGCATCTTCGCATTGGGTTCATGAGCACAAAACCTTTCGATATGAGAATGGCAAGTTATATGGTTTACGTGGGTTCGGGCATCATGCGGCTCCCGCTCGAGGGCTGCGACGCTTCTTTCACATTCTACTACAAAAACGATATCGGAAAATGGGCACGCACTTTACTTCATTTCAGAGACTTGACCAAATTGCCGCGCACATTACTCGCCGCCAGAACCGCTTATATGAACTTGACGTTCTTCGTCAGTCGCTCTCACTAGCGTCTATAGCAGAAACCATCCCTCAGTGCCTTTTTGGTGCTCCCACAGTTCTGATCATTGGGGACGGGTTCGGAAGCATGACATCACTTGTTCTTGCGGCGTGGCCAACCGCACAAGTTATCAACGTAAACCTAACAAAAACCCTGCTTGTTGATCTTTTATACGCGTCCAGTATTCTGGAAAAAGACTCGTTTGCTGTCACTAATAATGGCGCTGGCGTGCAGGACTTCCTCGGGAGTCCTTCAATTCGTTTATTAGGCCTTCGCGCCACCGATGCCTTACTGCTAAGAGGTGCTCCAATTAGCTTGGCAATCAACATTGCATCCATGCAAGAAATGAAAATAGAGACAATAAACCAGTACTTCGATACTTTGCGATCCTTTGATAAAGATACCATTTTTTATTGCTGTAACCGTGAAAAGAAAGTCTTACCTAGCGGCGAAGTCATAAGTTTTGAAAATTATCCTTGGAACAATGGTGATCACGTCGTGTTTGATGAACTTTGCCCTTGGCATCAATATTATTACTCTTCGGTGCCACCATTTTATCACCCTTACGAGGGAGTTGTACGCCACAGGTTAGCGTATTTGAGCAAACAGTAATCTATTGTGAAAATTTAATTTAAACATTGGATTTCGCCGATTTTACGGCACTTGGGCTCACCGCGAGGAGCAACTACAGTATGTCTATGTCAATTTCTTCTTTGATTACACTTTTCCCTCTTGCATCCGCACTCTTATTCGCTTTCGTTACATTTCTAGTTTCTCATCAGGTCACAAACCTCCTGATTGGTGTTTTCACCCAACGTGGGATTCTTGATCATCCAAACTCTCGTTCAAGCCATCAAGTGCCTACGCCATACGGCGGGGGTATTGGTTTGCTAAGCGGGTTATTGCCCAGTTGGTTAGCGCTCAGCTTTCTCGCGCCAAATACGCCTATCGCATTACCCGGTGTCATTTGTGCAGGGATATTTCTTGCGGTCACATCATGGATTGATGATCGGCGCGGTTTACACCCTATCCCGCGTCTTTTTGTGCAGAGCCTATGCATAGCCCTTGTATTATTCTTGGGGCCCTTCAAGGGCCCTATATTCGGTGGCTTTTTGCCGCCATATTTTGACACGTTTGCAGCAGCTATACTTTGGCTTTGGTTTATAAACCTATTCAATTTTATGGATGGTATCGACGGTCTCGCCAGTGTTCAAACAGCGGCCATCGGTATTGGCGTATTCATCACCGCTAAAATTGGTAACCTCGAAGGACACTGGCTGGCACTGGGCTTAACTACGTCGGCTGCAGCTATTGGTTTTCTCCGTTGGAACTGGCATCCTGCTAAAATTTTTATGGGCGATGTAGGTAGCGCAACTCTTGGTTTTTTATTGGGTTGGCTTTTACTATCATTAGCTGCAGCAGGACACCCTGTGCCGGCGCTGATTTTACCGCTTTACTTCTTCGCAGATGCGACCTTAACACTATTCCGACGCATGACACGCGGTGAGGCAGTCTGGAGAGCACATAAAGAGCACTTCTACCAAATGGCAATTCAAAGCGGACTCCGACATGATCAGGTGAGCGGAATCGTTTCAGTATGCTGTCTTTTCATGATTGCCCTTACGATGGTTGCCATGCGCGGCTTGCCAAGTGCCGCCCTTGTCGGCGCGTTAGCAGCCGTCGCACTCCTTTTATTTTTATTGGCTAAGGGTGGGCCAACAGAATGATTGCTCATGGAAATGAAATTTCTGCAAAGGTTAAAAGTGGGACCCCTCTGAACATTTTATTTCTAACTGAGAATTTTCCTCCAGAAACCAATGCGGCTGCTACGCGCGTCTATGAGCGCGCTTGCTACTGGGTGAAGTGGGGACACGACGTTACCATAATCACGAGTGTACCAAACTCACCAGAGGGAGAGATCTTTCCTGGCTACATTAATCGTTGGCGCCAAGTAGAGAGTGTAAGTGGTATACGGGTCGTACGGGTGAAAACTTTAATCGCCGCCAATCAAGGCACAACAATGCGTGTGCTTGATTTTCTAAGCTTCATGTTCACTGCCTTTTTTGCCGGCTTATTCGAGCGCCGACCTGATTTAGTTTGCGCGACTTCACCACAGTTCTTCTCCGCCGTATGCGGTTGGGCGTTAGGCCTTGCCAGGCGCGTACCATTTGTCTTCGAGTTAGGGGATTTATGGCCCGAATCTATTGTTGCTGTCGGCGTTATGCAAAAAAGGCTTGGGCTTAGGCTTATGGAGAAATTTGAATTATTTTTATATTCTCGCTCAGCAACAGTTATCGCTCTGACTCATTCTTTTAAGGAGAACCTCATGAGGCGGGGGATTAATAAAAATAAAATCGCTGTAGTCCTAAACGGGGTAGACGTCTGGCGCTACGGCCCACGGGCCCGCGATCATGATCTAACCGCCAAGTTCAAGCTTTCTGGAAAGTTCGTTGTCGGGTATGTTGGCACTCACGGCATGGCTCATGCCCTCAGTAATGTACTAGATACAGCTGGGCGGCTGATTGATCGGCCTAAAATAGTCTTCCTTTTAGCTGGTGGGGGAGCCGAACGAGATATGCTTATGGCTGAAGCGACCCGCCGCAAACTTACCAACGTTTTGTTTTTACCTCGCCAGCCAAAAGAGTGCATGCCGAAAATTTGGAGCTTATGCGACGTCGCCTTGGTACATTTAAAGGACAACCCCGTTTTTAAAGGAGTAATCCCATCGAAAATGTTCGAGGCAATGGCTATGGGGTTGCCAATCGTTATGGCAGGTCCCAAAGGAGAGGCTAGCACTATTCTCAAAGCGACCGGCGCAGGCCTGCATGTACCAGCAGAAAACCCAGAAAAATTAGCTGCCGTTACCATCGCGCTGGCCAGCCAGCCCCATCGTTTAGCGGCAATTTCAGCGAAGAGCCTTGCAGCCGCCCCACATTATAGCCGAGAGACCCAAGCGCGCCTTATGCTAGATGCATTTAGTGCCGTAAAAATGGGTGATGGTCATAAGGCCGCAAGAGTGGTTGAAGTCTCATTAGACAACTTAGTTACCGCCAAAAAGGAGCAAACATGAGAGTTCTGATCACCGGGGCTAGTGGTTTTATTGGCCGACTGTTATGCCCTTTATTGATCAATTCTAACCATGACGTAATTGCCGTCGTACGCCGGAATGCTATGGGTGGGCTCCCAAAAAAAAATTAATCAGATAAATGTTGGAGAATTTACGACCAAAACTCACTGGCGAGATATCATGCAGGGCGTTGAGGCTGTTGTTCACTTAGCTGCGCGCGCACACACGATGGGAAACACGTCTGAGCGTGAGGAACTAGCCTATCATCAGCTAAATGTAGAAGTTACTCGCCGGCTGGTAAGCGAGGCCATCTCAGTCGACGTTAAACAATTCATTTTCATGAGTTCTATCAAGGTGAATGGCGAGACAACTTCAGGACGCGCTTTTACCGAAAAAGATGTCCCTAAGCCCGAAGATGCTTACGGTCGTACAAAGTGGGATGCTGAACAAGAATTAATCCGCGCTACAAAAAACAGCAATACAAAACCTGTAATTTTGCGCGCACCACTTGTGTATGGCCCTGGCGTCAAAGGCAATTTTTTTAGATTGATGGAAGCATTGGCAAAAGAAAAAATACTGCCATTGGGGATGATCTCTAACTCACGGAGTCTAATCTACGGCGGTAATTTAGCGGATGCCATTAAAACTGCACTTGAAAACCCCAGTAGCACCGCCCCGACCTATTTGGTTAGAGACGGTGAGGACTTATCGACAACAGAACTTTGCCAAAGACTCGCAGCGGCCTTGGGCGTAAGAGCTAGACTGCCTCAGATCCCCACCTCTCTGCTTCGGCTCGGCGGAACGATTATTGGTCAAGATGCAGCCATACGTCGTCTCACGGGTTCATTGCAGCTCACCGATAATGCAATACGTGACGATTTAGCCTGGGTGCCGCCATTTACCGTCGATCAGGGCTTGGAATGCACCGCTGCTTGGTTTATGAGCTCAAATAATATGCCTAAAATGTTGTCATCGCACGACCATGCTGCATAAAAACTTTTCACGCGGGTTAATTGTTTTCGGCCACGATATAATTATGGCTGCACTGTCGTTCGCTATCTCAGTATATCTTCGTCTCGACTTCTGGGTAGCGTTTCATCATAGGGAAACTTGGTTAACAGCAACTGCTCTATTTACAGCTATCTCTGCGGTGGTTTTTTGGGCATCAGGCCTTTACAGGGGGATCTGGCGCTACGCATCTGTCAGTGATTTGTGGGCTATAACTCGGGCCGTTTCCGCAACCTTGGTTATTTTTGCATTCGTGATGTTCATATGGGTTCGCTTGGAACCTCTGCCTCGATCAGTTCTCATAATCGAGTGGTTCGTTTTGATGGCCCTGTTGGGCGGTCCGCGTTTTCTATACCGGCTTTTTAAGGATCGCCATTTTGGAGCGGATGTAAATCCCGAGTTTGACAATCAAATTCCATTGCTCCTTGTCGGCGCCGGTGACGGAGCCGAGCTTTTTATCCGGGCCCTGCGACAAAGTGAGCATAGCCAATTTACTGCGGTCGGTATCCTAGCGGAAAGTACAAGGCGTATCGGTCGGCAAATTCACGGTATCGAAGTGATCGATACTTTAGAAAATTTAGAACCCGCACTCATTAAACTTAAACAACAGGGGAAAGAACCGCATAAGCTCGTTTTAACCAAAGACGACATGGATGGTGCACGTATCGGGAAACTGCTAGAGGAGGCTGGAAGACTTGGTTTAACGCTGGCTCGCCTGCCAAAACTGACCGATCTGAAAACAGGGTTAAAGGACAGGATAGAAATTAAACCGATTGCTATAGAAGATCTTCTTGGCCGGCCTCAGGTCCCACTCCACCGCAACTCTATGACACAACTAATCCACGGGAAGAACGTTCTAGTCACAGGCGCCGGCGGCTCAATTGGCTCAGAACTTGTCCGCCAAGTCGCAGCACTTGAACCATCTCTCCTAACACTCATTGACAACTCAGAATACGCACTCTACCGCATTGATCTCGAGGTTTGTGAGCACTTCCAAAATATAAATCATCAAAGTGAAATTGCTGATGTCCGCGATAGAGGGCGGTTAACTCAAGTTTTTAAAAATGCAAAGCCAGACATCGTCTTTCATGCCGCCGCCCTAAAACACGTCCCAATAGTTGAGCGTAACGTAATTGAGGGAATCAACACCAACGTACTTGGCACCGCAAATGTTGCAGATACATGCCGCGCCAGTGACGTTCAAAACATGGTGCTGATCTCCACGGACAAAGCGGTAAACCCAACATCTATAATGGGTGCATCAAAACGTCTCGCCGAATGCTACTGCCAAGCGCACGATTTACTTGCGGAAAGCACCGGCGCTGGTACTAGGTTCGTCACAGTGCGATTCGGAAACGTTTTAGGCTCTACTGGTTCCGTAGTTCCTCTTTTCCAACGACAGCTTGCAGAGGGTGGCCCGCTCACGGTAACAGACACTGATGTAAGCCGATTTTTTATGACCATTCGCGAGGCCGTGGAGCTAGTGTTGCAGGCCGCAGCGTTAGGTGCAGGAGAGATTGGTGGTAGAATGCCGGCTGGTAATATCAGTGTTCTTGATATGGGTAAGCCGGTGAGAATCATTGATTTAGCACGCCAGATGATTCGTTTAGCGGGGCTTGAGCCGGAAAAAGACATAGCGATTGATATTGTTGGCTTGCGCCCCGGTGAAAAACTGTTCGAGGAAGTCTTCCATGGCGGGGAACCGGTAGTTGAGACAAAGTGTGCGGGAATCCTCCTTGCGGCTCCCAGAGCCGCTGATATAAATGAAATAAAAGACGCTTTTGCCCGCCTCCGATTAGCCTGCGCCGCTCTAGATAATGTTGCAGCACTTGATGTATTGGGGCAACTGGTGCCAGAATACATAAGATATCCAATAGATAAACACGCCTTGACACATCGGTGAAAATTTTAACATGCCTCATCCAATCAAACGCGCGCTTCTGACGGTTTCTGATAAATTAGGTCTTGTTGAGTTTGGAAAAAGCCTAGAGAACCAAGGAGTGGAAATTCTATCCACCGGCGGATCGGCAAAGGTGCTAAGAGGCGCGGGCGTGTCTGTCATAGAAGTTTCTGAGTATACTGGCTTCCCAGAAATCATGGATGGGCGGGTCAAAACACTTCAGCCTGCCATCCATGGCGGATTGCTAGCGGTGCGCGGAAATGACGAGCATGAGGCCGCCATGACCGCTCACAATATCTTGCCCATCGACCTATTAGCGGCAAACCTCTACCCATTTGAATCAAAGGTTGCTGACGGAAGTGATTTTAATGATTGTATTGAAAACATTGATATTGGCGGGCCAGCCTTAATTCGCGCTGCTGCCAAAAACCATGCCTTTGTGACGGTAGTCGTTGACCCTAGCGACTACGGCTTGGTGATAGATCAAATGAAAGAAGGGAACGGCTCGACCACAGAAGAATTCCGGCGCCACCTCGCTGCGATAGCCTATAGTCGAACTGGTGCATACGACGCAGCCATCTCTCGGTGGTTTACGACGAAATTAGGCATAGAATTTCCACGTTACGTAACATTTGGCGGCGAGATCAAACAAACTCTTCGTTACGGTGAAAACCCTCATCAAAGAGCTGCGCTTTATACTGATGGCGAGGGTCGCCCCGGAGTCGTTACTGCTTCACAAATCCAAGGTAAGGCCGTTTCCTTCAATAACCTAAACGACACAAACGCGGCCTTTGAGTTAGCAGCTGAATTTACAAATAAACCAACGTGCGTCATTGTTAAACACGCAAATCCCTGCGGTGTTGCTGAAGCCGAAGACCTAGAAACCGCTTATAAACGCGCGCTTAGTTGCGATAAAGAAAGTGCTTTTGGTGGTATAATCGCTTTCAATCAGTCACTTGACAGCAAGACAGCCAACGAGTTGATAAAAGTGTTTGCTGAGGTAGTTATTGCCCCGAAAATCACGCCTGAAGCGGTTACGATATTGGGTAAAAATAAAAACTTACGCGTTTTTACCACTGGCAAAATGCCAGATCCAACCGCTGCCAACGTCTCCGTCCTACCGCTGGCAAGCGGTTATTTATGTCAAAGCAGAGACAACACGCTGCTAAACAGCATTACAGTTGTCAGTAAACGTTCCCCGACCGAGTCCGAAATGCATGATTTAAAGTTTGCTCTCACAGTCTGCAAACATGTTAAATCAAATGCTATTGTATTCGCTAAAAACGGGATGACAGTCGGTGTTGGTGCGGGCCAGATGAGTCGCATCAACTCAGCCCGTATTGCTACCTGGAAAGCGGAAGAAGCAGCCCGAGTTGCTGGGCATAAAACAACTTGGGCAAAAGGCTCTGTGCTAGCATCTGATGCGTTCTTCCCATTTGCAGACGGACTACTCAATGCTGTTGAAGCCGGGGTAACTGCCGTGATTCAGCCAGGAGGGAGCTTGCGAGATAATGAGGTAATTGCGGCAGCTAATGAAAAAAATATTGCTATGGTGCATACAGGTATGCGGCATTTCAAACATTAGTAGTCTTTAAAGTAGAAAATCCGCCCTTTTTATTCTGGTATTTCAGCACACCTGAAATTCAAATTCCAAAATGCAACCTTAATGGCTACCTGCCCAGAATTACCATATCATTAGCCCTAGAACACTCGCTCTGATATCATGACTGGCGTCATGTGTGTTTGTCTTACATATTGTGCTAAAATATGCATCAGACTCTGATGTACGTCCTCAATAATGCCGTAATTATCTCCTTCAACATGCAAATTAATATTTGCCACCGCAGAGGTCCGCCCACCGCTAAACCCTGTCATTGCAATAGTCGAAACACTATTCTCTGAGGCCCATCTGCAAGCTTGAACAATATTTTCAGAGTCACCTGAGGAACTTACAGTGATTAAAACATCTCCTTTTTCAGCTTGCGTCCGGAGTTGATACACAAAAATTTCACTGAAATTCATGTCATTCCCAATCGCTGTAATCGTTTCAATGTTTGAACTGAGCGAAATCACTTTTGGGCGCAGTTCTGTATCCGTTTGAATTCCTTTCAGGTAATCGCAACGTAAATGATTTGAGATGGCTGCCGACCCCCCATTACCGCAAACAAAAACGGTCGCCCGCCTGCTAAAGGCTTGGGACAAAAGTTCGCACGCAGCCTCTAGCCAATCTCGATCGACAGAAGCAGCTGCAGAAGCGAGTTTGTCAAAATAGTCGTCAGTAAATGCCCGGATATTACTGTAGTCTTGATTAGGAAACGTCATCAGCAGAAACTACGGCAAAACTCAGGCTCGTTCAACGCTGATCAGGTACTTTAAAAAGTAAAATTATGCCGATAGCAAACAAACCAATTATTGTTGCCATGCCAATTCGCTGGCTTTGAAATACATCCGTGACCAGACCTACAATAGCAGGGCCTAAAAATGCGGTCGCCTTCCCTGAGAGAGCGTAAAGACCAAAAAACTCTCCTCTTAAATCTGCTGGGGCAAGACGCGCCATCATTGACCGGCTTGCCGATTGAGCAGGACCAATGAATATAGCTAGCAGCAGAGCAAACACCAAAAACATGGTCTTAGATTGCACCACCAAGATAGCAGTGCCAAAAATAATTAAGGCTAATACAGAATAAACAATTGTAAACCTTGATCCACGCTTATCATCCACCCACGCAAACATAAACGCTCCTAGGCCGGCAAAACAATTCATCGCAATTCCAAAGATAATTACTTCTTCTAAAGTCATACTAAAGGTGCCTGCAGCATAAATTCCACCAAATGCAAAAAGTGTATTCAGACCATCCGTGTAAAACATTCGAGCAGCCAGAAACCATACTATCTCTTTGTGTTCCCGAAGGATTCGAAGGGAGAGCAGCACGGTCCTTAAGCCGCTGGGAACGGTCGTCCGCGAGCTAAGTCGCTTGTCCTCGCTATCAGGCGTAAATAAAAATAATGGGACAGCGAAGACTGCCATCCAGAGTGCGGCAATTGGACCTGCGGCTCTTAGATGCTCAGCAGCATTCTTTTCCAACCCCAACCATGGTGTTTCAGCCTGAACAAACCCAAACAATACTATAACGAGGCAAAAAAGTCCCCCTGCATAACCCAGTCCCCAGCCCCATCCAGACCAGCGACCCACTTGCTGAATTGGCGCAAGGCCCGGGAGCATAGAGTTGTAAAAAACCATACTCATCTCAAAAGCGAAGTTAGCTATTGCTACACAAATCAGCGCCCTTAACGCAAATTGCTCATCCGGCTTAACCCACCAAAGTAAAAACGCACCGATGATTGCTATCAAAGTAAAGATAGCAACCCACGGCTTCCGTTTTTGGGTTCGATCCGCAATCTTGCCAAAGATTGGGCCGCAAATCGCAATAGCTACCCCAGACAAGCCCATAGCGTAGCCCCATTGGCTGGTGCCTTTTATCTCATTTACCGCAACACCCTGAGTAAAGTACGCTGCAAAAACAAAAGTGATTATAATTGTTGGAAAGGCGGAATTTGCCCAATCAAATAGACACCAACAGATTAGACCTTTTGTTTTTTTTTCTGCACTCCAAAAAATCATCATTTAGCAATCTTATCCGGGCACGCTCTCGGACCAAGCTCGTTTTGGATTTATTCACTCTATGCATTTCTCTAGTGGATAGCGTTCAGCATAAACTCCTCTAGTCACCACTAGGTTAGCATATGTCACTCAAGCAGCACATTTTGCGTGGTGTATAATAAATCATCGGCAGGTGGAATTGGAATTTTTTATAACGCTTTACGAGGGTTCGCTTTACTGCAATACGGAGATTTTCAAGGAGACCTTGTCTTCGTCCAACCAAAAGGTAGAATTTTTAGTTAATTATCGATTTTNAATAGCAAATCTTATNGCACGGCTAGAAAAAACACTTTTGTTTCCCCCTTAAACGCAAGTACTATCAAAATAATAAAATTATTATAAGTCACCATCGATTTCCTGAGGAGGAAAATAATGAATTTTCAGAGAGCCACAGCAGTTTTTGTAGCTTTGTTGGTCGCGACCAGTGCGGGAACGACCCTTGCTGCTAGTAAAACTCTCGATGCCGTAAAGGCACGAGGAAAAATACAATGTGTTGTGAACCCCGGACTTACAGGGTTCGCAAACCCAGATGACAAAGGGGTGTGGAAAGGTTTTGATATTGACCTATGCCGCGCATTTGCTGCCGCTATTTTTGATGACCCAAAGGCCGCATCATTCAAACCCGGCACCGGGAAAACCCGTTTTACGATTCTACGGTCAGGGGAAGCAGATGTTATTACTAGGAACAGTACATGGACATTTGTTCGCGATGTAGACCTAGGCTTTGATTTTGTTGGCGTTAACTATTACGACGG
The DNA here is from genome assembly GCA_002690705.1 of Magnetovibrio sp. Classification (GTDB taxonomy): domain Bacteria; phylum Pseudomonadota; class Alphaproteobacteria; order Rhodospirillales; family Casp-alpha2; genus TMED8. The sequence goes on along the minus strand of NZFO01000020.1, from coordinate 6,263 downwards.
TCAAGGCTTTATGGTCAGCAAAGACCTTGGTGTGAAGTCCGCTAAAGAACTTAACGGCGCAACGGTATGTATCCAAACGGGTACCACAACCGAACTCAACTTAGCCGACTATTTTCGCTCAAACAAAATGAAATTTCAGCCAGTTCCAACAGAAGACTCCGCAGAGAGCCGGGTGAACTTCGAAAAGGGTGCGTGTGACGTGTACACAACTGATGCATCTCAATTAGCTGCACAACGCTCTGCTCTTGGGGATCCCGGAAAATATATGATTTTACCAGAAATTATCTCCAAAGAGCCCCTCGGCCCAGTAGTTCGTCACGGCGATAATGTCTGGGGCGATATCATCCGTTGGTCGCTGAATGCGATGATCGTTGCCGAAGAGCTTGGTGTAACGCAAGCTAACGTTGATCAAATGAAGTCATCAAACAATCCAGAAATTAAGAGATTGCTAGGCGTAGAGGGCGGTCTCGGAAAAATGCTCGGACTTACAAANGATTTCGCATATAGAATTATCAAACACATTGGTAACTATGGTGAGAGCTTTGAGAGACATATTGGGACCAAAACCCCAATCGGGCTGGCCCGAGGTCTTAATGCACAGTGGAACGAGGGTGGTATTTTATATGCCGCGCCATTCCGGTAAACTAAGTCTAACATAGTTTTAGGGGCTGGCATTACTTGTGCCAGCCCCTATTTTTGTAAAACCCTACTTTTAGAGTTTGCATCTGCAATGAACCAAATTGCGAACCTTTGGTACGATAAAACCTTTCGGCGCTTACTTTTTCAAGTGCTTGCAGTTATAGGGATAGCCTACTTCGGTTATTTTGTATTTGACAACACTTCAACAAATCTGGAGCGCCTAAACATACAGCCCGGATTCGAATTTATGAATGAAATCGCGGGTTTTATGCCAACAACTGACGGCATGAATCTAACCGGGTTCGATTTAGATAGTAGCACCCACAAAGATGTCTTCATTGTTGGTGTCTTTAACACTTTATTACTAGCCGTAGTGGGGATTATCCTTGCTACAGTTTTAGGCTTTGTAATGGGTATTTTGCGTTTATCCTCAAACCTTATAATTTCATTTGTCTCAAGCGCATACGTTGAAGGCATGCGCAATATTCCTCTGCTTTTATGGATTTTGATATGGTATTTTGGCGTTATCCTGGCTGGTCCGGGGGTGCGACAATCCTTAAATATCTTCGATACTATCTTTATTAACAAAAGATATATAGCTTTGCCTCAACCGCTGTATACCGACGCGATAACCTACGCAGGTGCGGGTGTCATTCTGGCTTTAGCCTTGATCTTTATACTGATGAAATGGGCGAAAAAAAGGCTTGATAATCGGGGGCGTGATTTCCCTCGGTTTTTCACTTCATTATTTTTGATATTACTCTTGCCATATTTATTTCTGACTTTGTCGGGAAATACTATTTCGTGGGAATTTCCACACCTCAAAGGGTTTAATTACATTAACGGAATTCAACTGCCAGCCAGTTATATAGCTATGCTGATGGCATTGGTATTTTACACAGGCGCTTATATTGCCGAGGTAGTAAGAGCAGGTATTCTATCTGTCACCTCAGGACAAATTGATGCTGCGCGATCAATCGGGTTAAAACAGAGTCAAATTAGTCGTTTTGTTGTAATCCCCCAAGCTCTCAGAGTAATCATTCCTCCACTTACCAGCCAATATTTAAATTTGACCAAAAACACCTCGTTAGCCATTGCTATTGGATACACTGATTTAGTGAATGTTTTCACGGGTATTTCGCTAATGCAAACGGGTAACGCTCTCGAGATAATTGTATTAACAATGGCGTTTTATGCGTCAGTATCTCTGATAATCTCAATGTTTATGAATTGGTTTAACAAAAAAGTTGCGATTGTTGAAAGATAAGAGTCATGAATTCAGTCCAAAAAGAAACGACTACTTATCCCATTGGATTACACCCCGATCTTCCTCCGCCAGTATCAGAGCGCGGGCTTTTAAAATGGTTGCGAAAAAGCCTTTTCAATACGTGGTATAATTCAATCGCTACAATACTAGGACTGTATTTTTTATGGTTAGTTATTCCCCCGACATATGACTGGTTATTGGGCTCGGCAACGTGGGAAGCCTCGTCAAATAAGGACTGCCGCGCGGGAGCCGGGGGCGCCTGTTGGGGGTTCATAAAAGCGCGGTTTTTACTTTTTATGTACGGTTTTTATGATGCAAACTCTCTTTGGAGGCCTAATTTAGCGGGCGCTTTATTGATCTGTTTTGCAACGCCCGTATTAATACCAAAAGTTCCTGGAACGCGTTTTTTTGCAATTTCACTAATATTTTTCTACCCGTGGCTCGCGCTCAGTTTATTAGTTGGTCCCATAGAGTTTAGCTTCTTAAAAACGTCATCAGATCTTGCGATATGGGCTATTTTAATCCTCGGTTTTATAGCAATAGGATTTTGGGGCATAAAAATTAATGATTTAGTGAAGCGAGGGTTTGGCTTTGGTTTAGCATACTTCGCTTCCGCTCTAATCTTTTTAAATTGGGGGCTCGGACTTGATAGCGTCGAAACCACAAAATTTGGAGGACTTCTTCTAACCCTCGTGCTCGCCCTTACTTCAATCGCAGCTTCTTTGCCACTCAGCATTCTTTTAGCCTTAGGCCGAAGAGCGGAGAGCCTTCCAGTGGTTATGTATGCTTGTATTACGTTTATCGAGCTCTTCAGAGCAGTCCCATTAATTACCGTCCTCTTTATGGCCCAGTTTATGATTCCACTTTTTCTCCCTCAGGGCTATAGCTTTGATGATGTCGGTATGGCATTAATAGGGATGATATTGTTTTTTTCCGCATATTTAGCAGAAGTCGTTAGAGGAGGATTACAAGCAATATCAAAAGGCCAATTTGAAGCGGCCGCTTCAATTGGCCTCAATTACTACAAATCGACTCGACTTATCATCCTTCCCCAAGCACTTAAAATAGTAATACCAGGCATTGTAAATACTTTCATTGCCATAACGAAAGATACCTCTCTCGTTATGATAATTGGACTTTTTGATATTTTGAACATTACCAAATCTTCAATTACAGATGCAAAGTGGTTGGGCCTTGAATGGGAGGGATATGCATTCGTTGGCCTCCTATTTTGGATTTTGTGTTTTAGCATGTCACGGTATAGCCAATGGTTAGAAAAACGACTTGATACTGATCGACGCATTTAGTCATATCGATTAATAAATGTTTAGGGGAGAGGACGATAATGTCTGCAGTCTCAGCAAAGACAGAACAAATTGAATCAGCCATCCAAGAACGTGAAGTTATTCAGATTCGCGGCATGCACAAATGGTTTGGTGACTTTCATGTTTTAAAAAATATCCATCTGTCAGTCAAAAATCAGGAGCGAATTGTTATATGCGGTCCATCAGGCTCTGGAAAGTCTACCCTGATAAGGTGTATCAATCGCTTAGAAGAACACCAAAAAGGCGAGATTATAGTTGACAATATTGAATTGACAAATGACCTGAAAAAAATTGATTTAATCCGCCAAGAGGTAGGAATGGTTTTTCAGAGCTTTAATTTGTTTCCTCACTTGACCGTGTTAGAAAATTGTACGCTTGGACCCATCTGGGTTCGGCAAACACCAAAGAAAGAGGCAGAAGAGGCCGCAATGCTCTACTTAGAGCGTGTGAAAATACCCGAACAAGCCTTCAAATATCCAGGCCAGCTATCTGGTGGACAGCAGCAGCGAGTTGCAATTGCCCGGTCATTGTGTATGAATCCAAAGATAATGCTTTTTGATGAACCAACATCCGCCCTTGATCCTGAAATGATCAAAGAGGTGCTTGATGTCATGGTAGAACTCGCTAATACAGGGATGACAATGCTTGTTGTAACGCACGAAATGGGTTTCGCTAAAACTGTCGCCGACAGGGTAATTTTTATGGATGAAGGGGAGATTATTGAGCAAAATAACCCTCATGATTTTTTTGACAACGCCCAACACGAGCGCACTAAACTGTTTTTGAGCCAAATTCTTGCACATTGACTCACATCTAGACTTGATCTCTGTCGCGAAAAAACTGGAAGATTTTTGAGTGCTCTCGAACCCTCAATCATCTACAGCGATAGATCTAAAAGGGACATCTCATCAAATTTTTATTTCAGAGGCCGAGGGAGCCGCTCGCCTTTAAAGGAACGTTCGCAATATTAAGGCAGCAATATGCCGCCTTATCAACACAGTGCTCTCCCACTGAGCTACGCGCCCTCTTTCCTATAAATACCAATTAATTCAATATGTTAAGTTTTAATTATACCATCCATTATTAATTCTCTAAAGCACTATTTTGCCTGATTTTTATCAATTAGTGTGCCCTGAGTGTGCCAGAATTGTGCCAAGGTTGTGCCAGGAACAAAGCTCTAAAATGACCTCTGCACATACCCCACCAAAGGGGGCAGGGGTGCCAGCAGCATATTCTTCAGAGGCACTGAAACTATCTCAGGGAAATTCTGAATCTTCTACAATCTACCAATCTTCCAAAAGCTATATTACACTATTGAGATGATGCGTAAGCTGCTGCCCATTCTAATGGTCTTTGGCGTGTTCCTTGGGAGTGCTGGGGAGAGCAGATTTCGCTCGACTTTTAGAAGGTCCTCCAGAAAAAGAGCATGTCTAAGCGGAAAATTTTGGCCACGAGCATTAAGTAACGCCTGGGATAGCCACAGCTATACTATTGGAATTGTGGTTGCCGGGCGGACAGAAGCACCGGCTTTTTAGTGCACGTTCGAACGAGTTGGTCGAGCGACGGCTTCGAATTTTAGCTGAAGGGCTAAGTCTAGAGGGAAAATTAGCCTAGTTTGAAGTTTTTTCGGAAAGGGCATCTAAAATAGGACAGTCAGGTCTATCATCTCCCTGGCAAGCGGAAGCCAACTCACTGAGTTGGTCCTTCAACATTTGCAGTTCTGACAACTTTGCATCTATTTCTGCAATCTTTTCTAACGTCAGAGCCTTAACTTCTTTGCTGGAGCGTTCTGTGTTTTCGTAGAGTGCAAGCAGCTCCCTACAATCATCCAAGTTGAAATCAAATTTTCGTGCTTTGGCTATAAACTGAAGTTTGGCCAAGTCAGATTCTGAGAAATCTCTGTAGCCAGTGTTCTTGTTAACGTNAGGGTAAATGATGCCTATATCACTGTAATATCTTACAGTTTTAACGGTTAGGCCAGAGAGTTTCGCAGCTTTCCCAATATTCATTTTTACTCTTGTGTCTCCTGTTAGNGGAGACTTTAGAATGCCTTTTGATGGAGGTCAAATTTGATTGCGATAGGTGTAAATTTAGCCATCAATTGGCGCTGCAAGCATACATGGAAGACGGCATCGTACAACACATCATGGTGCTTACTGGGATGTGCAATCGGTGATTTGGGAACGATTGCTTACTTTCAGTTTATGGGCATCGTTTGGCCTGTTTGGGCAATCATGAGTTTGGCAATCTTTAATGGATTAATGACATCAATCCTTCTTGAAACTATCATTCTTTCTAGACAGATGTCTCTCAAAATTGCATTTAAAACGGCCATTGGCATGTCCTTGATTTCCATGATTGGCATGGAGACTGCGATGAACATCACAGATTTCATGCTTACAGGTGGCGCTGTCCTAACTTGGTGGGTGATACCGTTCATGCTCGCAGCAGGTTTCCTTACACCTCTGCCCTATAACTACTGGCGCCTGAAGGCGCTTGGTAAAGCCTGTCACTGAGGTAAAAATGTCTGATAAAAGCAAAATGAAATTGATGCCCTTATTCCTATCCGTTGCAGGCGTCTTGTTAGCTAGCGGAGTTATATTCTACCTCTCATCGCCAGTGAATAACGCTGAGGCAGGTATATCTCTATCGCATAAAGACAGTGCTGTTGTAGATTTAGGGCTGGCTGTTTACACCAAAAACTGTGCATCTTGTCATGGTGTTGCGTTAGAGGGGCAAGCCAACTGGCGGCGAAGAGATGCAGATGGCTATTTGCCTGCGCCACCTCACGATGAAACAGGGCACACCTGGCATCACCCTGACTCTTATCTCTTTTTAATGACCAAATATGGCATTGAAGAAATGATTGGAGAGTCATACGCCAACAACATGCCAGCATATGAAGATACGTTAAGTGATGATGAAATCATAGCTGCATTATCTTACATAAAGAGTACTTGGCCTGGCCGCATACAACGTCAGCATGACCAGATAACCGCTCGGGCAAAAGCGCATTAGAGAGGTTGTTGTAA
>NZFO01000019.1 GCA_002690705.1 Magnetovibrio sp. | reverse complement strand
AGCAAAACCGTCAGGGTTTGCAGTGGCTGCATCCACAATCTCTTGGGGCATTGCCGGCATCGGCATTGGAAACATCATATCTTATCTCTCCAGTACATAATCATGTTAATTCAAAATATAGAGGTCTATCAGCTTGCCTTGTTTTAAGCATATCCCTTTGATAGCTCTTAACACTATCGCTAGTCTCGTGCAAAAATTAAGTGATGGCCATCACAGGAAATTTAATTATGTCAAATGCCATAAAGATTGTGTGTTAGCACCTTCTCGCAAACCAATTCAACTAGGCCCTACCAAATTAAGAAAGCGTCTTCAGACCTGTAATGATTTACAGAAATTAGTGATACAAATAATCTAATAGACCCTGCTTAAGGCAATTTGCATGCGATACTTCGGCCACAAAAATCACTTTTAGGATTTGAAATCGCTGACAACTTTTGTGTTTAAAGATATGATGCCTTGATCTCTCTCGTGCAATTCTGCGCTTTCATAAATCCGATTAAAAACATCTGCTTTATCGTTTTCGTCAACAAGTACTGTTAACACGGCTGCCTCGCCAAACTCCCCAAACTGTTTTTCATCAAAAAGATCATTACTGCGGCCGGTCTCAAGGAAAACGAACTGCACTCTCTCATCAGTTTTTAGAACCTCGTAAACTTTTTGACCCGCCCGCAAAGAGGTCATGGAGCCAATTTCAACTAGCATGATCTATGCTCTCCTCATTACTGGCCAGCGGAGCTGACGATGTTTTCAGGAATGTATGTGGCAACATGCTCGAGATCTGACATGTACATGATCCCCTTACCGGGCGTGTCTAAGTCGCCTGCTAGATACATCGCCTCAAAGACCCTGCTAGATTGCTCAGCTGAGGCAATAATTCGAACAACTTCTTTTTGCTCGTCTATCGTCACGCCAATAAGCCCCATCCTATCTCGCACGCCTGTTCCACGTGCGTAACTGACCGTAGCCCCCTGAGCGCCGCAATTTTTTGCGGCCTCAAGAACCTCTTCAGCTAGACCACTCTGTAAAACACAAGTGATGAGTTTAACATCTGTAAGGTAGACAATATGACGATCACTCACTTTCAAGACCCTCTATACTAGTAGCGGTTTTTTTGGGAGCTCGACTTTGCATGACTTGAATGTAAATCCCCATGCTAAGCACCGCAATGATTGGACATATACTGGCTAAAGATAGTATCCCGAACCCTTCAACAGCAGAAACTGCATTTCCCAAGCCAAGCCCCATTGCCAAAACTAACGGCACGGTAACTGGTCCGGTTGTCACTCCTGCGCTATCCCAGCCTACGTTGACAAATTCTTCGGATGAAAAAACCGTGAGTATTACTCCGACGGCGTATAACGGTATTAATACTGTAGCAAGGTCAAAGCCAATGACTAACTTCGCTATCCCGAGAGCAATACCTACCGAGACCCCCCCAGCCACACTATACATTAGCATCGATTTCTTAAATGCACCGTTGGTAAGTTTCTGGACGGTCAGACCTAGTGCATTAAGAGCGGGCTCAGCTAAAGTCGCACCAAAACCAAGAAGAAAAGCGAACCCGATTACAATTATGAGCCCCACTACTTCGGAAAAAATCGGTGAAGCGGGGCTAATCGGCAACTCCATAAATGCGGCGGGAAGAACGCTCCCTGTCTGGCCTCCAATGGCACCAAGGCCATACGTTAAGCCCACATTAAAAATACACATGCCCAAAATGGAGAGAATCAAACCATACACTGTTACCATCCTGTTCGGCAAACTAGACTTCAAAACTATGAACAAAACAAACATCAAGAAAAGGACCAAAGGCAAAATTGCTCGAACACCGAGAACAACCTCGCTCACTGGCGTTTGATCCCAAACAGTGGGTTCAGCAACTACTGCACTGCTTTGTGCTTGCGCTGCCGCTATTATCTCTTCGGGCGAGATCTGGAACGAAACAAATATTGAGAGTGCCAAAACAGCCATAATTGGAAACAGCGATGCCATGGTTACTACGCCAAAACCTGAGAGTGAGCTGTTTCCCTTTCCCGCTGCATTCGCTATGCCAATACCGAGCGACAAAACAAGAGGCACCGTCACAGGCCCGGTAGTCACAGCGCCACAATCCCAAGCCAACCCTAAAATGCTTCGAAGATTTGGATCTAACCAACAATAGCCTGTTAGTATTACTACTGGCACCAAAGCCCAATAGATCATTGGCTTCAAGGACCAGCCGCGCACAAATCGAATGGTTCCTAAGATTGCAGCTAATCCCACCCCAGCACCAACTATAAGAACAAGCGGTAGGGTCCATCTGTTCAGTAATTCGTACAAATAAGGCGCCTTGGTCACATCAACAGAGGAACCAAAAGCTTGAAGGGCACCAATCGCTGGTTCAGCAAACGTAACGCCAACGCCGAGGATACCTATGATTACAAGCACGACAAACATGCTCGCTTTTTTTGGCAAATTATCTCCAATAATTGTTCCAAAGGGCATGAGGCCAACGTTCAGACCCTCCATAAAGACGGCCAGTCCCACGATTACCGCCACGAGACCAACAAAAAGACTGAATGCCTCTTGGATCGGGTGGTTTAGAACAAGTAGTTGAAAAATTAAGAGATACCCCGCGAGCGGAACCACAGCTTTTAACTGCTCCATCAAGCGAACACTACAATATGGCCCCAAAAGTGCTGCCGCCCTCGTCGCTGATACCTGAATACGCTCTGGCCTCATTGACTTTGTGTCTGAGGGGTCTGGCTTGGGCGTGAGTAGATTATAACTAAGTTCCGTGTGACGAATTTTATGCTTCGCCACAAATTCACCGTATCGCATTGTTCATATGCTCCATACTCATCGTCAGGATCGAGACATTGACATCCACTAAGGCAATTCCAACAAACTGTAGCATATACTTGTAAAGTTGTATCTATATTTTGTATAGACAATAATTACATAATTTTTGCACCCGAAAATTGTTTTATGTCTCCACTCTACTTTTCTGGCCTTACAAAGTTTACAAAATCGATTCTCTCTATTTCGGTTTAATGACGCTGTGACAAGCTGCCGGTAGATCATAATCTCGGAAATGGGTCAGCGTGCAGATAGGATAAAAACTGTAAACGAGATCGGTTCGCACCAAATACTCACTTCAAGCTACTTTGACCAAAATCTGAACTTTATCTGCACAAAGTCTTTTATGAAAGAAGGCAGATAGTCACTCTTTTACACACAACAAATATAATTTGTTCAACAATTTTAGAGCGAGTTGCCGAACTAGCGGTCATGTTTATAATGAAGTATAATTACAGGCTTTACCTGTGACAAAATCAACTAAAATCGGGGGTAGGAATATTGGACACGAACCGAATTGTATATGATCCGGAAACCTTTGAAGGTCGGAGCTTTTATAACCGCGCTGCTAATTTTACTAATGGCTCTGACAACCCCGTAATGTATTTAGAGAGTTGCCTCGCTGCTATTGCCAAGAATGAACCAAAGGTTCACGCTTTCGCCTTTTTAGATGAAGAGCTTGCTAAATCCGAGGCAGAGGCGAGTGCCATCCGTTGGAAAAACGGAACACCCCTGTCTATAATTGACGGAATGCCTGTAGGTATCAAAGACCTCCTCGAGACCAAAGACATGCCGACACAAATGGGCTGTAAAGCTCTGGAGAGTAATTTTCCTAAACGCGATAATACCGCCGTTTGGGCGTTACGCCAAGCTGGCGCGATTATTTTCGGTAAGACCGTCACCGCCGAGCTTGGTGGCAATCACCCCGGCCCAACCACTAATCCATTTGACCATAACCGTACTGCCGGAGGCTCGTCATCAGGTTCGGCAGCAGCAATTGCCGCATCTATGATGCCCGCAGCAATTGGAACCCAAGTTGGGGGCTCAATCATCAGGCCAGCGGCTTACTGCGGTAATTTCGCTCTGAAACCAAGCCAAGGTGCGATACATCGCGGAGAACGACAAGTCACCTCCATGAGCACCCATGGTCCTCATGCGGCGTCCATCACCGATATGTGGCAAGTCGCTATTGAGATCGCTGCGCGTATTGGCGGTGATCCCGGACATGCGGGATTGATGGGGCCAAGGACTTGTCCCCAAGCTCTCCGCCCTGAACGGCTTATTATTTTGCAGACAGAAGGATGGTCGCAACTCGATACCGCGACAATCGCGACTTTCGAACAATTACTGGACCATCTTAAACACGCGGGAGTTACATTGTTAAGTCGCAATGACCATCCTTGGATAGAGAATTTAGAAACGAGCATTGCAGATGCCACTTATGTTTGCAGCATGATTACAGCATGGGAAAACCGGTGGTATCAGCGTAACCTCGTTGACCAATCGCCTGACGGAGTCAGCGCGCGGACCCAAGCGACACTCTTAAAAGCTGAAGCTATGTCTCCTGACGACTATCAAGCTTTAATTCTTTCGCGAGAAATAGCTCGACTTGCTCATTTGACTTTGGCACCTTTGGCCGATGCAACATTAACGCTTGCATGCCCCGGTCCCGCTCCACTATGGGCTGGCGACACAGAGGGTGAACCGTTGCATCCTCGTCCCACTGGTGACGCCGTTTTCAATTATCCCAGCTCAATGATTGGTGCGCCCGTTGTAACCATTCCCATGATGGCAGTTGGCGGCATGCCCGTAGGCTTGCAGGTGATGGGGCAACATGGCGCTGATGCTCAAGTCACGGCTCTGGCAAGGTGGATATCTGACAATATCCAATCTGTCTCAAACAGCTAATTTCTACCAACGGCATCCATCCGATAAATAAACCGAAAAATTTACAGCTTATGAGAACACCGGCGCACAAAATAAAATACTTACACCTCGCCTCAAGCTTGTATCTATTACAGCCTTTCCTAGCAGCCTTTTTGCTGCATAAGTCGTATTGGATGCGTTGTTATGAAACATTCAATAATTAGACAAGATTCAAACGCATCCGAAACGGCAATTGTTGCATCGATCAACGGCGAAGATCTATTACCGTTTAAAATGGCATTTCGAGCAACAGATAGCCACACGCCTTGGCAAAACAGAGGTAAAATCGGTCACTTAAAGGAAGGTGCATCCTTTAAGTACAGCGCTTGTTTACCAAAACCCCCTTGCTTCGCAGCGCCTTATGTTCCATTTCATACCCTTTAATCACTTGTTTCCTCCAATTGCGTGACCTCGATGATCTGTGTAATCATAAATAAAAAATTTTTTAAATGCCGTTTTTTTAAAACGGCCGGAGAGCCATTACGCCCAAAATTGGATCATTATTGCCAATTAAATTCACTCACTGACAAGGCTGAGTAAACCCACAATGTTCCAAGAAGTCATGATTGTGACCAACGGCAATATAGCCTCTTGGGCGGCCGCGTTAATTCGAGATTTGTTGATTGATTTTCGGGAGCGAGGCTGCAACTCAGAGGTTATAGATCTAAGCACGGTCGAGACCTCACAAATTAATGTCCTATTGAGCCTCTGGAATCAAAATACTCCTGAGAGGTTATTAATAACACTGAATGCACGATTACAATTTCCAAAATTTATGACTGACGGTTCCGCATACAAGGTGGGGTGGTCCCACTTCTGCTGGTTACTTGACAATCCGGCCCATCATTACGAAGGATTAAAGAGTCTAAATGAAGATGCTTTAGTGGGTCTGGTGGAACAATCTCATATCAAAAGCATGAGAGCTTTAAATCTGCCACATAAATGCACTTTGTTTTCACATCGACCCGATAATTTTGACAAAACCCCACCCGTGGAAAGAAAACGTATTAGCAAGATTTTAATCGCAGGTAATGCAAACCTCTTACCAAGCATTAAATCAACAAAAAACAAAAACCCCCCAGATTTACATCCATTTATTGACGCGGCGTGGAGAGCTGCCGCCGAACAGGCAAAGGTCCCAGCACCAACTCTCTCTCTTTTCCAGAGATCATGTGCAGACATGGGGTATGAGCAGGCTGGGTTACCTCGCTCCACCCTCGCTTCTTTGCTCACTGTTGTTGAGCAGTTGTCCAATACTCTCGCGAGGCTTCGGATAGTCAAGCTTCTTATTATTAACCATAAAATCAATTTAATTGGTAACTTTGAGGGGCACGGATTTGAGGAAGCCGAAAACGTAAATTATCACGGTTCAACTGATTATGTGACATTCGAAAAAACTCTGAAAAACACACGGGTCGCACTGAACCTGACGCCGAAATTCTCTCAAGGCACAACAGAAAGAGTGTGGAGCACGCTCGCAGCAGGAGCTGTCCCTCTCACAACATCGACTTCGGATCTTATCCCCTACAAAACGGCCGGGATACTCGACACTTTAGACCTAAACTTGAATGATGATGACCTTGAGTATGCGATAACGGAAAAATTGAGTAATGAAAATATCGCTAGGATGGTAGAGGCGAGAGCAAACCAGCCTTTGCATGCACTTGCCGCTCTCTCTAGGGTCGACACGCTTTACCGCGCTTTTTATCCTAACACTTTTGACAACAATTAGGGTTCGCCAAAAATGGAGGGATTACTGGGCAGCATGTGAAATTTGATATCTGAGTGGATAGCGGACTGCCTGAGGTTGAGTACCCACTATTCTGAGGGACTTTCCTCAACACTAAGCGTAAACCTACTCAATTCAACCGAGCCCCCGGGGGAAATGGCATTACTGGCCTTGGAATGATGGTGCCCAGGGGCGGAATTGAACCACCGACACGCGGATTTTCAGTCCGCTGCTCTACCAACTGAGCTACCTGGGCCAACTAAACCAACAAAAGTCAAGATGATCACTAACCTTCAAACTCTTTGAATATATAGTGTTCTCAAAACCAGCACGGCTTTTAGAAGATAATCACGGTCCTGTCCAGTACCCGATGTTCACTATTGTTCTTTCACTCACAAGCCAACATTATTCCAATTAGTCTTCATAGTCATCAGATTCCGCTTTTTCCTCGCCTAGGATACAATAGTATTCGTTTAACCAACGACCAAGGTCAATATCGGCACAGCGCTGGGAGCAGAACGGTTTAAACTGTATTTTCTCACGTTTAGCACAAATAGGGCAATCGCGCCTCTTCAAAGAGATTACATTATCTGTGCTGCTTACTTTAACACTCATCGTATAATCTCAACGTAAAAGTTGTCGCGTTCAACTGCGGCGTCGGAGGTCAACTCGAGCTGACCTCCCAACAATGTCTTTGTTTCTTCAAAAGCGCTCTCAACTTCGTTAATTAGACAAGACGCTACAGCTGGATGCACGCGCAATCCATAAACAGCTCTCCGCGATGTAGCACTATCTATCAGAACACCTCGAAGCGCCGCCAATGCAGTAGTCTCAGGGGAACTGATGGGCTCCTCCGGCATGCCACAAATAATTCTCTGAAGGCTACCGCCTTCGCGGCGGCGCGTCACCTCAGCCAACCCCAGCCGGGTAAAACCAATTAACTGGGGTTGCAATGGGTCAGCAGCTAACGCACTTCGGAAGATCTCGCCGAGCCGACTCTGGGCATCGCGGCGGCGCATGGATACAAAATCAACTATTATAAGACCACTTAAATTACGCAGTTGTATCTGATGAGCAATTTCATTAGCGGCTGCCTTGTTTACCTCAAAGGCCGACCGCTCACGCTCACCGAAGTCTGCACTGCCAGTATTTACGTCAATAGCTGTTAGGGCCGGTGTCTCCACAATCTGAATATCTCCACCCAGCGGCAAAGTTACTCTCAGATTTAGCACCGCATCAACCATGTCATCGACACCCTCAGATACAAATAAAGATTTTGTGCCAAGATGTTGTGACAGCAAACCGTCAAGATCAGGCATATCCGACTGAATGAAAGCATTTATTCTGTGAAATAATTTTACGTCATCCACAACTATAGCCCCCAACTCAGTGCTTCCTCGATCACGAAGGATAGCCAAGGCCGGTTCCAAGTTTGCATGAATCATTGCGGGGGCACTAGATTGTTGGCGTTTGACCTCAATATCGAGCCAAAGCGTCCGAAGACGTGCCGCCTCTGAGATAATATCTTCATTATTGGCTTCTTGCGCCGCGGTGCGCACGATATAACCTCCAACTTTGTTATCCATGACGAAACCCATAACCACAGCCTTAAGGCGATCGCGGTCGGCCGCTAATAAGATACGCCGTGATACTGAAACTCCCTCTGCACATGGCAAGTACACGAGGTCTCGCCCTAACAGACCTATCTGGGTAGTAAGTTTAGCACCCTTATCGTTTTCAGCGTCCCGCATCACCTGAACTAAGACGGAATCCCCCTCCGCTAAATAGTCGCTAATCTGATCTTCCGAATTGCGATTTCCCTGTGGTCGCATTTCGGCCACAGCAAGGAAGGCTGGCTGGCCCTCACCAATGTCAACAAAAGCAGCCTGTAAATTCTGGATGACAGCCTCAACGCGCCCCAGATATATATAACCAACCCGACTATTGAATCCGTTGCGATGGACTGTAAACCCCTTAAGCCTTCCTTTGGAGACTTCGGCAATTCGGATTTCACCGGGCGATGAAGAGATAAGAATGCGTTCGATGGCCATAAACTGATCGTAATCCTATAAGATATGGCATCCTGCGCCCAGTCCGCGCAAAAGTGCTAAAGTCTCGCACAGAGCGAGGCCCACTACATTTGAGTAGGACCCATTAATTTTTTTCACGAATGCGCCTCCGAGTCCTTGTATCCCATAACCCCCTGCTTTTCCATGCCAATCCTCAGTTGCAAGATATCTGTCCACCTCACCTGGAGTAAGCCTTTTAAACTGCACCTGGGTTACCACTAAACGATGACGCCGCGTACCATCGGGAGCGATTAGAGACACACCACCATAGACCCGGTGACGTCGGCCCGATAGGTGCTCTATTGCTCGACGAGCTTGTTCCTTATCTTGCGGCTTATCAAAAATTCTTCGCCCACTCGCGACCACAGTATCGGCAGCTAAAATGAAATGCTCCGGGTTTTTCTGAGCAACACTATCGGCTTTAAGAGCAGCTAGCCTTGCCGCCAATTCCCGCGGTTGTTCATCTTTTAAAGGCGTCTCATCTACATGTGCTGGTAGGACCTTATCTGGCATAATGCCGACTTGTGCTAATAGCTCCAGTCGCTGAGCCGATGCCGAAGCCAAGATCAAACGGCCGGGCATTGGCCGCCACCGTTACTTGAAACGGAAAGTGATACGACCCTTCGTAAGATCATAAGGGGTCATTTCAACATTCACTTTGTCACCGGCAAGCACACGGATACGATGTTTTCGCATTTTACCAGCGGTGTGGGCAAGAATTTCGTGATCGTTATCAAGTTTTACCCGGAACATTGCGTTCGGAAGAATCTCGATGACTGTACCGGAAAACTCCAGCGGCTCTTCTTTAGCCATATATCTCTCAAATCGGTTGCTACAATTATACTCTTAAAAAGTGCCCTACCATGGCGGCAAATCGTGCTTGGTCAAGGTTTTTCGCAGATTTAGAGTCAGAAAAGTACACAGGACACGTCACAGCCCTTTTTTTAAGTCACGTATCGATCGCCAGCGTTCCCGGGAATCGCGCCTTTATTTTCCCCATAAGTTGATCCCGAACCTGGCGATAAGCCTCTATCCGACTCTCCCAGTTTTCAGAATCAATAATTGCCGGATCAAAAGTGTTCCAAAATTCTATCTGTACCGCCATCACTCGCGTCATCTCCACAGCCCTGTGCTGAGCTTCAGGTGAAAGCGAGATAATGACATCAAAATAAGAGTCCTCTAAATCGGAGAATGTTTTTGCCGAATGCCCTGAGATATCGATGCCTATCTCATCCATGACAGTGATGGCATAACCATCGACATCAATTGACCGAACGCCGACGGAGTCCACATAAATTCTCGTTCCATGAAGAAACTTCATAATGCCCTCAGCCATGGGCGAACGCACCGAGTTCATGGTGCATGCGAATAAAACGGCGGAAGGTAAATCACCCATGTCTAATTACGCCCGAATATGCAAGACGCATAATAGCGTAAATAACCGCCTGGCTGTTTGTTTGTCCATGGTAACATGCTCTGCCATTCGCTCCGCCAAAACATCTGCCCCTTCGTCATGAATACCCCGCCTGGCCATATCGATCGCTTCAATCTGAGATGGAGTTTTAGTCTTAATCGCGTCAAGATAGCTCTCACAGATAAGAAAATAATCCTTAACGATTTTTCGAAACACGCTACCCGGTAAGGTGAGGCGGGCGATTTTGTTACCATGCTCTCCGTTAAGAATAAAAATGAGACGGTTTTCTTCGATCGCTAAATGCAGATCATACGGACCTTTTGTACCATCGGTGAGCGTAAATTCATTTTCTTCAAGGAGATCATATATAGCGACCTTGCGCTCATGCTCCACTTGCGGACTACGTCGAAGAACTGAGCGCTCATCTAGAGAGATGTTTACAATGCTTTGGGTTTTGACCACAGCCCTATGTCAATCATCGCTTGGTGTATTTAGTCGGATTGAGACCGCCAAAGCGTGGGCATTTAGGCCTTCCGCTCGCGCAAGCTTGATAGCTGAGGGCCCAATGATGGCTAGACTATCAGCACTGCACTCAATTAGAGACGTTCGCTTCATGAAATCCAGAACGCCAAGGCCGGAGGAAAATCTTGCGGAACGGGCAGTTGGTAAAACATGATTAGGCCCGGCCAAATAATCACCAACGGCCTCCGGCGCAAACCGACCTATGAAAATAGCGCCTGCATTCCTGACACGCTCGGCATATTTGCGAGCATTTGAACACGCAATTTCAAGGTGCTCAGGTGCGATTTGATCAATTAGCGGCAAACTATCTTCCAAAGAGGGCACAATAAAAATTGCCCCATGATCGCCCCAGCTTGCGTTAGCGATGTCGCTTCGCGGCAATGTTTTCAAATATCTGCCTATCGCCTCAGCCACCGCATCGGCAAAAACTTCGTTATTTGTAATTAATATTGATTGCGCTGCAGTATCGTGTTCCGCCTGACTGAGCAAATCAGCAGCAATCCAATCTGGCTCATTCTGGTCATCAGCCAAAACTAAAATTTCCGACGGCCCAGCGATCATATCGATACCTACGGTTCCGAACACTTGCCGTTTGGCGGCAGCAACATAGGCATTTCCGGGGCCGACAATTTTATCAACTGGCTTCACGGTTGCCGTCCCGAACGCCAGTGCTGCAATGGCCTGTGCGCCACCAATTCTGTATATCTCATCTACTCCGGCGAGCTCAGCAGCAGCAAATACTAGTGGATTGATCTTGCCATTCGGAGTGGGGACAACCATCACCAGTCGCTCAACTCCGGCCACTTTCGCAGGGATGGCATTCATCAAAACAGAGGAGGGATACGCAGCCGTTCCACCAGGGACATATAGGCCTGCACCACCCACAGCACCCCAGCGGTATCCTAGTCGCAAGCCCTCGTCATCAGTGAAATCTATATCGTTAGGCCGCTGAAACTCGTGAAAGCGCAAAATACGCTCAGCTGCAACGTCCAGCGCACTCAAAGTCGTTGCGTCACACGCATCACGTGCATCAGCAATCTCCTCAGATGAAACCTGCAAATCTGCGGCCGTCGCATTGAAATGGTCAAACCTTCGTGTATAGTCCAGTAGTGCCGCATCTCCGCGTGAACGCACATCTTCGAGCACGCCAGAAACCAGATCATTTACATCTCGATCGGTCTCTCGTTTCGTACCCAAAAATGTCTGAAAAGCCCTCTCAAAACCGGCATCAGTAACATTAAGCTTCAAGGTCATTTTAGTCCTCCCCGAAAATCCCTTAGATAGCCATTGATCTCCGTTGGACGGGTTTTCCACGCGGTTCGGTTGATTGTCAAACGCGATGTGATGTCGCAGATTTTCTCAATTTCTATAAGTCCATTAGCCTCTAGTGTGGAACCAGTAGAGACCAAATCAACAATACGCCGGCAAAGCCCCAAATTTGGCGCTAATTCTATCGCACCGTTAAGCTTGATGCACTCTGCCTGCACTCCGCGGAGGGCAAAATGGCGCTTTGTAAGCCCGGGGTACTTTGTGGCGATGCGAATCGAACTCCAAGCGGCAGGATCGTCGGTATCTATCATTTCACGAGGCCCCGCGACAGATAGGCGACAATGGCCGACGTCCAAGTCGAGAGGCGTATATATATCGGGATAATTAAACTCCATCAGCACATCATTTCCAGCGACACCAATGTGCGCTGCTCCAAAGGCCACAAAAGTAGCAACATCGAAGCTACGCACTCTGATAATATCTAGACCAACAGTATTAGTCGAAAATCTCAGTTGGCGGGCCAAGGGATCATAAAATGCTGGCTCTGGCTCGATACCTGCGCCCTTGACTATCGGCATCACTTCTTTAAGGATCCGGCCCTTGGGCAAAGCCAACACAAGGCTGTCTCTGGCTCTCATGACAATAATACTCCGATCAAGAGCCATTCATAGTGAAAGTGGGGCGCGGATTCAAACATCCGCTAGCTAAAATTTAAAGTAATTGTCAGTCAGATAAACGTTCAATTCGAGCGCCACACGCGGCCAACTTAGATTCAACGCTTTCGTAACCCCGGTCGAGGTGGTAAACGCGATTAATAACGGTCTCTCCTTCAGCAGCTAAGCCAGCCAAAATTAGTGAGATAGAGGCGCGTAAATCTGTGGCCATAACAGGAGCGCCACTGAGTTTAGGCACCCCTCGCACAATTGCCGATGCACCATGAACATTAATGTCCGCACCCATTCGACAAAGCTCAGGGACGTGCATAAAGCGATTCTCAAAAATTGTCTCAGTAATCATCGAGGCTCCCTCTGCAACCGCCATCATAGCCATGAATTGGGCCTGCATATCCGTTGGGAAACCTGGAAAAGGCTCGGTCATCAAATCTATGCCTTTTATCGGGCGGAGGCCGCCTCGAATTCGCAGACCGGTCTCAGTTTCGCATACTTCTGCGCCAGCGCGACGCAAGGCTTCCATTGCCGCCTCAAGAAGACCTATCCGACCATTATTAAGAGTAAGGTCTCCCCCAGTAATTGCAGCGGCAACTGCATAACTGCCTGTCTCTATTCGATCAGGAAGCACAGCGTGGGTGGCCTCTCGCAGGGAGGGCACGCCCTGTACCCTTAATGTATCGGTACCAATCCCTCTGATGTCTGCTCCCATCAATACTAGGCATTGCGCCAAATCAATAACTTCTGGCTCACGAGCTGCATTGCCAATGACTGTCTCTCCATCGGCAAGACACGCTGCCATTAATACATTTTCTGTGCCACCTACAGTCACCATAGGAAATATGACATGCCCCCCTCTTAAACCGTTCAGAGCGGTAGCTTGAATGTACCCTTCAGTTAATTTAATTTTTGCTCCCAAATGCTCGAAGGCTTGCAAGTGCAGGTCAACAGGGCGCGTGCCAATGGCACATCCGCCCGGCAACGAAACGCGCGCCTCCCCAAACCGGGCTAATAAGGGTCCCATGACCAATACTGATGCTCGCATTTTACGCACAACGTCGTAAGGCGCCGTTGTGCCAGAAATTTTAGCAGCGGAAATTGTTGCGGCACATGGCCCGTTCTTGCCGACTTGAAAATTTATTTCAGCACCCAAGCCAGTTAACAAATGTCCCATTGATATTATATCTGAGAGATTGGGCAGGTTAGTCAGTGTCAACGGGTTTTCGCTTAGCAGAGCTGCAGCCATAAGTGGAAGGCTAGCATTTTTTGCCCCACTAATTTCTATTGTGCCACTTAATGGTACTCCACCGCGAATGCTGATGCTGTCCAAATCAGTTTCCTTAATGTTGCCGCTTATCCAGCTTTTAAGGAATGGGGTTAGCATGCACAAGATCATGCTTCCAATTCTAGATTTACAGATCGCTGGATAAGGCTTCGCTCTTAGTCGCTGTCAGCTATATTGGTAAACTTGGCACGCTCGCGGATTTGTAACTTTCTCTTATTCATATTTATTCGCAATGCTTGATCAAGGCGTTTCTCCCGTGCTGTACGGGCCGTAGCCTTAATTTTAATAGACTTTTTATTCTTTAATCTGGGCTTATCAGTCATAATGAGTAAACAGCCAAATTCCTACGACAAGCCTAAAATGCCGTGTGTTTGACCGAGGGTCAAGGACCAAGCGCAATACTTGCACCATCCCAAAAGCCATGGCATATGTTGGTACATCTTCATAACAAGCCGCCGTAGCTCAGGGGTAGAGCGCGCCCTTGGTAAGGGCGAGGTCGACAGTTCAATTCTGTCCGGCGGCACCATATCAACTGAGTCGACTATAATTTCATTGGCTATCCATGGTATTTAAGCGATCTCGCGGAACTCTCCCAACAATTGAAAATCGATGTCTGCAGGACGTTGATGTGACTAATCTCCCTGCTGCCTCAGAGACAGCATTTGCTCTGCTAGATGGCCATCGGATTGAATACTCCCGCTTCAAGGCCCGCGATAAAAAACTTGCGCCAGTCATCTTTTTACACGAAGGCTTAGGTTCCGTAACGATGTGGCACGATTTTCCTGCAATGACAGCGGCAACCACGGGGGCGGAGGTAATCGTTTTCTCGAGAAGAGGGTATGGGAAATCATCGAGATTGGCCGATCCTCATGATATCAGCTACATGCATCACGAGGCTGAATTTGTATTGCCCCGACTATTAAATTTTTGGCAGGTATCAGCCCCAATTCTCATTGGCCACAGTGATGGCGCATCTATTGCGTTGATTTATGCTGCAGATCCGGGGAGTAATGTCACCGGAATATTTTTAATGGCTCCTCACTATTTTGTAGAGGAGAAGTGCATCATCTCTATTGCTAGGGTAAGAGAACGATTTCTCTCCAGTGATTTAAAGTTGCGTCTCGGAGAGTATCATAACGACCCAGAGCATACATTTTGGGGCTGGAACGACATTTGGCTACATCCGAATTTCCCAAATTGGAATATCGAGGCTTTATTATCCCATATTACATGTCCTATTTTTGCAGTCCAAGGTGAAAATGACGAGTACAGCTCTATGCAACAGATCGATGGTATTGCAGCTCTCTCAGCTGGCCCAGTAGATCTTTTAAAGCTCACAAATTGCGGTCACGCACCTCATCGCGACAAACAAACGCAAACATTACGAGCCATTGCTGATTTTGTGACCCAATGCAACAATTCGCAGTATCACACGCCAAGGTGACGTTGAAGAAGTTTTGGATTAGCGAGTAGGGTTGCACTGTCACCATCAAAAACAATAGTGCCTTTAACTATTATTAAGTGATTATCAGCAATGGCAGCAAGACGACTAACATCCTTGTCTATCACTACAATCGTAATACCGTCCACCTTAATCGCCTCAATGACGGCCCAAATTTCTTCCCGGATTAACGGCGCCAACCCCTCTGTCACTTCGTCCAAGAGCAATATATCTGGATTGGTCATTAATGCACGTCCGATCGACAACATTTGCTGCTCGCCACCAGAAAGATGAGCCCCCAGATGACTCAATCGACTTGTAAGCTTAGGAAACAGCGTCAAAACGCGTTCTAGATCCCATTTTCTTGTTGCCCCTGATCTAAATCGAGCAGCTACCAGAAGATTTTCGTGGACGCTTAGGTTTGGAAAAATCTCGCGTCCCTCAGGTACATAACCAACTCCCCATTTCCCGATGAGATGTGGCTCGGTCCTTGAAGCCCGCATACCTTTGCGCGTTATGGTTCCTGACGTCGGGTTTAGCAATCCCATAATGATTTTAAGGGTAGTTGTTTTACCCATACCGTTGCGGCCCAACAGACTTACACATGTGCCGGACTTAATCACTAAATCCACGTCATGCAAAACATGGCTAGCGCCGTAATGGGCATTTATGGCATCTAAAGTAATGACTGTATCCCCAATCATAAGCCCGCCTTAGATACCATTACCCAAATATGCATGACGTACCGCGCCACTCTCTTTAATACGATCGGGGGGGCCCGTCTCGAGGACCTCTCCGTTGACCATTACAGTTAATTCATTGGCAATGGCAAAAACAGCTTCCACGTCATGTTCGATTAATAAAATTGCGTGATCCCGCGCTAAATTTTTAATCAAGCGGAGGACATCACTTGACTCCCGCATTCCTAATCCAGCTAACGGCTCATCCAAAAGCAGAACCTCCGGCTTCAGAGCCAAAAGCATCGAAATCTCTAGCTGCCTTTGTTCACCGTAACTCAAATGACTTGCTGGTAAGTATGCCTTGTCTAACAACCCTACTATCTCCAATGATTCCGCTGCAGCAATATTACTTTTTTCATCGTGATTTGCAGGGCAGAAAAATTCCATACCCGAACCATACCTACCCCGCGCTGCTAACCAGCAATTTCTGAAGCACGAAAACTCGGGGAAAATATTAATAATTTGATATGAGCGACCAATCCCTCGTGCTGCAATGCTATGAGCAGGAAGGCCCGTAATAACATCTCCCTTATGACAAACTTCTCCAGAATCCGGTGTTAATTCGCCTGAAAGAAGATTGATTAACGTTGTCTTACCCGCGCCATTTGGTCCGATGATTGCACTAATTTGTCCACGAGCAAGGGTAAAACTTACATTATTGACAGCACGTAATCCGCCAAACTTTACGGATAGGTTGCAAACATCCAAAAGCGTTGGAGAGCTGTTATCGACACCGAGAGAACTCAAAGGCCCTGCTCTTTTTTTCGTCTGACAAACTGTAAAAGTTGCCCCCCTAGGCCTCCTCGCAAAAACAATACAACTATAATTACGAAAACGCCCATTAGCACCTGCCAGTAATTAGCCAATGGACCTACCAGGCTCCGATCGCGAAAAATTTCTTCCGCACCCAGTAGCGTGATCGCACCAAGAACAGGCCCAAACAGAGTTCCAACACCACCCAATATAACCATGACAAGAGCCAATCCGGACTCTCGCCATCCTAACAATTCTGGAGACACAAATCCGTCGATGCACGCAAACAAAAAACCTGCATACCCTCCAATCGCACCAGCAATGACAAAGCTGATCAACTTATAATAATAGGTATTATACCCAAGTGCCCGCATACGATGTTCATTAACTTTAATTCCTTGTATCACCGCACCAAAGGGGGATGCCAGCACAACGGTTAATAGGAGATATAGCGTCATCATACTCAACAAGCTCAAGAAATACAGAGCATAACGGTTCCCAAGATCGAATACCGTCCAATTCAAAATAGTGAAAACTGGCTTATTGTAAATGAACGCCCCGTCAGAGCCACCTGCTATATTTGAGTCGTGAAAAAGAAAAAACAGCATTTGCGCGAATGCTAGTGTCACCATTATAAAATAGATGCCATGTGTCCGTACACTCAACGCACCGATGAGTAAAGCCATAATAGCACTAGCAAATACCGATACCGGCAATACCCAGGCAAGGTTTGGTGCTTGGTTTTCAGGGGAAATGAGATGCAAGGTATAACCGGCAATGCCAAAAAATGCCGCGTGCCCAAAACTAACTAATCCGGTGTAGCCGACAAGAAAATCTAAACTCATGGCAAAAATTCCGAGAGCGAACATTCGTGTGATCAACTTGATCCAATATTTATCACCGGTCATCGGTATTAGAGCGAATGCTACCACCATCAACGCAAGCGCAATTAAGATCGGCCGGGGAGGCAAAACAATCATTCACTTCTTCCAAACAACCCAGATGGTCTTATAAGAAGCACGAAAGCCATAACGCCATATATGACTATGCTTGCAGCACTCGGCAAAAAAACTTGTCCGAGCACGTCAGTAACCCCAATCAAAAGTGCCCCAAAAAATGCACCACGAATTGAGCCTATCCCACCGATTACAACAACAACAAAGGAAACAATCAAAATTTGCTCACCCATTCCGGGATATACGGTTTCAACGGGTGCAGCAAGGATACCGGCCACACCTGCCAACGCGACGCCGCAAGCAAACACCAACGAATTTATAAGCCGCACATTTACCCCGAGCGCATTGAGCATGTTTTGGTTGCTAGAACTTGCCCGAATTTGCATTCCGATCCGAGTATATCTGATTACAACATACATAGTGGCAGCCATTGCTAAGCAGACCCCAGATAGAAATAAACGATATATCGGGTAACTCAGAGTATCAGATAATGCCACTGCGCCTTGCAGAATTTCCGGCACCGGAACACTTTTGGGCTCACCGCCCCACAAGATTTGCTGCAATTCATTAAAAATTAAGATTAGACCAAAGGTCAACAATACCTGTTGCAAGTGATCACGGTGGTAAAGCTGCCTGATGACGAAGCGTTCAAGCAAGAAACCAAAGGCAAGTGTAAGTGGAATGCCAAGTGCGATAGCGGTAAACAGCCCCCCGGTCAATTGACTGAGAGTAAAAGCTAAATACGCTCCGATCATGTAAAAGGATCCGTGCGCTAAGTTTATAATCCCCATTATACCGAAGACTATAGTCAATCCACTAGCTATTAAGAATAACAATAATCCATATTGGATACCGTTCAGTATTTGAATAATTAGAGAAAGCCAGTCCATTTACAGATATCCAAGGCTCACTTGGGTGCGGACTAACGTTTCATGAAAAAACTCAGTATTACAGCCGCAAGTCGAGTACACTCTATTTGATAAGTCCAAGCAAAGCTACTCAAGCAAAGCTACTTAAGCGCCCGAACCTTCTTCACAGACCCTACGCGCGGCAACCACGGGCAGGGTCAGCTAAATTCTCCATCGCGATACGTACCACTTCGTTAACACCTCCGCGGACCTCCCGCAAATAGAAGTTTTGCACGGGGTTGTGCGCAGGCGAGAAAACCCATTTCCCTCGGGGTGAGTCGATCACGGCCCTCTCCATCGCCGCAATCATATCGTATTGCGCGCTTACATCGCCACGAACAGAGTCAACACCAGCTCTAATCAACTGGCCCGCATCAAAACCTTGGACGCCATAAACGTCGGCTTCCTTTCCAAAAGCCCTTTTGTATGCTGCCCGGAATTTACGATTTGCCGCATTATCCAGAGTATCGGCGTAGTGAAGCGTGGTTCGGATACCCTCCGCCGCGTCACCCTGGGCTTGGGTGACCCCCTCAGTCAAAAAACCTGGTCCAACTAACTCAATCTTATCTTTAAGACCCGCCGCAGCCCAATCCTTCACAAACTTGACAGCGCCTGCACCAGCAAAAAAAACGTAAACAGCATCTGGCTTAATCGCGGCGATTTCAGTCAAAGCCGCTTGAAATTCAACTTTGGGAAATGGGATGCCAATCTCTTTGAGAACTTTGCCGCCACCTTGAACAAACGAATCCTTGAACCCCTCCGCTGACTGCTTGCCAGCGCCGTAGGACCAATAGCATAGGACAGCAGTATTTTTTCCTTCCTCCAATAGTACTTTACCCATCGGGTGACCTGGCTGCCAATTAGAGAAAGATGTACGAAATACATTTGGCGAGCAGAGTGGACCCGTTACTTGGTTTGCACCTGCATTAGGTATTACCGTCATCATATTTTCTTCGCGCGCGATTTTAGTCATTGCCATCGCAACACCGGAGTGAACCGGCCCGACAATAAAATCAACTTTTTCCTGATCGATAAGCTTGTTTGTTAAACCCGCGGCTTTGGGAGGTTTCGCCTCACTATCGACCTTTATCAATTCAAAGTTGCGCCCCCCAAGTTTACCTCCATGACTTGATAAAGCTTGCTCAAACGAGTTGGTAATCGATTCGCCTAGCCACGTGTAAGTGCCTGAATAAGGCAGGAGAGTACCAATTTTTATTTTTGCGTCGCCACCAATGGCAAACCTCGTCGGAAACGCCGCTTGAACCGCAATCGAACCCGCGCCCACTCCGAGCAAGCTGAGTGCTTTGCGTCGTGTCAAATTCCTCTTATTCCTATTATCAAACATTAAATATTCCCCTGTCCCATGCAAAATTTTTAACTCTTTCCAATTAAAAACTCGCATAGATTGCTTAAGACCTTCCTCTCTAACGAGAGCCCGAACTTTTAAGACATCCCACAACCTATCACCCAGAAAATACCCGCATCAAACAGAATATCAATTTTGCAGCCGGTAAAGACTGAGAGATGACTTGGCTTTGAATTGAATTACCTGTAGACTCAGTGTCAGATGACAAGAGTTTGTGCCACAAATGATTGTGAATTATTGGAGAGGCACTCTGGTCCACTTTTAAGCCTCCAGCTCTAGAATCCGATAAAATTCATGACGAGTTCAAGTTATCGCTGACCGCAATAATACAGGGCCGTCATTTACTCGCGATTATCCAGGTAGTGTTCAATTAGTGAGTAAATTGATTCCGCATCATTCGCATCACCGGTGTAAACGATATTCGATGTTTCACCAAAAATATTCATAACGTAACCCCGCCTAGCACAAACAGTTTCCAACGCTGTGACGAACGGCATTATTACGTTGTCGTTCAATCTTTCCGCATCGGGACACGCACTCATTCGATCTAATAACAGCCGCATCAAAGATTCAGAAGATTGAACACCACGTTTTTGCAAAGACCGAGTCTGACGTTTTGAAAGAGATTTAGACCGGGTCATGCGTGACCTGCATCATCCGATAGCATTAGGGGATCGATGCCAATTTTGGCCATAGCGCGTCCCCACTTTGCATTGAGGTCCCCGCCAAAAACCAAATCATCATCAGCACCCACGCTCAGCCAACCGTTATGCAAGATCTCCGAGTCGAGTTGACCCGGCCCCCACCCTGCATAACCGAGTGCCAAGACGCGTTTTCGAGGCCCCGTCCCATCCGCAATAGCGCGTAATATATCAACCGTTGCGGTGAGCGCGACATTATCATCTACGATCATTGAGGCGTCCTGCAGGTAATCAGGTGAGTGAAGGACAAACCCACGGGACTCCTCGATTGGGCCACCAAACAGCACTCGGATAGCCCCCCCACTATCGCCAGCGTCAATACCCAGTTGTTTCAGCATTTCGGCGAAGGACATCGATACAATGGGGCGATTTAAAACTAAACCCATGGCCCCTTCTTCGTTATGGGCGCATATGTAAATGATACTTTTCTCAAACCGAGGGTCCGTCATTCCGGGCATAGCAATCAGCAATTGGCCGCATAAATATGCTTCACCATTCTTTGTCGATTTAGTCGTGTAACTCAGTTCAACCATGGAGTTCTTTTTCCAACATGTCTCATCATTTTAATTGTCTCCCTTAGCCTGAGGTAGCTACCTACCCGAGGGAGCCAGCCCATCCAAAGTCATACGTTTTAGTATTACACACAATGGTAATCAGCGAGGAAGCTAGCAGCCATAATAATTGCACCTAACGCCACACGCATCTAGTCCTTTTTAACGTGAAATCCGTGAATTTTCTGCGTATATACCGGTTGAGAGTTATTTGGGAGCTACGACGAAATTATGAGCTTTTATTTACGAACACTAATCTCATGGATCCTGTTAATTGGGTCAGTGTGTGTTGTTTCCCAAGAGAGATTGCATGCTAAAGTTAAAGTAGGTGATGCAGCATCAGATTGGGTTATCACAGACCAAGCCAAGCTGAGATTGATATCTTCAACTACCTCTATCGGCATGAATGGCCGCCATAAATTGAGCCTTGGCCTTCAATTCGATCTAAAACCCGGGTGGAAAATTTATTGGCGCAGCCCAGGGAGCGCAGGTTTCCCGCCCAGTATCGATTGGACAGGTTCAAAAAACTTCTATAACCCTAAGATGACTTGGCCGGTTCCAGAGCGGTTCTCGATCTTGGGTATGGAAACTCTTGGCTATATCAAAAAGGTCGTGTTTCCAATTTCCGCAGTATCTGCCCCAATTGGTCGTGGCTCGGATGTGCAGGCGCGTGTCAGCTATCTTACATGCAATAAAATTTGCATTCCATACGAGTCACAGCTAACCCTGAAATTGTCGTATGGCCTCCCGTCTCCAAGCAAGTTTTCACATTTGATCAACCGATACACAGCTAAGGTGCCGGATAACGGAAGACTCCATGGGCTGGACGTCGCGGAAATTTTTCATCCTGCAAACGACGATGAGCCGACTAAACCCCAATTTGTTGAGATAACTGCGCATGCCACCGCGCCTTTTACAGCCCCAGACATATATCTTGAAGGTCCTATCGGCCTAGGTTATAGCAGGCCGCAGGTAAGCTATTTCAACGGGGGAAAAACAGCCCTTTTTGATGTGCAGGTCCACGGGGTCGAGCATCTTGACGACGCAGTAGGTCCAAAACTTAACGGTCGCAGCTTCATTGTTACACTAATTGATGGCGAGCGGATTGCTGAAGATAGGCTAACTCTATCTACAGAGTCACTTCCTCGGGCTGAGAAAAATTTTACCACCGCCACATCAGACTCAAGCCCATCGTTTACCCTAATCATAATTTTCGCGATCATTGGCGGGGTAATTTTGAATTTTATGCCCTGTGTATTGCCCGTTCTGTCTTTAAAGATTTTCTCACTGATTTCAAATAGCAATTGCACTTTGCGCGAGATACGTTGTGGTTTTTTGGCTTCTTCAATTGGTATTGTTGCAACTTTCTTAGCATTGGGCGCTGCGTTGGCAGTTTTACGGGCAGGTGGCACGGCAATAGGTTGGGGTATCCAATTCCAGCAACCTTGGTTTCTTACGGGATTGATTCTCATGGTTACTCTCTTCGCATGCAATCTATGGGGTTTCTTTGAGACTAGTCTGCCCAGATTTGCGAACAATGTGAGTAGCAAAAAGTTCGACCCTGGAGCTTTGACTGAACATTTTTTGAGTGGCGTATTCGCTACACTTTTGGCAACGCCCTGCACGGCGCCGTTCCTTGGCACTGCTGTAGGCTTCGCCTTAACCAAGTCAGTTGGTGAGATGCTATGCGTGTTCGCTGCTCTTGGCATCGGTCTTGCGTTACCCCATCTGTTAATCACCATTCAACCTAAATTCGCGACTTGGCTTCCAAAACCAGGCGCATGGATGATTCGTCTTAAGTTTTTTCTTGGCCTCCTTTTAGCGGGAACCGGGGTCTGGTTAGGAACGGTACTTTCAGGCGTTACCGGCGATCCCGTCGCGCTATTTGTCGGCAGTGTTGCCCTAGCAACCATCGCTTTACTCTATTTTTCACACCGCACAAACGGGCTGGGTTTTAGAGCCTCACTACCCGGGTTAGTAGTATTGGCGGGTTTTGCCTTGACCGCTCCTTTGTTCGTAAAGGACGAGAACAAACACTTCTGGGGAGTAAGTGCCGATCCCGGACTAGAGCTAGAGGCGCACTGGCAACCTTTTGATATAAAAGCAATTCCTGCTTTGGTGGAGGATGGGAAAATCGTTTTGGTCGACATTACCGCGGATTGGTGTATCACTTGCCAAGTGAACAAAAAAGTTGTTTTGCGACGTGACTCGATCTTACACTCGTTACTTGATGAGCGTTTTGTCGCCATGAAAGCAGATTGGACGCGTCCAAATGACGAGATTTCCAGATATCTTGCCAGTTTTGGGCGGTTCGGCATTCCATTCAATGTGGTTTACGGGCCTAATGCAAAAAAGCCCATTGTTTTACCTGAAATTTTAACCGAAAGCGCGGTTATACAAGCCTTCAAAACTGCAGGAGCGCCCCCTGCTACTGCAAATTAAGGATATTTGGAGCAGTGATCACACCGTATTTATCGATGAATTGTTACTTTGAATATAATTTCAATCGAAAGGGGCAGCTTCGGCATCAAAATGCTAGATCTCAAACCAAAAGCAGACTTTCAGAGGACAACACCAATGACCATTAGCAGAGGCGATAATATTCCATCCGTAACTCTAACCATAATGGGTTCAGAGGGCCCCGAAGGGCTCTCTACTGATAGCCTTTTCAATGGCAAAAAAGTCGCAATATTCGGCGTACCCGGTGCATTTACGCCAACCTGTTCGGCTAAACACTTACCCGGTTTCGTTCAACACGCAAGCGCAATAAAAGCTAAAGGCGTCGATACGATCGCCTGCATCTCAGTCAATGATGTTTTTGTAATGGGTGCTTGGGGTCAAGATCAAAATGTCGGCGACAATGTGCTTATGGTCGCAGATGGTAGCGCTAAATTTGCCGAGGCCGTGGGCCTTATTCTCGATTTATCCGAACGCGGCCTCGGAATTCGTTGTCAACGCTTTGCAATGCTAGTAGATGACGGAATAGTTCAGTCTATCCATATTGACGAAGGTACTTTTGAAAAAACTAGCGCAGAGCAAATGCTGTCTGAGTTAACTTGATGGTTATATTTCCATAACTGCAATTTTTACTTTTTGAGCCGATAATTAATTCTTTACTATTTCATCTGGGCCGACTGACGCGTGCGGAACAGATAGGCACTTTTTAACTGTGGCATGCCCTATGACCCCTAGGCAATTGCAGGACTTCTGAATCGCGTCCTCTTCTCCACGTCTCTGTAAAAAGAAAGTGTAATAATCCATATTAAATGGCACTTCTATATCTGGGAGCAGTCTAAATATACGACCCGATACAACATCTGTCCAAAAATGGGCCCTAATGACGAGGGCGACCTCTTGTCCCTCAAACGCGGCTTGTAAAGCTCTATTGGGGTCAGGGTAATAAATTCCGTCGGTCAACGATGGCCCATAGATATCTTGGCTCACATCGACAGCTTGTGAGCATAATTCCCAAATCAGTTTACTAATTTCATCTTGGCGAAGCAGCAGAGGTAAACGCAAAAAATCAATTGGAGTAGACGGCACACCATGCTCGTCGAGAAATCGGGGTCTTTATATAGGTGGAACCCTCTCATTCATAAAGAACCTGCTATTATGACTTTTGAATTTGCCCTGTCCCACCGCGACCAAGACGTCGACATCATGTCTTGATAACTCAGCCAATTCATGCGCTTGGGTTAGAAGCCATACATCAATATTTGGACTCCCGGGCCGGAATTCCGGCAACCAATGAACAGCAAGTGATGGCAAAACCCCAACACCAAAGGCGCAGGATTTCTACCTTGATCCCAACTGGTCTGGGGAGATAACTATCCTGTCACAGAAATTACGAATTATTGGCGCCAATGCTACCACCGCTGCGGTTGGCGTGAATTTCCGCGCTAGCCGCTCGAGTAGTCTAAACAAAAAAGTTGTTTGAGATATTTAATCTTATGGCTTTTGGCACTTTGTGCAAAAATCAACTATTGAGCGGCACGAGTGAAACTCAACTGTCTTCCGCCTGACTCAAGGGCTCCCATGGCAGCAAAGAGCATTTGATAATGATTTATGCCTCCAACGTGACCTTGAGTACTTATTAATGTATAAGATAAAAACTTTTCTATTGAAAATCCAAGTTAAAGCATCATGTCATGGTTTGTGCTTCCCCCCTAAAAAAGATGAGGAACATTCATGTTTAAATTTCTAAGAGGGACTTGGATCCCTAATTGGTACCCGAACGCCCTGCCGATACGGGACAGATGGGGTGTAACCACAAACACCTATTTTAAAGCGCGGGAATTTCATCCGCAATCTGAAAACCCTAATACTGTGCTGAACTCTATGCGCTGGAGTCTAGGGTTAATGTAATGGATAACGCCTTGCTCTCCCCCGATCACCGCGTGTAGCTAATGCATGACCAGCGATATAGTCGTGGTGAGTACAATAGAAGCTCCGGGTAAAGTACACTGCGTGGACGTGTTCCGTCGTCCCGACATGACCTATGGTTATGAACATTTCCGTAATGACAGTGAAGATAAAAGCGGCTGGTTTGTTACTGGAAACTTTTCACATTTAACGTTTGCAACAGAGAAAGAGGCATTAGCGGACGCTAAAAAGCGACTTCCCTGGCTATTACTATAAAAATTTAAATAATAGGTGTAGGGTTAAGCTCTCATGTTTGGTCGTTTTCAATACAGAGAACGGAAGTCAGTTAAATCAATGCTCAAGAAAAATGTCATTATAAGAAAAGCAAAAGGCTAATGTCCCTCTCATAACGCGAGACGGTGAGAGAGTATAAATCGGGAGAAAGTGAAGGCACATGTTTGACAATATTGGACTTTCATGTCCCTTCCATCCAACTTCCGTATCACATGCCTGAACGTTCCCATCGTTTTGCCGCGTGGCTAGCCAACGCGTCCACCCGCTCGTTTTCTATGTGGCCTGCGTGGCCCTTGACCCAGCGCCAATCGACATCATGGCCTGACGTGGCCGCGGATAGGCGTCGCCATAGATCACTATTTTTGACTGGCGTTTTTGCGGCTGTTTTCCAGTCATTTTTGATCCAATTGTAGATCCATTTGGTGCAACCATCTCTGACATAAGTACTATCCGTGGTCAAAACAACAGTGCTGGGGCACTTCAATGCCTCTAATCCTTTTATCGCAGCCACGAGCTCCATCCGATTATTAGTCGTTTTAAGTTCTCCACCTGACAATTCCCGCTCTTTCCCTCGCCAACGCAACAATACGCCCCAGCCACCGGGGCCGGGGTTACCCAAGCAAGCGCCGTCAGTAAAAATTTCCACAATTTCGACCATCAGCCTAATCCAATAGATTTAATCCAAAACATATTCATCAATCCAGTTCATATTGGAGTGAAACCTTCTATTTTTAAATAATCGAGAGGGTCCTTTCGAAACACAAGTGCATTATCCTGCGGAGTTAACCAATCAAATAAGCGTGTTAAAAAAAATCGCATCTCAGTTCCGCGCGCCAAAAGAGGTAAGGCGGCCAACTCGTTAGTATTGAGTTCGCGAACTCTACTGTTGGCACCCAGAAATAGGCGGGCTTTCGTGAAGTTAAAACGTCCATCTTTCCCGAAACACCATGCGTTTAAACAAATAGCAATGTCGTATGCAACGGTGTCATTGCAAGCAAAATAAAAATCCATGATGCCTGACAAACGGCCACGGTCAAAAAATACGTTAGCGGGAAATATATCGGCGTGGATGACCCCGGTGGGTAATGTCGTCAGCCAATTAGCCTCAGATAATTTAGCTGATTTTCCAATTCCGCCATCAAACCATTGCAAATCTGCTCAAACCCAATGCTACCAAAATTTTCTGTAATACCCGCCAACAGGGGCCTCCACGATTCGACTGACAAATCATTTGCGCGGAATCCCTCAAAATTTAAACCTACAAGATGTAATCTCCCTAATGCTTTCCCTACCTCTGTACAATGATTCAGAGAGGGCGCTCTTGGAGACCTACTTGTCAAGAACGTTACCAATATTGCTGGACGGCCACAAAGCTGGCGGACAGTATTGCCATCGGACTCCTTGACCGGTATGAGGCAATACACACCCTCAAAAGCTAAGTGATCTGTAAGCCCCAAAAAAACGCAACTCTTTGACAGTATCTGGTTTTTCGAACAGTGCGAGGATGTATATACCTTGCCCTGTCGTTACCAAGTAATTAGTGTTTTGGACCTTTTCTACGATTTCTCTGCAAGACAAAAACTTGCCAATATCAACTCCTGAGATGAACGTGGAAATGTCTGATCCACTAACTTTTGCAAACACGGCCATAATTTAATGCTGCCGCTTTCAAAAATAAATGAGCCCCGAGTAATGTTTTACTCAGCTCAAGGCTAGCCAAACCACCAAAGAACATAAGATGATCAGCAGTTATCACCAACACGTTGGAAAATCCCGGTATTATTCACGCTCATCAAACTCTTAATCTTTCTTGTTCATCTTCATCTGCTCTACTAAACTAAGCAATGAATAATGCCATTCAAAGAGTAGGAGCTTCAAATAATGGATGAGAAGATCGCTCAAAGTGGTACTTACGCCGTTGAAGTTGAGGAAGGCCACCGATACGCATGGGGCGCATGCGGTTATAGCCAAAATCAGCCATGTTGTGACGGTACACACACCGCAGTTGGTATGCTGCCACAAATATACGAAGCTGAAACTACCGGTACAGTGTATTTCTGTGGCGGTAATTATACAAAAACACCTGGACTTTGTGATGGTAGCCATAACGATCTCTGAAACTTGCACAATCCTGGCACCTTAATATGAAAAACCACACCCGCTCGCTCACTGTGTTCCTGAGCCTATTGCCTGTTTTAGGAGCCTGCGAGACAGCCTCAAATACTTATGATCGTGTGGCTACAATTTGGACAGACCCTCTTATATACCCATGTCCTGAGTATCGAATTCTGAAAGATGGAGCACACATCATTGAATTTAAAAAAGGGCAGGGCCGTGATTTAGTAGACATAAATGTTGAGGGCGCTATAGGAAATGCAGAGTTAGAATGCATAACCCGAGTGGATAGAGAAACTAAAAAAGGCCACATGGAGGCAAAATTTAGAATAGTTTTTGCGGCGAAACTCGGTCCTGCGAACTCAACGAGAATTTCTAATTTACCCTACTTCGTCTCAGTAACCGACAAAAAGCAGAACATACTTTATCGAGAGACGTTTGATATTTCCATTGCCTTTCCGGGAAACAAGACAGAGGCAAAATTTTACGGTGAGGATATAAAACTGGAGTTACCCCTTAGCGCAAAAATTAAAAGTCAGGACTATATTATTTTTACTGGCTTCAAATTGACACGCGACCAATTACAATACAACAGAACGCATGGACGGTAAATACATGCCAATTTTTGCCGCAACCGCAGTAATTTAAGACGCTGGCGCCATTGATTGCATTGACCTTCACGTCAAGGCCAAAAAGCATGGAAAATCTTTAACCGCACTGATGGTAAGTTTCCCATCAACAGACGGCGTGTTCGAGGAAAGCATTATCAAGTTTTGTGACGTTGTTCATAGATATAGCTGGCAGTAGTACAAGGATAGCGCAAACATGAATACCTGAGTTGGTCGAGCCAAGCTGGGGAATTTCGGCCCCGACGTAGCACATCTTAACTCACATAAGACATTGGCCATACCAAATGGCGGCGGGAGCCCGGCGTGGGGCTAATGACTGTGAAAGCGTGTTTATCACCTTTTTGCCTGATCATAGTGTGATAGATAGCGTAAATCCAGAAGCAGGTAACGGCGCGACCTAAGGTGCAGTTTCGGCGGCTCCTTGGGGGGTGTTTCAATCCGCCCAATTTATGGGTCATATTTATTCATGATGGAAGGGCATGGATGAAGACGGGCAACAGAAATTGCTATTCTCAGCGCTTACTATATGGCCAAATTACTAAAGCCGTATTTTCCAGCTCTTGATGGCGGCAAGAAAGGATACGTAGCGCACGAATGTGTGATCGATCTAAGTCAGGTGAAAAAGACTTCGGGTATTATCAACGAAGATGTAACAAAGCGTTGGATCGATTATGGTTTTCATGAATTAACCATGTCATAACGTTTACCAGATACGCTAATGAGCGAGTCGACAGAGAGCGATTACCAATAGAAATTAATCGGTTTTGCGATGCTTTAATTAAATTTCGCGACGCTCTTGTTGAGAGTGGTATAGTGGCGTTATAAGATACTCTATCTCGAAACGCACCGCGTGCTTTTCATCTTTTGCTCAATAGCGAATGGGATAAACCTTATGGCCAAGACGTGGCTTTTTTTCCAATACCTCACTTACACGAAGATAAGTATGATATAGCTGTTAGACGACTTGACAACGTTTATAAAAACCGAAACCTAGTTTGTACCTGTCCAGACATTGATCAATATCGGGCAGCGGGTCAGTAAAATCTTCACAGTAAGCAATCACAATAAATCCCAAAGCTAAACTTATAGATCGAGGGAAACTAACTGCAACGGGTTAAATACGCGAAGATACCCCCACAGACTACTCTCAAAACTCAATTCTCCACTACAAAGAAAGAACCATTTTACAGAGCTAATTAGTTGCTCGGATTGTTATGACTAAGTATTCGGTTTATCATGTTCAAATTGAGAGACTCCGGCTCAGATGCTTTAAGAAAGGAACCATACAGGACATAAAATGACACCATCAAATCTAAGTTCCGTTCGCGCGTTGCTGTTTGACACCTTTGGTACCGTCTCAGATTGGCGCGGGTCAATAACTCGTATGGGAGAGGAGGTTGCTCGTACAAAAGGTATTACAGATGTCAATTGGGATGCGTTTGCCCGCTCTTGGCGGGCGGGTTATCGACCCGGGATGGCGCGCGTGCAATCTGGAGCCCGACCGTGGACGCGCGTCGACGTAATACACAGAGAACGGCTTGACGTTATTTTAGAAAACTTTGGAATTGCACATGAATTCAGTGAGGCTGAACGAGTTAGTATGAATCTTTTTTGGCATCGGCTCGACCCTTGGCCAGACAGCATACCGGGGTTGCTGCAGCTTAAAAAAAAGTTTCTGATTGCACCCTTATCGAATGGTAGCTTGATGCTTTTGTCCTCAATGGCAAAGCGCGCAGGACTGCCTTGGGATTTCATATTTTCGTCGGACATGTTTAAAGCTTACAAGCGTGATGCCTCTGTTTACCTTGGGGCAATCGATTTTTTAGGGTTACAACCGCATGAAATAATGATGGTTGCCGCGCACAATGACGATTTACAAGCCGCGCGTTCACAGGGCATGAAGACTGCATACATCAATAGACCATATGAATATGGCTCTGATCAAGATAGGGATTTTGAGGCTTCTGATACTTGGGATATCATCGCGGACACGATTCTCGATATTGCCAACACTTTAGATTGCTCTCCTCATAAGTCCTGATGCCATTGATATTATGGACTCTTTACTATTTGACATCCGAGCACATTGGGCCTCACAGATAGGATATTGAGCGCGAAACCGACGAGTAACTAATTCCCTCTGAACCGTCTAAAACAAAATAGTATTGAGGATCAATTATCGTCGGGTAGCCAACATCTCATCTGCAGCCTTCATAACCTTAGAGTTCATTTCGTAAGCCCGATTGGCACGAATAAGTGCCGAGACCTCCTCAATGGCGTTGACGTTTGAGCTCTCAACAAAACCCTGCAAAACTGAACCTGCCCCATTGGTGCTAGGTGAAACCACTGCGGCCTCTCCCGAAGCTTCTGTCGCCATAAATAAATTGTCACCTACAGCCTGTAATCCACCACGGTTTGGAAATACTGTTAATAGCAGCGCCCCGACAGTAGACGTTGCCCCACCCTCTTGAGTGACAATTACCTCACCTGAATTATTAATCGTTATATCTACAACGTTCCCCGGGACAGCAACACCGGGTTGAACAGGAAACCCATTATGGGTAACTAGTGTTCCAGCTTCGTTTAACTGAAACGTACCATCGCGAGTATACGCCAAATCCCCATTCGGTAATTGAACTTGAAAATAACCATCGCCCTGAATGGCGAGATCAAAGTTATTACCAGTTTGCTTTAATGCGCCTTGTTCATGCACCCGATAAACACTTCCCACGTTGACGCCAAGGCCCAAATGAATACCCCCTGGCACTGATTCACCCGCTCGTGAACTATCATTAGGGTCGCGGTTCATATAGCTGACAATTAGGTTATTGAATTCAGTTCGGCTACGTTGGTAGCCAGTCGTATTCATATTGGCTAGATTGTTGGCTACAACGTCGGTGCGATGCTGCTGAGCGACCATACCAGACGCGGCAATTGATAGAGCTTTCATGATATCCATTCCTTGTTCGGTTGGTCATCCACCCTAGAGACCAATCCTACCATCATTACCTTGCACAGCGCATGCCAAGTAAAAAAATACAATTTTTCAATATATTACCCAGCAAAAACTTACCTTTGAGCAGCCTTCCCAGCTTTTTTTCAACACTATAGGCAGGTTTTGCCGCCCAAATTACGACGCCTACAAATAATTAGTCTTTTAAAAAGGTGAGGATATCTCAAGTTCAAATGCACACATTGCAACTGAACCTGTCCCATTCGGTCGTTTAGTTTACTTATACGCAATAAATTAATGGCCCTCCCGCCACCAAGCAGTCATCAAAAACGTTAAGATAATTAAAACCAGTAACATTGGGGGGGCCAGCTGAGTTTCCTCCATCCCGGTCACGACATAAGCACGGTTTTCCAGAAGGCCAAGCCAAGATTTGCCATACTTAGTCCGGCTTGACCGAACCTTTCTAATATCCGGTAATTCCTGATTAATCCAACGCACACTCCCTCCAGTCTTCTTAACTAATGACCGGAGATGTTGTGAAGTTGCCCGAAGATCCGTAAATTCAATTGGATTAACTTCACTTGCGGCCACTTCGATCTCAAGCTCACCATCTTTAACCCGATATAGCCCAACTCCAAGGGCATGAATTTCCATATGCCCTTGGCCATACTGGTCCAAGTCAAGTACATGATTGGTCTCTTCACCAGATGGATGCACTACGGTGATCTTTGCGGATTCACCGATCAATGACCGACGTTTAATTAATAGTTTTCCCCCTCGTACCTCGGCTCGAAGATTTTCTTCTTCAAGGTCTGGCTCTTTCATCAACCAGTGAGCCGTCCGACGGAGTAACTCGGCGTAAGGCCCACCGCCCTCAAACCCCCTTGCCCATAGCCAGATATGATCACTAAGCAACGTTGCAGTGCGGCCTTTACCGAATCGATCAACTACCAAGAGTGGCCGGGATAGTCCTGTCATCAAAATATCCCCGTCTCGCGCAACCGTATCTAGTTGGCGGAACCAGCGCCCCCACTTTGGTTTTGTTTTCCCTCCATCTTTCATCGCCCCGCCCCCCGGTAGATTTGCCGTTATTGGGTGACGCATACCGACGTTACTAATTTTTGGTAAAAATCCCTTTTCTATAATTCGGCCGCTTGGTTCGGCTGGAAGTAATTGGCCCAATGTGGTTTGATAAAGGCTGTCTTGTCTAGCGTATTCGGGCCCTACCGCTAAAAATAACGCGCCACCATTTTTGACATAATTGTTTATATTTTCAAGATAGGATGGCGGAAGAACGTCACGTACTACATATCGATCAAATAATACTAAATCAAATTCCTTAAGCTTTACCTCAAACAATTCACGCGTGGGAAAGGCAATCAGGGAGATCTCATTCAACGGTGTAAAATCATCTTTTTCTGGCGGACGGAGGATTGTGAAATGTATCAGATCGACAGCTGGGTCAGCTTTGAGCATATTCCGCCATGTTCGCTCGCCAGCGTGTGGTTGACCAGATACCAGCAAAACTCGCAACCTATCCCTCACCCCGTTAATAGATACTAATGCTTTATTATTCAGCGTTGATAGCTCCCCAGCCATGGGTTCAACTTCCAAAGTCAAGACACTGGGGCCAGCATGATCTAGATTGATCTCAAATTGGCGAGTTTGCCCCACAGGTTGATGCGCCACACTTAGTACCTCGTCACCATCACTGAGCGAGACCTTGGCTAACCCAACAGCATTAGCCGTGGGTCCATCGGTCAAGCCTTGACCAATTCGGTCTTCAACGCGGTATTCAATACTAACTTTCTTCCCAACCAAGCCGTACGCCGGTGCTTTTTCGACGATAATCTGTCTATCCCTCTCGCTTCGCTCACCAGTAATAAGCGCATGTATGGGCGTATATTCACCCAAACTATTGCTA
Source organism: Magnetovibrio sp. (assembly GCA_002690705.1). Taxonomy (GTDB): domain Bacteria; phylum Pseudomonadota; class Alphaproteobacteria; order Rhodospirillales; family Casp-alpha2; genus TMED8. The sequence goes on along the minus strand of NZFO01000019.1, from coordinate 78,531 downwards.
ATTAAATCGACAGCTTCAGGCGTTGCATCATGTATTTGACCATCACTAATAATAAGAATACCCGCGAGACGGCTTTTTGACACACTACCTATAGCATGCTGTATTCTGCGCATGATCAAGGTCCCCTGAGTGGTTCCAGATCCTGTCTGTTCGGGAATTGAGTCCTGAACTTCTGAGACCTGTAATTCCATGTTGGGCATCTTGTCTATCGACGCTTTTACATGCGCCAAAGCTGAAATTGCTTGCGCATTTCGTCTACCTACGGATTGCGAAGCGGTACGGTCAACAAGCGCTATAACGATGTCAGATTGCGCCTTACGGTTTTCTCTTACCAGCTCAGGGTTGAGGACCGCAACCAGTAACCCAAGAGTTGCAGCTAAACGCCACACTCCCACTGATACACTCGACATCATAGCCGGTAAAACTAATAATAGGCTCAAAGCACCAAAGACTGCAATGACAGGCAACGGAAAAAGCGGCGTAAGTGAAACCTCACCAATCACTCACCTAGTCTCCGAATTATTGCCGGCATGTGCACCTGATCCGCCTTGTAATTACCCGTCAGAGAGTACATCACAAGGTTAATACCAAAGCGATAGGCCATTTCTCGTTGGCGCTCACCACCGGGAATAACAGCAAAAATTGGACGTTGCGCTTCATCAAAAGCCCATGCCGCAGCCCAATCATTATTGCCAGCAATCACCGGCGAAACTCCGTCATTTATGCGCTCGCCAGACCTTTCAACCCAGAGTAGACTGCCGGACCACCGACCAGGAAACTCTTTTAATAAATAAAATGATCTAGTCAACACGTGCCCCCCATCAATTGGAACCAATGAGGGCAATGAGAGACTACGCGCAAGGCGGCGAAAGCTTAACCCTACATCTCCTGCTTGATCTCGAGTATCAAATAAAATCGTTCCCCCATTGCGCAAATAAGCTCTCACTTTCTCCGAGGTGGGGTCATTCAAATTTATGCTTGGAACAACAGGCCAATACAGTAAGGGGAAAAAGGCAAGTTCGTCATTATTCAAGTCGATAGCCTGAGGCTCGCCTAATTCCGCCGCCGTTCGTCGCCTCAGCACCAGCGTTAAGCCCCTAAGTCCCAAACGGCTTACCTCATCCACATTTGCCTCACCAGTCAGCACGTAAGCAAGGCGTGTTTCCAAGCTATTTTCTAGGGCAAAAGCTTCCGAGCTGAAGTTGGTCCAATGTTCTCCCTCACTGACGTACTGAGACGATTGCGCCACTGCGCCACCCATCATCGTTATGCTCGAGAACCCAACAACTAGGGTGATTAACGCTCGACGCCATGTCAATCGCAATAGACCTCGAATTCGTGCGCTGCAAAAACTATCAATTAAAAACAACAATAAACCAAGTCCGAGCAACCAAGGTTTTAGATCAACAGCCCTGCTCCGCGCATAAACAAGGAGTTCGACATCATCTGATAGATCTCCTATAGCCCTGAGCGGCGGCAACCCAGCCCCTAAATTAAGAGCACGTCGCACGCGAGCGTCACCATAAAATCCAGGGGGGTTTTTAGGCGTCACTCTCTGCAAATCTCGTGTATCAAAAGAAAGGGCTGTTACTCCGCTACTTGGCGCACCGGGTGCACCGAATGCGTCTAATATTTCAAATGGGGGCCGAATGACTTCATCCGCCCCCTTCTCAACTCCTTGCGAAAAGTCTACCAAGCGCCGCAACATCTCCACGAAAAGGCCTGAAAAGGACAAACTGGTCCAATTACCATCTGCCGTCGTGTGGATAAGTACTATCCAACCTCCTCCCCGTGCCTCTGCGGTAACAAGCGGCGTTCCATCTGATAACTTAGCCCAAGTCCTCTGCATTAAGTCAAGGGAGGGTTCAGCAAGGACTTGGCGTCGAATTCGGACATCCTCGGGCACTGATAACCCACGAAATGGACTATGATCTGCAAAGGGTGCAAGCGTCGCAGGCTTGCCCCAAGATAGCGCACCCCCAACAACTCGATTGCCTCGCCGAAGACGTACCGGTAAAAACGGGTCCCCTAAACCAGCGCTCCGGGCCATCTCCGGTCCAGCGAATCGGACCAAAATACCACCGTTTTCAATCCAGGCCTGAAGCACCTTTTGACTTGTTGGGGGAAGAGGTTCGCCGTCAGCTATAATTAAAACTGCCATGGGTCTGAATAGTAAATCCCTCAAATTACCCTTTTGAACTTCCGCAAACGGAGCAAGAGCCTGGGTTAGGTAGTGCGCAGGATTGAGCAAGGGTTGCTCCGCTTTCGTCGTTTCACTGCCAACCAGCCCCACAGGGCGCCGACGCCAGCGGTCATCAACTAAGAACACTGCACCTACATGGTTCGCTTCAGAAATCTCTAGCCGCGTCAGACGATTAAGTAGCTCTGTTGGCAGTTCAAGCGCTGCCTCTACCTTAGTGGTCTCCGGCTGAAATACTATCGGTAATCTCAACAACAACTGCCCCTTTGAATCAAGTGCCCTCACTGCTAATTTAACCGGCTGCGTCATTTTAATACTATTTATTTTGGGTTTTGGACGTTCGACAATAACGGTTAGATCTCCACCAATATTGCGCAGTGGACGAAGCACGATGGGCAACTCTGCATGAGGCTCTGCCAAAATTTTTACTGGGCCCAGCCTCCCGAGACGTTGACTTAAAAAATCAATTGAAATGACTTTATCTTGTTCAAGAGATACTTCCTCAAGACCATTACTGAACCACACGACCGAGCCTCGCTCAGCGCGTGTCTGCTGCGCCCAAGCCAATAAGCGCTCAACACTAGCGGCACGGGAACCCAACCAAGCCCTTGGCACCATGCCCGCAATTCGTTCTTTAGCAGCTGCAGCACTGAGTAAATTGAGGGGAGGCTGTTTCCCACCCCCCGGGGGCGCCGCAGTCGAGACAATTACTACGGGACGTTGATCGCGTCCCGCTTGTTCAACATAATCGTTCAGTATCGCTTGGCGAAGTGCCCATCGGTTAGCGGCGGCCCACCCATCATCAACCACGATATACAAGGGTCCAACCCCAGAAAACAAATTGGAAGCGTTCATAAATGGTGCGGATATCCCAAGAGTTACCATTAACACCATCATAACTCGTAAGACCAAGAGCCATGGTGGAATACTCACGGGAGTTTCCATTTTACCGACCAAACGCCGTAACAATTCTAGCGGAGGAAAAGGAATTCTCGCAGGAACTGGGGGACGCAATTTCAATAACCACCAGATTGCGGGCAGCATGATCAGGCCGATAAGCGCATATGGGGCGGCAACAGAGAGAGAAGCCAAAGTTAGCATGTTTAAGTTGCTACCGACTGCGAAAATTGTAAATAAAACGCCATCAGAGCAGTGCTGGGCGAATTATCGGTATAATGGTTTGCAAAACTCCATCCGCTTCCCTGAGCCAGCGATTTTAGGCCATTGCAGTGCCGCTCCAGCTCACGGCGGTAATTCTGCCGTAAAGAACCGACATTGGGAATTAATACTTCTCCCTCTGACTCGAAACCCTCAAACAATGCACGACCCTCGTATGGTAAGCTTCCCTCAGCGGGATCCAAAATCTGCAAGAGATGCCCTCTTACACCTCGGCTTCGATAAGCTTCGATTACTTGAGAGATATCATCCAAAGGCCCCAAAAAATCGCCAATAAGCAATAGCCGCGAATAACGGGGCAATGGCTCTATTGAGGGCACACTAGTACTAGGAAGTTTGTCCTTCTGCAAATGGGAGTAAAGCCGCAGCATCTCCCCACGCCCTGAAGCAGGGGACATGTCCGCCCCTAGCAGCGAAACCCGTTCACCACCTCGAACTAAAAGCCAAGCTAACGCGAGAAGTAATAAGGTAGCCCGGTCAACTTTACGCTCTAGCTTCGGTGTCGAGGCAAACCCCATAGACGGCGAGCTGTCACGCCACAACCACACACTTTGCGCAGCCTCCCATTCCGACTCACGAACATAAAGTGGGTCTGAGCGAGCCGAGCGCCGCCAATCGATTTGCCGCATTGAATCACCATGTTCATAACGTCGAAATTGCCAAAAAGTCTCTCCTTGACCAATTCTCCGCCGGCCATGCACACCTTGTGAGACTGTCGCCGCCAAGCGTTCTGCAGCAATTATCAGGGGAGGCAACCCTGCGCCTAATGTTTCCGCCTGATGATACATATCAATGACCGATCGGTCTAATTTATCGTTTTCTAGCATACCTGCCCTACCGGTTGACCGATTCAAGTAATTCGCTCGCAGAGTTTATTAATGATATTCTCTACAGTAATACCATCCGCTCTTGCGGCAAAAGTTAGCGCCATACGGTGGCGCAAGACTGGATGAGCCAAAGCGACAAGATCATCAATACTCGGGGCCAAACGTCCTTCCATAATGGCTCGCGCTCGAACGGCACGCAACATTGCTTGGCTGGCTCTGGGCCCCGGCCCCCATGCGACGTAATCTCTTACCATGTCAATGTTACTGGTCTCCGGTCTTCCAGATCGCACTAGGTTTAATATTGCTTCAGCGACGGTCTCGCCAACCGGAACTTGGCTGACTAATCGCTGACCTGTTATTAGTTCTGCTGAGCCCATCACTTGGCTTGGTTTTGCCAGCTCAAAGCCTGTCGTTTTTATCAAGATGTCGCGTTCAGCAGCTAGATCGGGATACGGTACATCAATCTGCATAAGAAACCTATCCAATTGAGCTTCAGGTAAAGGATAAGTACCTTCTTGTTCAAGTGGGTTTTGGGTAGCGAGCACATGGAATGGTTGGGGTAAAATATGATATTCACCAGCAACTGATACTCTGTGTTCTTGCATCGCTTGTAACAACGCAGACTGCGTACGCGGACTGGCACGATTGATTTCATCTGCCATGAGCAACTGGCAAAAGACTGGACCACTTATAAAGCGAAAAGACCGTCGTCCTCCCTCAGACTCCTCCAGAACTTCCGAGCCCAATATATCTGCTGGCATTAAGTCTGGCGTAAACTGGACACGGGAGCTGTTTAAATTAAAAACAGCGCCCAATGTCTCTACTAGGCGGGTTTTGCCCAGCCCCGGAACACCTATGAGCAATAGGTGCCCGCCCGCCAGAATCGTAATCAAAGTCTCATCAATCACTGCAGCTTGGCCAAAGATTACCCGTCCAATTTCTTCACGGGCAGCTGTGACGTATTGGCCCAGTCTATCAACTGCCTCAACCAAGTCTTCGGAATTGATTGTGCCTGCAGTTGCACTATCTCTATCTTGTTGCTGATTTTCTTTTTGAGGGTGTAGAGTCACAGTCTGATCTCCCATATATAAAAGGGCTTTAGGATAGGTCTCAACGCATGGTTCTAGACAAAGACACGGCAGAGCTGGGTGAGTTTTTAAAACAAACGCGAGGTAACAGTGCGGATGCCCGTGGGCATTCGCCACAGGGTATAGTACCGACCACACAACAGGTTGTCTTTGGTGATATTGGCATGTTCATCAGTTCAGATGGAGTGTGGCATTACAAGGGCACGCCAATCAACCGCCCCGCACTGTTAAAATTTTTTGCTTCTATCTTGCAAAAAGATAACGCAGGTAATTTTTGGCTTATAACCCCAACCGAGATTGCACCAGTTACTGTAGAGGATACGCCATTTGTTGCCATTGACCTTGCTCTGAGTGGTAAAGGGGCAAAACAAAATATTAGATTAATTACAAATATAGAGACTTCTATAATCATCGATGCAAAGCACCCTTTAATATTATTGGGCACAGATAAATCAAAGCAGGCACTACCTTATGTTCTCCAGCCAAATGGTTTACACATTCGTCTCAACCGAGCAGTCTATTACGATGTAGTAGCACTTGGGATTGAAAAAAAGCGAAAAATCACTTCCGTCTTCGGTATCTGGAGCGGTGGCGTTTTTCATGAGTTAGGCCAATTTGAGCCAGAGAACACGCACGGATTTGCGCCGTGACGCGAGAGTGGATCATTGCACATTTCAACGCCCATCAGACTAAAAATTATGGCCATGGCGATCACAACCTTAATCCCGGTATGAACCCACCTAAGTCCCTTACCCAAGCAGCCGTACTAATCCCCATCATCATCCACGAAACTGACATGACCATTCTATTAACCCAAAGATCAAATTATCTCGCGCATCACCCAGGGCAAGTTAGCTTTCCGGGTGGTCATGTTGATACAATCGATGCTTCGCCTGAAGATACCGCACTTCGGGAAACAAAAGAAGAGGTAGGCATTGACCGGAGCCACGTTGAAATTATTGGCAGGTTAAGTGATTACTGGACGCGCACAGGGTTTGCCATTAGCCCCATCGTCGGCATTTTGAAACCGCCTTTTGATATCCACCCTGATCCGAGTGAAGTCGCGAAGGTATTTGAACTGCCCATAAGTTTTTTACTCAATCCAAAAAATCATAAGCTCCATCGCAGTGATTATAAAGGCACCTATCGTCAATTTCATGCTATGTTGTACAAAGATTTTTATATTTGGGGCGCGACTGCGGGTATACTTATGGAACTCTACAGCGTACTAAAGGAAAAGTAGAAAATGAGCCGAGTACTTCTGCAATATTTGTTACCATTGATTGGGCCACTGGTCTTGTATCTCATCTATGTGGCAATTATGCGTCGCCGAGCAGCTAAATTTGGTAATGAACGTCCCCCGGTCGATAACACATATATTTTTTATTCCGTTATCCTCGGTTTTTTTTTGATGGTGGCAGGGCTGATTTTCTGGGCATTTTCTGACGGCAAAATACCCGGCGAGGGAAGCTATCAATCGCCAAGAGTACAAGATGGTCGTATCGTTGCGCCAAAATTTAAATAAAACGAGCAGTGAGATGGTCTCGTCTGGAGTAAGCGACGAACCTCAAGCCCAGTTAGAATCACAAACCTGGATAACTGCACCAGCTACCCAAAGCGTCATAGCAGCATTGCAAGCGGACGGAACCCAAGTTCGCTTTATAGGTGGTTGTGTCCGAGATGCGTTGGCCAAACGGTCAGTCAACGATATTGATATCGCAACTCCTGATCACCCAAGGGTAGTTCTTAAACTTTTAGAAAGTGCAGGAATTCGAGCTGTTCCAACTAATCTTGCCCACGGGACTGTGACTGCGGTATCAGGCGACAAAGGCTATCAAATCACTACACTTAGACAAGACAAGAATACTGATGGTCGCCGCGCAGAAATAGCCTTCACCGATAATTGGGGTATTGATTCGCAAAGGCGAGATCTAACGATCAATGCCATGAGCGCTACGCGTAATGGTGAAGTTTACGATTATAACAATGGTATCACCGATCTTACACAAGGCCGGGTGCAGTTCATCGGTCAAGCTAACAAAAGGATTAAGGAAGATTATTTACGAATTTTAAGGTTTTTTCGCTTTCAAGGCATGTTCGGCAAGCTCCCGCCTAATCAAGAAGCTTTGGACGCCTGCCGCTATTATAAAGACCAGTTAAAATATTTACCGGGGGAGAGAGTTCGCCAAGAGTTTATGAAAATCCTCTTGGTGCCAGAACCAGCAGAAATTCTTCTTTACATGCAAGAAACCGCTACTCTGGACGTTATTCTCCCAAACGCGGGCAACATAGCTAAACTACAGCTCATCCATTGGCTCGAGACGGATGGCATTAAAGTTAAGGGTGTAACACCAAACGGATTTCGCCGCTTAACTGCATTAATTAATCAACCAGAAATGAATATGAAAAATGTAATAGATCGATTAAAATTCACAAAAAAAGAGCGAGCATATTTAACACAGTTATCCATGTCAGCTGGTTATATCTCTGCAGATTCCAAAAATATGGAAATTAAACGGACTATTCGGAGACTTGGTTCCAGCCAAACGCGCGATGTTGCCATCTTGAATTGGGCCAATGAATTGTTAACGTCTTCCAGCCTCAGCTATGAGCGCACGAAGAGTTACTTGGATATACTCGAGTTGTGCTCTGAATGGAATTGCCCAGATTTTTCTGTAACAGGCGGCGATTTGCTCGCACTAGGTATTCCGGCCGGACCACAAGTTGGGCAGATTCTTAAGCGCGTTGAATCCTGGTGGGAAGCCGGTGGATACTCAGCAACGCGGCAACAATGTTTAGTCCAATTGGCAAAAGAAATAGGTGGAGGATAAGGAGATTTTTTTTCTTACTTTGTCAGATTGGTGCCCCCCGCCGGAATCGAACCGGCACTCCTGTAAAGGAACTGGATTTTGAATCCAGCGCGTCTACCAATTCCGCCAGAGGGGCAACCTTCTTCGTTTGAGAGTTTAGCACGCTTGATCCAACTGCTCAATTAAATGAAGAATATATGCTGGGTCCGAGCCTAGTTATAGGTAGTTGGGGGAACTACATGGTCAAGGAAAAGCGTGTTTTAGATTACTCGGCTTTTGATATTTAATAAAATGTGTGGTGGGTTGTGAATAAGATAATTCTTTTAATTACGGGGTTATTCGCCGAATTTATCTTTTGACACTTTAACATCACGGTGGAAATCATGAGGGTGTTCCTTATTGGGCTTAGGCGGTCGGGCACGACGGTTTTATTTGAATTATTTCGACAAGACGCAAGGTTTGTCTGCTTCGATGAACCTTTCAATCACATGATCCGAGATATTCCAACCCGCGACGAATGGGGTTCAAAGGCCGAATTTATAGACCTTTATAACTCTGCGCCAAAGCTATTTTGGAAAAAATACGCATATATCAACGGTCTAGACGAGCTCCGGGACCAACTAACCCTCCAGCAATCCGCTTGGGCGTCTTACCTTTTAGAGTCGTCTCCAAATATTTTTATGGATTTCACGAGGATGAATTTTAAAATTGAAGACCTTCATACATTGGCACCTGAGGCTTTACTTATACATATTCACCGTTCGCCTGCCTCATTCTCGGTTTCTCATATTTTACCAAGTGTATGGAAACAAAATAGGTATTTTAAGTATCTCAGGAAGAAGCAGCAATTTTGGGAAATCTACAAAAAATACGACCACTGGGGGCTAGAGACCGTAATCGGAAGAAGTAATTTATCTTACTGCGGAGAAATATTTAAAAACCACGGTTTTAATGTAAAGGCTATCTATACTGCAAATGCAGCAACTCGTCTTACCGCTTTTTGGAACCTAAATTTTATGGTCGCCCAGCAGGACGGGCGGCGATTATTCGGGGAAAATTACATTCAAATTCCTTTCGAGGACTTTACCAAAGCGCCCGATCCATATGTTAAGGAAATTTACGACCGGCTCGGGGTCAGCCGCCCAAATTTCGACTTCTCAGCCATCCGTCCCGCCTCTGGGAATTTATTTCCTGGTCATCCGGGCTGGAGGCGCATTCAGGAAATTTTGGAAATCAACCCCGAACAAGTCCAATTCAAACACGATGTTATCATGTGATAGAGACGTTTAAAGCGCTAAGCATTTTAGGGAATCATGAGTTTAAAACTTCATTTTTTTAAAAGTTAATATTTGTACAAAAAACCGACATTAAAAACTTTACCACTACTCTCATAACTCTGATAAGAGCCCAGTTCCACCGCGTGTTGCGATATAATGATCCGCTTGTCACAAGGCGACCAATAGACAAAATACCCTTACAAAGGAACACCAATGCTGCGTTCGCTGTATTACTGGACTTTAAAGCTTGGAAATCACCGACATGCGATCTGGATATTAGCAGTTGTCGCTTTCGTCGAAAGCTCATTTTTTCCAATCCCACCAGATATACTACTAATCCCCATGGTTCTGGCTGCACCATCAAAAGCTTGGAAGATTGCTTTAACCTGCACCCTCGCCTCAGTACTGGGCGGAATTACTGGCTACGGTATCGGGTTTTTAATGTTTGAAGAAGTAGGCAACCCTGTACTTCAGATCTATGGTTATCATTCAAAGTTTACCCACTTTCAGGCTACTTATAACGAATGGGGAGCATGGGCTGTATTTGTCGCAGGCGTAACACCGTTTCCTTACAAAGTAGTTACAATTTTGTCTGGCGCAACAGCTCTTGATCCGACAGTCTTCGTAACAGCGTCGATAATGGCCCGCGGACTTCGGTTCTTTGTTGTGGCCGCTCTATTAAAAACATTCGGTCCCGCTATTAGAGGGTTCATAGAGGTGCGATTAGGTTTAATCTCAATCCTGTTCTGCATCGTTTTAATCGGCGGTTTTCTTGCGTTTAAATTTTTATTTTAAGTTGTTTAATCCTGAATTTACGCTGGAGTGGCGTCTCGGCCTCGAGTATACCTAAGCCATGATTGAACCAACCCCAACAACGCTGCAACGATTTCTTCCAGCTGCCCTAGCCTCTATTGGCGTAGGAGCACTAGTCGTGGCATACTCGGCGGAGATAGTGTACGGACTTAAAGCGTGTAATCTTTGCATCGCTCAAAGAGTACCTTATGTTGCTATTGCTGTCATCGGCTGGACGGGCTTGCGGAGACCGAGATGGATCTCATCAGGTAACTTAGCCGCTGCCGCAAGTTTTGTTTTTTTAATCGGTGGTATCATTGCCATCTATCACGTGGGTGTGGAACAAAATTTATGGGAGTCAGCAACCAATTGCGGCGGCAAAGTCGGCCAAATCTTCACGGTTGAAACACTGCAAGCCGCACTTGAACTTGAACCGCCTAAGGCTTGCGATGATATTGACTGGACATTTTTAGGAGTTTCCATGGCAACGTATAATGCATTTTTATCACTTGTTCTTGCAGGAATTACCTTCAACACAGCTCGCAGAATTTGGGTGACATCATGACAACAAGCAAATTTCAGAAAAAGTCTATGAAAAGCCCGGCCCGCCTCCCAGGGGACCCGACCGCAAAGCAAATTGTGGAGCGTATCGTGCGGGTCGATCATGCCGGAGAGTACGGCGCCGTGCGGATCTATGAAGGCCAATTAGCGGTCCTAAGTAAAAGTTCAAAGCGTATCTTGATTGAACACATGCGAGATCAGGAGAAAATCCATCTAAAAACGTTCAGTGAGCAAATCAGTAAACGCAAGGTAAGGCCCACCGCGCTTCTACCTATTTGGCATGCGGCGGGCTATGCTCTGGGTTTAACTACCGCATTTTTAGGCGACAAAGCTGCGATGGCATGCACCGTAGCTGTTGAGGAAGCAATTGACGAACATTACGCCTCTCAAATAAAGGCGTTAGAGCCGTTTGAAGACGAGGTCACCTTGAGAGAAACCTGCATTAAATTTCGTCAAGAAGAGTTGGAACACCGTGATGTTGGACTGGAACACGGTGCTGAGAAGACACCGGGCTTTGCCTTTATGAAAGGTGCCATCAAAACCGGATCAAAAATCGCTATCTGGCTCTCCACCCGCATCTGAGCCTCCCCCCAATGAACACGACTAATTATTACCTTGATCAGAAAATCTTGCCAAACTTTTGATTACCCCCCTAAGCGTGCGCACCTCTTGCTCGGTCAAGCGAGCACGATTCAATAGATTTCTTAAATTCCGGATCATGATAGAACGCTTTTCTTTAACGCGGAGGAAACCTGTCGTGGTCAACTCGGCCTCTAAATGATCAAACAAACCCTGCATTTCAGCACTATTTGCTAACCGTGTTTCCTTTGGAATGGCTAGGCTTTTAGCCGGAGTTATGTCGCCAGCTTGATACCACTCATAGGCTACGACAAAGACGGCTTGGGCTAGGTTTAATGATGTAAACACTGGGTTTAGTGGCACAGTTATGATCCCATTTGCCATTGAAACATCCTCGTTCTTTAGCCCCATAGACTCTTTACCAAACATTACACCCGCCTTATGGCCCTTGGACGCGCCAACACGCAAAAAGTTTGCGGCGTCAGCCGCAGTGTATACGTCTTGCGTCATGTCACGGTGGCGAGCAGTCGTTGCCAAAACAGTATGCAAATCTGCGATAGAATCCGCGGTTGAGGTGTACACTGAAGCCTCATTAAGTATACTGTCGGCCCCCGATGCAGCGGCAAAGGCCGATGAATTCGGCCAACCATTACGCGGATTGACCAACCTTAATTCTCCCACACCGCAATTGGCCATGGCGCGGGCTACCATGCCAATATTTTCTCCCAATTGAGGCTCTACAAGAATCACGGCGAACGCCCCAGCAGTCAGGCCTAAGTCTCGCAGCCTAATTTCATCATTGCCACTCACTTACCAAAAGGCGCCATACCGTGCCGCAACAACATAAGGATAAAATTATTACAAGGGAAGTTATACGACACGTCATTACTATTTTCTGATATATTGATTTCTGACCAATTCTGACCCGTACAGTCCATCGATTTAATTATGATAAGCATTATTTCCCGAATTCCATCGCTTGGCGTCAAAATCGAAACCTTGTAGTCGTTTAACTTTAGGCTAGCGAGCAAAAGCAACTGATTGAACTACACTTTACCCATTGCAGCAAGACGGGGGGCATTCATAACGTTTTACCCTTGGCTTCGGGGCATGCCAAAGACTTAAACCAGCGCTCGCTCCATTTCGGGCCGACCAGCAAATAATGTACCAAACCAACAATCCGCGATATAGTCCAAATGTGCCTGATCAAGTTGACCTGCAATTCAGCCTTTGCCGACGGCATTAAGGACAACACTTTGATTTTGCGCCCGCCCAAGAAACGCCGAATCTAGGATATGAGCGAGATTGGTTAACGGTTCAGGATCGCATATCCAGATATTTATTAGGGCTACACTCTCCGTCAACCGAAAATTGAAGCGGCATGATCTTGACTATTTAATTCGTGACCAAGCTTGTGATTCACTACAAAGTCAAAGACGCTGAAGAGTGACGCGACATGCTAAGTCCATCGTGATAATATTGCATGCGTGCTAGTGAAGCATCCCGATGAAGTCTACCCAACCTAAGTAACTATTTCTCAAATGTTTTCTCTAAAGCTTAAGCGGTTAGGACACTACAGAAAATGTGGTGGATCAATTCAATAATTTAGTGTTCTTTAATAATTTTTAAAAGCCCACAACAAAGCTAACCTTTTCTATTGAATGCTATTATTTAATCACTTCACAAAAAAGAGGTAACGAGAGGCGGTTCTGATTTTTCTTTTTGGGAATCTAGCTGAGTACACTCACTCAACAGGTCTGTCACTTTTACATGATTCACCTAAGGGTATCGGATACGTTTAAGCCGTGTTAAGTTATCACATGAATGGCGAAATTATTCTCTTAACAAGTGACTTGGAAGCCTCTCACTTAGCCTCGATTTTACATAAGCACAACCCTGAACTATCTATAATAGCGGTGCAAAAACGAGCTGAACTTGAGAAAGTCGTATTAGCGGGCAGCCATGCGAATAATTGGCGACGGATGATAGCCTTTTGTTCATCTGTAATTGTTCCAACAGCTGTCTTAAACCATCTTGGGGGTCCGGCTTATAATTTTCATCCAGGCCCTCCAAACTATCCAGGCGCCCATCCCGCTAGCTTTGCAATTTACCACCAAGTTGATCAATATGGGGTGACGGTGCATGAAATAACTAGCACTATCGATTCCGGAACAATCGTCGCCACCGAGTGGTTCAAAGTAAGAGACAAAATCCGTTTTTCAGAGTTAGAAATGGATGCCTATAAGGTTTTACTCTCAGTATTCCAACGTATGAGCGAGCGTTTGGCCAAAAACCCTACACCACTTCTCCCAAGTGGGGAAACTTGGAGCGGAAAAACTAATACGCGAGAGGATTTTAACCGTATGCGAGAGGTGACGGCAGAAATGGATGAGGGTGAAATCACTCTTCGTTTCAGGGCATTCGGATAGCTATCTCGTATTTGGCAAGTCATGAGCCTGACGCACCAGTATAATTCCAAACCATCGCTATCGAATTGATAATATTTGGTACGCTCTTGTTTCACGATGTTAGAATTTTCGCATAATTCTTTTTACTTAGCATGGCAAAGGATAAAACCCAATTCCAAGGGTTACGGTATATCTAGTTATGTCCGGCGCCAGGTTGTTTTATCTGCACTGTCCTCTAACACAATTTTGTGTTCAGATAGTATATCGCGAATTTTATCAGAACGCTTAAAATCCCGCACTGAGCGGGCCGCGTCACGCTCAGCAATTAACTCGTTTACCTTATCGTCATTCAATTTAGAGTTACTAGGGTCGCCCGCCGGTTGCCACTTAAACCACTTTTCTGGGTTCTCCCCCAACAAGCCTAAAAATTTAGCGCCTGAGGAAAGTGCCGCGATCTCACCGATTGACGCAAGCTTGTGCAGTTCAGCAAGAGCTTGCGGTGTGTTCAAATCATCACATAGTGCCTCAAAAAACGCTTCCGGTAGTTCAACTTTACTCTCAGTAGAACCATCAATAAGCCTATACCACTTGTCCAATATATGACGAGCCTCCACAATGCCGGCGCGGGTGAAATCGAGAGGCTTTCGGTAGTGAGTTTGGAGCAATAGCAAACGAATAGACTCGCCAGGAAACTCTCGCAATAAACTGTTTGCAGTATAAAAATTACCGAGGGATTTAGACATTTTTTCACCTTCGCTCATCAAATACCCATTATGCATCCAATAGCGTGCGAAGCTACCTTCTCCCAATGCGCATGTACTTTGCGCAATTTCATTTTCATGGTGTGGGAATATCAAATCTTGGCCACCCCCATGTATATCAAAGCTCTCACCAAGGTACTCCAAGCTCATCGCGGAGCATTCTATATGCCACCCTGGCCGTCCATATCCCCATGGACTCTCCCAACCCGGAACGCCCACCTCGGATGGCTTCCAGAGAACAAAATCTGCTAAATCACGTTTGTAAGGCGCTGTATCAACACGTGCACCTGCAACTATCTCCCGTTCATGTAGATGTGATAAAGAACCATAATCAGGCATACTTGGGACACTAAACAGAACATGGCCGTCAGCAACATAAGCATGCTTTTTCTTAATTAACGTTTCAATCATCACAATCATTTGAGAGATATGCTCAGTCGCACGAGGTTCAACGTCGGGCACGCAAGCCCCTAGTTCAGCCATATCATCGCGGAACGCCCTAGCGGTGCGTTCTGTAATCTGGCGGATATCTTCCCCTGTTTCGAGGGATCTAGCATTAATTTTATCGTCAACGTCGGTGATGTTTCTTACGTAGGTGACTTTTGGATAGAGGTGACGCAACAAACGCACCAAGACATCAAAAATTACGACTGGCCGCGCATTGCCGACGTGTGCGTAATCATATACCGTCGGACCGCAAACATAGATCCGGATATGCGAGGGATTTATTGGTTCGAATACTACTTTTTTTCGTCTAATCGTATCGTGGATCCAAAGAGTCATAAAAGCCTGTACCCGTCGTCCTTGAATCCATTAGTGATGGGGTAGCGGCGATCCCGGCCAAATGCTCGTCGTGTGATTTTCACACCGGGCGGAGCCTGTCGGCGCTTGTATTCAGCTAAATCTAGCATCCGCCAAACCCGATGAACTAATTCTTGGTCGTGGCCTTTTGCAACGATATCATCTACCGCCATATCGTCCTCAATAAGCATAATGAGGACGGCATCGAGTTCATCATACGGTGGCAGAGTATCCTGATCTTTTTGATCGGGTTTCAACTCCGCTGTGGGTGGTTTATTAATTATATTCTCCGGCATCACAATACCAACAGGCCCCAAACAATCCTCAGGTTTAGACGCATTTCTTCTGCGACTTAAGTCATAAACAGTCGTTTTATACACATCCTTCAAAACTGAATAGCCACCACACATATCTCCGTAGAGTGTTGAGTAGCCAACCGACATCTCAGATTTATTACCGGTAGATAATACCATGTATCCTAATTTATTGGATAACGCCATTAAAGTCAGACCGCGTGACCTCGCCTGAATATTTTCTTCTGTTGTATCTGGGGTTTTATCTGTAAACTGTTTAGCAAGTAGTTTATCGAAAACTTTCAGTGCGGGTGTAATGTTTATTGTATCGAGCTCAGCTCCCAAGAGCGCGGCGCAGGTCGCGGCGTCTTCGAGGCTTTCTTGAGACGTGTAGGGCGAGGGCATCATGACACAATGCACTCGCTCAGGTCCAATAGCATCAACTGCCACAGCCGCCGATAAGGCGCTGTCAATCCCGCCTGATAGTCCTAACAATATTCCCGGAAAATTATTTTTACCAACGTAGTCACGAAGTCCCAACACCATTGCGCGATAAGTGGCATCCGACTCTTCGAGAGATTCAGCAATTGGCCCCTCTTCACACACCCAACTATCTTCCAACCGTTGCCAATCAGTAATCAATACCTTCTTCTCAAATTGCGGTGCTCTCGCTCGCAAGCTGCAATCCGCACCAATCACATATGAACCTCCGTCAAAGACGAGTTCATCTTGGCCACCTACCAAGTTAACGTAAATAAGAGGAAGGTTTGATTCGCTTACTCGCGCTACAGAATGATTTAGGCGCGTATCATACTTGTTTACCTCGTAGGGTGAACCATTCAGAATCACAAGTATTTCTGCTCCCGACTCATTCAGACATTCGGTAACGTCCTCAAACCACATATCTTCGCAAATCATAACTCCTAATCGAAGCCCGCGAAAAGAGATAGGTCCGGGTAGCGGACCCTCTGCGAAAACTCGCTTTTCATCAAAGACACCGTAATTGGGTAATTCGTGTTTTAAACGAATTTGAGAGATCTCCCCCCCATCCAAAAGTAAAGCGGCATTGTATAAATATCCGTCAACGCGCCATGGAGCTCCAATCAGGATAGCCGGCCCCCCATCGCCGGTTTCTGCAGCGAGTTGACGGGTTGCAACTTCGATTTGATTTTGAAAGACAGGCTTGCGGACAAGATCTTCGGGCGGATACCCGCAAAGCACTAATTCACCGAATACGACTAAATCAGCACCAGCGTTTGCTGCTTCTGATCTAGCGCGACGAATCTCATCCGCAGCAGCCAATATTGCGCCTACCTTTGGATTGATTTGCGCCAGCGCAATGGAAATTTTGTCGACCATACGCCGGGTTTAGCGAGCGTTGACGGCGCTGTCAACGCCGCCCCTATAGTCTGCGCTAGATCGTTTCCTCAACAACGTATTGTTACTGGGGCTAGTCTGTTCTATCCTAAATTCAAAAGACCCCATCCTATTCACAGTGACGTGCCGCCTACCGTTAAATTATCAATCTTCAATGTTGGCTGCCCGACGCCAACAGGAACCCCTTGCCCTTCTTTTCCGCAGGTGCCAACACCGGGATCGAGTTTCATATCATCTCCGATCATGGAAACTCTCGTTAAGATATCTGGCCCATTGCCAATGAGCATGGCGCCTTTCACCGGGGCACCAATCTTCCCATTTTCGATCATGTAGGCCTCTGTACACGAGAACACGAATTTCCCAGACGTAATATCGACTTGGCCACCGCCAAACGCAACTGCATAGACACCATTTTTTGCTGAGCCTAAAACCTCTTCCGGTGTGTGATTTCCACTCAACATATAAGTGTTAGTCATTCGCGGCATAGGACTATGAGCAAAACTTTCACGACGGCCGTTACCGGTAGCGCTAACTCCCATCAGGCGGGCGTTCATGCGGTCTTGCATGTAACTCTTAAGGATACCGTCCTCAATTAAAGTAGTAGGCAAGGTCGGCGTCCCCTCGTCATCAATACTCAATGAACCGCGTCTCTCGGCAATCGTTCCATCATCGATTACGGTCACACCATGCGACGCTACCCTCTCGCCTAAAAGTCCGGCAAACGCCGATGTTTTTTTGCGATTAAAGTCGCCCTCTAATCCATGTCCAATCGCTTCGTGAAGTAAAATACCCGGCCATCCGGGACCTAATACCACTGGCATTTCTCCCGCAGGCGCAGGCACTGCCTCAAGATTGACCAAAGCTTGGCGGAGCGCTTCATCAACAGCGCTCTTCCAAGTTTTCGCATCAAGGTAAATTCCATAGCCAGTGCGGCCACCTGCACCAAAACTACCGGTCTCCATTCTTCCATCATGCTCCACGACAACGGTAACGTTCAGACGAACAAGAGGACGTATGTCTGCAACGCGAAAGCCTCCTGCGCGAAGAATTTGTACCGCTTGCCACTCACCACTAAGCGATGCCGATACCTGTTTTACTCGCTCATCGCAACTACGTGCATAAGTGTCAATTTCCGATAATAGATCGACTTTGGTCTCAAAAGACGCTTCGCCTAATGGATTTTTATCTCCGTAAAGAGATGAATTGGTACCAGCGGGTTCAATAGCCATTACGCCATCTTTACCTCGGTGGACGGCTTTCACAGTTTTCGTCGCGCGTTTTAGAGCTTCCTCACTAAGTTCAGACGCATGGGCGTAACTTGTTGCTTGTCCTAAAACAGCGCGAAGTCCAAAACCCTGTGTCGTGTCGAAAGCAGCATTTTTTATTTTCCCATCATCGAACACAACACTCTCAGATTGACAATATTCGAGGAATAGTTCCCCATCATCGGCACCATTAAGAGCATCGTCAACGATCCTTTCTACACGGGACCGATCCATAGCGGAGTGGGAGTGGGAATAGAATAAATTATCAGTCACAGCCAAATCTGTCATGGGGTTTTTCCTCAAAATCATTTATGCAGCACTTACGCTATTAAACGCGTAATTATGCTATATATAGGGGATGATTAAGGGAAAGACGAGACTGAGATGTTTGAGGAACATATATTACGCCGCACTTTGGCTGAAGAACTTCACGCAAGACCATATGGAGAAATCACTGCACCTGCGCAGATCTCCCATATTGCGCTGGTCACTGGTTAAATTGGGTCTGATGCCGAAGTCACGCATCTTAAATCCCTGTGTAGCCATTTTCAGGTTGCCCCTCCGCCTGAGGGTACGGCGTTGTATTCGGCAAATCTCGGGGCGTTTCGGCTGACATGGGAACGCCACACGGAGTTTTCGACCTACACCTTCGTCGCAGAAGGCACTTTTGAGATACCGTTTAAGAATCCTGCAATCTCAGCGGTGCCAAATGATTGGCTAGCCAAACTTCCCGGTCAGGTAGTAGCAGCACTGCACATAGCTGCAGAAATCGCAGAAACCCAAGACTTACGCGCTCAAAACCTCTCAGGTTTTTTTGACAATAATCGTCTAGTCGGCGGGGTCTTGGCCGATGGCAAGGCCCGATTATGGACTGATTTTAAATTGCATGGCGATCAGTTCAGTCGTTTTTTGGTGCATGGCTTCGATCTTCGTGCCACTATGTTGGGCCGAATGTCTCAGCGCTTAGCCGGGATGGAAACTTACAGGATGCTGGCTCTGCCTTGTGCGCGAGACGCACGCCCCTTAGTGGCACGTGCAGAAACCACATTAACCGGTATCCTACAATCTTTGGCCGGACAAGATGCGACGTCTAATGAGCGCGCTTTATTGAGGCAATTGACGGACCTCGCCGCTGGAAGGCGAACGCATTTCTGGCACTTTGACATATAGATTTTCCGCTAGTCGGGCTTACGCCGAGATCGTTCGCCAACGAGTCGGCGCTCTGCGAGAAAGGCGTGTCGAAAACATGCAGCGAGCTGGAGACTCTCTACTGACGCGCTTTGAGCCTGCTATGGAAACCTGCGATAACCTATCCCGTCGGCTTGAGGCGTTGGGGGCACGAATTGCACGTGCCTCAAATCTTCTTCGTACCAGAGTAGATGTTGCTTTAGAGGAGCAAAATCGTGATCTTTTAAGTTCCATGAACAAACGTGCTCAACTGCAATTAAGGTTACAAGAAACTGTTAAGGGCCTATCTGTGGTAGCCATCAGTTATTATGTCATAAGCCTAATTGTTTACTTGGGCGAGGAACTTGAGAGATTGGGCATCCCTATTGACCCTTATCTGGCAGGAATGTGCATTCTGCCCTTTGTAGTGGGTGGCCTTTGGATAGCAGTTCGCAGATTGAGAAAACGACTTTTGAAAGAGCCGGGGCGCTCCACTCACAAAGACTGAGTTCAACGCCATCCTGAATAGTTTTACAGCAGAGTGAGTCTCATTATTCTCCATAAAAGTATCAATATGAATGAATAGTTCCTCCAAAATCCCGTGGCGGGTTTGGGCTATATGGGGTCTTGGTGCGACCTTTTTTTTGTATGCGTTTTTACAAAGGGTAGCAACAAGCGTCATGGTTCCTGATTTAATGGCCGCGTTCGATGTTGGCGCATCTGCGTTAGGTGGTTTATCCGCAATCTATTTTTACGCATACATGGCTGTTCAACTGCCAACCGGAATTCTAGCAAGTTATTGGGGCCCCGGGCGGCTATTAAGCACCGCGGCGTTACTCTCCGCAGCTGGTGGCTTTATTTTTGCCACCGCAGACAGTTTTTTCATTGCCATCATCGGTAAATTATTAGTTGGCACAGGTGCCGGTTTTGGATTCGTCTCTACGCTCAGATTCGCAGCAGTTTTTTTTCCAGCAGAACGAATGGCATTATTGAGCGGTATGACCATGATGATGGGAATGGCTGGCGGAGTTATCGGCCAAGCTCCACTTGCCATATTGGTTGCGAATAATGGTTGGCGGACAACAATGGTAGGCGTTGCTACTTTTTCCGTTTTTGTCGCCTGTCTTATATGGTTGCTGGCAGATGATCAAAAGCTAGAATTTACCGGGGGTAAAATCCAATCGCCAAGGATATCCAAAGTGTTGACACGCGCACTTATAAAAACACAAACATGGATCATCGCTGGTTACGGCTTTTTCATTGTAACAACGATGTTCGTATTTAGTGGTTTGTGGGGTGTTCCTTATTTAGTTCAGATACACAAGTTTAGTCTGCCAGAAGCCGCCTTTTCCGCCTCCCTTATATTAATCGGATGGGGACTAATGGCCCCATTAATGGGGTGGCTCTCAGACCGGTTTCGAAGGAGAAAACCAGCATTGGTTATTTCCGCACTAGGTTCGTTTGCAACCATTACACCGGCAGTGTACGTGCCTGAGCTTGAGCCTTTCACAATTAAAACTCTATTATTAATGAACGGGATCTCTATTAGCGGAATGGCTGTATGTTTTACCGCAGCCCGTGAGCATAATGATACAGCGAGTACGGGAACTACATTAGCTCTCGTAAATCTGTCTGTCATCGCAGCAGGTGCTATCATGCAGCCGATAACAGGTTGGTTGCTCGATATTGGGTGGTCGAGCACCATGTTCGAGGGTGCCAGAATATATTCTCCCGAGACATTTCAAAGCGCATTTATTACCCTACCTTCTAGCGCTTTCCTTGCGCTGATTTTAGCCTTATGTGTGAAAGAGACCCATGCAAAACAACTCGATGCAAATGTATAACGGCATTATCAGCGCGGATAAAAAAAGATCCGTTAAGCCAGATCTACTGCCTTCATCTAGACCTTTTAAGTCTGTTTACCCCTATGTCAGGTGTTTTAAATACCGATACATTTATGGCTAATTGAGTGCAATCGGTTTCAATCGAAATTCCAAATGTAACCGTAAATTAGCCCACTAAACAAACTCGCGCCTTGCAGGAAATGGGGGTGGTAGAGAGTAAACACCCGCAAAACTAGGGGAAAGGAATACGAGCCGGAGAAAGTTTGAATAAAGTATTCAACATGTGTGGTTAACCGGCTAACCCCAATGCTTTTAACACTCTTGGATTGGATTTGGCTCCCATTCTGCCTGCCACGCCCGCCAAGCCTTTGATACCCCCCTTAAATGATACCATTGACGCAATGCGATCCTAATAGCTCTTCGGATTCCACGGTCAGTTTTCAACCCAAAACCATTCGGCCCCTGACTTGCTGTGAGTGCGTCCCAAGTCATGTGTTTAGCAGCAACTAGTTCGTCAGGCGCAAATTGGTCATGCAATAATTGGAATTGGTCATGAGCGGCACAGTCAAAATGCATGAGTTGGCCGTGAGCAGTGTGGATAGAACTTGGTGGATAAAAAGTCATTGATGAAACCCACCCATTTGGAATTATAATATTTGTGGACTTATTTTTTTGTTTTAATAGAAGTTTTGGAAAAATATGGGTGTGAGGTCCCAGTGGGGTCTCCCCGCCACTCTCCGGTATGTCTTGACTTACCTCAATCCGGCCGAGCTGTGACATAAACACCCGCGAGGGTTGCGCGGCTTTGATCGCCCCAACTATTCCTCTCGAAAGGCTCAAAAACGGTTTACCTAAATTTGCTCGCAACTCTTTTAGAAGTCGTTGATTCCCGGTCCGGAGACATGGCTTTACGTGCCCTATGCCCAGTCCAATATCGATCAGATTATGAGCATGATTATCATCTACTAGGGCACCAACATCTTGCCCAAGGTCAGAGAGCCCCCTCGCCCCTGCACAATATGCTTCAGTATCTCGCAGACAAATCATCACTCCATGTGTCCACGCTCTTGGGTTTTTTGACAGCATTTCATAGGGAAAAAGTCTCAGTAATGGGTGGCGTTTAACTTGGATCGCACCACGAGGCGTGATCACCACCCATCCATTTTTAATCTCATTAATCGAGGCCGGCTCATCTGAGCCGCGGTGAAATTCCGCGAGCGCCCCTAAGGTGCCTAGACTCCATCCGGTATCAGGCCGTACTATTGCTTGTGACAATACATCCTCCGTCAACGATATATCAGCCTCTCGCCAAGTCATATGTGACATGATACCGTTCCGTTCAATTTGAAGGAGCTCCTGAAAATGAGATACTTGCATACTATGTTGCGTATTACCAACATCGACGCATCATTATATTTTTTTTGTGATCTGCTGGGCCTCAAAGAGACGCGACGAATAGACCGACCAGAACACGGCTATTCATTGGTGTTCGTTGCCGCAGAGCAAACGCTAGATTCTGAAATCGAGTTGACCTTTAATCATGACCCGGAAATATTGGAAGGTGGACGAAATTTTGGCCATCTTGCGTTCCGCGTAGAAAATATTTATGAGTGTTGTCAAAAACTTATGGATGGGGGCGTTACCATAAATCGGCCACCGCGTGACGGTAGAATGGCTTTTATTAAATCACCGGACGGTATATCAATCGAACTATTGCAAGAGGGTGAATCTCTTCAGCATGCTGAACCTTGGGTGTCGATGAATAATATCGGGAGCTGGTAAAGTCTTATCGGGGTTCATTCAACATTTACGGCTGCATCTTATGTGGCACCCGGTGCAGCCACTTTGATAGGTCCCAAAATCTCAATAATACGGTCCCTAGTAGGGGGGGGCTTTGGGTCATAATTACTCAACGCTTCAACAATTGCACTCAAACGTTCGGGTGTAGTGCCACAACAGCCCCCGATAATTCTCGCGCCACAATCACGAGCTAGTCGCGCATAATCCGCCATAACCTCGTTAGTACCAGAGTATACGATTTCACCATCAACCATCTGTGGAATACCACAATTTCCCTTGGCAATGATGATATCTTGATCGTCCGCTCCCTCACACAAGCCTAAAATTGTATCGATCAGCATGGATGGACCTGCGCCGCAATTCGCACCAAATGCCGTCAAACGGGGCTCGAAACCGTGTGTGAATTGCACAGCTTTCTCCGGAGTATCGCCCATCATCGTGCGGCTTGCCGTGTCAAAAGTCATAGTTGAAATTACAGGTAAGTTAGTTCTGTGAGCGGCTTGGACCGCCGCACGTAATTCGTCAAAAGCAAAAATTGTTTCAATCCAAATTACATCGACACCGCCCTCTTTTAGAGCAACCATTTGCTCATAAAATACAGCTTCAGCGTTATCAACCGTTAACGTACCAAACGGTTCCATCATTTCGCCTGTCGGACCTATTGAACCTGCTACAATGATCGTTTTATTTGCAGCGTTAGAAGCGGCTCGCGCCAGTTGTGCCCCCGCAACATTGAGTTCTTGAGTCTTATCCTGCACCTTATCGAGGGTTAAACGACAAGTATTTGAACCAAACGTATTGGTCAAAATTATATCAGCTCCAGCATCGATGAAGCTTTTGTGCAACCACATTACATGTTCTTGACCGTCTAAATTCCAGAGATCAGGGGGACGTCCGGCTGGCAACCCCCGCAGCATCATATTAGTTCCGGTTCCACCGTCAGCAATGAGATAATCACGGTCAAATAGAAGGTTACTGATAATATTTTTCACGATTTTATCTCCGAACTCTACGGGCATTCCCTCAGCTACCTCGCACTTTTATGACATTGTTCGTCAACTACTGTAACATCCTGCAAAATAAAAAACTGCTTGATCAGAAGGGCACTCCGAGCCCATCCTTGGGCCTAATAGTCGTTCGTTTCATCAAACGACGCGACGCTGGATCAAAGGCCTCTCTTCGATGAATAGTTGCGGCATTATCCCACATAATCGCATCGCCCAATTCCCATTTATGACGATATACAAAACTTGGCCTTACCATCCATTCAAATAGGTAATCCAACAGATTACGGCTTTCAATTTCAGATATTCCATCGATCATTGGCACCATCCCTTGATTAATGTAAAGGGCTTTTCGGCTGGTTATGGGATGAGTCCGAACAACAGGTTGGAGCACTGGCGGTGTTCGATTTGTCTGAGCTTCATTCGTAGGAACGCTCCAAGTGCCATTAAAGTAAGCGTAGGAGTGAGTGGCCCAAAGCCCCTCTAGCTTAAGTTTCATATCTGGCGATAGTTCCTCGTATGCGACGGCTAAATTGGCAAAAGAAGTATCGCCCCCTTTTTTTGGCAAATCGAAGGCACATAGCATAGAGCCTATCGCTGGTTCTAGCATGTAGCTTTGGTCATGATGCCAACCGAGTTCCTTATCTTTTAAAATTCCGACGTCACGTCCATTTTGCGTGATGTTTGAAACCTGCAGAAGCTCTGGAAACATAGGGTCGAGAAATTCTTTTCGAACATGAACCTCTAAATCACCAAATCGACGAGAAAAATTGACGATGTCACCTTCATCGAACTGTTGTTTGCGAAATAATACAATCCCATTTTCGTACCAAAGTCTCTCAATTTCAGCAAAATCTCGATCATTTATTGGTTTTCTTATATCAATACCTTTAATTTCGACACCAAACCGTGGTGTCAGTGGTCGGGTAGAAACTGCCATCTTGAGACCTCGAAATCCTCTCCCAATATATAATTGAATACACATTTGATACTATTCGCATCTTTTAGGTGCATCCTACAAAATTAGTTTACCACATAATAAAGCACAATCTGGCGTATGCAAAACTCACTAGTAAATCACCATACTCAATCCATAAAAGTCTAGCGTCAACCCACAGGAATTTATACATATTTAGGGCATATTTACTTCAGCTATTATGTGGGTTTTGCGCCAGACTCTAATCAACCACCTAATAAAAGCTAAACTGGGAATAGAGAGGAATGTTCAGACCATGATTTTCATAGCAGCCGCTTGAGCAGCTGATCCATAACGTAAGCCCAACAGATAAACATGTGTGCTCACGGGCGTGACAGAAACGATAACAGCGACCAATAGCCAAGGATTTGGCATTTTACACACATAGGTTCCCACAACATAAACCGCCAAAGGATGCAAAAATTACTTTAAAAATGATCCAACACTAGATTCGTGTAGACCGATCCTGACTTTACACTGGCCAATAGAAGCGCCGGGGCAAAAACGTGACCCCAGAATGCTTCAGCGTTCAAGCATAGATAGCGAATCGTCGACAGCTATCGGTATTAAAAGGTAGGCGCCATTCCATGTTATTCCGCAAACCAGACGGATTAAAATTAAGTTTGCCACCAAAGAGCGCAGAGTATTCATCGTGAATTTTACTGAGGCTCCGTGCCGGACCTGTGCGCCCTCCGGCATAATGGTCACCACAAAGTAAAGTTGCCAAGAGTGGAGTGAAATGATTAGAAAAACTGGCAATAAATGCTAATAGTCGGGCCAAAGACTTATCACAGGGATTCCAAGCAAAATAGCATTGCCAAAACCACCCGTCATGCCCGCCATAGAGGCTGAAGCCCAGTCTCGCTTAAAGTATTGGCGCGAGATTAACTCTCCAGTAAACTAGGCAATATAACCGCTACCAAAATAAGCAAAAAAAAAATCCATTCGATGGGGTAGGGGAAAACTTACCTCGCCATCGATCTGGACAAGAACCCGCTAGTAGCAAAGTTAAACACAAATGACGAGAGACTATCGATTCCAGACTCTCTGAGCCGTTTCTGGCGCGCTGCCAAAAACCCAAACCCACTAAACCGAAATTGGTAAACTTATATCTATTACCTCCAACATAACCTGAGAATCATGTAAAACTATATAAATATAAGCGAACGAGAGTAAAGCGCGTGAGCAGGCTTGCCCAGAAAGCTAGTGGTTATTACCATACGATTATGAAAATTTTTTACACAGCGAACTCGCCCTTCGCTCGAATTGCTCGAATTGCTGCACACACATGTAATGTCCAGTATGAGCCGGTATGCTTGAAACATAACGAATTACGAACCAATGAAAATTCGGTTCTAAAATACAATTGTACAGGCAGGGTGCCAACGCTGGTAGATAACGAGATCATTGTCACAGAAACTGGCACTATTTGCCGATATCTCGAAGCAAAAGGCGATGGCACGAAGCTCTTTAACACCTCAGGCGATTGGAAAACCCAACAGATAGAAGGTATAGCTCTGAGCTTTTTAGACGGTTGTGCCCTTTGGGCTCGCGAGCACCGACGCCCAAATCACAAGCAATCAGCTTGGCTTTGTGAAGTGGAGCGAGACCGAGCGGCTCGCTGCTTGGACTGGTTTAGTCGGAGTCCAGGCATTATGTCGATCAGTACGCTCTGGGATTTTCCACATATTGTTCTGACTGTCGCGATCTCTTTTCTGCACCATCGCGAATTAATGCAAGATTGGCAGAAAGACCGCTGCGCACTTGTTTCATGGCACTTGAAACAATGCGAGCGACCTTCTGTTTTAGCGAATCCCATTGTTTTGGAAGTCTAGACTGGAACTTCGCCTTGGAGTGTAACACGGCGCATGTGCCTGTAAGAATTTCTATAGTCATTGACAGCGAAGTGCTGCGTGCATCTGTTATCCCATACTGCTAGGGTATTCTTCTGCCAGCGAAGACGGCAAGTAAATTCCGGTCTGGATATGTGCTCACCGAGAAACGCAATTAACGGCTTGCTCTCCTCAACGGTCATGTCTTTAAAACTTAATGTATGTGCCTCGCTCACATACAAACCTTTTTGTCCAGTTTCAGGGTGTGTGCGCACAATCGGATGCTCTGATTGCATGGGCTGTGAACCATCCGTGTAGGAATCCTTCATTTTTGATAGTTTACTGATTCTATTGGCACGTCCTCCGGGGTAAAGTTTTTCCGAGTCATTAATTCCGATAAGATCTTCTACCACTGCTTTCATGCCGTTCGACAACGCGTTGTATGCCAGATAGGTATTGGCAAACAGTGTATCACCCCCCGCTTCTGGAACCTCTACAGCAAACAGCACCGTTCCCATATCGGGCTTGGGTTTATAGCTCGTATCAGAATGCCATACCCCTCCAAAATTAACTTCATCATCTGGCGTTTTAACAATTTCATGGGCCTCAGGCACTCCATCGACACCGGATAGGTAGGGGTAAGTGATAGGATTTCCAAACAATCGAGCCATTGAAACCTGCTGTTCAGCATTTAATGTCTGGTCCCGGAAGTATATTACTTGAAAGTCGAGAAAAGCTCTGTGAACCTCTTCTTGCTGCTGGTTAGTAAGTTTTTTAGAGAGGTCTACCCCAGCGATTTCTGCACCCAAGGCCCCCGTTAAGGGGTTAACTTTTATTGATTGATAATCCATGTCAATTTTCTCAAAAGCCAAATTTATAACCATATGTTAAAACGAACCATTGATGATTTCAATTAGGTTTAAGAGCTATGCATAACCTTATGCCCCAGCTTACCCTCCCTGACCGCAAGCCCCCAGTTCTCCGGTTTTTGAGTAACACGAACATTTTTGGAGTAGCGGCATATGTGTAAATTTTGACCTTAATCGGCTTTTCCCAGCTTTTTATGCCAATCAATACAGTCAAGAAAAACGGCTGGATTCATAAATTTTCTTCATGGTAAGTAGGAATACCATACGAACGGCTCCCATAAATTAATGGCTTCCCATAGCTAACTACCGTATCTGAAACTTCTCCAATAAAAATAAAATGCGAGCCAGAACGATGGTTATCGACTAATTTACAATCGAATACAGCAAGCCCTTCTCGGAGACGCGGCGCCAACTCGCCAGGCGACGACCAATCTCCAGTCGCGAACTTATCTCCTCTCGGAGCCTTGCCAAATCCAGCAAACAGATTCGACAATCCTACTTGGTCGTCACGCAATAAATTTATGCAAAAAGTACCGTTTCTTATAATCATATCCGCTAGGGGTGACTCGTGATGGATGCAGACTAAGATTGTAGGTGGATCAGCGGATACTGATGTCATCGAGCTAACCGTTACCCCATCTTTTCCAGCTGGGCCCCTCGTCGTTACAATAGTTACGCTTGTTGCCGCACGGCTCATGCCCTCCAGAAAACCAGTACGTCCCACATTCATTAACTGTTATCCTTTAAATGTTCAACAAGCTTGCATTCGCTCCGAGCAATGCAGCACTATCCAAATTTAACAGATTACGAATAAAGGCCAACAGCTTCTATGCTGTTAAATTTAATTTGATGAGTTGTTTGAATTGTAACCAGCAAGAAGTATATCATATACAGGCAATTTTACACGCCGTTCCTCACGAAAGGAAATTCTTACCCCTTGCATGTCGTCCGTCGAGGTCGCAAGGCTCCAATCCTTTTAGTCTGTGATCATGCTAGTAATGCCGTGCCGATTGCGCTCGACCGCTTAGGCATTTCACAAAAAAGTCTACAAAGTCATATTGCATACGACATCGGTGCAGCGCGTGTTGCTGGTCGGTTGTCTCAGATCCTCGATGCCCCGTTAATTTTTGCTGGATATTCGAGATTAGTCATTGACCTTAATCGCCCCCTCCGCAACCCCGAATCGATCTTAGAAAAAAGTGATGGCGTCATAATCCCGGGCAATCAGAATTTGAATGATGCAGAAAAGGGTCGCCGCATAAATACGATTTTTAGACCTTATCATAAAGCGGTCGGTCGCTGTCTTAATAATCTTTGGAAGAGCGGACGACCACCTGTATTACTTTCAATTCACAGCTTTTCGCCCTTTTTTGGAAAAACCCCGCGGCCATGGGATGTTGGAGTTTTATGGAATCATGATACACGTATTGCCCTGCCGCTCATTGAGCTTCTTGAAGCTAAAGGGGCGACAACAAGCCGTATTCTGGACGAGATCAGGCTTACACCATCGATTTACATGCGGGCACCAAGGGATTGGCTAATTGCGTGATCGAGATTAATCAAGATCAAGTCCGTGATGACAGAGGAATTAACCGATGGTCAATTCTTTTAGGGAGAGTATTTAGAAACATCCTACGCTGATCTACTCTGCGCAAAGTCAAACAGTTCTGAGCTTGCGCCGAGCCACCAGCCAGACTATCACCCATGCGGAGACAGCGCATGGGGCTGTTAGGAAACAAATGAAAGAATCGCAAAAGATGAATGAAGTTGACGGTGTGCCGGAGGAAAGGTTGCGCTCTTTCGTTGAGCGTATTGAATGTCTCGAAGAGGAAAAAAAAGCACTTAGCGATGATATCCGTGAAGTCTATTCAGAGGCTAAGGGTACAGGTTTTGATATTAAAGTACTGCGCCAGATCATTCTGCTGAGGAAAATGGACTCATCTGATCGCAGCGAGATGGAGGCAATACTCGATATTTATAAACGTGTCCTTGGTATGTGAATGCCCAAGTTTACCTATCCAGTATAAATGCTGTTTCTGCATATTTGGTGAGTTTTTTCAATGAATGTGAAAATTCTTGCGTGCCCGTATGTACAACGAGATTTGGATTGTCAGGGACTTCATACGGCGATGATATCCCCGTGAAATCAACTATTTCACCGGCCCGGGCTTTTGCGTATAAACCTTTAGGATCTCGCTGCTCACAAATGTCAATAGTTGCATTGATAAAAACTTCATGGAAATTCTCACCAATTATTTGGTGTGCGATTTCTCTATCAATACGAAACGGCGAGATAAAAGCCGATATTACAATAAACCCCGCCTCAACATAAGCGGCAGCAACTTCAGTTACCCGACGGATATTCTCACGGCGGTCCTCCATAGAAAACCCCAAATCCCCATTAAGACCATGACGCAGATTGTCGCCATCCAATACAAAGACGCGTTTACCTTGATCAAAAAGAATTCGCTCCAAACCAATTGCGAGTGATGATTTTCCAGAGCCAGATAGTCCCGTAAACCACAGGACACCCGACCGGTGGCCATATCGATTCCAACGCGCTTCAAGGGGAATATTATTTAAGGATTTTATCATGTAAAAATTCACGTTCTAAAACTGGAACAAAGTTATTACCCTTGGAGATAGCGTGCACATATTACCTGATACCGTTCCAGCTTATTCTGACAGAGCGACTGATCTAAAATACCTTGTTACCTATGTAGCGACTAAACTGTCTATTAACTCAATAAATTTTACCAGTTTCTTGAGTCAGGTCACTGATCATCTACTTACTTAGTCGCTTCAATCTATTTTTGACAAAACCCGGGGCTTCCTTGATCGGCTTAAATTTACTGCATCCACGCCCGCGGTCAGCCAAATTACTAATAGCAAATTTAGTGATCTATCTCCCCAATCCTCCCACCCAATCGCGTGAATACCATCCTCCATTTCCGCCATTACCTCTCCAAAGATCAGCGTGTGCAGGCATTAGTTTGAGGGGACTAGACCAAAGTGCCATTTCAGATTCGTTAAAAGTATTTTGCATTGCGATGGGATCAGATGTTTGAACGTTACGAACTCTCCATTAGCGCTCACAAAATACCCTTAGAGTCCGGTGTGCACGTTCGACGACCAGCAAAATAGCTTGGGACACATTATCGGCGGCGGTCGATTCGTAATTCCCATGATGTTAATGATTCATAGTCCGCTTTGATTATGAAAATTTGCCCTCTTCATATTAACAAAGCATAACATTTTGAAAAAATTTGCCCCGATCTACAACATCTGACTTGATCCCTTACCAAAACCAGTTTTGGATGTTGGGTGTACGTTAAGAGGTTTTGATGCCCGCTTATAAAACCACAGTCCGTCTGGAAGATTTCCATCCTGACACACAAGCTTACTTCAAAGGCCGGGAGGTATGTGTAGCAGGTGGTAGCGGATTCATTGGATCTCATATTGTAGAGCAGTTGCTGGAACTTGATGCAACTCCAGTCATTCCCACTCGAAATGAGACTCCGCCGTTTTTAAGCCACCTTTATGATCGTATTGTCATCAGACACGTAGATTTGACCGATAGGGGTAGCCTATGTAAGGCTATAAAAGGTTCGTCAGTCATACTCAACCTTGCGGCTAGCGTTGGCGGAATCTCCTATAATTCAAGTCATCCAGCGACTGTATTCCAGGCTAATCTGCGCACTTTTCTTAACGTAGTTGAGGCCGCCCAAGAGAGCTACGTCGAACGGCTTCTAGTAACGAGCTCTGCGTGTATATACCCTCGTTATTGCACAATTCCCACCCCGGAAAGTGAGGGCTTTGTCGATAGCCCTGAGGCCACTAACTCAGGCTATGGTTGGGCCAAACGCATGGAGGAATTTCTCGGGCAATGCTGCGCGAATGAGTATGGGTTGGAAGTTGCCATCGCTCGCCCCTATAATGCATACGGTCCGCGTGATAACTACAACCCAAGGAGCTCCCATGTTCTGCCAGCATTAATTTTAAAAGCCTTTGAGAATAACGATGGGACCTTGTCCGTTTGGGGTGATGGTCGCCAAAGTCGCTCGTTTCTTTATGTTGACGATTTCGCCCGCGGCCTTTTAGAAGTTACAGCGCGTTATGCGGTATCGGAGCCGATTAATGTGGGGTCAGATGAGGAAATCTTAATTGGTGAGGCTGCCAGAATGATTGCTGATGAGGTGGGAAAAAGGAGAGGGATGACAATCAAACCTGTTTTTAACCCAGTGCACTTAACCGGCCAACCTCGAAGGAATTGCGATACTACAAAACTTAAAGCTGCAATAGGTTTTAAATGTAATATCTCATTTAAAGCGGGGCTCTCCAACACCATTGATTGGTTTGAGCAAAATCGGGAGCTAGCACTCACAGCCCATAGTCAGTAATTTTACGCTCCAAACTAAACGCCCCTCAACACTCGGTGCAGTAGACATTTGGAAGTATTCAACACAAATACTAATCATGGATTATCGAATGACGGATACGACACCAACTTTTAACCAGAATTCCGCAATGGATCCCGGTGCGGGACTTTTACAAATTTTCTCCGGTCTAAGTGGGAACGATGCGCAACAAGTGATATGGAATAATCCTTGGGCTGCATACTCTACCATCCATTATTGCCGGGATAATCGGTGCCGTGGGCATAGGATAGTCGTGTTCAGAGGGCCGCCAAGATGAAGGTGACTTCGGATAAAATTAATGGTGTTCTGGGAATTTTAGGCGGCATGGGTCCTATGGCTACTGTAGATTTTGTAAAAAAAATTATCGAACAGACCCCTGCGGAATGTGATCAAGACCATATCCCACTCGTGATTTATTCTGTTCCTCAGATTCCAGACCGTTCCCAGTGCATCGCAGAAGCAAATGATGCCCCCCTAGAATGGCTGGTAACAGGTGTTAATATACTGCGAGATAGTGGTGCCCAAAGCATCGCAATCCCCTGCAACACCGCACATTTCTGGTACACCCCGCTGCAGAAACACTGCGATATACCCATTTTGCACATTGTCGATGCTGCTGCTAATGCGCTTGTGAGCCGGGGTATATGTTCAGGAAGAATCGGCCTACTGGCAACAACCGGCACTATTAAGGCTAACATATACCAAGAACGTTTAAGCAAGTTGGGGTACTCTTGTATTCTGCCAAGTCCGCGGCTTCAAAAGGAAGCAGTGATGACCGGAATTGCTGAAGTTAAAGCTGGTAATTATGGCATTGCCCAACATCTCCTCGAAAAAGCCGCAAAATATCTCGTTACCTCCGGATGTGAAATAATTATGCTTGGATGCACGGAGATTCCAATTGTCTTAAAAGGCAACGCGTATTTGGACGCCACAGAGGCTCTAGCTCGTGCGGCGGTAACCTCTCACCTTCAGTCAAAAGGGAAAACACGGTTGCCGGTTAATTCAAACACTTACCCAAGCAAGCCCAAAGTCAGGTTAGACTAGTATGAAGGTTAAGGTGGACATATCATTTTTGTTTTTAAAAAGGTTGAGACTTTCACGCTCTGCCTGAATGCGCCCTGCTAATCTCTGCACTACCGATAGCTTTTAGAGCATCCCTGATGAGTTCATTAGTCAGCAAAACGCTTGTTCCCAGTGGGGCGTGGATCATAGCTGTTCGGATTGCCAAAGTCATTGCAACAGCTTGCAAGACGTCTCCATTGCTTGTCGGGCCAGTAACGGACATTTCTGCGTCAACTGCTCTCAAAATAACCGATACGAGCTGTTCGACCTTGATGGGGTCTCCCGTATCACGATGCAGCGGAAATACGATCTCGAAGAGATCACCGGTCGCGGTTTTAACTTTGAAAGGTAATTGTTTCAATCGCGGACCTCTGTTAGCTTACTGCCAACTCAAAAGAGTAAGGGTGGCTATTCCAGCTAAAAGTTGCGCACTGTTTATCCATACTGAGAACGAATGTAAGCGTTTGAAGGTGCGCTCAGCCGCCTCTTCCCCCTGGATCATCAAGTCCCTGTAATGATTAATCTTTGGCATCAGAACCTGACGCGCAAATATCCCACCTATCGCTATTATTAGTAAAATTCCACATTCAATCTCATGACTTACAAATAGGCATCCTGCGCCAAGAGCAGCGAAGAATATGATCACTAGATAATACCATGGAAATACAGTGCGAATAAATTTCCCCGCTGTCACCTCGTCTAACTTTGTAAAAATTAAAGGCGCCATCACGCCCGAAAAAAAAATCATTGACCCAACAAGTATGGCAACAAAAAGAAGGCTAAAAGTAAAAAAGATGTCCATCATTATTAGTGTACGGTATTAAGGTCCTTTTGGATCTGTTACCTAGGCTTGAGGTATCCAGACATTTTTATACTGTCTAAACTTGAGGTTAAAACATTAGTTTCAGAATTTCGCCTAACTAATTAAATTCAATTTTGTTTAAGAGTTAAGATCTTGGATCACTTAATTTTATAAGATTCTCATTTGAAATTTTAAACTGGCTTTTAACTTATTGCAGAGGCAAACATAATCCTGATTGAAAACGCACATACCAAAAACCTGAACCTAGTTTGAGTGTTATCTTAACGAACATGTATCAAACATTGAAAATGTTGTATGTTTTTATTTGTAAGTTTGATGTTTCCCCAGTTAATAAAAAGGATTAGAGAGCAGGATTTTTGGCAACAACCGTCTGAACAATGCACAAAAAAACGTTGGAGGCTAGACATCATATTTTATGATTAGATAATGAAGTTAAAATTGCAAAAATCCAAACGCTATCTTCAAATAACGAGGTTATCATAATGGCCAACATTATCGAATGGATTTGGGGACGATACGCCGCACTATTTTACTCTGGTGCTTTAACTCTGATCTTTGGAGTGGCAGGCTTTTCATTTTTTCCACTTTTCGGCGCAGCTTTGTTTTTTTTAATCTTAACGACAATCGGGTTTGCAAACTTTTTTCAAAACAAATCGAATGTGCTCGCCAACTATCCGATTCTTGCTTACTTTCGTTTTCTATTTGAGAACATTCGCCCCGAATTACGACAGTATTTTTGGGAGTCTGATAGCGACGAACTACCATACTCCCGTATTCAACGATCGCTCGTTTATCAAAGATCAAAATCCCAATCTAGCGTGCGATCATTTGGTTCGCAGGCTGATATGTACAATGAGCACCACGAGTGGCTAAACCACTCTGTTTTCCCCACTCAAATAGATTCACAAGACTTTCGTGTAAAGGTCGGAGAGGGCGTAAACGCCTATAATGTATCACTCTTAAATATTTCCGGGACATCTTTCGGCGCATTATCACCGCCGGCTATTCAAGCCTTAAATACGGGAGCAAAAATTGGCAGCTTTGCGCACAATACAGGCGAAGGTGGAATATCACCTTACCACATGCGGGGAAAAGGCGACCTTATATGGCAAGTTTCTACAGGGTATTTTGGCTGCAGGGACCAAGATGGACATTTTGATCCCGTATTGTTTCAGGAGAAAGCGACTCAAGACCAAATTAAAATGATCGAAATCAAACTTAGTCAAGGAGCAAAGCCGGGTCACGGGGGCATGCTCCTTGGTTCTAAGGTAACCGAAGAAATTGCCCTTATCCGCGGGGTCCAAGCAGGCACGGACTGCATCTCTCCATCTTATCACTCAGAATTTTCGACTCCATCGGGGTTGATTGATTTTTCATCGAAGTTAAGAGAAATGTCCGGCGGCAAACCCGTGGGCATAAAGCTTTGCCTCGGGCACCCTTGGGAATTGGCGTCTATCGTCAAGGCAATGGTGGAGAAAAAAATGTTTTTAGATTTCATAACCGTTGACGGCTCTGAGGGGGGTACGGGCGCGGCTCCTCTTGAATTTACAGACCGGCTCGGATGTCCACTAACCGATGCGCTAATATATGTAGATAACGCCCTTATTGGTGCCGGCATACGGGATCGGGTGAAAATCGCCGTATCCGGCAAAATTGTCAGCGCGTACGATATCATTCGTTACATCGCTTTAGGCGCTGATTGGTGCAACATGGCGCGACCATTTATGTTTTCTCTGGGATGTATCCAAGCCTTGACCTGCTCTACCGGGAATTGCCCAACTGGCGTAGCTACAATGAACCCCAAGCGTCATCGCGTACTTAATGTTAAGGATAGAGCGACGCGAGTGGCCAATTTCCACAAAAATACTCTGCATGTCGTTAAAGAAATGATCCAAGCCTCTGGATTGCGCGATCCTTCTGAACTTACAAGACGAAACATCGTTAGGAGGGTATCAGCTAGCGAAATATTACTTGCAGATCAAATTTACCCTAAAGTGACTGCAGGCTCATTAATCCATGGCGGCCGATGCGATGATCCAAGACTAGAAGTGTATTGGGGAAAAGTGAAAGCTGAGAGCTTTTCCGCTCAATAACGTTTGACGTTGTTTGCTTTTTCCCCGGTGCACATTACTTTTTTATCCTAGAGAACTCTTTTTCTCTGTCTCATCGCAGGTTATAATTTTTCAAGTTCGACACACATTTATTCGGATACATAAAGCTAAAGAACCGATGCGTACACATTATCAAACCCAGAGAAAAAAGTGAAAATCAAAGCCATTAATGGCGCATTAGGCATCGAGGTTTGTAATTTAGACCTCAATAATATTACCAGTCTGGCAAAGTCTGATTTGCTGGACTTATACAATGAACATATCGTTTTGGTATTCCGCGATCAAAATCTAACCCCCGATAACCATCGAATTTTCTCTGAGATTTTTGGTCCTGTTTATGCCCACCCTCTTAAAACTCGTGCGAGTGTCCAAGATGTTCCTGAAGTTTTAATTCTCGAGAACAAACCGGGGCGTCCGGGAGCACCAAATAATTATTGGCACTCTGATATTTCTCATGCTGACCAACCACCGTCAGCAACGACCCTTCACGCACTTACTGTCCCTCAAGGCTATGGTGACACCATGATATGTAGCATGGTACGCGCTTATGAGAGTCTCTCCGACTGTATGCGCGAGATGTTACGGGACCAAAAGGCACTCCATAGTGGAATCGCAACCTTCAAGCGAAGCATAGGAGGTAACTCTGATGCGAGGTTAATTGACTCATCTGAGATCAAGCCCCCTCGAGCGCACCCCATCGTGCGTAATCCAAAAGGTACAAATCAGAGAGCACTTTTTGTGAATCCGCACTTCACAATTGGAGTGGAGGACATGACGGTAGAGGAGGGAACTTGGATGCTAAACCACTTGTACCACATCGCGACCAAACCAGAAAATATCTACCGTCATCAATGGTGTATTGGCGACGTCTTGGTGTGGGATAATCGTCGTTCAATGCATTATGCAGTACGAGATTATACTGAGGAAATGCCGCGCAAGTTACATCGGTGCACGTCGAGGGGCGAAATCCCTGCTTAATTGGCGCCTAGCGAATAAGAGAAGTGTTCACTTTGATATACTGAATCCTATTTACCACCAGAGTAATATTACCGTATACCCAGTGGCCACGAGGCACCTCAGAAAAGTATTAGCCTTGTCCACGCCATGGAATTGTTCTTTTAATCAAGAGCCGCATAAATACATCAAAAAGCAAACCTAAAATCCCCATAATTAAAATTGTTACCCAAATTAATTCGTAATCAGATACTGTCCGAGCAATATTCTCAATAAATCCAACACCCGTTGTTCCTGCTAAAATCTCAGCTGCAACAAGAGTTCCCCAACAAACGCCTATCGCGATACGAATACCCGTGAGTATCTCCGGCAAAGCATTAGGGAAAATGACATTCCACATTATCTGCCGATCTGAAGCGCCGAGGGAGTGGGACGCGCGGATCTTGGACAACTGGGTTCCAGATGCTCCCGTCCGAGCCGAGATTACCATTATGGCAAAAGCAACCATGAATAGGAGAAAAACTTTTCCATCATCGGTTATACCGAAAATCGTGAGGATTAGTGGTGCCCAGGCTAGCGGAGGTACCGGCCGATAGATCTCTATTAAGGGATCAAAAAACGACTTAAAAAACCGCGAAACACCCATAAACAATCCTAGGGGCACGCCGAGAACAACACCGAGTATCATCGCTACTAACACCCGGAACACCGAGTCCCATAGGTGGCCATGAAGGGCGGGGACTGAGCCCAAATGGATTTTTCCAGTCGCGAATTGAAGTATTTTGTCTTTTAAATTAAGTTCAATCGAACCGTCCACGCGATGACGGGCATAATCCCCTGGCCAAAAGTCCGCAATCCAGTTCGGCACAAAAAAACCAACAAACCCTGCGATTGGCTTCCATTCCCACCATAATAAAGGAACGCCTTTGTATCCACCCCCAGAGTTGATATCGGGATTTGCTAATTTCAAGAAAGTTGCGATGACGTCCGTTGGTTTCGGCAGCCATCTCGCCGAGCCTTGCTCACTGCATTGTGTGCGCGACTTGACTACACCCGGCCCGGGGAAGAAAAGAGCTTGCATCAATTGAAAATTTCCCTGTGCGATCTCTCGCGCACCATCTAACCGGGCAATCGCGGCATTGATGCCCTCAAGGGAATTTGCTGGAAAAATAGTCCCATCATCCAACCGTCTAAAAATTCTTTCCAAAGATTTTACATAAGCGACGCGTTGAGCTTTTATGCCCCCGTTGAACTCTCCAATCTCATTCGCATTCTTCAGAACGGTAATATCAGACTTTAACTCTTCAATAACCACTTTACTTGCAGGGGCGTGGTTTTTTATTGTTTGGAATAAGCTTGCGGCTTTTGAGGCCAGAACGGATCCCTTATCGAATAAAATGCCGAGTGGAGTAATTGGTGCAATTGGAATTTCAACATGCGTGGTACCCCACTTGGGCTGAGCCAATGCTATGGCGGTAGGGGTCAAGCCCTGCGTGCCTGATAGCAGTTCCGCACTCACCGCATCGAGCTTAAGAACTAACTTGTCAATTTTCTCGATAGTTTCCACGCTAAGGTTTTTCGGGTTAGACGAAATAACCATTAAGCTTCTTATTTTTTCGATCAACTCGTTTAGCAATTTCTGCTCAGCTTGCGAGAATGCGCTAGAAAGAAGCTCTTTTTGGATGGAGTTTAGTTGAGCGGTATTGCGTGCTACCAGTAAAGTCGATTTATAATAACGCGCGCCCCCGGGGAGCGCAGCCTTGATCGGGGACAGGGCCTCGTCAAGCTTGGCCACCTGGCACATATCGTTAGCCGCGCTGGGCATGTAAGCCCGGCCTATACCCCACGAAAAATAAAACCAAACTAGCATCAAGGTTGACGCACCACATATAGTCCAGTACCAGCCTCCACTAGTCCTCTGTGGATCGCCGAACACTTGATTCTTAGAAGTTAGTACCGTGTCTCTCCAACCAACAAATAGAGCCCACATAAACAGGACCACAAGGGAAAAAATCATTAAAGCGGCTACCAATCCGCGGTTGTCTGAAAACCAGTCAACCACGACCCATGATCTCCTCTTCCATGTCCCAAATCATGGTCAGGATTTCTTCCCTGACCTCGGTGAAAACCACATCTTGCTTTATATCGCGAAGTGATTCCGAGAGGCCTCGCTCGGCAAAAGGTAAATGATATTCTTTATAAATACGGCCCGGTCGGGGCGCCATAACAAAAAGACGCTCACCCAGCAAGAGAGCCTCCTCCACTGAGTGTGTGATAAAAAGTATTGTCTTTCCCGTCTCTTTCCAAAGCGTAAGAATTAAAGACTGCATTTTCTCGCGTGTCAGTGCGTCCAGAGCACCAAGCGGTTCATCCATTAAAATAACTGATGGATCGTTGACCAAACACCGTGCCAACGCAACCCGCTGCTGCATGCCGCCTGACAATTGATAGGTCGGAGTATCACCAAAGCCTTGTAAGCCCACGATATCGAGCCATTTTTCAACAAGTTTCTTGATTTTCTCGGGATCAGCTTTCTTCATCCGCAGTCCAAAATCAACATTTTTCGAGACAGTTAACCATTCAAAAAGTGCCCCTTGTTGGAAAACCATCCCGCGCTCTACCCCGGGGGCATCAATCATCCTGCCTCCCAAAGATGCTTTTCCTGAGGTAGGTCTCAAAAAACCTGCGATCATATTTAAAAGTGTCGTTTTTCCGCACCCCGAGGGACCAAGCACGGTCAACAACTCACCCTTTTTTAATGTAAAATTTATATCTTTTAGGGCTTCAACCTCGAAACCGGTCGATGGATTGACAAAAGTCATGCTCAAGTCTTCGCAAACAAGGTCAGTCATTATAGTTATGATCCTAGTTAGGCAGTGAACATGCTATGAGTAAAATATGCTCTCTTAAATGCCTTATAAGCAGCCGCGCCCGCACAGCTAGGCATATGGATGGCCTAAAGTTTCAAGTTTGCGGCAATTAATTAAAACAAGGGCATGTCTGATCAACAAGAGAGACTGCAGTTCGCAGTCTCCCCCTCGATAACCCTAGCATCCGTTATTTGAGAAACGAGCCATCTATAGTTTTAGCAATCTTAGATCCATCAGAATCACCTGAGAATACCATGCCCAACGAAGCCGCAGCAGAGGCAGCAAGCCCACCTTTGCCGAAGTACTGTTCAAGTTGCTCTTTAGCCGTAGGAAAAATGAAATCTGCCATTTGAGCCTTTGTAGTATCTAATTTCATACCAGCATCCGCTGCGACTTTTGCCACCTGCACATCAGAGGCCGTCCAAGCTTGATTAGCTTCTTCTGTGACCTCCAAGAACGCACGCACTAATTCTGGGTTTTCAGTAGCAAATTTTTCCGTAACTGAAATAACATCAAAAGAGCCAATACCCGCCCTAATTTTTTGTTGTTTATTCATGATCGGCGTCCC
This sequence comes from Magnetovibrio sp., assembly GCA_002690705.1. Classification (GTDB taxonomy): domain Bacteria; phylum Pseudomonadota; class Alphaproteobacteria; order Rhodospirillales; family Casp-alpha2; genus TMED8. The sequence goes on along the minus strand of NZFO01000019.1, from coordinate 38,018 downwards.
CACTTCTCTGGCTGCCTTGGAGGATGAACCACCGAATATACACGCCATTTGCACAAGCCCGTCAGCGAGCGATTGCGCGCCGTCAGCCGGAGCTTGATCGACAATCTTCAACTTACTAATATCAACTTGTAGCGTTGTCATGTAGCGTCGGAATGCATAGTCGGCCATCGTATTCAAAGGTACCGCAACGGTTTTACCCTCCAATTCGGATGCATTCGACGCATCTATCCCGAGACCATTTTTTACAAAGCAATCATTAGCTTCATAAACTACAGCGATTCCAACCATTTTCAGAGGGGCACCTTGCTGAATAGCCGTTACAAAGGGCGCCAAGCCTTGAGAATACGAGATGTCTATATCACCGGATAACATTGCTTCAGTCATGGCTACGCCGGTTTTAAAATCCGTCCACGTCACAGGGACCCCCAACGCCTTGTCATAAGTCTTTTCAACTTTCGCTATTTGGTTTGGCGTCGCCCATTCTAGAAAAAACGCGGCATTTAACTTATCGGCGGCATAGACGGCCGATGAGGCCATTAAGAAGATCGCGCTAGCTGCAGCTAATGCTCCTATTTTTCTCACAATTGTCATGGTTCTCTCCATTTATATTATGTTGTTTAGCGGTTATTTTGACGCTCTCAGATCCGCTTTCCCTTAATTTTTTTTGGAAAAGGCTATGGGAGAAGAGCGTAAAATCCACAGTAAGAATGCTCTTAATCGCATCTCAGGGCAAGTGTGACGAATAAGATCAGTTTTACCTAAAATAATTCTCATAGACACTGTTTTTAGGCTGTTAGATACAGTGTCAAAAGTCCTTGCCTGAACTGTCTTTACATGATTTTTAGCCGTCACTGTCGTGCTTGCTTCAACGTTTAAGAATGAAATCATGCCCGGTACCAAATTATTCTAAACTCACGGCAGCATCCCCGTCAGCCCGATCTCTGAATTGCACTGACCTTCAGGCCAAGGCTTTGCATTTTCAAAATGGCTTCTACTGAACTTTCAAGGGAGGCATTACTGCAGTCTTTTTGCATGATTTCACCAAGTATGGGTCGTTTATGACGCTGAAGAGTGTTATCATATGCTGGGTCGTAGTGAGCTTTCAATAGCTCATAGGCCAACGCGCTCCATGCACGAGTATCTATCAATGACTGCCAGTGGTTAGTTCGTTCACTTCCGTGTCGTCGTGTCATGCCCGCTACTAAAGTGTTCAAATCATCAATCTCCCGTGTAAGATGAGAGTATTCCCCGAGCAAATATTCCGCGCGAGCAGAGCGAGGCGTGGAAATTGGTATCTGCGGGGAGACCAAAATCCGCTTCCAAAGCTCTGCTGGCACCTGAACGTCGCCAATCCGGGAACTCTCCGATTCTATATACACTGGCTGATCTGGATGAAACCGTTGTAGCTGCGAATGCAACAAGGTTTCGAACATGCGTTGGCTCGGCTGCGCGACATTTTTAACACGCCCTAATAGCGACCCGCGATGCGATGCAAGCCCCTCTAGGTCAAGAACCTGCGCGCCTTTCTCAGAGAGTGCCTTTAATATATCTGTTTTGCCCGAGCCGGTGCGTCCGGCGATGATAATCAATTTAAGTGTCGAGGGTATGCGATCCAGATATGATCGCACCTCTCGACGGTAAAATTTATAACCACCTTTAAGCACAAAACTTCGCCATCCGATAGCGCTACAAATTTGCGCGAAGGACTGCGAGCGTTGTCCTCCCCGCCAGCAATGGATCAGAGGACTAAAATTGCTGGGCATTTCGCTCAAAACTCCCTCGATATGCCCAGCAATATTTCGGGCTACAAGAGCTGCACCGTGTTTTCGGGCTACGAAAGGCGAGTCCTGCGTGTACAAACGGCCCACAATGGAACGTTCTTCATCAGACAACACCGGCAGATTTACAGCACCCGGGATATGATCATGAGCAAACTCTCCGGGCGCACGGACATCAATGACCATGTCATAATGCTTTGGATCCCACATTTCAGTTCCGGTGATCATGTTATTTATCAATTTCGTTTCCCTCGCGGTCAAATCATTGTTCCATGATTGCTCATAAATTCCCAAACTAAAGTCTTAATTCGATATGCATCGCGAACTAATCGTATTCCACTCAAACCCCGAGTTTTGTTGGGCTCCCTTTTTTTCGTAATTTGATGGGCCATCTATGCTGCCAAAGTTTGTCGACCTTTTACTGCACAATTGTGGGGCAAGATTACACCTGATGATTCGTTTTGCCCACCACGTGTTGCTGCAGCCGGGTCACATGAGCTATATCATGCCACCTACCTACGAAATATTACCGCGTAAAAATGGGCTATCTTCCACATGGTTATCTTTTAAACGAGAAATTATCATACCCGAAACTTGGATCTTGAGGCTTTTAATGTTGCAACATGAGTGTTTTTCATCAAAAGAACGGCCTCATAAATGCGTGCAGCTAGGCGCCTATTTTTGATATTCGTAACACCAACTTAAAAATACACGGAAACTCACTATATGAAATCGAACGCAAACATGATTCTAAAAGATTTGGTGCTTATTGGCGGGGGACATACTCATGTCGCAGTTTTAAAAAATTTCGGCATGAACCCGCAGCCCGGAGTGCGCTTAACACTAATTGCACGGGATATACATACGCCATATTCGGGCATGCTCCCCGGCTATGTTGCCGGTCATTATGACTTCGATGCCTCGCACGTCGATCTTCGTCCATTGTGTCAGTTTGCTGGGGCCCGGTTATTCCACGATGAGGCGATTAAGATCGATCCGACGAAAAAAACTGTTTTATGTGCAAGTCGACCGGCCGTGCCATACGATATTTTGTCGGTCAATATCGGCTCAAAACCAGAGTTAAAAGGGGTCATAGGCGCTGATCTATTCGCAACGCCAGTCAAGCCGATTAACCGTTTTGTTGATAAGTGGCATCACTTAAGTGAACGCGTCATGGCGCAATCAGGTAAATATCGCATCGGCGTGGTGGGCGCCGGGGCAGCTGGGGTTGAAATATTACTAGCAATACAGTTCCACCTCCAGAATCTGTTAAATGCTGCTGGTCGTGATAGCGACAAGATAGATTTCCACTTGGTCAGCCGCTCTAAACGCATTCTTCCGTCGTTCTCAACAGCTATTGCCAACCGTTTTGAACGCGTATTATTTTCACGTGGTGTGCAAGTTCATGTGGGGGTCGAAGCGAGCACCGTCAAAAAAGGCTGTTTGACGTTATCCAATGGTAAACAACTTGAGTTGGATGACGTATTGCTGGTGACTGGTGCCAGTGCCCCTGATTGGCTTCGCATGTCCGGTTTAGATGTGGATAATCGAGGTTTTATAACAGTTCACGATAGTCTTTGTTCTACGTCGCATGAGCATATATTTGCAGCGGGTGACGTTGCTAACGTACTCAAATATCCGCGTGAAAAGGCCGGAGTATTCGCGGTACGCCAAGGAAAGCCACTGGCGGATAACCTGCGCCGTGCGCTGCTCGGCCGTCCCTTGCGGTCTTTCAAACCGCAAAAATCTGCGCTGGCGCTCATTAGTACGGGTGACAAATACGCCATTGCTGCCCGCGCCGGTATCGTGGTGGAAGGCAAATTAATTTGGAGGTGGAAGGATTGGATAGATCGGCGCTGGATGGGGAAATATACTTCTTTACCTGTAATGGTTAATGAAGAAAAAGCTAGCTATGATAGAGGTCTCACAAACCAAGAAACTCTGAAAGAGATTTCCGCAATTGCCATGCGTTGCGGGGGCTGTGGTGCGAAGGTTGGTGCGAATGTTCTCTCGCGAGCACTGCAGGAATTGTCCCCAGTGTCCCGAAAAGATGTTCTTGTTGGACTACATGAGCCTGACGATGCTGCGGTGGTCGAGGTCCCCCAGGGTAAAGTGATGCTGCATACTGTAGACTACTTCCGTTCATTTATCGACGATCCTTATATCTTTGGTAAAATCGCTGCCAATCATTCACTCAGCGACATATTCGCTATGGGTGGTGAAGCACAAACTGCGCTCGCCATCGCTACAGTGCCCTATGGGGTAGAGGCTAAAGTAGAGGACACAGTCAAGCAAATGATGATTGGTGCCATAGAAGTCCTTAATCAGGCGGGGGCAACGCTCGTCGGCGGTCATACGAGCGAGGGAGCAGAACTGGCATTAGGATTTTCAATAAATGGATTGGCGGAACGTAAAGATATTTTGCGTAAAAGCGGCATGAAGCCCGGTGATGTTTTGTTGCTTACAAAGCCACTTGGCACAGGTACGCTGTTTGCCGCTGACATGCAAAAGAAAGCCAGAGGTCGGTGGATCGATGCGGCCTTAGAATCTATGATTTTATCAAATTATGAGGCAGCAAAATGCGTGTACCGGTATGGTGCAAAAGCATGCACTGACATAACTGGATTTGGACTTCTCGGCCACATGATTGAAATGATCAAGAGCTCTGAAGACACTTCAGGCGTTGATATAAGCATCGACTTAAACACATTGCCTATAATGGATGGCGCACTAGAAACTCTCCGGGCAGGCATTGTAAGCTCGTTACAGCCAGCTAATGTGCGACTCCGCCGCGCTATCCGGAACATGAAAATCGCTGCAGAAAACGAGCGATACCCATTAATATTTGACCCGCAAACGTCAGGGGGTTTGCTGGTAGCACTCTCATCCGACCAGTCAGAAGCTTGCTTGAGAGAACTCCACCGACTCGGCTATTTCCGTGCCGCGATTATCGGGTCAGTCATGGATAAGACCGAACACCTTGAACCGGTTACTCTCACTTGGTAGGTGCTTTTGTAGCATGTTCTATTACCCCTGCCAGAGCTCTTGCCTCACCTGCAGGAGAAAATTTTGGACGTAACTTGTCAACGTGATGAAGCAATTTTGGCAAAAATGTTGGGTCGTCTTCGGCAAGCCAAAAAATATCAGCTAGTGCTCGCTCGTCTCGAACCGGATAATAACCGGGATAATTCCTCCCTAATAAGCCCACATTCCCGGGAATGGACGAAGCAATGATTGGCACGCCCGCGGCAATCGACTCGGATACAATATTTGCACCACCTTCTTGGTTAGAACTGATTACCATTACATGAGTCCTAGCCAATTCACGCCGGACCTGCCAAGCAGAAACTTCACCCTTCCACACATAACGCGCTTGATTTGCAGCTTCACGCTTTGCTTGGCGCGCCCATTTATCCGTATGCGCTTTGCCAAAATGATAGACGCGAAGACGAGACTCAGCCGGCATTAGCCGCGCGGCCAATGCAGCACGAAATGGATCTTTCTCTTCACGAAGATGTCCGATGACAGAAACACCAAATGTTTGCGTTCGCGGTTTACGTGGGATTAGTAAAGGCCGGGCAGACTGATACACTAAATGTAATTTACATTGAAGGTCTGAGGGCAATTCGTCTTTGATCAAGCTGTGCAAACAGATCAGGGTATCCGCAACACGCATGGCATGCAGTGTTTTTTGGGGTTCGGTTTTTAAAAAAGTGTTCACGTCAGTCCCACTCAGCGCCACAACTAATGGACCTAGAGGAAATTTGTCTCGATACGCTGCAATAGAAAGGGCGCTTCGCCACGCATGGATGGCTATCATCAAGTCGCAGTCAGTTCCATCATAGATTTCAGCAATTGAAACTGAATGCCCTTGAGAACGCAACATACGACCCCACCTTACCGCCGTGGTCCTGTTTCCACTCTTCGAGTATTTATTTGCTGGCGTAATCAGAGTAATTTTCAAATTATGGTGACCCTTGAGTGTTAAAAGAGAAACGTGAGTATGCAAACAAATACTTTATGGCTGGTATCGATGATTCGTGATGCGCGCATTCGTACGCTCGAACTTATTCGCGATTTAAACGATGATCAATTGATCGGTCCCAAGCTTAATACTGTCAACCCACTTCGCTGGGAAATTGGTCATGTAGCCTATTTCTACGAATTTTTTGTCCTGCGGGCACATTTAAAGAGAGATAGTTTACTAGGTGATCTCGCAGATCAGATCTATGACTCTATAGCCATAAGTCACTCTGACCGCTGGGACTTACCACTGCTTGGAATGGACGCCACACTTCGATACATGGCGGAGACTAAAGAAGCAGTAATTGGAGCAATTGAGCAGGAACACTTGGATGAAAAAGCTTACTTTATGGCGCAATTTGGCGTATTCCACGAAGATATGCACACGGAAGCTTTTTTTTGGACCCGCCAAACTCTCAGCTATCCAACGCCAAATTTAAAAAGTTCAATTGGGCGAGCAAGCGTCGGCTATCCCGGGGCGCATCCAGGCTATGTTAATATTAAAGGCGGTTATTTTGAGATAGGAGCATCCAAAGACGCGCCGTTCTCATTCGATAATGAAAGAGGTAATCACTTTGTTGATATTCAACCTTTTTCGATTGCTAAGGCCCCTGTCACAAATGCTGAGTTCGCAGACTTTGTGGACTCTGGTGGGTATCAGGACAACCGTTTTTGGACTACGCGCGGCATTCACTGGCGAGATCAACGACGTCTTATGCATCCGGGCTATTGGCGCAAAAATAATTTTTATGGCTGGGAAGTGCGACAATTCGATAAAATTATACCACTTGCTGATAACGAGCCAGTCATCCATATCAGCTGGTATGAGGCCAATGCCTATGCTTTATGGGCTGAAGCTCGCTTGCCAAGCGAAGCGGAATGGGAAGTTGCCGCCTTGGGGATCCCAACAACAAACGGCAGTCTATCGCCCAATAAGCGCCGCTATCCATGGGGCGATAGTATGAATGAGGGCAACCATGCAAATTTAGATGGCTTTTCTATGGGCCCGGTCGACGTTGCCGCTTTCGCTGCTGGCGACAGTGCATTCGGTTGCCGACAAATGCTAGGTAATGTTTGGGAGTGGTGCTCTGACACTTTTGGCCCCTACCCAGCATTTAAAGCGGATTCTTATCAGGAGTACTCGCAGTCCCTGTTTGGCAAAACAAAAGTTCTGCGTGGCGGGGCTTGGACAACTCGAAGCCGAATGCTTCACGGCACTTACCGCAACTATTTTGAGCCTGAGCGTTGGGACATATTCAGTGGCTTCCGCTTATGTAAAAGTTAAGAACACGAATAAACGAATTATTTTTTTGATAATTTCCCGTGTATTTTAAAGCTACCCCCATCAATATTTACAAGATTCCCCGCCATGTAGCTAGATAAATCAGATGCCAAAACGCAACCAAATCGTTGATGCGTTCTGATTTTCTATGCAAAAATACCTGATCGGCCCTCTTACTGCACGCAATGAAATGTCTAATCCTTCCGTAGGAATAGTCATTACGCTATTACGCGACTTACCTGAATATCAGAGACTATTCTTCGACGCTTTTAAAGCAGAAGCAACATTCGATAACGTTGGTAGGGCCCGAGCATCATATCAACGTTCCTTGGTTGCAAGTAACTCACCGTTTGACCAATGGTACTATGGAGAAGATCAAACCGCTCTGGGTCCATCCGAAAGAAGTGGTTTTAAAATTTTTTTAAATAAAGGTGATTGCGTATCATGCCACACCATCGGGCCTGATTCCGCTTTTTTTTCAGATAATAAATTTCATGATATCGGATATGGCTGGATGAGAGAAAACTTACGTCAGACACCACCCGCCATTTCTAAGATTACTGTAACATCAGATTTAACATTGGAAATTGATCAAAAAATTATTTCGTCCGTCGGTTTACCTTTAGAAGCAGATTTAAGCCGGTACGAAGTGACTGAAAAACCTGCAGACCGAGGGAGGTTTAGAACAAGCTCATTGCGAAACATAGCTATCACATCGCCGTATATGCACGACGGGGGATTGTCGTCGCTAGAGGAGGTTATAGATTTTTATGACCGAGGTGGCGGCAAACATCGATTACAAGATGAAAGAATACATCCCCTAAATTTATCAAAAAAAGAAAAAGTTGACTTACAAAAATTTCTTGAGAGCCTTACATTTCAAAATCTGAGTTGTTTGATAGCCGAAACAAGAGGCACCAACCCCGATAACCTAGGCGCTAATTAAAAATTGTCTTCAAATAGTTTCATTAGTTTTGAATTTAATTTTAATTGGTTTACCACGGTTGCCATACATTGAATAAGTTACACGGCATCAACGGAAAGAACCTAATAGCCGCAGCTTGGAATGACTGGTGAGACCACTTTAATCACAAATTATTTGTTCGAATAACGCCTAACTTGCTGTCTGCCTGTCTGCAAAATTATTCCCCACACTTACGATTAATTGCCATTTAATTCAATGAAGTTGCCACCGTAGGCAGCAAAAGCAGATAGTTTGAACTTTCGTTCTGCATCTACGACGCCCCTTAACCTTGTCGGTAAAGGGAATAAAGGCTCGCGAAAGAGGATATCGGACTATTTGAACTAATTAAAACAGCCTCCTTTCTAATGACTCTTTTTATTTTCTTTATTTCGTCGCGCATCTATATGATAATGATAATCATTCTCATATAGATGCGCCTTCTTGAGCAGAATATAAAATGATTGGGAGCTGTGATATGGTCAGTAAATTTATAAAACTATTCTGGATTGTGTTTTTGGTCATTACCATTCTTAACCCGGCAACACCCACATGCGCCCATATGCACGAAAATCAAACACTCGAAGCTTATCATGCTGTTCTTAATGCAGACCACTTGATATCGTTTTTAAGCATAGGTATTTTAGTCGCTCTATTGCTGGCAGTCAGAAAACCAGTCCCCATTGTCATTTTAGCGAATGGCGCACTGCTCATCGCTTTACTTTACGAGATATTCCTTCACAGCGTTAATCAAACTTTTTTGGTCAGGTTAGAATTTTTTGTAGGTGCCGCATTTCTCGTACTAATTGCATGGCGTATAACATATTTGGTTAACAAATGTTTTTACGTCCGTATTGTAACGTATCAACCTCATTTATCCCCTCAGCCGCTTAAAGCAAAAAGCTTTTCTTCGTCAAAAAATAAATCCACCCCCATTCGATGACGAGTGTAAGCTCCGGAATAAACTTGTTTTATAGATCAATACCAACTCCATGTTGGACGCTGGTAATCATGGTTTTCATCTGAACTGAATTGGAAGTTTCAAAGCTATTTTAATCTACTCATTCTGATACTAATCTGTTTTTTCAATAAAATTTAATTTATTCAAAGTATAATCCCTTATAGCTTACACAGAGTTGATTTTGACATTTGCAAAATCTTAACATCAATTTTTCAGCAAACTGTATTGGCCTCCCCCCAAATGCCTAACTATAAATCCATAGTATTTAGGCTAGACCACGAGTATTGCTTTTTAAATGATGAGAACGGTAATCTTAAGGTCTCATTCGAGGCCACCATTTATTTCGGGAGAGATCCTGACTGATATAGCCATCAAAGGACTGGATCATAGTCCCTATCGTTGCGGCGATGCCGAAGAAACAACTCAATTTTACGAGTACTTTTTGGGATTACCTTAGTCGACGCTTTTGAAATTAAGACTACCGAAACAGGCCGTCAGACTGATGTTTTACATATTTTTTTCGGGATGGGGGATGACTCTTATATAACGTTCCTTGACCCTCCAAGAACTGATTTCGTTTTTAAAAAGCAGCCGGATTTCGATCTGCACATTGCGTTAGAAGTAGAGTTGAAACATTTGAGGGCAATGAATGCCAAAGGGATTAGGGCTGGCAAGTACGTACGCAAGCCGATCGATCATGGGGTCATTCATTCTATCTATTTTCATGACCCTAACGGCTACGTAATTGAGCTATCTGCACCAACCTCCGAAAGCCATCAGCATGCTAAGGAGGCGTTGCAATTCAAGGGTCAAAATGTACTTTTAGCATGGTCCAATCGGCAGAAATCGATAACAGGAAGGAGCTCAAACACCATGTTCACCTGATCCATGTTCTCCGCACTTCGGTCGAGGCTTTTTTATGCCATCACGAACATTTTTGAGAACTGAGGAGTTGCGTCCCTCACAGTTTGTTGGCTTTAGAAGCGCGGTCTTATCATTCTCAATTATGGACTTTTCGCGATATACTGAGGATAACTGCCTATCGTACCTGCCCGAATGTCAGACCTAATGCTAAAAGATTTCAGTTGCCCATTAACAAATACACGTCAATGTAACCTGTCACTCTATTTTTTTTAATCGGAAATAACTTTGAAAACAGCTACAACCTCATTTGACCGCCCGAAGGGAGAGAATTTGCGTTATCTATCCCGGACTGCCGGCTTTCTGAGACCCTATTGGCAATATGCCGTGTGTGCGGCTTTTGCGCTAACTTTAACTGCATTGGCTGTATTGGGCTTAGGCCAAGGACTGCGTCAGTTGATAGATTCTGGGTTTACCGATAATAATGCAGGTGCCCTAGATCGCGCTCTTCTCACACTTCTTGCATTGGCCATGATCTTAGCTGTCGGCACATCTGCGAGGTTTTATTTCGTATCATGGCTTGGTGAGAGAGTCGTTGCAGACCTTCGCAAAGCCGTGTTTGAACGCGTGTTGGCTTTACATATGGGTTTTTTTGAGACCACTAAGACTGGCGAGATATTATCCAGGTTGACGACCGATACGACATTGCTCCAATCGGTCATAGGTTCTTCTGCCTCTATCGCCCTTCGCAATGCGCTTAATCTTATCGGTGGCATTATAATGTTATTCATCACCAATGCCTACCTAGCTGCCTTGGTATTATTAGTAGTTCCAATCGTTGTCGTACCAATCATGATATTTGGACGGAAAGTTAGGACGCTATCGCGCGCCAGCCAAGACCAAGTTGCGAATATTGGTGCTTTTGCAGAGGAGAGCATCAATGCCATCCGTACTGTGCAGGCCTTCACCAACGAGGCCGAAGACTACCATCGATTTGTTGTCCAAGTGAATAACGCCTTGCAGGTCGCCGTATCACGTATTCGGATGCGCACCCTACTGACCGCAGTAGTAATTTTGCTGGTTTTTAGCGCCATCAGCGCGGTTCTGTGGGTAGGTGGTCGCGATATGTTATCAGGCAACATTAGTGGTGGAGAGCTCGCAGCCTTTGTGTATTACGCAACTATTGTGGCGTTTTCCGTTGGTGTTATTAGTGAAGTGTTCGGAGAACTCCAGCGTGCTGCGGGAGCAACAGAAAGACTAATAGAATTGCTAGATACGGCGCCAGAGATTATTACTCCAGCAAACCCTGTTACCATGCCCCTCCCAGCGCGAGGAGAGGTCAGCTTCAAAAACGTCACATTTCACTACCCCTCTAGACCAAATACAGCAGCATTGCAGGATTTTTCACTCGAGGTAAAAAGCGGCGAGACTGTGGCCCTCGTGGGACTCTCAGGTGCAGGAAAATCTACGGTGTTCCAATTATTACTCCGTTTCTATGATCCAGATTCAGGAAGCATCCAATTCGATGGAGTTGACATACGTGGTGCCGATGTAACGGCTGTGCGCAAACGTTTTGCATTTGTGCCCCAAGATCCGGTAGTTTTCAGCACGGACGGGTGGAATAATATTCGTTACGGCCTCCCAACGGCCGATGACCGAGATGTTGTAGACTCCGCAGAGGCCGCAGCTGCAGCTCAATTCCTTGATCAACTTCCAGATGGGTATGCTACATTTCTCGGCGAGAAGGGCGTGCGTTTGTCAGGTGGACAACGCCAGCGCATTTCTTTAGCACGGGCTATCCTGCGTAATCCATCGGTATTGCTGCTGGATGAGGCCACAAGCGCCCTAGATTCCGAAAACGAGCGTTTTGTACAATTAGCTTTGGAGAGATTAAAGGCTGGCAGAACAACCTTGGTCATTGCGCATCGCTTAGCCACCGTCATCAATGCAGATCGGATCGCGGTAATCGACAATGGACGCCTCGTAGCGAGCGGCAGTCATTCCGAATTACTCAAACGCAGCAACCTTTATGCCCACCTCGCCGCGTTGCAGTTTGACACGAAAGTTGAACCCACTTTACCAGTATCATTAACAGAGCAACTATCGTGAACCGTGCCACTTTTATGTCTTTGTTGCGAGTTTACTTGTTGTTAACAGCATGGAATTTAAGTCGGTTTTATAAGAGACCTTTTAGTTGGAACTAAACGCGAGAACCAACTTACGCACAGGGCTGCTTTTATTCCATCTACCAGCAACTTAACTAGTTTTCATGTCGTAAATTTATCTCCCGTTCAATTTAACTGCGTACTTAATTCTTTATAATTTTCAACATTATTGAGATTAGAAAATTTTGATGACACACCTTTACGACATAAGATATTGTTTTTAAGATCTTTGTGTCGGTATTATTTATTGCAAATGAATACTATTCTCATTAAATAAATTACCTACATAGTGGAAGTGGCAGTAACCCACGGGTAAGAACCTATTTCCAACCACTTGTTTGAGGTAATTAGAATGAAAATCTATCATTATAGTAAAGCACTAGCCCCCCTAATATTGATATTTACCTGTGTGGTGTTAGCGTCTCCATCGTATGCTGCGATGCACGAGGTGAAGATGTACAACAAAGATCCTCAAAATAAGAAAAACCGAATGGTTTTCATACCTCGTGTTTTGAAGATTAAACCGGGCGACACGGTTAAATTTGTATCAGCTCAAAAAGGTCACAACACGCAGAGTATTAAGGGAATGATTCCGGATGGCTCAGAAAAATGGCGAAGTAAAATCAGCAAGGACTTTGAACTGACATTGAAAGTTCCCGGTGTTTATGGGTATAAGTGCACGCCTCACTTCGCAATAGGAATGGTAGGTCTCATTGTAGTCGAGGGAGATAATTGGAAGTCTAATCTCTCACAGGCCAAAAAAGCTAGAAAAGTCGGGAAGGCTAAAAAGATCTTTAAACAAATTTGGGCTGAATTAGGGGTACCTAATTAAACCTTTTGGAAAAACCTTGGTTTTGTATCATCCGGGCACCGAGAGCCCGGATGATAGGGTAAATGTGGAGCGATATTCTGTAGTATTACCTTGAAGCACAGAGCTTTTAGGGTTAACTCATTTTTCACATTGCAGATTGCATAATTCAAAAAAGTGTTAATGATATGAAAAGTCCGGTATTGACCAATCAGGACAAACCCATTCCGGCTTCTTTAACTCACGAAACTGTTCTATCCGTTCATCACTGGACCGATAAGCTATTTTCCTTTCGGATTAGCCGCCCTCAAGCATTTCGTTTTCGATCTGGAGAATTTGTTATGCTTGGATTATTTGCAGAAGGGGTCCCCTTGCTCCGCGCCTACTCAATGACAAGCCCCTCTTGGGATGACACACTTGAATTCTACTCGATAAAAGTACCACACGGACCTCTCACCTCTCAATTGCAACATATAAAGCCCGGGGATAAGTTATTACTTGGAAAAAAAGCAACTGGAACTTTATCATTGGATTCATTAACCCCGAGCAAGAGCCTTTACTTATTTTCAACAGGCACCGGGTTCGCTCCTTTTGCTAGTTTAATTCGGGACCCAGAGACATACGATAAATTTGAGAGAGTTATTCTTACCCATACTTGTAGAGCTGTAGATGAACTGGCATTCGGGAAAAGTATATTAACTGCTTTAAAAACCGATCCATTGGTAGGCGAACTCACAAATAATTGCCTGCTATATTTTGATAGTGTGACCCAAGAGCCTTATAGACGCGTCGGACGCATTACCAAGTTCATAGAAAATGAGACGTTGTCTAACATTATCGGGCAACCCCCGATTAGCCAGAACAGTACTCGAGCAATGATATGCGGATCCATTGAGATGACCCAAGATATGTCGACGGTATTAAAAAAATTAGGTCTATCAGCTGGCTCCGCTGCAAAACCCGCTGATTTCGTAGTTGAGAGAGCTTTTGTTGACTAACCTTTGTCTCGTAACCTAATTCGTTCGAATTAGCCAACCACGCGTCCTAAAATTTTGTAAGCGGCGTTAAGCCCAGAAAGGAGATATATCGTGAGGCCTCGCTATAGCCCAACCCCTAGAGAATACACTCGAGCTCTCGCCCGAAAGATTGCGCAAAATGAGATTTCAGAGCCCGAGAGGAAACAAGAAGGATTGAGCACAAAAATAACGACTGCAATCCAAGCATTAAAAAAAATTGTCTTTGAGTTATTTGGAAAAATCAGTCAGCTCTCCTCGAGGCTTTAGACAAAGCCTATCAGACTACGCTAAAGTAACGGATTCTGCTCTTCGTCAAAAAATCTAGGTATGTCTGCCGTTCTATTATTATGGGATGTTTATCAGCTTCTTCTGAATGTAACAAATCTACGTCAGCCTTTTACGTCAATCGCAGGGTAAAAAGCCAGTGGGAATAATGCGAGTGATTATCAATTGCATATGCATGCTGGCTGGTTTTGCTGGAAATGACAACCCTGATTAAAATAGGTATAATGGAGGTCGGGTTTACCATGACTATTGCACGTCCCTTGAACCACTGGTTTTTGCACCTTCGATGTTCTCAGTTGGCACCGAGACCTTACTTAATCTTGGTAAGATGTCTCTCCTCCAAAAATTGAAAAATAAATGAGCAGCTATTTGCCGCACATTGCTCTCAGCCGGTCCCTCTACACACAAATCTCAAAGACACACTTAAAATAACGTTAATGCAAACCTTAAGACTTGACGATAAATGGAATTTTTAACAAAAAGATTCTAATATTCAGAACTCCAACCTGATATTGCCTTTACTTCGAGGTACTCCATAAACCCATGAATTCCCCCCTCTCTTCCATTTCCTGACTGCTTGTAACCCCCAAATGGACTACCTGACGCGCGGGCGGCACCGTTTGCTTGTACCATTCCCGCTCTTAGTTGGCGCGCTACCCTTTGAAGTCGGTTATTGTCTCCAGTCTGGACATAATCAGTCAAACCGTAACTCGTATCATTAGAAATCTTCACTGCCTCGTCCTCTGTTTCAAAGGGAATAATCGAGAGTACAGGACCAAATATTTCTTCGCGTGCGATACGCATCTCGTTGGTTACATCGGCAAATACCGTGGGTCGAACGAAATAGCCTTTATTAAAGCCTTCGGGTCTTCCCAATCCACCTGCTATAAGGCGAGCTCCCTCCGCGACCCCAACCCCAATCAAATCCTGAACTTTGTCAAATTGGATTTTAGAGACTAATGGCCCTATGTGACTCCCCTCTTTTTCGGGCATACCTACCAGCGTTGCTTCGGCAGCTTCTCTCGCGATTTCAACGGCTTTATCATAGACTGCTCTTTCTACTAACATTCGTGTCGGCGCGTTACATGACTGGCCGCTATTGTTGAAACAATGTGACACCCCTCTCCTCACCGCTCTCGGAACATCAGTATCCGCGAAAATTATGTTCGCACCTTTTCCCCCAAGCTCAAGCACAACTCTTTTTACATTGTCTGCGCCAGCCTTAGTGACCAACTTGCCGGCTCTGGTTGATCCAGTGAAACTCAACATGTCAATGTCAGGATGGGCACTCATAGCCTCCCCTACGCCCGGACCGTCCCCATTTAAAAGGTTAAAGACACCTCGAGGGAATTCCGCTTCATCCATAAACTCGGCGAATAAAATTGAGGACATTGGTGCGATTTCAGCTGGTTTGAGGATAACCGTACACCCAACCCCAATTGCCGGAATAACTTTAAGTGCCACTTGGTTCATTGGCCAGTTCCACGGTGTAATGAGACCACAAACACCGATGGGTTCATGAATGATATATTCATCCGGCGTGTCATCACGGAGTTGATTTTCAAACTTAAACTCTTCTAGCGCTCTGACAAAGGCTTTGATGTGCCCAAGACCTGACGCAGTCTGTGCTTTGACAGCAAGTTTAATCGGAGCACCCATCTCTGAGGAAATAGCTTCGGCCATCTCATCTGATCTTGCATCGTAAATTTTAGCTAATAGCTTTAATTTTGCAACGCGATCTCCATGCGGAACTGTGCGCCAAGTCTCGAAAGCTGCGTTTGCGGCATCAACAGCCTTATCTACATCGGTTTTAGAGCCGAGAGAGATAATCGCAAATGGCTTTTCGTTCGCAGGATTAATTACTTCGTAATCATTGGGCATCGTCGGCGCTATCCAATCGCCATTTATATAAAAGTTTGTTTTGCGCAACATTTTTGTCTCCTAAAAG
The DNA here is from genome assembly GCA_002690705.1 of Magnetovibrio sp. Lineage (GTDB taxonomy): Bacteria > Pseudomonadota > Alphaproteobacteria > Rhodospirillales > Casp-alpha2 > TMED8. The sequence continues at coordinate 21,930 of NZFO01000019.1, read as the reverse complement.
CTCTAAATATATTGCAAATGCGAATCATTCTCATTATGTTGTATTGCTAATGTGAATTAGCCAAATTTTCAAATGATTTCGAACATGTCTTTAGGTAACGCTAAATGATTAAATTATCTCACGGAAAAAAACTGATATGCTTCTTTTTTGGTTCCCTTGTCTATGCCAACGACCAAGCCTTTGCTCATACAGGTGGTACTGACGAATTCGGCATGTCCCATGCACTAACAAATGTAGAGCACGTCCTACTATTTTTAGCTATCGGAATTTTAGCAGGTCTTTTGATGTTAACGAGAAAACCGTATGCCATGTTTTTGGCCAATAGCTCGCTCATCCTCGCTTTTTTATATGAAGTAATTTGTCACGGCCTCGAAACCTCCGTGCTATTCGGACTAGAGTTTTTTGTAGGGATTGCGCTTGTCTCATTAATGGGGTGGCGGATAATTTATTTGACCTTCACATTTCTTACGACTCTTACGACCAAGTTTAAAGATCACAGTCTACAATCTCTATTAAAATCATCCAAGCCTGGCAGATTAAACAATTCGAAAAGTACTTAAAACGATCCAAACACGGAACAGGTGTCAGCCCACGTGCATATCGATTCAATACTGATGCTTTAATTACAATTATGAAAGTCCTTGTATAAACATTAATTTGAGAATGGGTAAAGTTTGATGCTTCACAAAAAATTAGAATTACTTAATAGAATAATATCGTTTAAAGATGTGCACGCTCACTGTGATATCCCTTGTAAGATATATGATCCCGCAACTGCATTAATCGCAGTTTTGTCGGTTATTCGCTTAATCGACATAATAAATGAAACTAGGGATCACGGAGACCACTCGTCTGCCGAATATGAAAATACTATTGCAAGGTGCATTCTAAGAAAAGAGGAGGAGAGCGAAAAGCTTAAGCACGAGATACGAGTAATCTGGGGAGATTATTTTAAGGCACCTCAATTTGAAGCTTTTCCAGAGATCCATAATGTGACCCACCAAATCATGATGGTCGCCAGCACGTGTAAACAAAATGTGACCCGTGAAGATGGAGAAAAACTGTTGGAACTTGTAAATCACTTTGCCGAGATCTTTTGGGCAACAAAGGATATAGAGACAGATAGGAAAATATCCCCGTACCCCCCAAGCCTTGCTGTCGTCTATCCAAAATTGTGAGGCTTTGTAAATTTTTAATTGGAGGATCTTCCGCGTTTCTGGAGCGAGTATGGCTCCAACGTTAGGTAATGGGGATTATGTAATTGCACAAAAATATAGAAAAGGTCTTGTCTGCGGAGACATTGCGGTCATCCACCATCCCCATTTTGGAAACATAATTAAACGGATACAATCGATAAATAAATATGGCAACGTCCGAGTTTCAGGTGACAGTCCAATGTCGACCGAGACGGAAACGATTAGCGCGATCGACATATGTTTTATAAAATATCGCGTGTATTGGCGTATTGGACCCGATGGCCTTCACAGGCTTCCATCCTTTAATCTATTCAAAACTTACTATTTTCAACCGTGAAAAACTTTTTACACAATTCTCTGGGTGCGCGCTTAACAGCTCAAAAAGCGTCAAAAGCCTCTCTGGTTGACGTTTCATTGTAAAAAACTACCGCCCACGAGAGTAACTGATTGATTGGTGCAATTAAATGCAGGAGTTAATGTTATATCGATGACCTGCCGTTTATTTACGCCCTAACAAAAAAGTTCCACGATCTTAGTTAATACGTGTTTGATATCCGGCCCCTGTCAGGTCACGAGATACCTGAGCTGGTCAGAGTGAATAGTGAATACCCCACCTCAACGAGGCGAGAGCTTTTTCAGAGACTATACTCTAATTGCCGCACAGTCACTTTCACTGTTAGTTCAAACAACAACCCGGAAAATACCAGTTTCAAGTTTAAAACTATAACATCGTATTTATTATTCCTCTACTTTAAGGCCGCATTTTTGCGTAATCTAACTTAACTTGTAACATTAAAAGATAAAACTGCGTGTCTTGCCACTAATAAAATTGGTCAAAAAATTTATAAATATTCCCGAGACATCCCTCAGGCTGCCGGCTGCTGGCTTGGACTCACCCGAAAAATCGAACACGATATGGTTGGCTTTAAAAGCCTTAAAAAGTTAAGCGTTAATCTTCGACCAGAAACGATCCTCGAAAACGTCGTTTCAACGGAATCTGGGCTCGGCTTAGTTATCGTGCAAGAAACCACGGAGAGCTCTTATCCCAACCTTAAGTCCTTCAAGGGTTGAGATGAGGTAATGCTCATCCCCGATATCGCCATTTAAAACCAAAAAATCACACACCACTGCTCTGATCGGACGCGCGTCATGGGTTCGGTTTGGACATAAATAGACAAAAGAAGATCATAGCCAATCACAAGGCCAAAAGCTTCCATATGATGGAGGGAGACGAACTTTGCACCGTACAGTCCCGACAAGACTCATCCCCCGTTACTGGCCGAAAGAATGCTATCAATCAGATATCTATGATTCTGTCCGTTTCAATGCTGATAGCTTGGCCATTTAGGAAATATAATTGGCGTGCATGTCATGGCGCTGCCAAGATCATCGAGGCAACTGTCGATAGAGTGTTACTGAGTGATAAAAAACGGACATGGATCTGAAAGGCGCAGGACGTACCAAATTAATAGCAGAGGCGGTTGCAGCAGTAACGATCTGGAGCTCAAGCGTATCGCAATGATTCACGCGACGCGGGCATCAGTGTCGCCCGTGGAACTGGCTTTCCACGAAATTTGGCCTGAGGCGAATCACCGGAGTCTTATGGATGAGGGTCTTGCACAGGCTATCGACCAGGTTGGTGAATTGACCGCCGCGATCTCCAAGCGCTTCGTTCGACTCGCTGAATACGCTGCAGACACTGACGTCGATGCCATTCTTTTTACCTTCACAGCGTTCGGTCCAGTCATGGAGGAAGGCCAACGTAATTTTTCCATTCCAGTAATCAAACCCAACGACCCACTTCTCGAGACCGCATTGGCAGTAGGCATGGAGATCGGTTTGCTCGCGAGCCATCCAATCGCGCTTCCGATGATTGAGCAGCAATTGAAGGACCTCACCTATGAGCGCGGTCGCACCATCGACGTGCGTCTGTAACTCGTCAAGGGCGCATGGGATGATCCTTAAGCTGGCCGCATGACCACCCATGACCAGAAAGTTATCGCGGCGGCACAGCAACTCGCCGCATGCGATGGGGTCTTGCTAGGACAATTCTCTATAGCGCCACTCGCCGTAAAAATTGAACCAACAGTGCACGGGACAGTGCTGACCAGCCCTCACACTACGGTTGCAAAATTTAAATCGATATTGTTGAAAACATAGTGCATTTAAACAAGGCCGTCGTGAGGCCCAAATGGATTTACAGCCGAAGCTCGTCTGATACTTTTCATTTTGAGTCTTTAAAACCTTGCCAGCACTAAAACACTCTGGTGGTTGAGGGGCCTATGGTTAGAAAGTGAGTTTCCCACAAAAATCGAAGGGCTGTATCCGGGCGGCCCTTTTGTATTTACGTCCCAGTCTTTCATAAATTGCTATATTAAATAAAGTTATCAGTATTGTGCATAATGCCTCTATGCAATTGAATAGATTTACTGCTCATATTCTATTTCTTGTAAGTGTTATGGTCATGACATCCAGCTGCAGTGTCGCTTCTGCGGATCAAACGAGAAAATCATACACGGAGAAATTTACCAATACTCTCAGCGGTTACTATGATAACTCGATCTCCTTTTTCACGTATTAATGCCGGGTGGGTGGATACACGGCGGCCACAGGTAAAGCGGTTATGTATGTCATGGGTGGCGGCTTTTGGGGAACCTATTTTGGATGGGAGTGAAAACGTAATCGGGTTAGCCACTTCAAAACTCAACGCGATTAGGGCAGCTCGAATGAAAGGGGATATTCCTCAGAATGTTACCTTCAGTTTACAAACAGATATTGTAATAATTTTTCTGGATAGCATAAACATCGGTTATAATACCAATGAACAGATAAAAACTATTTAAAAACTGATACAGCGAGGGCTGCTAGCTCTAAAGTTATAACTGTCCTGTGTAATCAAGATTAGTTTTTATTTATTCGTTCTAATGAGGATCGGCTAGAACAGAACCTGCGGAATAGCCCATCGAGTAGAGTTCTCTCACAACCCCACGGCCGTATTCCCATCATCCCAAACACCGATCTGGGGAACCACCCTGATAAACCGAGTCGCCGGCCTCAAAGTCAATTGGGCTTAGCTCTTAGGGCACGCACCCGGGCCCCAGGAGCGTGGAACACAAACGTAAATAACCCAGTGGCAAGCCATGGTGGTTTGATGTATTTTAGTATTTCACTAAATAACGAGGCACCATATGCGATCATCAATTGACGTGGCCTACTTCGATCCCGTTTCTCAGACCAGGTATCCCCTCAACCCACCCATTTGGCGATCGCCTGATGGCGGTCCACTAATGTTGACTGAGTTGCAAGGTATTCGGCGGCAGGATATTGACAAAGGCACGCGTTCCCTTTGGCGCTACCAAGCAGCCTTCCCCATAAAAATCACTAACCCTGTAAGCATGGGGGAAGGGTGTACACCTCTGCACCGTGGCAGCTTTGACGGCAAAGAATGTAGCTTCAAATTGGAATGGTTTTCACCAACCGGGTCTTTTAAGGACCGTGGGGCATCCGTGTTGATATCTTGTCTTAAGCAACAGGGCATCGACAGCATCCTTGAAGACAGTTCGGGAAATGGTGGTGCGGCGATCGCCGGGTATGGCGCTGCCGCCGGAATGGCCGTCAAAGTCCTCGTCCCCGCCTCTACCTCGCCAGCGAAAATAACCCAAGCACGGGCCTACGGCGCCGAGATAGAACTAATTCCCGGGCCAAGGGAAGCCACTGAAGCTGCGGCCATTGAGCAGGCTTCAGAAACATTCTATGCCAGCCACAACTGGCACCCCTTCTTTTTGCAAGGTACTAAAACGCTTGGATACGAAATCTGGGAAGATCTTGGTTACAATGCGCCAGACAACATCATCATTCCGGCGTCAGCGGGCAGCAATCTCCTTGGATGTTATATAGCGTTCAAGGAGTTGATAAACTCGGGTGAAATCGACCGGTTGCCAAGGCTTTTCGTGTCGCAACCTGCCAATTGCGCACCGCTTCATGCAAGTTTCCAAGCCGGCGCCTCGGATTATGTCGAGACAGAATTCAGGCCGACTATCGCAGAGGGGACGGCGATCAAGCGCCCGATCCGATTGACCGATATGCTTCAAGCCCTTCGAAATACGAATGGTGGCACAGTGGCCATCACTGAACAAGAGATCGTTGATGCTAGCCTAAAGCTGGCCGCCAAGGGAATCTACGTCGAGCCGACCTGTGCTCACGCAGCAGCAGCATTCACCCAGCTATCATCTGAAAATCGAATTGATCCGGGTGACGAAACCGTTGTCATCCTCACGGGTACCGGCTTGAAGGCGACACCGTTTTATGCAAAACAATTTTAGCGGTAATCCAATTTTATCTCCAAATGGCCCGTTCATAAAGCCGGCGTGAATGTTGCCAAACCTTGTGTCTGTTCCCAGAGCGCTGTACCGATCAGTTTTCGTAAATTCACGACGAGCAGCTATAATACGATATCCCACCAGCATCAAAGAGCTCTAACGGCTTTCGCCGATAGAATTTACCTTCCACGTCCTTCGACTGCTCAGCATATGGCTGCGTCATGACTTCCTGCAGTTCTCGAATCAAAGCGTAGTTACCCAAGGCCGCTTGCTGATATGCAGGCGCCACGAACCGCTCTCGCAAAATGTATTTTGGGTTGACGAGTTTCATCTGCCTAGAGAGCTCCTCACGGGAGCTAGGGGTAGCAATATTCACGTCGGTCGGGCTGGCGCTGCTGATAAGTGATTTCCATTTTGTTAACCACTCTGCCCAGCGCCTGTCCATCCCGTCGGGGTCTGTCTCGTGCGATGGGTACATTGAGGGTATTGCGCGCTTTAAGTTTGTGTAAAAGCTCTTTTTAAGTGGACCAATGTCGTTAGGTACCGTCGAGAGCTCACGGAAGAAGATGGTGTAATCCACAGGAGTTTGCACCATAAGCGTTTCAAGTTCACTGAACAACTTCGGTTGAAACGTACCAATTCCAAGTTTGGAAGCCCACATCTTCTCAATTTCCTCTTGCATAACTTTCGAAAAGCCATTTCGGACCTCCTCAAGCTTTTGCAGACAGTCCTTATGCGTCAACAGCAAAGGCCTCAGCGCTATACAAAACATGTGAAAGTTACCTTCCGCTGCCGCTGGTTGGTTAAGGAACGAGAAGTGAGGTCCGCCACCTATCCATGGCTGGTAGTGCGGGTTAAACTCATCGCAAAATCCAAATGGGCCATAGTCGAGTGTGAAGCCACCGACCGCGCAGTTATCGCTATTGAAGTTGCCCTGGCAGTAGCCGATACGGATCCAATTTGCCACAAGCGAGGCAAGGCGGCTGCGGAACGAACGCGCGAGCAGCACCACTTTTTCGGCGGTGGTTAGTTTCTGGTCGATCACGTCACCGTACTCACGATCGATCAAGTGCAACACAATCTTCTCGAGCTCTTGCATCGCTCCCGGGTGTTCCTTTTTTCGGGCGCGGCGACCAAAGAGCTCCAGTTGGCCGACCCTAATGAACGAAGGCGCGACGCGTGTCGAGATAGCGACTGGCTCCAATATAAGCATGTCGGGATCCTTCGAGCGTGAGCCCTCCGAGTACCATGGCCGCTTAACCTTCTCCGTTTTCGAAACGTACAAACTTAGAGACCGTGACGTTGGCACACCGAGCGCGTGCATGTGCTCCTGTGCCAGAAATTCCCGAACACTCGACCGCAGGACGGCGCGGCCATCCGCGCCACGGCAGTATGGCGTCCGGCCACCGCCTTTCAGCTGCATTTCCCAGCGCCGACCGTTGATGACAGCTTCAAGCACGGAAATTGCGCGACCGTCGCCATATCCATTGCCAGTTTGAAATGGGCACTGCTGATCATACTCGGTGCCGAAGATCGAAAGTGCGTACCCACACGCCCAACCGACCTTGCGCATCGGCTCCGGGACGCGCGAGATGTCGCCGGAGAATATCCGAGCGAAGTCGGCTAACTGTGCCATGTCGCCTGCGAAGCCAAGTTCATGAAAAAAAATTTTGCTGTGGACGACGTACTCGGGGTTCTGGATTGGCGTGGGTTTGACGGGGACATAGTGGCCCGTAAAGACTTGTCGCGGTGCATGGTCAGCACCGTTTTCTTTTGCGTCAGGATCGCGGTTGAGAGTGTCTACGAGCGAGTAGTTTGCTAACTTTGCAAGATCGTTGATCGTCGGGATGGGTGGATTGGTTTTCTGGGACATCCGATTTGTCATAGCTCTAATACATGATGAAGGTGGAACGGCTGTTTTCCTGCAGTATTGTTCATCAAGTCCCCAAACACCTCAGTTTCCAGTGGTATCTTTTGCAGCATAACTTCAAACCCCTACTTCAATGCCACCCCATCTCCGACGCATTATAAACCATATCTCATCACTGTTCGACGCCCGCTCGAATTCCCCTGACCCTGCCTTTTTTTGTTTGGTCAAATAATTTTCTCTGCATTATGCGGCCATCGGATTCAGGCACCAAATTGCAAGCAGCGGCGTTTCCGCCGATTTCATAGCATGCACGATATTCGGCGGATTGTAGATATAGCCAGCGAACCCAGGCGCTTGCCAAGGGTTTGCATCTTGCCGCCAAGACCCTTGACTGAGAACTAGGTAAACCTCTTCAGGCGGATGATGGTGATCGGGATAGGTCAGGTTTGGGGCTATGACAGTCACACCAACCGTCACATCCGAACGCCTTTCGATGCCTTGGCCGCCGAGAATTTCAGCATTAGCGTGACCATCTTCGAAACATTGTTGTCTAGCGTTTTTGCGGCTGTACCAAGGTAGCCACGGAACCATTCGTTGAAAAGCATCAATGAGTACGGCCTTACTTCCATCTGTATCCGACAACGACGCAAGCTCGATGGCGCGCTCCAAATGCTGGGCAACGGAACTTGGGAATTGGGAGTCACCACAAACCAATTCGCTGCCACCATCTGTCACCCGCCGCAGGTTGGAAGTAATTTGATCAACAGCCTCCACTTTTATTCCCGGCGCACCTCGGGCGCCAACAAGTGCATCAGCCAGCGCATTTTTAAATGTGGTTATGCTGTTTCCCAGACTCATTTCAGGTTGCCTATTTCTCTAACACCGATTTCCGAGATTCAGATATTTTACCATGTTTTTTCAGCCAGTGGAGGGTTCCAACCTGAATGTACTCACGTGACGGGCCATTTCAGTGACGAACTTGACGAGGGGCGATTCCGCATTATGCGGATAGACCGCCTGAAATTCAAGATCATCAAGTCGAGGCGCGGTTTCCAAAAGACGTAGTTCCCCACGATCGCGTTCGTCACGTAGGATCGAGGGTGGCAGTAAACTGATGCCGAGGCCTGCCTTGGTCAACGACGCAACGACTCCAAGACTATTACAAACATCAATACGCCGAGGACGAAGCCCATAGTGGCGAAACCAAATATCTATAACATCATGAAGATTGGACTCGTGACCCAGGGTAATAATCGGCCAAGCAGCCAAGTCCTTGGGTTGGAGTTCCCGATCTGGAATATCGAGTGTCGTGCTAGCCATCCAGTCATAGCGGATAAAACCGAGAGACGCTGTTTCTAATCCCGGGCCTTGGGCCGGACCAGGCATGAACCCGACCTCCAAGTCGCCGGCATTCAACTTGTTCCAAACGCCGGCCGTCAGATCGACATCCAATTCCACGACAACACTTGGGTATTCCGAATTGATGCGGCTGACCAGTTCCGGTAGCCACGTCAAAGCCACCGTTTCCGTCACCCCCAATCGAATGCGCCCGGTCATCGGCTGACCGCCGCCAAAGCGGCGTTGCGCATCTCTGGTAATGGATAAAATATGTTCCGCTGATTCCAGGAACTCACGGCCGCGCGGCGTTAACCGCACCTGGCGCCGCGAACGATCCAAAAGCGGCGCGCCGAGGCTGCGCTCTAATTCTTTAACCCGCATGGAAATTGCCGGTTGTGTCGCGTTCAGCTTGCGTGCCGCTGCACTAATGCCGCCGGACCGAGCCGCATGAACGAAGGCTTCGATTTGTTTGATGTTCATCAGTGAAAAGACCTCGGCATTTACGAGATTATTAATATCAGTAATTCTGATATATTCCTATAAGATTATATAATTTGTACTGATGCATTGAATCGATACATAATGCATACGGGAGACAAACCGTTCTGTTCAATGCCGCTATTTAAACAATGCCACATGGATCAGTCGCCACGTCATAATGATAAGGCTCTAAAAGAGAGATCAGATCCAGACCATTTCTCCCATAGCTGTGAGCATACGCGCCAGTTGAACTTATTTTTGGGAGGAAAGAATGTCGATAATCCGTAAAACAATGATTGTTTCTGCAGCTGCCATTTTGGTGGCGGGCTTAACTACTGCCGCATCCGCAGCGCCGCTGCGCATGAGCAGCCAGTGGACCGAAAACACCGCCGGCGCAAAGGTCGACAAATGGTGGGCCAGTGAAATTGAGAAGCGTACCAACGGTGGAGTAAAAATCAAAATTTTCTGGGCCGGCGTACTTGGTAAGGCCAAAGAAAATCTCGGCCTCATCCAGCAAGGCGCCATCGAATTAGCCGCCATGTCGCCGGGATATTTCCCTGCCGAACTGCCGTTCCATGCAGCACCCAACTCCATTCCGATGGCCATGTCACGGGTTGATCAAGCAACAGCATTGATGGAACGCTTGCTGACGGAAGTGCCGGAATTTGATATGGAAGCTAAGCGCAACGGCATGAAGGCTTTGTTCATGCATCACCTCAATCCTTACCAGCTGGTTTGCAAAGATCACATCAAGAGCCTTGCGGACATGAAGGGCAAGAAGGTGCGGACCTGGGGCAAAGACATGCCGCGCATGGTTCAAGCCGCGGGTGGCGTGCCGGTAACCTTGGGTCTGGCCCAACTCTACGAAGGCTTGAGCCGCGGCACCGTGGATTGCATCCCTTTCTCCGTTGACTTGATGGTCAATTATAAGATTTATGAAGTCGCCAAGAACATCCACGACATTACCTTATGGGAAGGCCCGACAAACGCTGTCTGGATCGGCCGCAAATCCTGGGATTCGATGTCACCTGCAAACCAGAAAATCGTCCAGCAGGTTTCCTTCGAAGCCGCCAATCGCGACCGTGATGCCGTCATCGCCGCTGGCAAGGAAGCCATCGGTACGTTGAAAGCCAAAGGCGTCAATTTCCGGAAATTCCCGGAGGCCGACAAGAAAGCCTGGAAAGCCGCTAATCCCGACTTCTTTGGTGACTTCATCAAAGACCAGGAGTCCAAAGGCCGCGGCGACGCTGCTAGGAAAACCATCATGATTTGGCGTGAAGTCGTCAAATAGGCGAACTAACGTCTTCTCCCTGTGGCCCGGTGCGGTGTATGGTGCCGGACCGGGCACTTATTCGCCGAACAACCATGAGCGCGAGGTGGAACCATGACTGAGATCCGGCATCCCGTCGGTAAATTGGTTTTACGGATAAGCCGTGCCTGTGCATTCTTATCCGGTGTCGCCCTACTGTTGATGATGGTCGCGGGCGCATCGGATGTCATCGGCACCAATCTCGATATGGTCGGATTACCGAGCTCACCCATACCGGCCGTGTTTGAATTCATGGCAACGATGATGGTAGTCACGGTTTTTCTTGGCACCGCCTTGGGGCAGGCCCGGCGCAACCACATTCGTGTTGAGGTCATCGTCAACCGGTTGCCGTCGGGTGGCCGAAAGTTCATGGAATTTATCCAACACAGTCTCAGCGCGCTCATGTGGGGATTAATTGCGTGGTACGGGTGGAAGTCCGGATTCCATGCAACTGCGGTCGGTGAATATGCGCCAGGATTAATCAATTTTCCCGTCTGGCCGGCACGGCTGATCCTTGGATTCGGTGCCAGCCTGATGACGGTTCAATGCCTGTTCGATATGGCTGGCGTCTATTTTTCAAATTTTCGGGTTACCGACGATGAAACCACTCACGACTTAACTATTTCCTGAGGGGCGGTACGCACATGGAACCTCTCACCATCGGATATTTGGGCGCCGGATTGTTGTTCGTGTTCCTTGCTGCCGGGATTCCTGTGGCCGTATCCATGGGGGTCATCGGTATCGGCGGCATGCTGTTGGGGGCAGGGCCGTTGTTGACCTTGGGGCAATTACGCGTGCTGCCGTTTTGGGTGGTCAACAATTACGCTTTCGCGGTCTTGCCCATGTTTGTGCTCATGGGCGTGTTGGCGGAGACGTCCGGGATTACCGCGCAGGTTTTCCGAGCCGCAGACTTATGGTTGCGTCGTTTCCGAGGTGGATTATATCAAGCTGTGATTGTCGGGTCTGCCGTTTTTGCCGCCATCTCCGGTTCGACTATTGTCAACGCCGTGGTGTTTACCCGCATCGCATTTCCGCAGATGGTCAAATTCGGGTATTCGAAAAGTCTCTCCATCGGCGCGATTGCCGGCGCCGGCAGTTTTGCGGCGATGATACCGCCTTCCATCACAATGGTTATTTACGCTATCATGACCGAACAATCCGTTGGGCAGCTTCTTATTGCCGGTGTCATTCCTGGCCTCATCACCGCCGCCGTCTATCTCATCGGCATTGTCGTCATTGTCCGCTTCAAGCCAAGCCTTGCTCCGCCTATCGATTCTCGTGTGACGTGGCAGGAACGTTGGCAGGCAGCTGGACAAGTTTGGCCGATCCTCATCTTGATGCTGTTGGTTTTAGGCGGCATTTACACGGGCTTGTTTCCGCCTTCGGCAGCAGGTGCCGCTGGAGCGTTCGGAGCGTTCTGTCTGGCGATCTATAAGAAACGCGGCATCGGTGGTGGGTGGTTGGTGCCGGCACTGCAGGATGCGGCTTCCATCAGCTGCGTTATCTTCGTCATTCTGATCGGCGGACTGCTGTTATCCCGAATGCTGGCCGTGGTCGGCGTCATCGATGACATGGTTTTACAAATCACCGCCATCGCGTCGACACCTGTGATGTTCATGATTATGGCGTCGATCCTGTACATTGTGTTGGGCTGTTTCCTCGATACAACGTCTATGATGGTGGTCACGCTGCCATTCCTTTTCCCCGTCGTCGTGGCCCTAAATATCGACCCCATTTGGTTCGGTATCGTGTTGGTCAAATTGATAGAGATATCGGTGGTAACGCCCCCAGTCGGGATCAATTTGTTCGCCGTCATGGGGGCTGTCGGTAAACAGGCTTCGTTCAAGGATGTCTGCATCGGCGTGATTCCGTTCATCGTGCTCGATTTGATTGTCCTGGCCTTGTTAATCATCTTCCCTGAGCTAGCCACCTGGCTGCCCAAAAAAATGATTGCGGGGTAGTGGATGACAGCACAAAACAAACCCGGCCCCATCATTGTCGGCACCGGCGCGGTGCCTTTCCGACGCTACAAAGATGGTAGCCATTGGCGCGACTGGGTGCGTACAGCCGGGCGCGAAGCACTCCGTGATGCAGCTCTGACGCCATCTAAAATTGACTCGTTGGTCGTCGCCAACGAGTCGGATTTTACCTCCTTGCAGGTCAACCCGGGGCCCGTTATCGCAGATGAGTTGGGCATGAGCGGTGTCGCCACGGTCCGGGTCGAAGCCGGTGGCGGTAGCGGTGGCGCAGCCTTGCGCACAGCCTTCGCCCAAATCATGAGCGGCATGGCGAAACGTGTTCTGGTATTGGGATTTGAAGCCAGCGCCAGTCATCTTTCGGCGAAAGATCTACAGCTCATTTACAGTCTGTCCTTTGATGCGGATGTAGACGGCATGGCCGGCGCCACGGCAGTGAACCTCTATGCCTTATCGATCTCCATGCACATGATGGCGTTAGGCACGACGTCGGCACAGATGGCTGCGGTCTCCGTGAAAAACCATGCGAATGCCAAGCTCAATCCAAATGCACACAAGCCCATGGACCTAACCATAGACGATGTTCTTATGTCCCCCAGTATCTCAACACCCTATAGACGCTTGGATTGCAGCTTGCTCAGCGATGGTGCGGCTGCGATCGTCCTTGCCCATCCCGACCATGCACCCGCGTCGGACCGCCTGCGCTCGCAGATTACCGGCAGCGGAGCAGCGACAGACCACGCACGGCTCGGTGACCGTGCCGCACCGCATGTTTTCGATGCAAAAGTCCGCGCCGCGCGTGACGCGTACGCCATGGCAGGCATCAGCGATGCCGGTCAGCAAATTCAGGTCGCAGAGGTATATGACGCATTTAGTGGTGCCGAATTACAAGGGCTTGAAGCATTAGGATTGGCGAAAGCCGGCTTAGCCGGACCAGCGATGATTGACGGCGCTTACAATGCGGATGGCCCGCTGCCTGTCAATTTATCTGGTGGCCTGATCGGACAAGGAGGTGCGCCTGGTGCCGTCGGCATTATGCAAGCCGTCAATATGGATCGAATTTTAACAGGTCGCTCTTCAATGACGGATCGCGATTTTCATTGCGGCATCATCGATGCCCACGGCGGCATCTGCACCAGTAACGCCGTCCATGTGTTGGAAAGGGTGGGGTCATGACCAAACGCTCGACTCCGATGACCCTCTCTCTGCAGTATGACCATGTAATTGGCGATTTGACGGTCTACTTCGATGCCTTGGAAGCAGGGCAGGCCCGGGCCAGCCGATGCCCGCAATGCGGTGATGNGCGCATGCCGCCTCGGTCGACGTGCCCTGACGATGGAGCGGCGACAGATGCCATTGAGCTGTCGGGTGTTGGACGTGTTGTTGCCATCACCCATGGAGAGGCGACATTGCCACTCATGCACGTCGCATCCGCTCACAGTTTTGTGCTGGTTGCCATGGAAGGCGCAAACAATTTTATGTTTGGTCGCATGGCCGAAGCCGATGTCCATATCACCGTCGGAAAAACGGTTCGCTTGGCTGGGTGTGCTGAGACACTCCCACATCCAGCGGGCGCCGCCATTTTCGAAATCGTGGAATAACCATGACATGGATATGTTTGAATACAGGGAGGAGACGCCATGGGCTACACCATTGATCCGAAGAAGTTGGCCAGCTTAAACCTCCGCGAGGCGGAAGGCCCAACGCCCTACGAGATCGTCATTCCGGAAAACGCCAACATGGCGGCGGATACGGTCGCTAAGTACTCAGGTTTACACCCGAACCGCGCGGGTATGGTCTTTGAAGATGCCCAACACAATGTGCAAAGTTGGAGCTTTGCCGAGTTGGACCGCGATGCCACGCGCTTGGCGGCCAGCCTCGCGGTGTTAGGGACCCGAAAGGGCGACCGGGTAGCCATTCACACGGGGTTGAGACCGGAGACGGGACTTGCCCATCTGGCCATTTATAAGCTGGGCGCCATCGCTGTAACTTTGTCACAGCTCTATGGGCCGGACACATTGGCTCATGTCCTCAATCATGGGGAAGCAGAGATCATCATCACCCAAGACACCGCTTGGGATCGTTACCGCGGCGATGCTGCTGCTTTCCCAACACTGAGGCACTGTATCGTTGTCGGCACGGCCGAAGGCGATGAAATCCCTTTCAATGATCTCATCGCCGAAGATCCGGAAGGTTTTACGCCCACCATCACCGCATCTGACGACCCGGCGCTTTTGATGTACACATCGGGTTCNACGGGCATGCCCAAAGGGATGTTACATGGACATCGCATTTTGCAAGCCTACATCCCCAGCCTGTCATTCGCCTTCAATCTGGATCGAGATGATCCTGACGCCGTGTTTTGGTCGCCAGCTGATTGGGCGTGGGTCGGCGGGTTGTTGGACATGCTGCTGATCTCATGGGCTTTTGGCAGCACTGTCGCCACCAGCGAGCACCGGTTTGACGCCGAATGGTCGTTTGAATTCATGGCCCGTAATGGCGTGACTCACACCTTCCTCACGCCAACGGCCTTAAAACGTATGGCCCAAGTCCCAGTGCCGGCCGACAAGTGGGGGCTAAAGCTACGGGTCATTATCACAGGCGGCGAATCTTTGCCCGGCGAAGTGTTGCGTTGGGCGGAGGAAGACCTCGGAGTGGTCTGTAACGAATTTTATGGCCTTACCGAGGTCAATCATTTGATTGGCAACTGCAAGTCCCTCTTCCCACCCATTCGAGGCTCCATGGGCATGGCTTATCCCGGGCATGCCACCACGGTGGTCGATCCAGATGGAAATGAACTTCCCAATGGCGAGGTTGGCGAGATTGTCACCCGTAGCGATGATGTGACACAATTTTTGGGGTACTGGAAGGATCCGGAGAAAACTGCCGACCTACGGCTTGGGCCTTGGCTTCGGACCGGCGATCTGGGACTCCGCGATGACAACGGCTATTTCTGGTATCGGGGCCGGACGGACGACTTGATCAAAAGTGCCGGCTATCGCATTGGCCCGGCCGAGGTTGAAGATTGCCTGGTCCGTCATCCCGCCGTCGCTGAGGCTGCGGTAGTTGCCAGNCCCGATGCAGACCGGGGCGCTATCGTCAAAGCATTCATTCGGTTGGCGATGGGGCACGACGCCTCGGACGCGCTCACCACGGATCTCCAGGGCCACGTAAAAACGAACCTGGCAGCGTATAAATATCCGCGTGAGATTGAGTACGTGGAGAAGTTTGACTTAACGTCCAGCGGAAAAATCAATCGCAAGGAGCTGCGGCGACTGGAGATCGAGCGAAAGGGCGCAGAAAACGGCGAGCCCGGCTAGTCCCCATTCATCCGCGCATCGCGCCAGGCCAGCGCCGCCTTCAGCCCATCCTTGGCCGCGATGTCTTTAAATGTTTTCCGCGATGGCGTTTCCGTTGCCTCAATTTCAATGGCCAGGTCCAAATTTATCTGAAGCGCTTGCCGCAAT
Organism: Magnetovibrio sp.; assembly: GCA_002690705.1. Lineage (GTDB taxonomy): Bacteria > Pseudomonadota > Alphaproteobacteria > Rhodospirillales > Casp-alpha2 > TMED8. Next base: position 5,975 of record NZFO01000019.1, on the reverse strand, counting down.
CCCATAGAGTCAAAAGCACCATTGATGGCCTGTTTGGTGAGGCGCACGGCATCAGCATCCATGACCGCCATCTGCTCTGCCATCGCCATCGCTTTGTTTAAGCCTTCACCCGCCGGGACCACATGATTTACCAATCCGACATCGCGGGCGCGCTCCGCCGTAACGCGATCATCCGCGCCCAACAGGAGTTCCTTGGCGATTTTCGGCCCCGTTACATAAGGCATGATCATGGCCGTGATTACGCTGCCGAATTTAAGTTCAGGCTCGCCAAAAAAAGTACCTTCTTCAGCGATAGTCAAGTCACAGGCCATCGCTAATTCACAGGCCGCAGCCAAGCAGAACCCATGTGCCACGGCAATGGTCGGCTTCGGACTATCCCAAAACCGCATGATGAAATCGAGGTCCTCGGATAGAATGCGCCGCCATTCCGCGGCACCCGAAATGGCGGCGGCGGCGTCATCTTTCAGATCCATGCCGGCACTGAACGCCCGCCCGGCACCGGCCAGAACGACAACAGCTAGGCCGTCATCAGCCTCAATCTTGTCCATAGCGACATTAACTTCCCCTATCACCCTGCGGCTAATAGCGTTCAGGCAGTCTGGGCGATTAAAAGTTAAACGCGCAACGCGACCAACACTCTCCAAGGTTAAGGTCTCAAAAGACATGATAAATATTCTCCTTACCGGATGTCAGTCTGTGACAAGAAATTAGACTCGCCGGTAATTGAGCATGACAACCTATCGTATAACGAAATGTCGGCATTGTCATGGTAACTGACGAGAATGATATGGCTGGCGGTGTCATAGGGAAAGGAACAGAAACCCGTTGGTAACGCTTTTCAGCGGTTTTTATTGATTCCTGTATCGAATCCCAGATAAATCCTAGGTCCATAAAAGCATACGCTTTCTCAGGCACAGCACTCCCAAGGAATACTCCGAACACCATCAGAACGGGCAGCAGTCGTTTCATGATGAAAGGATAACAGAAATAATCAGAAATACGAGATCATAGGAGCGGCCCATCATCCCAACGAGAAACCGCATCGTTTAAGCACAACCAAGCCCAAACCCCGATCTGGGGAACCACCCTGATGAACTGACTCGCCGGCCTCAAAGTCAATTAGGCTTAGCCCTTAGGACACGCACCCAGCCCCCCCCTAGGGGTGAAACACTAGGTATGCACCATTATATGTGCAAAGCTCTGCCCCTCAGCCGCATCCTGTGAACGGTGGGGCCTTCTTAGCAGGCCCCGAACAGTCAGATTTGCTTGTTAAATCGAGATTGGGCTAAAAGGAACCCGACACCAGTGCCATAGCAATGAAAAAAGCGGCAATAAATGCGGCAATATTTTACAAAATATAAAAAACCGCTCCAAATGGAGCGGCTATATATTTCATAAAATTGTGATATTATTGGTTTANTGGTTGGTTGCGGGAAATGGATTTGAACCAACGACCTCTAGGATATCAGTGTAAACTTGTAAGAAATACTTAATTACAATATCAATGGCTTGTCGATTGGATCATACATTTTTGTGTCCTGCCCTTGCACGTTATAACGCTGTGTATAAGCCTGACTAGCGGGAACCTTGCGGTAGCCGCCGTAAATAACCTAAAGGTCGTACCGTCATTTCCGCTACATTGGCCAAATGCTGGCTTTAGCCGGGACTCACATCCAGCGCATAACCGAATCCGCGAACCGTTCGAATCAAATCCGGCTTACCACCTATGTTAATTGCNCGGCGAAGACGACGGACATGGACGTCCACGGTTCGGAGTTCGACATAAATGCCTGGCCCCCAAGCTTTATCCAAAAGTTGCTCGCGGGAATATACNCGANNCGGANNCTNCATCAGCACACGNAACAANCGGTATTCGGTTGGACCCAAATGAACGCTCCGCCCCCCACGATTTACCTTGTGCGACACCAAATCCATTTCCAGATCCTCGCAGACGAGCGTCTCCGCATCGATGTCTGGCGCGGAACGGCGCAACAGGGCGCGGATCCGGGAAACTAGTTCAGCAGGTGAAAATGGCTTAACCACATAGTCGTCAGCACCGGCGTCCAGACCTCGGATTTTATCAGTCTCCTCTCCCCGGGCAGTGAGCATAATCACCGGCGTCGCACGCTTGTCATTCATCCGTCGAATTTGGCGAACAACTTCGATGCCAGACGTGTTTGGCATCATCCAGTCGAGAATAACCAAGTCAAAATCCCGTTCGCGTATAGCAATCAGACCGCCATCGCCATCCATCTCAACCGCAACATCAAGACCCGCCGCTTCGAGGTTGTAGCGGACCAGCTCGATCAGCGATGGATCGTCTTCGACAAGGAGGATAGCTGGTTTCATCGCGTCGCACTAGACCTCATATATCGATGGTTGGATCGGTCATGTAAACGGATCCATCACCCTTGGGCCGGGGCTCCTCCGGCATTTNGCCGTGGACCAGAAAATGCACGTTCTCAGCGATATTGGTAGCGTGATCCCCGATACGCTCGATGTTTTTGGTTACAAATAGCGTGTGCGTGCCAGCGGTGATTTTGTGGGGATCCTCCATCATGTAGGTCAAGATCTCGCGGAACAGGCTGGTGTGCAGCTCGTCAACTTCTTCATCACGCAGTCTTACCTCATCGGCCTTATCAGCATCCCGGGTCACGAAGGCATCCAATACATCACTGATCATGTTCTGGACCAGTCCGGCCATTCGCTGAACCGAGTGCGTGGTCCCCAATTGCGGACACTGAGCCAATACGTTAGTGCGCTTAGCAATATTCTTGGAGTAGTCGCCAATCCGCTCGATCACGGAAGCCGTTTTTAAGGCTACGATAACTGTGCGCAGGTCGTTGGCCATGGGCTGGCGCAGCGCCAGAATTCGGGTCGCGCATTCATCAACGTCTTGTTCCATGATATCAATTTTCTTATCGGCCTGTCTAACCGTCATTGCGGCATCCACGTCGCGACGCAGCAAGCAATCCACTGCGGCGGCCAACTGGGCTTCAGCCATGCCCCCCATTTCTACGATCATGCTGTCCAATTGTTTCAGTTCGTCCTCGAAAGACTTAACAGTATGCTCATACCCCATCCAAGTTCCCTCCTCATCCAAAGCGGCCGGTAATGTAATCCTCGGTCTTCTGATTCGATGGATTCCTGAAAATCTGATCCGTCTCGCCTGATTCCACCAGATTGCCAAGATGAAAAAATGCCGTGCGCTGTGACACCCGCGCTGCTTGCTGCATGGAGTGTGTCACAATAACTATTGTAAAGTTTTGTCGCAGTTCATCCATTAGTTCCTCGATTTTTGCGGTCGCAATAGGATCTAATGCTGAACATGGCTCATCCATAAGAATGACTTCGGGTTCGATCGAGATTGCCCGCGCTATGCACAACCTTTGCTGCTGCCCACCTGATAGACCAGTCGCAATTTCATGAAGGCGGTCTTTAACCTCATCCCATAGTGCGGCCCTCCTGAGACTTTTCTCAACTATCTCATCCATTTCATGTTTTGTTGTCGCCATCCCGTGTATGGTTGGGCCATAGGCAATATTTTCGTACAATGTTTTTGGGAACGGATTTGGCTTTTGAAATACCATTCCAACCTTTTCCCGTAATCTCACTACGTCAAGGTCTGGTTTATTTATATCGATACCGTCCATCATAATTTGTCCATGAACAGTGCAGATATCAATCAGATCATTCATTCTGTTAAAACATCTAAGAAACGTCGACTTCCCACAACCAGATGGCCCAATTAATGAGGTAATTTGTTTCGCAGCAATATCTAATGTAACGTCAAACAGGGCTTGTTTGCCGCCGTAATAAACATCCACATTTGCCGCTACAATTTTTGAGGTCTCCATGTCGATTACGACCATTTCTTCTCTAATTTATATCGTAGAGTCTGCGCCCCAAGGTTCATTGTGACAAGAAAAACCATCAAAACCATAATACACGCCGAAACTTTTTCAACGAAACCCCTCTCAGCCGACTCCGACCAAATATAAATTTGTACAGGAAGACTGGATGCCGGATCGACAGGTGTTCCCGGAACCGTATTAATGAAAGCTACCATACCAATCAGAATCAATGGAGCGGTTTCACCAAGTGCCTGTGCCAGACCAATAATTGTGCCTGACAGAGTGCCTGGCATGCTTAGTGGAACGGTGTGGTGAAACGTGGTTTGCATTTTGCTCGCGCCCATAGCAAGCGCTGCCTCTTTAATACTAGGAGGCACTGCTTTTAGAGACGCTCGGCACGCAATTATGATCGTCGGAAGGGTCATCAAAGATAATGTGATCCCGCCAACCAACGGAGTGGATCTGGGAAGATCAAATATTGCGAGGAGCACTCCAAGCCCAAGCAAACCAAAAACAATAGATGGAACAGCGGCTAAGTTGTTAATGTTCACCTCTAGGAAATCTGTAAACCAGTTATGCGGTGCAAATTCTTCAAGATAAATACCCGCAGCCACTGCCATAGGAAACGAGAACAACAAGCACACCAAGATAGAATAGATTGACCCTACCAAAGAACTCGCTATCCCAGCCAACTCAGCCTCCCTGGAGTCAGCGTTCGCAAAGAAACTTAAATTGAATGATGACGAGACATGGCCTCGACTAGTCATTTCGTCGAACAACTTGAGCTGGTAGTTATTAACCCTTCGTCTCTCTTCTGGAATATCTCTTGGGTAATTACCCTTATAAACCTGGTCTAGGTCATCTGATGCAGTCAGTGGGACTATCACATTTTTTCCAAGATACTGTGGATTCCGAAGTAAATAGTCTTTAATTTCCTCTTCAAACGTATACGCAAACATTTTTATAATGTCACGTTTGTTTCCCCGAGAAACATTGGCGTCGAGTTTAAGAAGAGAGGACGTCGCTAATTCATAAAAGTCTAAGGCTGCCATTTCTTCTACTGAGACTATTTTCCCTTTCACTCCCAACATTTCTTGATCGTAAGTAACTTCAACATACAACCATGTCTTTTGAAAAGCTGTATAGCCCTTCGAAAAAATCTGAAAAATAAATACAAACAAAAACATTAAAGCGACTGTAATTGCCGCTTTACCATAGAACTGGAATCGTTTTTCGGCTTTATACCTTTTTATGAGTAATTTCTCCTTATTCATATTTCTCTCTAAACCTCTTCACAACTCCAAGAGCGATTAAATTCAACAAAAGTGTAAGCACAAAAAGGGACATTCCTAGCGCGAAGGCCGCCTGTGTCTTTGGATCTCCAAACTGTTGGTCCCCAATAAGAATCGTCACAATCTGAGCCGTGATCGTAGAGGTCGACTCCAATGGGTTAAGGGTTATATTAGCCATCAACCCAGAGGCCATAACCACTATCATCGTTTCGCCAACAGCCCGAGAAACAGCCAAAAGTATAGAACCTACAATGCCTGGCAAGGCCGCCGGCAATACGACTTTTTTTATCGTTTCAGACTTGGTCGCACCCAGGGCAAAACTGCCATCTCTCAGGTTTTGTGGCACTGCAGACATGACATCATCGCTGAGGCTGGAGATAAAAGGTATGATCATCACACCCATAACTCCGCCAGCGGCAAGGGCACTCTCTGCAGAAACCTCAAGGCCGATTGAGTCCCCAACTGACTTTAAAAACGGTCCGACTGTTAGAGCTGCAAAGAACCCATATACCACCGTCGGGATTCCAGCTAAAATCTCGATTGTAGGCTTGGCATATACCCTAAATTTCCTCGAACCATACTCAGAGATATAAATTCCAGATAATAGGCCTATTGGAATCGCCACACACATAGCGATCAAAGCAATGAAAAAGGTCCCCGCAAACAACGGCACGGCCCCAAAGGCATCTTTTAACAATTCGGGATCTGGCATCCCGTCTCGAACGAAAGTCTTCGCCGGATACCAATGCGTTCCTGTTAGAAAATCAAATAAATTAACTACCTGGAAAAACTTCAAAGTCTGCATGAGAAGGGAGAATATTATCCCAAC
>NZFO01000018.1 GCA_002690705.1 Magnetovibrio sp. | reverse complement strand
CCCCACGCGCGTGGGCTGGAACATCATTACCTAGAAGCGTGTCGTGTTCATCTATAACGCCATTTTTCGCCTCGTGGCCAGCCACATCAAAGGCATTCAGACCCATGCGGCTACTAAAAAAACCAATCAAAGCAGCAGTTAAAATAATTAAAGGAAAAGGTACACCAAAACTGAAAATCGCAACAAATGAACCTCCCGCCAATGCGATCATGACTGAGTTCCCCAGTGCCTTAGCCCCAATGCGCAGAACAGCTTGTAGGACAATAGCCAGAACGGCAGCTTTCAGACCAAAATACAAAGCTGTAACCACTGGTACTTTGCCATAAAGAGCGTAGATAGCGCTCAACATCATCACCGCAATTGCGCCCGGCAGAATGAATAATAGACCAGCAATGAGACCTCCCACCCAACGGTGCATGAGCCATCCAATATAGACGGTTAATTGCTGTGCCTCAGGTCCAGGTAAAAGCATGCAGAAATTTAATGCATGAAGGAAACGCGCATCACCCAGCCATCGTTTTTCCTCAACAATTATATGATGCATTACAGCAATTTGACCGGCTGGGCCGCCAAAACTTAGTAATGCAATGCGCGTCCAAACAGAAACCGCCTCACTTAAATTCGGCCATGGCCTTCCATCAGCGCCAATCTTTGGGATATTGTTTTCTGAGGTGTGCGTCATTTACTGTGTTCCTTAATCATTCAGCCACATGCAACAACCTGCAGAGACCCGTAATAAGGGTTTAAAACTCATTATTGGCCCGAACTTTTTAGTTTACTGATCGCAGTCCAATATCTAAGTCTAACTCCAGCCTTCAGAGCCTAATCTACGCTCACTGCCCACACTAATCATCCAAGACTAGGTGTTAGCGTAATTTTACGTATTCGAAATCGCCCTCCATATTGTTAACTCCATGACGCGGCGGAGAAATCCAATTTGCAAAGCAGTCGCATTTTTTTTCCTGTTTCATTAAATCGTGTAAATACTTAAGGTCCTCAGATTTCGGTAACCATTCTTCACGATGCGCCGTCCACGTCGGTTCATCAAATACACCACCCTCGGTCGATACATGAAGATTCGCAAACTCGCCAACGTTTCTGTTAAACGCTACATGCGGTTGTTTGATGGTAAATTCTATATCAAAATTTTTTATTATTTTGTTCCACCTATCAAGTCCACCTTGACATTCCCGAGAATAATCGTCCAAAAGCCTGGCATTGACTGCGCTCAATGCCGGCACTTTTTCAGTAAAAAACTCGCCATTAAAGTGACGCAAAACTGGATACGTTGCATCTTTGAGCTGGTGGTCATCATCAATTCTCGTTTCTTTGTATCGGCCCTTTAAACCTGCATTGAAATAAGTTGCGGCATTCGTTGAAATTTCCGATCCAAATAGATCTCGGGTCAATGCAATATGAAAATTCGCTTTGCGCTGGATAAGAGGTAGATCAATAACACCCAATTTTCTGACAGCCTCAACGTCATAAGGGTTTTTGATCCCTGCCTCGTTCATAACCTCGCAAGTACGCTGAATCGCCCTTCCTACCCCACTCTCTCCAACAAACATGTGAAAAGCCTCTTCAGTCAACATGAAGCGGGTTGTTCGTGCTAAGGGATCAAATCCCGACTGCGCCAGCGACTCCAGCTGCATCTTCCCATCGCGATCTGTGAAAAAAGTAAACATGAAGAATGACAGCCAATCTGGTGTTTCTTCATTAAAAGCGCCAAGCAACCTTGGCTTATCGCGATCACCCGACCGCCTTTCTAAAAGGGCGTCTGCCTCCTCGCGCCCGTCCCGGCCGAAGTACTTCTGTAACAAATGGACCATAGCCCAAAGATGGCGACCCTCCTCAACGTTGACCTGAAAGAGGTTGCGCAAGTCGTACAAGGAGGGGCATGTTTTCCCAAGATAACGTTGCTGTTCTACCGAAGCTGGTTCAGTGTCGCCCTGCACAACGATTAGACGTCGCAATAATGCTCGGTATTCCCCAGGGACCTCCTCCCAAACAGGTTCACCTTTATGCTTGCCAAAGGGGATAGTGCGTCCCTCCTCCTTGGGTGCCAGCAAAATACCCCATCGATACTCCGGCATCTTCACATAATCGAAAACTGCCCAACCACCTTTTCCCACGCCAACTGCGGTTCTCAGATACACTTCCGCCTCTTGGAACCCATCCGGTCCCATAGTGCGCCACCAGTCTAAAAATTTTGGCTGCCAGCGCTCCAATGCACGCTTAAGTGCTCGGTCAGAATTAAGACCAACATTATTGGGAATTAGATCATTATAACTGACTTCAATCATATTTTCGTCTGATGTCGCACCCTCAACATCCATTTTCACACCCTCTCCTTGTCGTATTTGGGCCTAAATCCAGTCCCGTAAAGTTTCAATGCGCCATCATCCCCGATGGCATTCTCTCGCTGAAATATCCAATTTTGCCACGCGCTTAAACGTCCAAATATTTTCGTTTCTATGGTTTCCGGACCTGCAAAACGCAAATTCGCCTCCATACCGATTAACGCGTCTGGAGAATAGCTTGCCCGCTCCTCCTTGACGATCCGAATTTCATCCTCCCAATCTATGTCATCAAGCACCACTGTAACCAAACCGGCACTTAGCGCTGATTCAGCATCCAGAGGTTTTCCGACCAATTCCTGTGCTTTAACAAAATTTTCTGGCTCCCCGAGAAACCGAGTCTCCAAACGACTCAGACCATTAGCCATGGGGAAAAGAGCAAAATTTAGCGTGCTCAACCAGATTTTCCCGGGGGAACGACTATCGTGCTCAAGCTCACCTTGGAGCATATAACACCGGTCGACAGAAAACAAAATTTCCGATAAGAAGCCAGCGAAACAGCTGCCAGGCAATACTTCCGCTAGAAGCGTTCGCGACGTTATATCTAGGCGCTTCATGGTTCGCTTCCAGTAGTTAAGGATCTCCCGGCCAAGCCAGTTTTCCTCCTGAGATTGTAAAAACATGTCAAATGCCAAGACTTTCTCGCCGTTTCCCTCGCTTCTAAACACCAAAGTGCCGAGTTCAGGTTCATTAAACCGCAAGTAAAGTAACGCATCGTCTAACTCTCGAGTCAGGGCTAAAGGCCAGAAATTTGCCCCGATTGCGTGCATTCCCGATGTATTCTCTGGAATATCAATCTCAGGACCACTGATCATCAACTCCGCCAAGCGCCGTGTTCGATCAAAAACGACATCGAGATATTTGTATGTTAACCCGTTATCAATCTCTTTACGGTCGAGCAAATCAAAAATTATTCCTCGCGCATCGTTCACTGAAGCATTTTTAATTAATTCCCACACGCAGGCCCTCACCCGCTCAGAAAACTCAGACCCCCGCACCACCTCGTCAACCAGCCGCCACTCCACCGCTTTCTCACCCCGGATCCCCTCCTCAGCCGCACAAAAGACATCAGCCAAATCACGCCGGACCTTACGTTTGTCCACAAGCCGCGTTAGCCCCCCAGTGCCCGGCAGCACCCCCAGCAACGGGACTTCTGGCAGAGAAACCGCCGCGCTACCATCATCTATCAAAATGATATGATCAGTAGCCAAGGCTAACTCATATCCTCCACCCGCTGCCGTTCCATTAATCGCTGCGATATAGCGTTGACGGGAGTGCATGCTGGCATCTTCAATGGCATTCCGAGTTTCATTAGTGAACTTACAAAAATTGACTTTATGCCCGTGCGCCGAACCACCCAGCATTTTAATATTAGCGCCTGCGCAAAATATACGGTCCAAACCAGACTGTATAACCACAACACGGACTTCCGGGTGTTCGAATCGCAGCCTTTGAACGGCATCAGCTAATTCAATATCAACCCCCAAATCGTAGGAGTTCATTTTTAATTCATAGCCGGGAAAAATACCCCCCGTCGGATCGACGGACAAGGTCAATTTAGCAGAGCAGCCTTCTGTCTCCAAAGACCAATGACGGTATACATCTGGGCTCGTTCTAAAATCAATTTTCATTTATCTATCCCTATCCATGTCGGCAGCACGCAATTTGAAACGTTGAATTTTGCCGGTGGCAGTCTTGGGTAACTTCTCGGTAAACTCAATCCAACGAGGATATTTCCATACCTCTATCCGTTCTTTCACATGCACCTTCAAATCATCAACTAATTCTTTGGACTGCGCTACGCCCTCGTTCAAAACCACGTAAGCTTTCGGCTTCATGTTACCAGCTTCGTCAGGGCATGGGATAACGCCTGATTCGAGAACGGCGGGATGCTCGATTAGGGCCGACTCAACATCGAAGGGGGAGACCCAGTTTCCACCGGATTTAAACATATCGTCACTGCGTCCAGCATACTGATAAAACCCGTCCAATAATTTAACATATTTGTCTCCAGTCCACAGCCATGGCCCAACAAAAGTGGCCAGGTTTTTTTCACGGCGATTCCAGTAACCCTCCGCCATTGATGCCCCGCGCACAAGCATCTCGCCGACCCGTCCATCAGGGATATCGCTCCCATCTATGTCAACGAGGCAAATATCATAACCTGAGACAGGCTTTCCAGAAGTTCCATATTTATTGTCATCTATCCGATTAGACACATAGATATGCAGCATTTCCGTCGATCCTACACCATCTAGCACTATGCAGCCAAAACGCTCCTCAAATTTCTCTCCAATGCTGGAAGCTAGGGGCTCCCCAGCAGATACAGCTATGCGCAGCCTTTGCGAGGCTGTCTCACGAGAATTATTAGGATTGGCAAGCAGCGCTGCGTAAAGTGTCGGCACGCCATAAAAGATTGTTGGTTGATGTTGTCTAAGACAGGTAATGATGTCGTCAGGTGTAGGACGACTGTCAAACAACACCGTTGTGGCACCAACCGACATTGGAAAGCTGAGGCCATTCCCAAGACCATAAGCGAAGCAAAGTTTTGCTGCTGAAAATACAATGTCGTTTTCACAAATATTTAGAATTGGCCACGCGTATTGCCGAGCGGTATGCATCATGCTCGCATGAAGGTGCTTAACGCCTTTTGGCTCACCTGTAGAACCTGAAGAATACAACCAAAATGCTACCTCATCAGGGCGCGTCTCCGCCGCTTTCAAGTCTGAGTCTTGTTTTCCTATAACTACAGATAAGTCTTTTTGCCCCGTATCTAAAACGGGTGTTCTACCCGATATAATTACGGTATTAATACCCGAAACTTCATCAACCACAGGCTCGATAATATCTAATAACTCCGCACTAACAACGAGCACGCGCGCTCGACAATCTGTTAAAATATACCGATAATTCTCTTCGGTAAGCAGCGTATTAATCATAACCGGAACAGCACCCATTTTAATGGCGCCAAAAAATACAGTGGGGAAATCAATGGTATCGGTCAAACAGCACGCCACCCTCTCTTCTCGCCGCACTCCAAGATTAATAAGTCCATTGCCAAACCGATTTACTCGCTCAGCTAAGTCGCCATATGTATGCATGCCAGATCTATCTATAAATGCGGCTTTTTCTGAACGCCCAGCCAAGATATTCCCGTCGACAAAATCATAAGCAGCATTATAGATTCTTGGTGGGTGCCAGATATGGTTGTTAGATGCTGTCATTGGTCCTCCATGCCGTAATAGGACTTCACTCTACCAAAGGGGGCCAAAATTAAAACGGCGCCTTAAATATTCGTTGCGTCTTGGTACACACGAATAGTGGTAAAGTGGCGACAAAGCGAATTAAACCTTATTATCGCGCTTTAAAAAAATGCTGTGATTACGCGCGTTGCGGGACGAGATTAGGATTGTCTTGTCGACGCACTGCCTAATAAAATTCATTCAAATATCAAATTTTCCGCCACTTGCCTTGTTTTAACATCTCGTAATTTGTTTGATTATACCCGCTCATACCATCGCGCCCTGCGCCTGCATTTGAATAGGTTTAATTGGCTGGTGGCCATTGGATCGATAGCCTTATCACGCAATACCCACCATAAAAAAGACAACAAATCAGCTGGTTAAAGCTACGCCAAATTATCATTCTACGAATAAATTTTTACCTCTAACCAAGATACTTTGCGCTAAAGTCGACTAATTAATAGGATACCCTTAGCAAAGGCTTTTTCAACTAAAGATCGTACTGTTTGACCAATGATACGGATATGGGGCGCAAGAGATTCAGAATTGGGATACACTTAATGGTTTTTAAAGTAGTGCCATATTTTACATAAACAGAAGAAAATTAGCCCCTTTGAGATTTAAGAGGCGACAATTTCCGTCAATATCACTATGTTAAACCTATCAGTTGGGTCTAGTGAAGGACTAGGTTTTGAGAAAAATGATTGACCCCTTCGGACGTTCTATTAGTTATTTGAGAGTATCCGTTACGGACAGGTGTGATTTTCGCTGCCAATACTGCATGTCTGAAGATATGAGTTTTTTGCCAAAACAAGACGTATTGTCACTAGAAGAACTTGAGAGATTGTGCGCAGCTTTTATCCGCAAGGGTGTCAAAAAACTGCGCCTTACTGGTGGCGAGCCTCTCGTGAGACGTGGCATTATGAGTTTGGTCAAAGCACTTGGTCACCATTTAAAAACCGGTGATCTTCATGAGTTAACACTCACCACCAACGGGTCACAACTAGCTCGATACGCAGAACAATTGGTCGAAAACGGGATAAAACGAATAAATGTCTCCCTTGATACACTTAATGGCGAAAAATTTGCTCAAATAACGCGTTGGGGGAAACTTGATAAAGTAATGATCGGAATCCGTGCGGCAAAAGCGGCGGGGCTTAATATTAAAATTAATACGGTCGCCCTGAGAGATTTCAACGAGTCCGAACTTGATCGCATGGTCGAATGGTGCGGTGAAGAGGGAATGGATATGACTATTATTGAGACGATGCCCATGGGTGATATTGGTGGAGAGCGCGCCGACCAGTATTTACCCCTATCCACAGTACGAGAAAACCTTGAAAAAAATTGGCAGCTGAAAGATAGCCCGTTTCGAAGTGGCGGACCGGCCCGTTATGTCGAAGTACTCGAAACTGGTCGCAAGCTCGGCTTCATCACGCCCATGACCCATAATTTTTGTGAGTCATGTAACCGCGTGCGTCTTACCTGCACCGGCACTCTGTACATGTGTTTAGGACAAGATGATGCTACCGATTTGCGCTTACCATTGCGCGCGTCAGAGGGTGATGAGATTTTAGAACGCGCAATTGACGAGGCAATAGGTCGTAAGCCCAAAGGGCATGATTTTGTCATTGACCGTGGACAATCCAGCCCCGCAGTCTCCCGACATATGAGCGTTACAGGTGGTTGAGCAGACCTTTACTTCAAAATTGACGCGTTTTTGTTAGTATTAGGTATAGTGATCCGATCCAAGTTATAAACCGTACTTTATTTAAGATAATAGAGAGTATTGTCTAAAATGTCTAAGGCAACCGTTTATTTCGATGGCGACTGCCCTATTTGCAGACGTGAAATTGAATTTTACAAAAAACACGATACCACTGCATGTGTGGCATGGAAGAATTTGGTCGACATTAACGACAACGAGTTGCCCGCAACGCTCTCTAAAACTTTAGCAATGAAAAGATTTCATCTTGAAACAGAGGATGGGCAGGTCTTGTCAGGTGCTAGTGCATTTGCGTTCATGTGGTCCAGTCTCCCGCGGTTTCGTCTGCTCGGTTGGATAGCCAGCCGCAAAGCTATATTACCGTTGTTGGAATGGACTTATATTTTGTTCCTCCGTTGGCGTCCAAGGTTGCAAATGCTGCTGCTTAAAGAAAAACGATAATCTCCAGACGGGAAGCGGCTGCTGGATCAAGATTTTTCGTATCTAAATCGTCGGCTTTCCTCACACTTGTTTTAGCGGGCGCTCGACTTGTTTGCATAAATGCTTAACACGGTGATCCAGAGGTTGTACCGAAATGAAGCAGCTTGCGCAGGGGCTTCGCATTAAATCCATCACCGAGTACTTCCTGCTATGACGAGACTATTTGTAGATGCCGATTCATGTCCTGTTAAGGCCGAAACATTGCGCGTCGCCCAGCGTCACGGCCTACAAACTCTGCTAGTCTCAGACGGAGGTATACGCCCGCCTATATCACGTTTGGCACGCTTGGTAGTCGTAGGGCCTGGCCCAGATTCTGCCGACAATTGGATCGCCGAAAACATCACCAAGAGCGATATAACCATAACTAATGATATAACACTTGCCGCTCGATACTTAAAACAGGGTGCAAAAGTTCTGCGCCCCAACGGGTAGGATTTTTCGGAGGCGGCTATTGGTAACAATTTAGCCACTAAAAATCTAATGGCTGGATTACGAGAAATTGGTATACAGACTGATGGTCCACGTTCATTTAGACCACGGGATCGCTCCAAGTTTTTGTCAACATTAGAAACGATGATTCGACAAGAGTTACAATAATAAATATGACCCTTGAAAACCGTTTGAATCCGGCTCTATTTCAATAAAAATCTGACCGACGAATAGCAGCTCCTACTAAATTTTTTGTCCCAACGTTTTAATACCATTTCCACCCTCCCGGTAAGTAGATAATTATTTTTTTTAGCTTTACTTTTATTAAGTACTAATCGATGTCGAAATCTTTTCTCTTTTTCTTTGCTAACGGTATACTTTGTCTTCTCCACTTCTAATGAACTCGGCGGGCTTAATATATGAAAACACTAAATATTTCGACGCGATTATTGAGCGAGGCAGTTTGGCGAAGAATTTTTGACAATGCGGCTCCGCGTTATATGCAGAAACGGCAATCATTCTTTGACCTGATGGCGTCGTTAGATTTATTGCGGAAAGGTGCGGAATATAATACTGGTTCTATCTCTACCTCCTCAGCCTGGGCGCTTTATTCAGTCGCGGGGTTATTTCAGCCTGAAAAGGTTTTAGAGGTCGGTACTTTTATTGGGAAAAGCACCATGGCGATAGCTACAGGAATGCACGATAGCGGTTTACAAAACGGTATTCTGCACACGTGCGATCTTAGCAATGCCATCGAGTTGCCAAACACAACAAACGTCAAAATCACTCAACATAAAAAAACATCATCAACCGAGATGTTTCGACAAATACAGTTATCTCATAATAATAAGCATCAATTTCAGTTTATACATTTGGATGGCCGCCTCCAGAATGATGACATTCCCATTCTTGCGAAAATTTGTTCTACAGATATTGTAATAGCGTTAGATGATTTCGAAGGCTTTGAGAAAGGTACTTTTAACTTTGCGAATATGCAGGCCGCCAATATCCTCACAGATCACATTTTAATTTATCCCCCATCTGAGGCTTTATTGCGCGACTTTGGTTTTGTTGATCACTCAACAACTGCGTTGCTACTTCACAAAAATACAATTGATTTTACCCCCCAATAGCTCACTTCCCGAAAGATTATTCTCTCCAAATATTGTAATTTTGTACCTGATAATATTTGATTAACTAAGCTTAATGACAATACAGTCGACAAATGTCTTCTTATCAGACTCAAGTCTTATTTTCCTAAATGGCATTCTAATCAGCGGTACAATTCAATTTTTGATGTAAAAAAGCGCTCGTCTAACTCCTAATAAAAGATGGAGTCACACAAGTGTTAAACGTTATCAAAACATAAAAAAACAAGACAACTGGCAATCCCGGTAAAGTGGTCTAAAACACACGTAATGAGTTGGGGGAACATGTCTCCCCTCAATTGGAGATAAAAAAGCATGAGTGATGATGTAGACATAATTTATACAAAAGTCGATGAAGCACCACAGCTCGCAAGCGCTTCTTTTTTGCCAATTATTAGAGCTTTTTCTCGTCCAGCTGGTATTTCATTTGGAACCAAAGATATTTCTCTCGCGGGCCGTATACTGGCTCAATTTCCTAGTTTTCTGACCGATCAGCAACGACAAACCGACGATCTCACAGAACTGGGTAAAATAGTTAAAGAACCATGGGCCAATGTTGTAAAACTTCCAAATATCTCCGCCTCAGTACCCCAATTAAAAGCAGCTATCGCAGAACTCCAGTCACAAGGCTATAACGTTCCAGACTATCCAGAATCTCCCGCTACTACAGATGAAATTTCTGCTTTAGCAGCGTACGACCGGATAAAGGGTAGCGCTGTTAACCCAGTGTTACGCGAAGGAAACTCCGACCGCCGCGCGCCAAACGCAGTGAAGGAGTTCGCGAAGAAGAATCCCCACTCAATGGGTGTTTGGACGTCATCATCTAAAACTCATGTTGTATCTATGAAGAACAACGATTTTTTCTCTAATGAAAAATCTATAACCATCACGGAAGCCCAGTCAGGCGAGGCTCATATTGAGTTCCGGGGGACTAACGGCACCGTTTCGATATTAAAAGAGGCTATCGCCCTTCATCCCCAAGAGATAGTCGATGCAAGTTTCATGAGCGCCAAAGCTCTCCGTATATTTCTCGCTGAACAGATTAAACAGGCAAAATTTCAAGAAGTGCTTTTCTCAGTTCACCTGAAAGCAACAATGATGAAGGTCTCAGACCCAGTTATTTTTGGTCATGCCGTCTCCGTATTTTTAAAAGACGTCTTCGAAAAACATAGCAAAAAGATCGCCGAGATTGGTGTTGAGCCTAACAACGGCATTGGCGATCTAGAATCAAAAATCGCCACACTTAGAGACCCTACACGCGCTGAAATAGAAAGAGACTTGGCCGCCAATTTTGCCAGCGGACCACCACTATATATGGTGAATTCTGACAAGCACATTACTAATCTTCACGTACCGTCTGATGTTATTATCGATGCGTCCATGCCAGCCCTTATTCGTAACGGTGGGAAGGGGTGGGGACCGGATGGCCAAGAAGCTGACGTAAAGTGCGTAATCCCCGACAGTTCCTATGCACCAGTCTACGAAGAAACGATTGAGTTCTGCAAAAAATACGGTGCTTTTAATCCAAGCGAAATGGGTACCATCCCAAATGTCGGTCTAATGGCACAAAAAGCTGAAGAATATGGCTCCCATCCGCACACCTTTGTAGTACCGGGCGTCGGTACGGTAAAAGTTGTAGCGGCTAATGGTGATATACTTCATGAGCACAGGGTTGAGAGTGGAGATATTTGGCGGATGTGCATGGTCAAGGATCGACCCGTGCAAGATTGGGTAAAATTAGCAGTTACTCGAGCACGGGCTACCGGCGCGCCAGCTATATTCTGGCTAAACAAAGAACGTGCTCACGACGATCAATTAATACAAAAGGTTAACACGTATTTAGGACAGCACAATACCATCGGCCTCAATATCTCTATCATGGCACCAGCAGACGCGACCCGGTTTTCTCTACGACGCTTGCAACGTGGGGAAGACACTATTTCTGTCACTGGCAATGTGCTGCGAGATTACTTAACTGATCTGTTTCCTATTTTAGAGGTGGGTACTAGTGCAAAAATGCTCTCTATAGTTCCCTTAATGAATGGTGGCGGTTTGTTTGAAACAGGAGCAGGCGGCTCAGCGCCTAAACACGTGGAACAAATGGTCGAAGAGGGGCACCTGAGATGGGATAGTTTAGGAGAGTTCTGTGCGCTAGGCGCCTCTCTTGAGCATTATGAGAGTACGTCCGGCAATGCCAAAGCTGGAGTGTTAGCAAAAACCCTCGACGCGGCCATAGGAAAACTACTTCAAAATAACCGATCACCCGGACGGACAATTCAGGAATTAGATAATCGAGGCAGTCATTTTTATCTTGCACTTTACTGGTCACAAGCGCTTGCTGCCCAAGATAACGATAGAGATTTGAGTGCCCACTTTCATGCGATCGCCCAAAGCTTAGAGGATAACGAGACCACAATCATTCAAGAATTAACTGTAGCAAAGGGGACACCAGTCGATCTCGGCGGATATTATCACCCTGACGATGCAAAAATGGCAGCGGCTATGCGGCCGAGCCCCACACTTAACAGAATTATCACCTCTGCAGAAGTATAAGTAGAGTCCCTTTTATTCGTCTGATAAGCCATTAGACATAAACGTAAGACGTTTGAGGAGGGACAGCCTCGTATTGAGGGTTATTTGCAGAAATTAGACCTATGCAGATAACGCGGGAAAAAGCCCTGCTATCAACCACCCGGTCTTTTTTGGCAAAAAAGATACAAGCTCTGAACTTGCACCCTAAAATCTCTCATGCACCCTCCATGCCTATAATAACTACGGAGCAAACGTTTTGATGCGGAAATCCCCCTAAATTATGTGTCAAGCCAAACACAGGGTCTGATGATACTTGCCTTTTATTTGCACGACCCTGCATCTGCAGATACATCTCATAAATCATGCGCAAACCTGAAGCGCCGATTGGGTGACCAAAGCACTTTAACCCTCCGTCTATTTGACACGGCAACTGTCCGTCTGAATTGAAAAATCCATCCATAACATCTTTCACGGCTCCTCCTTCGGTTGAAATATAGAGGTCCTCCATGGTGATCAATTCGGTTATTGAGAAACAGTCGTGAACCTCTATCAAGCTGATTTGTTCGCGTGGCTTATTAATTCCTGCCTCCATATAAGCTCTCTCAGCCGCAACCCGTGTTGTCATAAAATAGCTGCCATCCCACGAGTTATAATGAGCTTCAGAACCGTTAGAAACAGAGAGTTGCAAGGCCTTGACGGTCACGAGATTATCTTTGCCCAGAGAGTGCGCAATTTCAGGTGTCGTAACGATGGCGCATGCCGCTCCGTCACTAACTCCGCAGCAATCGAATAATCCTAGAGGTTCAGCCACGATAGGCGCATTCAGGACGCGATCTTCATCAATTATGCTCCGGAGGTGCGCTTTCGGGTTCTTGAAACCGTTCTCATGACTTTTGACAGATATTTGGGCCATCGCACGTTTGAGATCATGTGCCGGGATAGCGTGTTTGGCCTGATACGCGCCAGCTAGTTGCGCAAAAGCTCCGGGCGCAGAGACATTGGCCCAATATTGATCGTTAAGTGCTCCACGCGAGCGCTGAGGCAAACCTCCGTAACCACTGTCCTTAAGCTTTTCAACGCCGAGGGCTAAGGCCATGTCCGCAGCTCCGGAGGCGACTGCATAGACTGCGCCGCGAAAAGCTTCTGAGCCACTAGCACAATAGTTTTCAACGCGTGTTACCGGAATGTAGGGAAGCCTCAGTGCCATGGCAAGCGGGATACCTGATTTACCAACATGTTGCTCTTCGATAGCAGTCGACAGCCATGCAGCTTCAATCAAATTTTTCTCAACACCAGCATCCTGTATAGCTTCGATAAAAGCTTCAAGCATGAGGTCTTCGGCGTTATCATTCCAGCGCTCGCCAAATTTCGAGCACCCCATCCCGATGATAGCGACTTTGTCACGAATACCTTTTGCCACGATCTCTTACCCTTATCTAAACTTTATAAACTGGAGCGGCTTTCCAGAAATAACGTCGGAAACCCCGCATCATATCATAGTCCTTGACCCGGAAGACCATCCTCATGTCCATGCCAACCTCCAAGCCCAAAACGGGATCAACATCCGTGAAATCGATCATGGCCCGCCCCCCCTCTATGAATTCAACCATACCATAATATGCAGGAGGGTCGGGCGAATAGGTCAGTCGATCCGCCGTAAACGAATTCAACTTAGCCATAGTATCGGGGAATCGATGATCGTCCTGGCTATGGGTTGCGCCGCAATTTGGGTTCACACAAATATTAGATTTAGGAAATTGCAGAGTTCCACATGTACGGCACTTGCCACCAAACAGAGATAAAATCATGTCCTTATTACGGTATAATGTCGTCATTCCAGTCTGTTTATCAACCTCAGCCCGCAAACCTCGATCGAGCTCGATCAGATCATTAAAAGCGAGATAACGCATATAATTATTCTCCATACGACCCGCACTTAAACACCCTGTAACGCCACGCCCTCGCCGCATATTTTTAATGGCATCCGTAACTTCAAACACAAGGGCATCGCTCCCTTGACCAAAGCTAGTGACCAAAATTAATTCGCCGGGGTTCGCAGCCTCCAGCGCATGGACCAGCATTACCATGGCGTGAGCTGCACCAGCCTCGCCCATCTCGGGGTGCAAGTTACTGCGGACACTATCTTCAGCAATCCCCATTTTTTTTGCCAGCATACCGGCAACGCGGCGCATAGCAGCCGGAAAACAGAAATGATCAATATCAGTTCCAGTGACACCCGCTTCATTCATAGCTGCCTCGGCAGAGATTGGGACCAATTTCATATATCCTTCGTCACGCGTCCAGCGCTCTTCCCAAACGTAATCAAATTCGTTGTCCTGTCCCCTATAATGATCAACAAAATCGACGGCATGCGTATGACGTCCAAGTAGTTGAGCGACGCCACACCCAGGACCTACCAAAAGCGCGGCAGCACCATCACCGCTTGTCATCTCGATAGAGCTAGACGCACGTGCCCGACGCTTATCTGCAGCAACGATTAAAATCGGAGAGTCAGCCCCTCTCGCCGTTTGAAGTGCAGCAGTCAATGCTGATGTGCCTGCACGCTGTGAACCAGACATGTCTAATGTTAACAAATCAGGCCCAAGGCTTAGCGCTTCTGCGACGACTCCCGAGTTTTGTCTGTCTTGAAATGGCATAGTAGTTGAGGCCAAATAAACACCGGCTAATGCATGGCCTGAATCAGTACCAAGACAGTCCCGTGCCGCCTCGACAGCCATAGTCACCGCATCCTCATCCCAATTTGCCATAGCTCTTTGCCCTTTTGCCATGCCGATGAGACCGGGGTTCCACCACGCGTGAGCTGCAGCGATCGCTGAGCGCTCAAGGCGAAGTTGCGGTACGTGGGCACCGAAAGCATGAATTCCAACCGACATATACTTTCTAATCCTTCAAAGCGTTGGCATTGCGGAGCACCGTTAACTCATCAATGCTAAATCCCCAATCTTGTAGAACCTCGTCGTTGTGTTGGCCAGGCCATGGTGGCGGTGTTGGAATATCTTGAGGAGTGCGACTGAATCGTGGTGCGGGTGCGCTTTGCAAATAACCACCTATCTCGATGAAGGCATTCCGGTGTTTGTTGTGGGGGTGATTAGGTGCTTCCTTCAAACTCAATACTGGTCCGTAGCATACATCTGTTCCATGGAAAATTTTATCCCATTCGTCCCTAGTTTTTGACTTTACTATTTCGGCCAACCGGACCTTAGCCGTCAACCAGTTTGAGCGATCGTCTTGAATTTGAAAAACCGGGTCATCCAACAAACCAATCTTCTCCATTAACAGCCTGTAAAATTGAGGTTCGATCGGTCCAAGAGATATCCATTTCCCGTCAGAGCACTCATAGGTGCCGTAATAGTAAGCGCCCCCATCCAACTCGTTCGCTTCGCGCGCATCCGTCCACTGACCTTGGGCCATCCGAGAATAGATACTACCCATCAATAATGGGACACCGTCTGACATTGCCGCATCCACAACTTGCCCCTTGCCGGATGCTTTTGCCTCCATAATCGCCGCAAGAATCCCGACCAGTAACATCATCCCGCCCCCACCAAAGTCAGCTACAATATTTAAGGGCGGGACCGGGCCACTGTCTTTGGTACCAATGGCATGAAGAGCACCTGTAATGGCGAGGTAATTAATATCATGACCTGCAGAATCAGCTAATGGACCATCCTGCCCCCAGCCAGTCATGCGCCCAAATACCAACCTTGAGTTTCTCTCCAAACAAATATCCGGCCCTAGTCCAAGCCGCTCCATAACGCCCGGACGAAATCCTTCGATCAAAGCATCCGCCTGACCTGCTAACTTTAGTGCCGCTTGACAACCCTCGTGAGTCTTTAAATCTAATGCAACAGAACGGCGAGACCGATTGTTGACATTAACATTGGGATCACCACCAACCGAGCTCACATTAGGACGATCAATCCGCACGACTTCAGCTCCCATATCCCCTAGCATCATTGCGCAAAAAGGCGCTGGCCCTATACCAGCTATTTCGAGAATTCTAAGCCCCTTAAGTGGCCCCATGCTTTTCCTCCTGTATACCCTCCGTAGCCCTTATTAGGTTGCGTTTAACAACTTTTAGCATGTCAATAAGGACATTCACTTGCTCTTCGCTTAGTCCATCCATTGCCATACAGTTAAGTTCATTGGCCCGCCGCGTCATGGTCGCTTGAATATCCCGTACTTGATCCGTCAACCAAATACGCTTGGCGCGACGATCGTCTGAGTCGCTCAACCGTTTTGCCCAACCTCGCGCCTCGAGACGATCGATCAACCCACTCAACGTCACTGCACCGATCTCAAGCCGGTCACAGAGTTGTCGCTGCGTCAGCCCATCTTTTCGAAACAGCGCTACAAGCACCCACCATTGAGCACGCGTTAGACCATAGGGCTGCATGAAATAATCGTACACAACGGATCGAAATCGTGCCACATCATGGAATAGAAAACCAATTCGATTATCGAGATCCCGCATTCCATCAGCCATCAGCCATCTGCTACTTCTGCCAAGCCATTATTCAGTACAACGACATCCCTCTCCACCACACGGGCTCGAAAAGATACATTTTTGCCATCCCGCCACATCTCCGTAAGAATATTTTCGCCGGGATAAACAGGTGCGGAAAATCTCAGCTTTAGCGATCTCAACCGCATTGCATCGTAAGAACAATACGTCCTTAAAATAGCATGACCTGCCACACCCAACGTACACAGACCATGCAGGATCGGCCGATTAAACCCCGCCAAAGCGGCAACTTTTGGGTCCGCATGCAATGGGTTCGGATCACCCGACAAACGATAAATTAACGCGGCTTGACGCAACGTCGGCAAATTGCAAACTTTGTCAGGCTCACGGTCAGGTAATGAGTGCGGTTTCGGTGCCGGGTACCGGTCACCGCCGCAACCGCCATCGCCACGGGCGAATGTAGTTGAGGATAGTGTTGCTAAGCGCGTACCAGTAACCTTGTCGGTCACGACACGTTTTTGGAATAAAAGCGCGCCTTTGCCCCTACCTTTATCGACGATGTTGACTACTTTGTTAGTCGCCACAACGGTTGCTTCAGGCCTCAATGAATTGTGAATTTCAATATTCATTTCTCCATGAAGGACCTTTTCCCAATCGACGCCCGTCTCCGGAGCTCGGAGCCAAAAGCCCGGGGTGCAGAGTACTGCCGCCATAGTTGGTACAACTTGGAACGGCCTTTCCTCAAAAACAAAGGGTAGTTGCCCTTCGTCCAAAGGGTCAGCACCAAAACCTAAACCCACGGCGTAAATGATGGAATCCCGAACGGTATAGTTCTGTTCAATTTCAGGAAACTGCCAATTATATAGCTTATTGGGATCGATAGGCATTAAACCGGATCCCAGCTAAAGATATCTTGAGAACGATCGAGTGGATAAAAGTTTGACATCATAGCCGGGAAGGCTCGTTCTATCACCGATTCTGGCGACCACCCCATGCTGTCATGCAGCCCCCGCAAAGGTCGATGTTGGCCCATTAGAAAAATCTCATTGTTGCGGACGGCAAATATTTGACCCGTCACGTCCACCGCACCGTCACCACATAACGCTACCGCGACGGCCGCAACTTTATCCGGCGTCATTTGCTTGAGTTTTTCGACACGTTTTTTTTGTAGCCCGTCATTGATCGGAATAGTACCAATCATTCGACTCCAAGCAAAAGGTGATATGCAGTTAGACCTCACGCCAAAGCGTGACATGTCTAATGCCAAGGATTTAGAGAGGCCAACAATACCCAATTTTGCTGCCATATAATTAGCCTGTCCAAAGTTACCAATCAAACCAGAAGTCGATGTCATATGAACGAAGACGCCTGCCTCTTGCTGCCGGAAATACGGGGCTGCCGCTCTGGATGTATTAAAGCTACCTTTTAAATGCACGTCGATGACCAAATCCCAATCCGCTTGCGTCATCTTATGAAATATGCAGTCACGCAAGATGCCTGCATTGTTAATAACAATATCGATGCGACCAAAACTTTCTATGGCTTGATCAACCATATCTTGCGCAGCATCAAAGTCGGCTACAGATGAGAAGTTGGCCTCGGCTTCACCGCCTGCATCACGAATAGCTCTAACCGTTTTTAAAGCCGGGGTTTGATCTTTTCCTTCACCCTCTGATGTACCGCCAAGATCATTTACAATAACCTTTGCACCACGTAACGCCATCATTTTGGCAATTTCCGCACCAACGCCTCGTCCAGCCCCCGTAACTAGGGCGACCTTTCCTCTCAACATCTTCGATACTGTCATTTGTGAAAGTCCTCCTATTCAACGGCTTATAAAGGTAAGTGGCAGAGCCTCAGTACCTTGTATAATTTAGTTAGCTTTATTAATATACGCATGCGAAAGAAATGTCGAATCACTGGTTTGATTCAAAGACAAAGGGCTTTGCTCACAATGATTGCTAGAACAATCTTTTAGAGACGAACATGAATTTTTCGGCGCATCCCTAAAAAAAAATTTTAAGATGAAAATTACGCCTTATCACTCGCTTTGGGAACAGATCGGACAGGTTAGCCGGGACGTTTGGTTAGCAGCCAGTGAATTGGGCTTTCTTGGCTGTTCCGTTCCTGAAAAATACGGGGCCCGGTGCAGAATGCCTGCATTCCGCCATTTTACTCGAGGAAATGGCAGCTAGAGGAGCAAGGGGCCCGGGTTTTCATCTCCAC
Organism: Magnetovibrio sp.; assembly: GCA_002690705.1. Taxonomy (GTDB): domain Bacteria; phylum Pseudomonadota; class Alphaproteobacteria; order Rhodospirillales; family Casp-alpha2; genus TMED8. Next base: position 13,456 of record NZFO01000018.1, on the reverse strand, counting down.
TCTGAAATCGTGACTCCCTGTAACTTACGCTACGAGTCCGAGGCTCAAAAATGCTCGTGGTTACCAAAAAGGGTATGCGGTCAAGCCATTGGCAAAATCGCCATGTTTGCAACGAGTGGGGCTTCGGGTCTGCAGGGTATCAAGACCCAAGCCCTTATGGACGGGAATGAACTAGTCATCAAGGGCCAAAAAGTTTTCATTACTAATGGGCAAATGTGGGACCTTATTGCCCTAGCTTGTAAAACCGACCCGAGTAAAGGGAAAAATGAATTAGTTTGATTGTTATTAAGCGTGGTGCCAAAGGTTTTGAAAGTGGCCGTAATTTAAAGAAAATTGGCTGGCATGCCCAAGACACTTCAGAGCTTTTTTTGACCACCTCTGGGGCCCAATTACCAATATGTTGGGTGCTGACGGTCATAGATTTTATATATTAATCAGGTAGTTACTGCAAGAGCGCCTAATTGTGGCTATCCGCTATGCTACTATAACGGAAGCTACACTGAAATGGACTGTGGAATATACGTGCAAAAGACGGGCCTTTGGAAAAGCCATCGCAGATTTTCAAAATTCGCAATTTAAGTTGGCAGAAACAAAGTCAGACGTACTGATGCTCAGAGTTTTCATCGATAAAGGAATTGAGCTCTTGATTAACGGCAGAATATGCGGCAGCAGCTAAAATAAGTGCATCAGAGATCATGGATAATTCGTTTGACGAATGCCTCCAACTTCTTTCTGGTTTCGGTTATATGTGGGCATATCCCATTGCGCGCGGATGGGCCATTAGGATGCACGAAAATGCCAGGATTGCGGGATGTAAGCCCGGGTGGCTCTCAAATATCGATAGGGTACGAAGTTACCGAAAGGAGTAAAGGCAGCACTACCATATTACTCAATCTCGGTCATATTAATACGAACCGTCGAGGGAGAGCCCAACGGGGGGAGGTGATGATATTACATGACGCCGCGTGTACGCGTGCTGGCGCAGTTAGTATGAGTGAATGACCAGTAACAATATTTACTACGATTTCTATGACGACAATTTTTTTTCGTCCAGCAGAAAGCGGGAAGTTGTTAGCTATTGGGATAAAGACAGGTGGAAGACAACGAATGCATTTCCCCGAGGCTCACATCTACGACATTACACAGACTCTAATCACCAGCGCGATAGCGACCTGTCGTTACTCTTCATCCCCATAAAGTAATTCTTTGTCAGCAGCGACGCTTACGTTCGCGGTGCAGGATATACATCCCACTGGCGATGACGACGGCACCCCCGATCATAGTAGATTGATCAGGTAAATCGCCAAAAACGAAATAACCAAATAAGGCCGCCCATACCACACTAGAATATTTAAATGGCGCAACTAGTCCTGCTTCAGCATACCGGAACGTCTCAATCATAAGAAAATGGGCCCCACCAATTAGCAGGCCATCAAGCGCAAATAAAGCCCAATCCCGCATGGCAACTGGCTGCCAATCTGTAATAAATATAGTGGCCAAACCTCCCATGGTAACTCCAAGCGAAGTAAAGGTTAGTTGCGCTTCAGAAGTCTCCTCTGCCGCCATCTTTCGAGTAAGTATATCACGAAATGCACCGGTCAAACTGGCCGCCAAAGTAAGTAAAGCAACCCATTGGAATACTGCTCCGCCGGGTTGACAAATTATCAACACACCACAAAACCCTGCAAACACTGCCATCCAACGTCGCCATCCGATGCTCTCACCCAAAAGAGGTTGCGCTAGAGCTGTAATAAATAATGGCCCAGCAAATGCAATGGCGATGGCCTCCGCCAAAGGTAAAAAGCGTAGGCCTGTGACGAACAGAAATGTGCCACAAATTACGAGAGCAGCGCGCAGCAAATGAAGGAGTGGCTGGCGAGTTTGCAATCTATGGACACCACCAGCGTGCCAGATTAAAAAAGAAATAGGCGCCAGAACAAAAATTCCCCGAAGAAACATGATCTGTCCTACCGGGTAATCTGCGGTCAACCACTTAATGACAGCATCGTTAGCGGTTAACAACGCAGCTCCGCCAATCATGCATGTTATGCCCTTGATCGGCGCAGAGGAGCCGTTGAGGCGTCCTTTAGCCATACAGCTTTCCAACAATAAATACTGCCGCTGCAATTCCTGCAATGTCAGCACAAAGTGCTGCCACCAATGCGTGGCGGATACGCCGTATGCCAACTGCGCCGAAGTAAACTGCAAGAACATAGAAGGTAGTTTCAGTGGATCCTTGAAAAGTACTCACAAGATATCCGACATAACTGTCCGGCCCAATGGACGGGTTCTGAATAATCGATGCTAAAATTCCATAAGCACCGGAGCCAGACAAAGGCCGTAATAGTGCCATTGGCAAAGCCTCAGCCGGCAAACCTATGATTTCCGTCAACGTCCCCAAAGGATTAATGATAAGATCCATGGCACCAGAAGCTCTAAACATACCTACCGCGACAAGAATAGCGATTAGGTAGGGTATTATTCTGAGCGCTACGTCAAACCCGTCTTTAGCTCCTTCTATAAAAGCCTCGTATACACAAACGCCTCTACACCAACCAAACCAGAGAAGACCTATCATTAAACTTGGAATTATCCATGGTGCAATTATCCGACCGTAAACAACTGTCATTGGCACTAATGTCATGACAATGATAAACACCGAGATCGATACCCAAACAGGGTAACTACCACTAGCACCATCGCTCCATTCCTTATGAGGTTCCTCAATATCAGCTGAAATGGGTTGTGAGAGACTTTTTGTTTGAGACTGGTTCGTCACTTGTGGCCAGCGCTTTGCCAAGAGCTTCGCGGTGAATATAGCGATTGCAGTAGAACAAATCGTCGCAAATAGTGTTGTAGGGACAATACCGGCTGGATCCTCCGATCCAGCNGCAAATCGCAAAGCGATAACGCCTGTTGGCACCAGGGTTATTGAAGATGTGTTAATCGCTAAAAACAGTACCATCGAGTCACTTGCTGTTCCTTTATTTGGATTGAGACTGTCAAGCTGTTGCATCGCTCGAATACCAAAAGGCGTAGCCGCATTACCTAATCCAAGCACATTGGCCGCCATATTTAAAATCATTGCTCCCATCGCTGGATGATTAGCGGGCACATCGGGGAATAAACGTACCAATAGTGGCCGTAAGGTTTTTGCAATAATAATTAGCAAGCCCCCTCTTTCAGCAACTTTCATTAGACCCAGAAAGAGGGCCATCACGCCCACCAAACCCAATGCCAAAGTTACCGAACCACTCGCCGCTTCAATTACTGCCTGCCCAAGCTCAGCCATTGGAGACACGTCATCAGGCCCACTCCATACGAGTTGCCGAAAGGTACTTACGCAAAATGCAATGCTAACAATAGCGATGAAAACGGCGTTCATGATTTCCTCGGTCGATAAAGAAAGCCACTCGATTAAAAACGATGATGACCATTTGCAACCCAAGATACAAAATCAATAATTAAAGCACCATCAAACACTGCGTTCTCGCCCTTTCCAGTAGGGATCCCGGAGTCGACGTTTATAGATTTTTCCGTCATCACTGCGCGGCAATGAATGGCAAAATTTGATTATACGCGGCACCTTGAATCCAGCAAGCCGACTGCGAAGGTAAGCTATTATTCCAGTCTCAGAGATCTCATATTCTGGTTGTAATTGGACAACTGCAATTAGCTGTTCTCCGAATTCATCATCCGGAATACCAAAAACTGCACAATCATTAATTTCTGCCATATTTGATAGCTCAGCCTCAATTTCGGCAGGATATATATTAGCCCCCCCAGAGACCACCATGTCCTTTACCCGATCACAAATAAACACGAACCCATCTTTATTAATATAACCAATATCGCCAATTGTTATGAGGTTGCCGTGTCCGATCTCGTCGCGGTCAGCCCGTCGCTTGTGATATGTGAAATCTGGAAAGCAGTCGAGTTTACCGTAAAGCACACCGGCTTGACCAACCGGAACCTCCTCTCCCGCTGCAGTCAATACCTTTAGTGTAACCCCCGCCGCCGGTCGGCCGACCGTACCAGGATTCTCCAACCAATCCTGAGACGAGCATACTGTCCAGTACCCGCCTTCTGTACCCCCGTAAAATTCATTCACAATCGGGCCCAACCAGCCTATCATTCTGCGTTTAATATCTGAAGGACACGGTGCCGCCGCATGCATAATATAATCCAATGATGAGAGATCAAATGCATTGCGCCTTTCCTCCGGCAACTTTAACAATCTGGCGAACATAGTTGGCACCATGAAAGTTGTGGTAATTTGCTGCTCTTCAATCAACTTCATCCAAATTTCGCTGTCAAATTTTGGCATTAATACGAGCGCGTCTGCTATTTTAGCAGCGCGAAGTCCAAAAGAATTAGGCGCCGCGTGATAAAGTGGTCCAGTCATTAAGGCTCTTACCCCGGGTTTCACTCCATAAATCTCGTCACGCATGAAGGCTAATCGCCTCGCCGCGTCATTAGTTTGTACAACGCGTCGGACGCCCTTTGGCAACCCCGTTGTGCCAGACGTGTACATCATCGTCTCCGTCACCCCCGCTTGAAGCTCCTGAAGAGGCTCGAATTCCTGCAACCAAGCCTCCCATTCTTGATAATTAGCGCCTTGATAAATACTCGATAATCCGTACGCATTAATAATCTCTGGTGGAGTTGGCACTACCAAAATCCTGAGAGAACCGGGGATCTGACCCTTCACTTTAATCAGCAGATCCGTGTGCACCACGAGAACTCTTGCTTCGCTGTCTCGGAGAATATGCCCTATCTCCAACTCCGTTAAATGCCAATTAATCGGAACTGCGTAAATCCCGGCAGCTTGAGCAGCGAAGGTCGCTTCAAAAAAAACGAAGTCGTTACGTAACAACAAAGCGATAGCATCTCCGGGTTGAATATCCATATCAACCAGTCCGCTCGCTGCCTGCAATGCATTGCGTTGAATGTCTTCTTGGGACCTATGTCGATCACCGCTAATTATCCCATTAAGTAATTTCATAATTTACATCCCCGCTTGTCGATCCTCGCTCTGAGATAGACATGGTTTTCCTAGCTCTGAGATAGACATGGTTTTCTATTTAAATATCACCTGCTTGAGACGCTTAAAAGCCGGGCTGTATATAGCCATATGTTAGCAAGTTAGAGCTTGTTAAAATGATGGCAGAAATTTATTTATATTTGAATATTTCAACTTGTCTCGACGCCCTCCAGCGTTTGGTGTCGAACTTGCTTATATTTTTAGGTGTTCTATCAATTTAAGTTGCTGAGAAATAATGGTACTCTTCAATTGACCACTTGGACTTTGGATCAAAAGAATATGCTCGACGACGCCAGAGTTTGCCATATTCGGGTTAGTTTAAATATTGGATTATCGTAATAAGGTGTTAAAACGACGAAAGCTAATCATAAATTTTTAGAATGGTAAGTAGGATTGAAAAAATAATACACGCGCAAACTCCTGAGCAGGATAGCCCTGCCCCAATGAATGTAAGAGAGAGAAACACTCTCAGGGTGGCCTTTGTACATGCGCCAGACCCCATGTACGCTGACACTCAGAATTATGGCGCCAAATTTATGCCTGTCTGGGCATATACCTTGGCTTCTCATATCCCAGATGACGGCCGTTTTAAGATAACACTCTACGATAATCGTTTTGAAGGCGATGCAAACATCGAAGAGCACGACCTATTTCTGTTTAGTGGTATTAATCAAGACTTCGGTAATTTGGAGAGTGTTCGGAACAAATTGAAGGGTCGTTATCCTGCTGCTAAATCAATAATTGGCGGTCCGATATGCTGGTCGTTCGAGCAAGCCGGAAGCCTTCAACAACTTAAAAACTTCGACTATGTTTTCATCGGTGATGGAGAGCATGAAATAGCAAGTCTACTGGAGAATATTCGGACTAAGGCTCCAGTGAATCACATTTTGCACTCAAAAGGTCGTTTTCCAATTTCTGATGCACGGCCATTCCATAAACCAATGCTGAATAATACTGTCGGTCGTTATTACGGCGCTGTGCTAGAGGTATCCAGAGGGTGCCCGTTTCTTTGCGAATTTTGTGATATACGTATTTTACCCGACAATAATAGATCCCATAACAAATCACCAGAACTTATCGTCTCAGAGCTCGACCACCTGGGCAGTTTAGGGGTAAAGCAAGTGCTCTTTGCCTGTGACAACTTTATTGGGGAGCCCCGCTGGGCGGAAGAGGTAATTGATAAAATTCTTGAGTGGCAAGAACGAACGGGATACCGGCTGAGCCTTTATACTTGGCTCACCATCAACTTATATAAGTTTGATAGCTTGATGGAGAAGATGCGTCGTGCTGGATTCGATATGCTTTTTATTGGGATTGAAAGTTTCAGCCGTAATTCCTTGTTGGAAACTGCAAAGGTCCAAAATACGGCGCCAAATATGATCGAGGTTGTAAGACACATTCAATCATACGGCTTCATTGTAGTTGCCGGATTAATTTTTGGATTTGATTCAGATACTGAGGCTTCTTTCGATGAAACTTTGGTCGGGTTAAGTGATAGCGCCCTTTTATCTGGGGACCCCAGTCTTTTAACAGCACTGCCGGGGACACCATTATATCGGCGCATGAAGCTTTCCAGTCGATTGCGGAAGGTGCGGTTTGGTCTGGGGGGATACAAATATCAAACCAATATTAAATATCTACTGCCACGTGAAAAAATAGTTGAAGGATATCAAAAGTTTGTTACTGGTTTTTGTGATGGGAGGTACCAGTACAAGCGGTTCAAGAGTTTTATGGATCTACTTGAGGAGGGAAACTTCGTAGCTATGGAAGGAAAGGGTTTTGGAAACCTTAATTTATTTCTGAAAATGATTTTAAAAAACCAAGCTGCCATGTTCCAAATGACCCAACGCCTAATCCGATTTTCTGCCAGTCCACTGAACGTTTATTGGGCGATCCGCGGATTTATTTTAGCATTATCTCGGAGCGATCGTGGTGGCTTCGGTTATTTCCAATTTTGGTTTTTCGCTTGGACAAACGCAATCTTAAAATACCGGTATATTTCGAATGAAGATTTCGATATTGAAAGTGTCGAACCCGGGTTCGATCTCCGCAATATCCTTCCGACCAATTATAGCCAAACTGCCGATGAGGCTATACCGACCGGAAAAATTAAAGCTCAATTACGTGCAACGACAACTCAGTTAAAAACCATCATTGCTGAAGGCGCAACTTAATATTCCTCAAAATAGTTCCAGCTGTGATATCAGACCTTTTTAACGCAAAAATTAGATAGCCCTAAACTCGGGATGATTGCTCAAGTATCGAATAGGCTACAGTGGTTAGTTTTCTCAGAAGACAACAACGGCATGAGAGAGTATTAACGCATATTAGGAGTAAACGCTTAACAACTAAGGTAGTTGGATCTTGCAAAACTGCGCAGGTTTTCCATCTTGATAACTTAATCAGATTGAGGAGAGAAAAATGAGCGGAACCGAGGCAGATTACCCAGCAACACAAAGACATATTGCCAAAGGGGACTGGAACCCAATTTGGGATAAACTACAAAAACTTGATCCTGCCTATCTTGAGGCCTATCTGCAGTTTCGCAGCGTGCCTCACGAGACCGGTCCACTTGAGCCAAAATATAAAGAGTTAATAATGATCGCAATAAACGTGGCGACAACGCATCTGTATGGATCAGGCGCACGTCGACACATTCAGAATGCTTTAAAAGCCGGTGCAACACCTGAGGAAATCATGGAAACAATTCAATTAACCACGGTGATGGGAATACATGCGATGAATTTGGCAGTTCCTATACTAATTGAAGAGTGTTCCCTTTTAAATGCAAGTGATGAAGGCAGCGAACACATCAATAAAGCCTGAGATTTTGATCCAAGCGTGGGCGGCACATCCTCTTTATTTAGCGCAATTAAGAGCCCACGTCTTCCGGCACGTATAAAAAAATTTGTTTTTAAAGTCCTTATGAACAAAACCCTTAGCTTTTAAAAAACAAACTTCTTTGTTATAATATAATTGCCTTGGTTAGAGATTGACTTTCAATATCTGGGCCTACAGAACCGTAAAATTAGCGTATACAAATAAAGTATGTTGCAAAGCTGATAGCAGTCTCAAGTTTCTCGACAACCATTACAGCGACGACGATATCGATGAAGCTTGTTTAGGTGGTATTTCGCTTTACCCTATAAATGTCACACAACTTTAAAAAATGATCCGGAATTCAATTTCACCGTTTAAATAAAAAAAGAAATTATAAGTAGAGAAAAAACTAATACTCGAAGCAATTAATTACGCGAAGAATCCTGTAATTTATCTCTCAAATTAGTTACAATTATATGTCGAAAATCCAGGAAAAAAGAATAGCAATTGTTGGGGCTGGGCTCTGTGGGCTGGCTTGCGCCGATAAATTAAAACAGTATGGTTTGTCACCGATAGTTTTTGAAAAAAGTCGGGATGTAGGTGGCCGGTTAGCAACCAGAAAACTAAAGGATGGATCAGAGTTTGACCACGGCACGCAATACATAGTTTCAAAGGGTACAGAGTTTCAATCCTATATCGAAAATGCCATTAAAACTCAAAATGCCGCCGAATGGCTGTTTAACTCTGATCAACGTGATCTGAAAACCTTTACAAGATCCGTGGTCGGATTCCCCAGAATGAGCGCTTTCGTAAAACCCCTAACCACCAATATTGAGGTGCGTTTAAATACATATGTGGAATATATTGAGCAATTGGACGGGGCATGGTCGTTAACCTTGGGCGGAGACGGTCTTAGAGAGCTCGTCGATATTGTAATGCTAGCGGTGCCTGCACCTCAAGTGCTCCGTCTAATCAAATCATCATCACAATTAAACAAACAGCTAAGCACAGTATCGATGGACCCATGCTTAACATTAATAGTGGGCTTTGGGGGGACCGCATTCCCAAAATTTGAAACCTACAAGTCTGAAATCGGCGATATTGCGTGGATGGCACGAAACAATGTAAAACCTGGGCGCAATCAAGGCTTAGATTGTTGGGTGGTCCACGCTAATCGAGAGTGGAGCACAAAATATATAGATATTAATCACGACGAGATTACAAAACTTCTTTTAAGACGATTTGCTGAGTTTAGTCATGAAAAAATCCCAGAAATACACTACATTAGTGCGCATAAATGGCGTTACGCAGTAACGAAAATTTCCTTGGGCCAACCATTCATTAAAACCTCGAATAATTCTTTATTTATCGGGGGAGATTGGTGCCTAGGTTCATGCGCGGAAAATGCTTACGAAAGTGGGTTAGCCGCAGCATCTGCAATTCTTGAGTCTCTAAATTAGAATCTCCACAAGTTCTAATCTTGGCTATAATTTGCAAGAATTCTATCTCCTTGAAACAGCACGTGCTGTCCACCGATATATTTTCTGAGTTAAAAAAAGATTAAGCCCACCCTGAACTTGAATTTTCGCCAATACCTCACACAGATCCAAAACTAAGACAGGCTGATATCCTTCTTTACCTCTTTTGTGCTCTGAAAAATTATTAGTAATCGACCCGATATGCACCAAATGATTGTCGTCATAAGCAGTGATTAATTTTTTAACGAGATTAAATTTATTAATTAGTCAGCTACATCTTCGGCAAATAAATCAAGGAAGAAATGATCAGCGTCCTCAACCACCGCAAGAACAACTTTGCGATTATCAGCCGGCGGTTTTGTCCGTGCGATTAAACTCTTTACCAGACTATCCTTTGTTCCCGCGACAATCAGCACAGGAAGATCTAATTCCGGTAGAAGTGCAATAGTGTCGGTCCGAAGGTCTCGACCATAATATGCGATGAAACTCTCAGCTGTAGCATCAGCCCCTCTACAATATAATAGACCGACCCCCCTCATGAAGTGACGTTCTTTACCTGCCCTGACCAAAGACTCAGCCTGAGACATTACTTTACGAAAGGGTTGGCCATGATTCTGCTCGTAGGACATTGGTGCCCCCCCCGCCCAAAGAAGGAGCCATTAAGACCAACTTTGACAGAAATGAGTGGCCATGCTCGGTCACAAACCGCGCCGCTTGGTTGCCGACCCGGTAATGACCAAATAATGTAATGTCATCAACTCCTTTAGCCTCTAACCAATCAAACTAAATACTTATCTCCTCTAAGACGAATAATATTACTAAGGAGCGAGGCGAGTCGTATCTCCGATATTCGGTGCAAGGAGTTGAGAGAGCAATTAGCCGACTTGTACTTACGCGGGCAGAACTGACACAAGGGATGTTCGATGCGACCGTGTCGCTAACCTACAATATCGCCACTGTCGCCCTTCAGCGAAGTACAATCCGCCAACGCTTGATGCGGGGCGAGTACGAGGGCGCAGCTGTCATATGGTGGCAGTTCCGGCGTGGGGGCGGGCGCATACTTCCCGGGCTGGTAAAATGCCGGGAAACAGAGCGTCAGCTGTTCTGTAGCGATTGGTAAAACACTAAAAGAACATTACTCCCCAATTTACCCCCACAAATATGGGGGTTGAAGTGTATGTTCACTGTATGTTGCTGCAATTCTTTTTAAATTATTAGAATTTTCGATCTGTTTTAAAGCACTGTAATTACTAAATAAATTGGCGGACAGGTCCTCCACCAACTATCACGCTAAGCAACGGTTTTTACTTAACGAATAGGATCATAACACAATTTGGTCCCAAAGGCAGTCCCAAAATTTGGTGATAGGCAGCAAAAAAGTAACGGTGTTATCTTGCGTTACACGCGCACCCTTTTGGTTTTCGACACGTGTAGGTCACTCGAATGCATGTATTGCCGCAAGCCTTCCCCCTCCGACAAATTTTGCAGCATTTTCCAGCTTCCGGAGAGTTGAGGCGCTTACCTCGCCGCCAATCCCAAGGACTGACAAACTGGCTTGACCAAATCCCAACTTTATCGGATTTAGCCACTGCCTCTTGAGCAATGTAATCCGTTGAATATTTTCGATAGGCCAAGGCCCACCCTTGTCGAACCATTGCGGCGTTTAAGTTTTGCTGACCGACGAAACACACACCTATCACTCGTTTGTAACGGTCACGTTTTCTCCCTTCACAGGTGACGATCTGGTTACGAATTAGGTCTACAAGAGCGAATGTGGCGCGGCGACCGCACGCCCAGTGTTTTCCTGAGCCGTCGATACACTGTTGATTGGTCTCCGGGGTATCGATGCCATGGAGACGGATACGCTCTCCAGAGATCTCAATCGTATCGCCATCAATGATGCGCGGCTGCCCGACAACATCTGCCAATGAAAGTTTCATTGGAAGGATAAGAGCTAGGACAACTGAAAAAATCCGGGTGAAACTCATGATTTGGAAATTGTGGATCGATTACCTCCGTATGCATCCATATTACTCACACTCCAAAGGAGTTTAACCGAGATAATCCGGAAGCATATTTAACATTCATTTTCGCTAGGTTCCGAACATTTTTAGCCAAGAAGGTTTTGTTTGAGATGAGTGCTCGCAAGGCGCTCAAGGTATTTTGTCCCAACCCCTCAGAGTTGGGGTGATTGGGGAGCAAAAAGTGGAACGGCTAAAGCTTTTAATACTGCATTTAATGCCAGCCCATGTTAGGAGTTCTAAAATAAGAATTACTGAATTACATGGCATCACACCGGGCAAATACACAAAGGGACGAAACGCGAAGAATGGTAAAACACTCCCCTAACTCCCCTCTCTTGGAATTTATAGAAACTCAGCATAAGTCCATACTTGCCGATACCTCTGGGGCACCTGCTGATTACATCCCAGAACTTGCCATCGTTAATCCAGATCAATTTGGAATTGCCTTAACCACGGTGGACGGTATTACACTTGCAGTCGGTGATTGTTCTGTGGAATTTACAATACAGTCAATTTCAAAGGCCTTTGTATATTGTCTTGCCATAGAGAGAATGGGTGCAGATTACGTTTTAAAAAAAATCGGAGTCGAACCATCGGGCGAGGCGTTTAATTCAATCCGGCTAAAAGAGGACAATAGACCATTTAATCCAATGGTTAATTCGGGCGCTATCAGCTGCACAGGGCTCGTTTGTGATGATGCAACAGACGATGCATTCCCCGTTATACGAGAATTTCTCTCTGATTTCGCAGGTCGACAGCTCACCGTGAATGAAGACGTCTTCCATTCAGAAAAATCAACTGGTGATCGGAACAGGGCTATTGGGTGGCTATTAAAGAACAATAATCAATTCGAATATGATGTAGATAAAATTTTAGACGTTTATTTCCGACAATGTTCAATTCTTGTTACGGCAAAAGACCTTGCTGTTATGGCGGCTACATTGGCTAAAAATGGGGTCAATCCATTAACAAATAAACGGATTGTCTCATCTGAAACGGCAGTCAAAGGCCTGTCTATAATGGTAAGCGCTGGAATGTATGACTATTCCGGCGAATGGACTTATCGCATAGGTCTGCCTGCAAAAAGCGGTGTTGGTGGTGGTATCGTCGCGGTTCTCCCATCAGAATTCGGACTTGGCGTGTTCTCACCACCGCTGGATGAACTCGGCAATAGCGTACGTGGTATCCAGGTATGCCAAGAATTGTCATCGCATTTCAAGTTACACCTCCTGCAAGGCGAGGATTCCTCTGAAAACTGTATCAGAAATGTATATGATTTAAGTCAAATACGGTCCGTCCATACGCGAAAACCAGCCGACGCAGATATACTAGACGAGCACGGCTTTAAATGTAGCGTTATCGAACTCGGTGGGAGTATTACACTGATTCATAGTGACGCCATTACACGAGAAATTACAAACATCATCGATCAAGAGTTTATTATAATTTCACTTCAGAAAGTGAATAAAATAAGTGTTGGTGCAGTCAAAATATTGAAAGAGTTTTTTCAAAAATTTGAGGATACCGAAACGGAAATACTATTCTGCGGCGCCCAAAATGACGATATCGTCCGTCGAGATGTGTTTGAAAGTTTCCAAGAATTTACAAATACGGGCACTCTGCATTACACCAATCTTGATCAGGCAATTGAGTGGGTCGAAGAACAGCTAATTGCTGGCTACGGCAAACATCAGGTTGAAGGTAGTAGGGGTGATGATTTAAGTGGCCAACCGCTCTTAACCAATATGTCACCCGCAGAACTAGACATAATAGAGCAGAAAGTCGACCTGCAAGACTTTGTTACCGGCACGAAGATCATTTCACTTGGGCAAGAGACCGATGGCGTATTCTTCCTTTTATCAGGCAAAGTGGAGATCGCTCTTGGCAATGGCGAATATCTCGCATCTGTAGGCGCGGGAACATGCTTTGGAGAGTTAGCCTTAATTTCCCCTAATGAGAAACGCCAAGCCAATGTCATCGCGTCCTCAGATTGCCATTGCGCGTGGTTATCTGATGACAGCCTGAATAAAATTTTCAGTCAGCAATCAAAGATAAGGTCCAAAATGTTACACAACTTATCTTCAATCCTG
>NZFO01000017.1 GCA_002690705.1 Magnetovibrio sp. | reverse complement strand
GCGGAGACATCAACCGAAGAAGTAGAAGCTGCGGAGACATCAACCGAAGAAGTAGCAGCTGCGGAGACATCAACCGAAGAAGTAGCAGCTGCGGAGACATCGGCTGAAGAAAAAGCTAAACCAAAAGAGGTTGCTGATGACGAACCCAAAGGGAAAGTCTGAGCCAGACCGTAAATATGTGTGATACCTCCGTTTTAGTTGATTTAGTGGTGCTTGGAGTAATTGGCACACCTCGCGGCATTAAAGGTAACGTGCGGATTAAAAGTTTTACGGAGGTCCCAGAAGATATTGCTGCATATGGACCTCTCTGGAATGCGCAAGCTACACGGTCATTCTCTCTCAGTATTGTTGGTGAAAGGCAGGGTTACATGATTGCCCACATCGATGGCGTCAATGACCGAAATGCCGCCAAAGCCCTCAAGGGTGCTAAACTTCATGTGGATCGTGCTAAACTTCCGCCACCAGCTAAAGGTAGCTTCTACCACGTTGATTTGATAGGTCTTAACGCAGTGACCGAAAAGGGGGACACGCTTGGTACAGTCTCAGCTGTATTTAATCACGGTGCAGGCGATGTCCTCGAGATTGAGGGCGGCACGATAAAAAATTTGGTAGTTTCTTTTACGCGTGAAGTCGTTCAGGAGGTTGATATAGCTTCAGGAAAATTGGTGATTAAATTACCTGATGAAGATAACGAATTGAATGAGGTCGAAGACATTTAAATGTGGTGCAGCAGAGTTATAACATTATTTCCGGAGATGTTTCCAGGTCCTCTTGGCGTGAGCTTGACTGGTCAAGCACTTCGTGATGGCATTTGGTCGCTAGAGACGGTTAATGTTCGGGAATATGGAATTGGTCTCCACAAATCCGTTGACGCCCCACCATTCGGTGGGGGACCCGGTATGATAATACGGCCTGACGTTCTCGACCCTGCTCTGAGGAAGGCCCGCAAGAATTTAACAAAAGCACCATTAATTGTTACCTCCCCGCGCGGCCACCGGCTGGACCAAAACCGAGTCAAAAAATTAGTTGCCGGGCCAGGTGTTGTTCTTTTGTGCGGGCGCTTTGAAGGCATTGACCAACGTCTAATTGACGCCTATAGAATTGAAGAGATCAGTCTAGGCGACTTTATTCTTTCGAGCGGCGAGCCCGCAGCCATCGCGCTTTTAGACGCATGCGTGCGGTTACTTCCTAATGTTATGGGAAAATTCGAGAGCACCCTTGATGAAAGTTTTGAGAATGGATTACTAGAGTACCCGCAATATACCCGCCCACAGATGTGGGCAAACCGAAAAGTACCGGGAATTTTGCTCTCAGGCCATCATGAAAAAATTAAAAATTGGCGATTAGATCAGTCTAAAGCCATTACTGAGAGGCGGCGCCCAGATCTCTGGTCCATTTATCAACGCGAAAACAGTTGAATATTCGGGTTTTTTTTGAGATTGTTCCCTCCGCATTTGGTACGCACCGCTCCAAGACTGAGGAAATAAGAAATGAATTTGATTAGTGAGTTGGAAACCCAAGAAATTGAAAAGTTAGCGGGCGATGCAGAAACGCCAGTTTTTGGGCCTGGAGATACGCTCCGCGTGAACGTAAAAGTCGTTGAAGGCTCCCGCGAGCGCGTACAGGCTTTTGAGGGGGTTTGCATCGGGCGGAAGAACGCCGGACTGAATTCTGCATTCACGGTCCGAAAGCTCAGTTATGGAGAAGGAGTTGAGCGGGTTTTCCCGCTTTATTCTCCAACTATCTACTCAATTAATGTCGTACGCCGCGGCAACGTCCGTCGTGCTAAATTATATTATCTCCGTGGTCGCACAGGTAAATCTGCGCGAATTGCCGAGCAGACCCATGGCTTTAAGGCCAAAATTGCCGCCAAAGAGCGGCAGGCAGCAGAGGAGATTAAAAAAGAAAATAAAAGAGCTGGAATAAAAAAAACACAGGCTAAAACCGCCGCGATTACATCAGAAAAGAAGGGTAAAGATTAATAAAAAAGTTCCGCGCTCCCGATCCGGACCAGTAAATCTAAGAATCCGGATTTTCAATACCAAGAGAGCGGTCATTGGGGGATAAAATTTATGGGATCGCCAAAAACGCTTTTTGATAAAATCTGGGATAATCATCTCGTCAACATTCAAGACGATGGAACTTGTCTCTTATATATAGATCGACACCTAGTTCATGAAGTAACTAGTCCACAAGCCTTCGAGGGCTTAAAAGCTGCTGGCAGGCCAGTTCGCCGCCCAGATGCAACACTTGCCGTCCCTGACCACAATGTCCCGACCACTGAACGTGGGGGTTACATTCGGAATGAGGAAAGTCGCATCCAAGTAGAGACACTGCAAAAAAATTGCAGAGACTTTAATGTCCCTTTATTCGACGTTGGGGATATCCGCCAGGGTATTGTGCACATCATTGGACCCGAGCAAGGCTTCACCTTGCCGGGAACAACAATTGTCTGCGGGGACAGCCATACAGCAACTCATGGCGCTTTTGGCGCTTTGGCTTTCGGTATCGGAACCTCTGAGGTTGAGCACGTCCTAGCCACACAAACATTGTTGCAGGCACCACTTAAAAATATGCGGATTTTGGTAAACGGTGTCCTACCCACCGGATGCACTGCAAAAGATCTCGTTCTTGCGCTCATAGGTAAAATCGGGACCGCCGGCGGCACAGGTTATGTAATTGAGTACGCAGGTCAAGCAATCCGAAATCTATCGATGGAGGGCCGGATGACAGTCTGTAATATGACCATCGAGGGTGGAGCGAGAGCTGGGCTTATCGCGCCGGACAACGCAACTTTTGAGTATTTAATGGGTCGCCCCATGTCCCCGAAGGCCGGGCAATGGGAGGCGGCTGTTGAATATTGGAAAACATTACCCTCTGATGAAGGCGCAGTTTATGACAAGGAGGTTATTCTTAATGTCTCAGAGATCGTTCCCCAAGTTACATGGGGAACGTCGCCTGAAGATGTCGCGCCAGTTACAGGCAATGTTCCAAAACCATCGGATTTTGAGGACGAGCTTAAACAAGCTGCAGCCCAAGAGGCCCTCGACTACATGGGTTTAACAGCGGGCATGGCAGTTTCTGATATTAAAATCGATAAGGCTTTTATCGGATCGTGCACTAATGGTCGAATCGAAGATATTCGGGCCGCTGCTGCCATCGCAAAAGGTCGTAAAGTCGCCGACGGAGTGCATGCTTTGGTTGTGCCCGGCTCAGGTTTAGTTAAAGATCAGGCTGAAGAAGAGGGGCTAGATAGAATTTTAATTGACGCCGGTTTTGAATGGCGAGAGCCAGGCTGCTCAATGTGCCTCGCAATGAATGATGACAAACTCTCCCCCGGCGAGCGCTGTGCATCCACGTCTAATCGAAATTTCAGAGGTCGCCAAGGTTTTAAGGGCCGAACCCACTTAGTAAGCCCAGCCATGGCAGCCGCTGCGGCAATCAAAGGCCATTTGTCAGATGTTCGCGAATTGAGTTGATGAATTTTAGTATTAGTCAAGACGTATATTACGCTGCAGTTACCGGTCAAATTTTGGTTCAATCGGATAATGACTTCACAAACTTTACTCGCCAATGCGGTCAATTTCTTAATAAACACATTCATTACGATAAGCTTTACCATATCGAATGCTCAAGTCCTGACAAAATAACATTTTCACTTTGACACCGTTTCGAGAGTGTTCATCAACTGTTAACTATAATTTATTCGATCGTAGATCGTAGTGGTTTCAAACTTGACCATTAGTAAGGCAAGAAGGAAAAAATGATGGAGAAATTCAAAACACTGACCGGGGTTGCCGCGCCAATGAACAAAATTAATGTTGATACTGACATGGTCATTCCCAAGCAATTTTTAAAAACTATAAAACGCTCTGGGTTGGGCAAAAATCTATTTTATGAAATGCGTTATGACGAGGACGGTTCAGAAAACCCAGATTTCATCCTAAATAAAACGGCTTACCGTAATGCCACAATTTTAATAGCAGGTGACAATTTTGGTTGCGGGTCGTCTCGCGAGCACGCGCCCTGGGCTATTCTAGATTTTGGTATCCGTTGCATCATTTCGACCAGCTTTGCCGATATTTTTTATAATAACTGTTTTAAAAACGGCATTCTCCCTATCACAGTTTCCAAGGAACATTTAGACAAGTTGATGAATGACGCAGAACACGGTTCCAATGCGAAACTGAGCGTAGATCTTCAAAACCAGATTGTTATGAGACCTGACGGCGGTAAAATTACTTTTAACGTAGACCCGTTCAAGAGGCACTGCCTGATGCATGGGCTCGATGATATCGGCCTAACCATGGAGAATAAATCGAAGATTGAGAACTTTGAAAATCGAAAAAAAATTCTACACCCATGGCTTTTTTCTTCAGCATAAGTGACATTAAGGGGAAACATATATGTCAGCTAATAAAAAACTCCTGTTTTTGCCGGGTGATGGTATAGGCCCAGAGGTCATGGGCCAGGTTCATCGAGTAATTGAATGGATGGATCGCCGCAGGCACATATGCTTCGACGTGACTGAAGATTTGGTTGGCGGTGCAGCTATCGATGCGCAGGGCACCTCGCTAACGGATGAAACCTTGAGTGCGGCAATGAGCGTAGATGCTGTACTTTTAGGTGCGGTAGGAGGACCTAAATGGGATAATGTTGCTCGCGACATACGTCCGGAGGCGGGACTTCTTAAGCTGCGCAAAGAAATGGATTTATTTGCGAACTTGCGGCCAGCAACCGTAATTCCGGCCCTTGCAGGCGCATCGACCTTAAAGTCAGAGTTTATATCTGGGTTAGACATGCTAATTCTGCGTGAATTAACATCAGGGATTTATTTTGGAAAACCTTGCGGAATCTCAGAGAGAGATGATGGCACGTCGGAAGCGCTTGATACACAGCGCTACACATCTACCGAGATCGAACGTATTGTCCGAGTAGGGTTTGAAATAGCCGGCAAACGCGAGAGGGTATTGCACTCTGTTGAGAAAGCCAACGTAATGGAAACCGGCGTTCTGTGGAGGCAGATTACCTCGAAGGTCAGCGAAGATTATCCAAGTATTGAGCTACACCATATGTATGCTGATAATTGTGCCATGCAGTTGGTCCGCGCGCCAAAACAATTCGACGTAATCGTAACAGATAATCTTTTTGGCGATATCCTATCGGACTGTGCTGCCATGCTAACAGGTTCGCTCGGGATGCTGCCGTCTGCTAGCCTAGGTAACGCCGACGAGAGCGGCCGGAGGATGGCTATGTACGAACCAGTGCACGGTTCCGCACCTGATATTGCTGGTGAAGATAGCGCCAATCCGCTGGCGACGATCTTGTCATTTGCTATGATGCTTCAATATAGTTTTGATGACTCAGATAATGCTGACCTAATTAAAAATGCAGTTAGTCAGGTCCTTGCAAGGGGTTTGCGCACTAGTGACATCATGCAAGACGGCATGAAATTAGTGTCATGTTCTCAGATGGGCGAGGCACTCTGCATGGAACTGGACAGGTTAGCGGCTTAATACCTCGGGCAGGCTGCGTAAAATTGGCACCCGCGGGATTTAAACAATTACGTCAAAACTGAACTAACGTGCGCGGATCTTCGGATGAAAGGGCTAAAATGACATTCATAAAGACCGTATACTAATCTTTTAGAAGCCAGATTTAGTCCTCAACTTAGTAAGGTCTAAATTTGCATCGTTTATGTTTGTTATTTTCGAAATTCGGGATTGATAGACAAATCCTCAAACTATTAACCAAATAGCCGATTTAACTAGGAGTACATAACGATGGGTTACAAAATTGCGGTCGTCGGGGGCACAGGCAATGTGGGTCGTGAAGTAATCTCAATATTGGCAGAGCGTAATTTTCCCGCCGACACCATCGTGCCATTAGCATCATCCCATTCAGTCGGTGTTGAAATTTCTTATGGGGAAGACGCAACTATTAATACCCAAAATCTTGAGGATTATGATTTTGCGGGTACAGACATTGTGATCTCTTCTCCAGGCGCGAAAGTAAGTGCTAAATTCTCACCAATTGCTGCCAAAGCCGGGGCTATCGTAATCGACAACACCTCACATTTTCGTATGGACCCAGACGTGCCATTAATTGTCCCTGAGGTTAATCCTGAGGCGATATTAGGTTTCACTAAACGCGGCATTATCGCTAACCCAAATTGCTCTACCATTCAGATGGTCACAGCACTAAAACCTTTACACGATCAAGCTCGAATCAAACGAGTGGTTGTCTCCACATACCAATCCGTTTCAGGCACTGGGAAGGCCGGCATGGATGAACTTTTCAATCAAACCCGAGGCATCTTTGTCAATGAACCGGCGGAGAGTTACCGCTCCCAATTCACCAAGCAAATAGCGTTTAATGTCATACCTCATATCGATATATTTATGGACGATGGGAGTACGAAGGAGGAGTGGAAGATGGTCAGTGAGACTAGAAAAATACTGGATCCGGACATTCAAGTGACGGCCACATGCGTAAGATGTCCAGTTTTCATTGGACACGCAGAGGCAGTCAATCTGGAATTTCACACCCCAATTAGCGAAAAACAAGTTCGGGCCGCTTTGGATCAAGCACCGGGGGTTGTTGTGGTCGATCATCGCACTGATGAGGGATATGTGACCCCGCAAGAGTCAGCTGGCGAAGACGCGGTGTTCGTCAGCCGAATTCGGAAGGATATGACCGTTAAACACGGCATAAACATGTGGATAGTATCAGATAATCTGCGCAAAGGCGCTGCGCTTAATTCTGTGCAAATAGCTGAAGAATTAGTCCGGTCACATTTTAATTGAGCTACCGGCCATTACATCGTTGGGCCCGATCGTTTGCTAATATCGTAAATGCTAAGAATAATTACAATATCGAAATTGGGTCAATTAAGAATTGGTCATCTCGATCAATACAATAGTTAATGGCTTTTACTACCGGCAAGTCTAACAGATTTTCGTGAGAAGCTAGATTCACTGCTACACGCACAGCCGCATTCGCACTCCCAAGTGCAAGCGTCGGGTCGAGTAGGGCCAGATATTGACCTAGCCATACGGCACAAAAAAAATCGCCAGTGCCTTTGACTGTTGTTTCAACTATTCGAGTTCTGGAGACAATTACACGGTCCTGTTGAATTAAGACATTTGCAAGATTTTGATTGCTCTCTTCGGGCACCGACGTCGCAATTACAATAGATGGCCCTGCCTTCAATATCTTGTTACCAGCGTATGTAGCAGCTGCAAGATCATTTACGGGGATACCACTCAGTTGCTCCAATTCAAAAGCATTTGCAATTATAATTGTTGCCGCTGGCACAAGAGAATTTTTAAAAATATCAGGCAGCGCTGCATCCACATAAATTCCCTCCTGACGATCACCTATCACTGGCATGCAGCAGAAAATTGACTGAGCTGACTCATAGCGAATAGCCTGCCACGCCTCGAGTAAGACCTCTGCACTAGCTGCGTTACCCAAATAACCACTGAGCAAGGCATCGCATCGATTAAAAATGCCATGCGCTCTTAGACCATGAAAGATAGTCGTGAGTGTGTCGGGCCCAGTGAGCGCGCCATGAAATTCGCCCCGTTTCGGGTGGTGTGCCAAAGCGGCAGTATAAACTGGACATACGTCATAACCCATTCGTTGTAACGGGTAGACAGCGGCGCTGTTGCCCACATGGCCGGCGGCAACGTGTGATTGAAGGCTAATGATTGACATAAGTTAATCTTGCCCCGACTAGTGATTTCAAACAAACTAAGTATACTCGTTAAATTTAAATCGTCGCAAGGTGCGGCAAAAAATCGGTCATCACGATATGAACAGTATCGCAAGATCTTTTCAAAACAGGCATATTTTCGTAATACAGTTGAATACTGCCCTTAAAAACCAATCCATTCACGAGGTCCCTGCAGGTGAATAATATTCAAATCACTGACTTGATAGTCTTACAGCATACCCAACGACTAGATCAAATTAATCGAAACGGCCCCCAACTCAACCCAAAAACCCTCAAAGTTTTTCCGATAAACACTTTTCTCAAAAACCTCCATTTAGATCGAATTTTTGCCCTTGGGTAAATGTTAAACGGGATGGGGTCTATTTTCAATCTGACAACTCGACACGTTCAGAATAATAAGCGGGTATAAATAGTCTTCTGCACGAAACCAGAAAAAGCCCGTTTAGTATATCAATTATACTGGAGTCTTATTGTTATGGGGGAACACGGGGTAGACTGAGCAGTAGATCAGCGCCCACGTCATGGGCTTTGCGCTCAAATAACTTTATTTGCCAAGCCTCATAATCTCCCAAAGTGGATTGTCCAAACCAAGTCGAAAGCCCCATTTTTCGGTATTAATGTTCTTGGATTAGCAAAATACTGCTGTCTAAATAAGCAGAATTTACGCGTGCTATTATTGACTTAGGGTAAACCTGTCACTAGGTAAGATGTGTTGTGGTTATCATGTAGGTAGTGTTCTGGCTATTATCAAAGTGTTGATCGAAATTAGGATCCTGAATGTACTTGAGTGAATGTAGCAACAAAAATATCAAAAGCCTTGTGGCCAGAAATTGGGGAGATTAACATGAATGAAAGAAAAGTGAGTCGCCCTCGCCCCTTATCACCGCACCTTCAAGTATACCGGCCGCAAATAACATCTTTCCTATCGATTATGCATCGTTTTACTGGGATCATTCTAGCATTGAGCACACTGCTTTTTTCTTATTGGTTACTTTCGGCGACTTACGGTCCGGAAAAATTTGCTATCGCACAGACTGTGATGAGTTCATGGTTTGGACAAAGTGTGCTGTGTGGCCTAACATTCTCTGTGTTCTATCACCTCAGCAATGGCATACGGCACTTGGCTTGGGACGCCGGCTGGGGATTTGAACTGGACAGGGTAAAAATTACGGGCTGGTTGATTATATTGTTTACTACAGCCATGACTGTATTGACTCTAGTCGCCGCTTACTCGGCATCTGGAAAGGGTTAAAATGAATATGCGGTCACACCTTGGCCGGGTGCGTGGTCTCGGGTCAACAAATGATGGCGTACGTCACTGGTGGAGTCAGCGACTAACTGGTATGGCACTCATACCGCTAACTCTATGGCTTGTTTTCTCATTTGTGGGCCTAGTCGGTGCTGATCTAAATACCGTAAAGTCTTGGGTTGGAAGTCATGGAAACCCTGTGCTTTTAGGCTTAACAATTGTCATAATGTTTCATCACGCAGCTCTCGGCATACAGGTTATTATTGAGGACTATGTCCACGGAGAGGGCATTAAAACCACATCCATCATCGTCGCCAAGGCTATCTCTATTTTGCTCAGTGCGTCCTGCATTTTGGCAGTATTACGCCTGACATTTGAAGGTTGACATTACATGAAGCAAGCATACGAAATTATTGATCATAAATACGAGGTAGTTGTAGTTGGCGCAGGAGGAGCTGGGTTGCGAGCTACCCTTGGTATGGCAGAGGCTGGGCTAAAGACGGCTTGTATAACTAAAGTGTTTCCCACTCGGTCGCATACCGTTGCTGCGCAGGGTGGAATTTCGGCCGCTCTGGGCAATATGGCTGAGGACCATTGGGAATGGCACATGTACGATACTGTTAAGGGTGCTGATTGGCTTGGTGATCAAGACGCCATTGAGTATATGTGCCGCGAGGCTGT
Source organism: Magnetovibrio sp. (assembly GCA_002690705.1). Taxonomy (GTDB): domain Bacteria; phylum Pseudomonadota; class Alphaproteobacteria; order Rhodospirillales; family Casp-alpha2; genus TMED8. The sequence continues at coordinate 102,021 of NZFO01000017.1, read as the reverse complement.
TCCTTCAATAATTGAACTCGAACATTATGGTATGCCATTTTCACGGACCGATGATGGCAAGATATACCAACGCCCGTTCGGCGGTCACATGCGGAATTTTGGCGAGGCACCCGTTCAGCGAGCATGTGCTGCCGCCGATCGCACAGGTCACGCGATGCTTCATACTTTGTATCAACAATCACTCAAAAATAATGCTGAATTTTTTGTGGAATATTTTGCCCTCGACTTAATAATGGGCGAGGACGGCAATTGCGAAGGTGTGGTGGCTTGGAATTTAGACGACGGTACTATCCATGTATTCCGAGGACAACTGGTCGTCCTTGCAACTGGAGGTTACGGACGCTCCTATTTTTCATGCACCTCTGCTCATACCTGCACTGGTGACGGAAACGCAATGGCAGCGCGTGCAGGCCTGCCCCTCCAAGATCTGGAATTTATCCAATTCCATCCCACTGGAATCTATGGCTCGGGATGCTTGATTACTGAAGGGGCTCGCGGCGAGGGTGGTTACCTGACTAATTCGGAGGGGGAGCGCTTTATGGAACGCTATGCCCCCACTGCTAAAGATCTAGCAAGCCGAGACGTGGTATCGCGTTCCATGACTATGGAAATACGAGACAAGCGTGGCGTCGGCGTGGGAGGTGATCATATTTTTTTACATTTGGAACATTTGGGAGCAGATGTCCTTAGTCAGCGACTTCCCGGCATTACCGAATCGGCAAAGATTTTTGCCGGCGTCGATTGCACACACGAACCAATTCCCGTAATCCCGACAGTACATTACAATATGGGGGGCATCCCGACCAACCACATGACCGAAGTTCTAAGTCCAAAAGAAGAGAACCCTGATTACGTAGCTAAAGGCCTAATGGCGGTCGGAGAATGTTCTGCAGCTTCAGTGCATGGCGCCAATCGTCTCGGTACTAATTCTCTCCTCGACTTGGTCGTGTTTGGACGCGCAGCCGGTATTCAAGCATCAAAGGTTGTTAAGCCAGGCCAGGCTCTGTCACCTTTTAGAAGTGGCTGCGCAGATGCAGCCCTTGAACGCTTGGACAAGCTCCGCCACGCGAGGGGTGGGACTAAAACTGCCGAGCTCCGCCTTGAAATGCAGCGCGTTATGCAGAGCAATGCCGCCGTATTCCGGACTTCTGAGGTTCTTTCGGAGGGGGTAGAGTTAATTGATACCATCTGGCAGGGCATGTCAGATATTCAAGTTTCCGATCGATCCATGATATGGAATTCAGACTTAGTTGAGACACTGGAGCTAGAAAACCTAATGGTAAACGCTAGGGTCACCATGTATTCCGCCGAAGCGCGAAAAGAAAGCCGTGGAGCTCATGCCCATGAGGACTTCCCCGATCGCGACGATGAAAACTGGATGAAACACACGCTTGGTTGGATAGATGCTAATGGTAAAGTAACAATTGGTTATCGGCCCGTCCATGACTACACGCTTACCGATGAAATTGATTACATTGAACCCAAAGAGAGGGTCTATTAAGGCATTCATTCTATGGTTGAACTTACCTTACCCGCTAACTCCACCGTTAAATCTGGGAGATCCCATCCAGCGCCAAATGGTGCTGTCAACTGCAAGACTTTTCGGATCTACCGCTACGATCCAGATACCGGTGATAACCCCTGCTTAGACACCTTCGAAGTTGATCTCGACTCTTGTGGGCCAATGATCTTAGACGCGCTGATCAAAATAAAGAATGAAATTGATCCAACTCTCACTTTCCGAAGATCTTGTCGCGAAGGAGTGTGTGGCTCATGTGCTTTCAATATCGACGGGACCAATACACTAGCCTGTACAAAACCCATTTCCGAAATACCGGGCGAAATCAGGATTTATCCCTTACCTCACATGCCGGTTGTTAAAGACTTAGTTCCAGACTTAAATGAACCTTACGCTCAGTACCGTTCCATCGAACCTTGGTTAAAAGCTGATACGCCGGCGCCCACTCGTGAACGCCTTCAAAGCGTCGAAGAACGTGAGAGGCTCGATGGGCTCTGGGAGTGCATACTATGTTTTTGTTGTCAGACCAGTTGTCCGAGCTATTGGTGGAATGGAGACCGCTACTTAGGGCCAGCAGTCCTCCTTCAGGCTTACAGATGGATCGCTGACTCGCGCGATGAATCAACTGGTGATCGCCTTGATAACTTAAACGACCCATTTCGACTTTACCGCTGTCATACCATCATGAACTGCACCAATACCTGCCCAAAAAATCTCAACCCGGGACAAGCCATTGGAGCCATCAAAGAAGCTGTATTCCGTCGCACGTGATGCGGGAACATTATCCCAGAAATGAGCGCCGACGCGGTCACTTAATTCAACCAGAAAAAATAGCGCCCACGTCGCGATTATCACAATTAACCGCGACGAAGCATCGATCGACTTGATAACGAATTGGTCGCGAGCATAGAGATAGCTTGGCAGCACTTTTTGAGTGCTAACGAGGACCGCGTATTTTGAGTGCTAACGAGGACCGCGTCGCCATTCTTTACGGCAACCGATAAGCTCTCTCTGCAGGGACCGATCTCAACGCTAGACCGCACGATATTTTCCGCGAAATACCTGTCGTTCGAGTAAACTTGGATAAGTCAGTCCTCGATGTGGTGAAAGGCCAATTTGTCGGTAGCGGCGGGTGAAGGTATCTTTTCCTGCCCAAAGGTGAAACTCAGTCTCTCTTTAGGATTGATTTTCACGCTAGCTAGACGACTCCAACTTAAGATCGCAATATATCTGGCGTTGACCGGCGACCCCATATCCGCAAAGCACGCTTATGAAGTTAACCACCACGGAGGCTTTGATGGTAATGGCAATAGATTACGCTGCCCGCATAACGGCCCCTAAACTCTTACCATCCCGGACGCTTAAACGCTTTATTGTTTGAACTGTTCCAAAGGGGCTGACTGAACATATTGCTATAGCCCAAGCGCAAGTAAATTAGATCAACGCCAGTGAAGATGGTATGGAGGGCCTCGCCGCATTTATGGAAAAGCATGTACCCAAATTCCAAGGCAAATAATAACGGGTATCAATCGTGACTGAGCCCGCACCGTGCGACCGGCAAAGAATCATAGTTCTTCTATCCAATGACACCGCGTACCGTAAACTTGGACAAACTCCCTAAAAATAATAATATATACAAATAAGATGGGAAATTTTCTTCAATCACAGATACAGTTTTATGGAACCACAGATTTTACTTAAACGGTGTCTTATGGGGGACACGATAGAATGATATTTAACCAATTGCTGATGGCGCGGAAAGAACAAAATCGACCAATACGCGTCGGGATCATAGGTGCGGGTAAATTCGGCTCAATGTTTTTAGCTCAGGCGCGCCTTACGCCGGGGATCCATGTCGTAGGCATTGCCGATACCAATATAGAGCGTGTCAAAAATAATTTAGATTCATCTGGATGGCCACTAGAACAATACACCTCCATTTCCGCTGCGAGGGCTTTAAAAAGTGGAACAACTTTCATCACTGATGACGCAGAGAAACTTATTGATGCAGGGGGCGTCGAAATAATAGTCGAGGCAACCGGTGTCCCGGAAATGGGCATCCTACATGCCTTGCAAGCTATTAATCGGGGTCGGCACGTCATTATGGTAAATGTGGAGGCTGATGCTCTCGCCGGCCCGCTTTTAGCCAAGCGCGCACGTGAGGCGAGAGTTGTTTACTCTCTTGCTTACGGAGATCAACCTGCTCTGATCTGCGAGCAAGTAGATTGGGTTAGGGCTTGCGGGTTGACGGTCGTGGCAGCTGGAAAAGGTACCAAGTACCTGCCTGAATACCACTCCTCAACACCAGATACTGTATGGAATTATTATGGCCTGACAGCTGAGCGTGCTAATTCCAGCGGCATGAATGCAAAAATGTTTAACTCTTTTCTAGACGGCACAAAATCAGCAATTGAAATGGCTTCAGTTTCTAATGCAACTGGACTTACTCCTGCACCAAGTGGACTCACTTTTCCCGCATGTGATATAAATGAAATCGCTTCAATCATGATACCCGAAAAAGATGGGGGCGCATTGCATCACAAAGGACAAGTTGAAGTGATCTCCAGCCAAAAAAGGGATGGCTCCACTATCCAAAACAATTTGCGATGGGGAGTATTTGTCACATTCGAGGCGCCAACTGATTATGTGGAGCGTTGTTTTGCCGACTATGGACTTCTCACGGACCCAAGTGGACACTATTCGGGACTTTGGCGACCTTATCATCTAATTGGATTAGAACTCGGATTGTCTATAGCGTGGGCAGCGATCAATCAACAACCTACAGGCACACCAAATGCTTTCCGTGCGGACGTCACGGCCACAGCAAAGCGTGACCTTAAACCTGGCGAAATTCTTGATGGTGAGGGAGGACATTGTGTTTGGGGCCGGCTCATGTCAGCTGACGAAGCCCATACCCTTCGTGCGCTCCCAATCGGCTTGGCCCAAGGTATAAAAATTAAAAGGATGATAAAAAAAGGGGCTATAGTTACTTGGGCAGATGTGGAAAAAAGTAGTGAACTATCCGCCAGTCTTGGATATCGAATTCGCTGCGAAATGGAGGCAGAATTTCTCAATCGCACCAAATCGGTGCCAAATAGATCATAAAGATTGAATTAAGTGGTTAGGCCAACTGCCATAAGCGCTGCTTACAAGACCTTTTTAGACACAGGCTCCATTCGGGCTGACCCTTTTCAAGCTCATGCAGTTGGCAAGTTACAGAAGCTCTCTGACGATCTCGTTGAATACAGCACTCGGATGGGTAAAATTGGTTGGATGGCGCGGCTATCGCTTACAGCACCCCGGAAAGATCCCCCAAGAGGAGTATATTTGTGGGGCGGGGTTGGCCGCGGAAAGACCATGCTCATGGACCTTTTCTTTGAAAATTGCGGGATCAGTATAGAGGCAAAAAAACGCGTTCATTTTCACGCTTTCATGCAAGAAGTCCACAAGCGGTTACACGCTTTTCGGACAGCTCAAAGAACCGGAGCAGTCTCACCAAACCGTAGCACTATTGAGGCGTTAGCAAAGGTGATTGTTGGCGATCAAGGCGAGCGTTCATGGTTGCTTTGTTTCGATGAATTTCACGTCACCGACATTGCTGACGCCATGATTTTAGGACGATTATTTGAAAATCTTTTTAACCGCGGGGTTATCGTTGTAGCCACGTCTAACCGACACCCCATTGACCTATACAAAGATGGAATCCAGCGTGACCGTTTTTTACCTTTTATTCCTATGTTTATGGGGGAAATGGACGTTATTGAATTAGATAGCGACACTGACTACCGATTAGAAAAATTGAAATCTATGGACGTTTATCTGTCGCCATTAGACAGCATCGCAGCTAAAAAGTTAGACAGCGCATTTGAAAGTCTTGCGGCGGGCTTACCAGTCCGTAATCGCACCCTCCATGTCAATGGGCGCGAGGTCCATATACCGAAGACCGCAGAGGGTGTGGCTTTTCTTGGCTTCTTCGATCTTTGTGGGCAGCCTTTAGGAGCTAGTGACTATCTGACACTCGCTAGTTACTTCCATACATTAATCCTAGAAAACATACCACGTTTGGGGATGGCCAAACGCGACCAAGCGAGACGTTTCGTGACGCTTATCGATGCGTTATATGACGCCAAAGTAAACCTTGTTTGTTCGGCCGAAGTTAGCGCCAGCGAGCTCTATACTCAAGGCGATGGTTCATTCGAGTTTGAACGCACCACCTCACGCCTTTTGGAGATGCAGTCAATCGAGTACATATCACTGCCCCATTCTCCAAATAAACGAAGCAATTACTGACGCTATGATTAAACGTCAAGAGCTCGTTCTTCCGTGCAAAAGCAAGCATTTTATTTTAAAATGTCACAGGCTTGATTTTGGGCCGAATTACCGTGAATTCCTTGCCCTACTGCTCTACTATCTATACCAACAAGAAGATTGCACGTGGTCCACCATTGGGTGATCTCGTTGGAAGAGGAAAGAAGATTTATAAAACATAAACATCAGGAGAGATGGTTTTATGGCACGAAACAAGATCGCGCTTATTGGCGCTGGCAATATTGGAGGTACTTTAGCCCATTTGGCAGCTCTCAGGGAATTAGGTAACATTGTACTATTTGACATCGCAGACGGCATCCCATTTGGCAAGGCCTTAGACATTGCTGAGTCCAGTCCTGTCGATGGCTTTGATGCGAAAGTAAGCGGCGCTAAAAGCTATACTGCTATCAAAGGTGCGGATGTCATAATTGTAACGGCCGGCGTCGCGCGAAAGCCAGGAATGAGTCGCGATGATCTCCTAGGTATCAATACGTCTGTGATGGAGCAGGTCGGCACCGGTATAAAAAAATATGCACCAAACGCTTTTGTCATCTGTATCACCAACCCACTGGATGTCATGGTGCACGTGCTTCGCGATGCCTGTGGGCTGCCGCATACAAAGGTTGTGGGTATGGCTGGAGTGCTCGACTCTGCGCGGTTTAAGTTTTTCTTAGCGGAAGAGTTTAATGTTTCTGTAGAAGACGTCACAGCATTTGTTCTTGGTGGCCATGGCGACACTATGGTTCCATGCATCCGTTATTCCACTGTGGCAGGTATTCCACTGCCCGACTTAGTCAAAATGAAATGGACGACTCAGCAACGCATTGAAGAAATCGTTACACGAACCCGCTCGGGCGGAGGTGAGATCGTCGGGATGTTAAAAACTGGCTCCGCCTTCTACGCGCCGGCAGCATCTGCCATTGCTATGGCAGAGAGTTTTTTAAAAGATAAAAAACGCGTGCTTCCATGCGCGGCTTACCTCACCGGCGAGTATGGTGTGAAGGGAATGTATGTTGGTGTGCCCGTAATTATAGGGGCAAAAGGCGTGGAAAAAATCCTTGAAATCAAGCTTGATGTGAATGAACGGGCGATGTTCAGAAAGTCAGTAAATGCTGTAAAAAACCTTGGCACCCTTGTTAAAAAACTCAAGGCGCAGTCAATTAAAGACACGCGACCAAAACCCCTTCAGGCTAAGAAAAAACTACCCCGTAAACCGCCAACCCGGGGATCAAATATCAAAAAAGTGTAACTCCTCAATGCCACAAATATTCGGAGGCCTCAAAATGAATATTCACGAATACCAAGGCAAGCAATTGTTAGCCAAATATGGCGTAAGCGTCCCCAAAGGGATAGCTGTATTCGCAGTAGACGAGGCAGTAGCGGCTGTAAAAGAGTTAAGCGGACCAGTTTATGTCGTTAAATCACAAATTCATGCGGGTGGCCGCGGCGCCGGGCATTTCAAAGATAAGCCCGATGGTAAGGGCGGCGTGCGCGTAGTAAAATCTATTGATGAAGTGTGCTCGAGCGTTAAAGACATGCTCGGCCACGTTCTTATAACTAAGCAAACAGGTAAAGCTGGGAAGGAGGTCAAGAGGGTATACATTGAAGAAGGTTGCGATATCGCGCGCGAACTTTATCTGGGTATTCTCTTAGATCGAGAAACGTCACGTATAACCATGATGGCATCAACCGAGGGTGGCATGGAGATAGAAGAGGTGGCAGCTGCCACGCCTCAAAAGATCCTCAAGGTTGCTGTAGACCCAGTCGTCGGATTCAGAAGTTTTCACGCCCGAGAGTTAGCTTTTGGGCTTAACTTAGAGGGCAAGCAAGTCAACTTGGCAGTTAGATTAATGCTCTCACTCTATCGAGCATTCGTTGACTTAGATTGCTCCCTTGTGGAGATAAACCCTCTAGTCGTCTCGGTTGCCGGCGATGTGATCGCATTGGATGCCAAAATCAATTTTGACGACAATGCGCTATACCGCCAACAAGATGTAGAGGACATGCGGGATGAAGACGAAGAAGACAAAAAGGAACTAGAAGCCAGCAAATATGCGCTTAACTATATTTCACTTGATGGCGAAATTGGTTGCATGGTTAATGGAGCAGGCTTGGCCATGGCAACCATGGATATCATTAAGCTCTGCGGCAGCGAGCCCGCCAACTTTCTTGATGTAGGCGGAGGTGCAACCGCCGAGAAAGTAACCGCAGCATTCAAGATCATCCTTTCTGACCCAAAAGTAAAAGGTATCCTAGTGAATATTTTTGGGGGAATTATGCGATGTGATGTTATTGCAGAGGGTGTCGTCAAGGCCGCACGTGAAGTTGACCTACACGTTCCCCTGGTAGTGCGTTTAGAAGGAACCAACGTCGAAAAAGGCAGAGAAATCATGGCGAAATCAGGGCTACCAATAATTTCTGGTGATAATCTAGGTGACGCCGCTGAAAAGATTGTTAAAGCTGTTAAGGAGGCCGCTTGATGTCCGTTCTTGTTAATTCTGATACTAGGCTGATTTGCCAAGGTTTTACAGGTTCGCAAGGCACCTTCCATTCTGAGCAGGCCATTGCTTATGGCACAAAGGTGGTTGGTGGCGTAACTCCGGGCAAAGGCGGAACCGAGCATTTAGGCCTGCCAGTTTTTGATACTGTCGCCGATGCCGTTAACCAAACAGGTGCTAATGCCTCGGTCATTTACGTGCCACCTCCATTTGCTGCAGAGGCTATACTCGAAGCTATCGCTATAGAAATACCTTTGGTCGTTTGTATTACGGAGGGTATACCAGTGATGGATATGCTCCCCGTGAAGCGCGCACTTGAAGGGTCCTCAACTCGACTGATTGGGCCCAACTGTCCGGGTGTCATTACACCCAACGAATGCAAAATTGGAATTATGCCCGGTCATATACATAAGAACGGTAGCGTCGGAATTGTTTCACGCTCTGGAACGCTGACATACGAGGCTGTCGGGCAGACGACAGCGGCAGGCCTTGGTCAGTCGACCTGTATAGGTATCGGCGGGGATCCCATAAATGGTACAAACTTCGTCGATTGCTTAGAAATGTTTATAGGCGATGATGAAACTGAGCAAATCATTATGATCGGTGAGATTGGTGGGTCTGCCGAGGAAGATGGCGCACAGCTGATCAAGGACTCCCGTACAAAAAAACCGATAGTGGGTTTTATTGCGGGTGTCACTGCGCCACCCGGGCGACGTATGGGCCACGCTGGGGCGATTATCGCTGGTGGCAAAGGTGGAGCGAGCGACAAGATTGAAGCGATGAAATCTGCCGGCATCCATATCTCGGAAAGCCCTGCTGGCCTCGGCAAAACCATGGTACAAGTATTAAGTCGGTGATAGGGTATGCAGGGATTAAATGATCTTCGAAATTAGGCAGTAGAGAAACGACGGGAAGGACGCGTAAAAGACGTGTGTATGATAGTATGAGTGAAGTTGACCCCAATGCCTTTTTGTTTTCGGGCAACCAAGTGTATATTGCAGAAATGTACGAACGTTATCTCGACGATCCACATGCAGTGGATTTTCGGTGGAGGGAGTTTTTCTCCAATCTCTCCGATGATGCGAACGCTTTAAGCAAAGAAAAACGCGGAGCGTCTTGGGCACCTAATGACTCTGGTATTGTTGGACGCGGGGCTGAGGCAACCCTCTCCGAGCAGATGGCTCAAGATCCAGCCATTCAAAACAAGTACCAAGACACGGCCACAGATCGGATTACAGCCACCAAAGCACGTGATGCAACGCTGGATAGCCTGCGTGCCCTAATGTTGATCCGTGCGTACCGGGTGCGCGGCCATTTATTGGCAGACCTCGACCCCTTAAAGATTGATCCGGTTAAGGAACATCCAGAATTGAGCCCCGCCTCCTATGGCTTTCAAGAAAAAGACATGGATCGTCAGATTTTTATTAATTACGTCCTCGGACTTGAATCGGCGACTGTTCGAGAAATCATGTCTATTCTTCACCAAACCTATTGCGGGTCCATTGGTGTCGAATTCATGCACATCCAAGACCCTGACGAAAAATCTTGGATCCAAGAACGTATTGAGCGGATCCATAACCAGCCGGAATTCACTCTGGTTGGCAAGCGCGCAATCTTGAACCGACTGATAGAAACCGAGGGCTTTGAAAAATACCTCGACAAAAAGTTTACTGGCACCAAACGCTTCGGCTTGGACGGCGGAGAGAGCTTAGTTCCTGCAATGGAGCAAATATTTAAACGCGGTAGTCAAGTTGGTATCGAAGAAATTATCATCGGCATGGCGCATAGGGGTCGTTTAAATGTACTCTCCAACGTTATGTCAAAACCGTTCCAAGCTATCTTTCATGAATTTCAAGGAGGCTCGTCGAAGCCAGAAGACGTCGGCGGATCGGGCGATGTTAAATATCATTTGGGATCGGCAACAGACCGCGTATTTGACGGTAAAAGCGTGCATCTATCTCTAAATCCTAACCCCTCCCACCTAGAATGTATTAATACGGTCGTGCTCGGTCGCGTACGCGCTAAGCAAAATCAAAAGAATGATGAGGACCGTGAAAAAGTCATGGCTCTTTTACTACACGGTGATGCCGCGTTTGCCGGCCAAGGTCTAGTGCCCGAAGCATTCGACCTCTCAAATCTTCATGGATACAAGACGGGTGGCACAATTCACATAATTATCAATAACCAGATTGGCTTTACGACTTCTCCGCGTTTCTCACGTACATCACACTACTCTTCCGATGTGGCGAAAGTCGTTGCTGCGCCTATTTTCCATGTAAACGCAGACGATGTTGAAGCCGTAACCCATTGCGCAAGAATTGCGATGGAGTATCGCCAGCGCTTCAAAAAAGATGTAGTAATCGATATGATTTGCTATCGTCGCCATGGTCATAATGAGGGTGATGAACCAATGTTCACTCAACCCCTAATGTATAAAAAGATTGCCGCTCATCCGACTACCTTGCAAATCTATGGTCAAAAATTGGTCAATGAAGGCGCCGTTACAAAAGAAGGCCTAGATGAACAAATTGCGGATTTTACCCGACAACTGGATCAATCTTTCGAAGCCGCTCCCAACTACAAGGTAAACAAGGCCGAATGGCTTGATGGGGCCTGGTCAGGCCTATCTGTAGCTCACGGTGATGCAAGACGCGGTGACACAGGTTTACCTGTCGAACGCCTTAGAGAAATTGGCGAAGGTTTAACTAAGGTCCCTGATAACTTTAACGCGCACAAACGTATACTGCGTCAACTCGATCAAAAGAAGGAAATGTTCGCTGAGGGCAAGGGCTTCGATTGGGCAACGGCCGAAGCTATGGCGTTTGGCTCCCTGCTTCTCGAGGGTCACGCAGTCCGGTTGTCCGGTCAAGATTCTGGCCGCGGTACATTTTCACAACGACATTCTGTTCTTACCGACCAAAAAACCGAGGAGCGTTATATTCCATTAAACCATCTTCGGTTTGGGCAAGCGCCATACGAAGTTATCGATAGCCCTTTGTCCGAGGCGGGGGTGCTTGGCTTTGAATATGGCTACAGCTGGGCAGAACCAAATATGTTAGTACTTTGGGAAGCGCAATTTGGTGATTTCGCCAATGGTGCTCAAGTTATTATAGACCAATTCATCTCTTCTGGTGAACTAAAGTGGCTGCGCATGTCGGGCCTTGTTATGCTTTTACCCCATGGTTACGAAGGTCAAGGACCAGAGCATTCATCTGCCCGTCTAGAACGATATTTACAACTATGCGCGAATGATAACATGCAGGTTTGTAACTGCACCACTCCCAGCAATTACTTCCATGTATTGCGCCGACAATTACACCGAGAATTTCGTAAACCACTGATTTTAATGACACCAAAATCACTTTTACGTCACAAACTATGCGTCTCAAACATCAGTAAGTTCAGTGAAAATTCAACATTTCATCGCATACTTTGGGATGACCAAGATTTAACAGATGATCCAACTCGTTCATTGTTGCCAGACACAAAGATCAAACGAGTTGTTTTATGCAGTGGCAAAGTATACTTCGACCTTTATGAAGAACGGCAACGCCGCAGCATTCAAGACGTCTATTTAATGCGAGTAGAACAATTGTACCCATTCCCGCATAAGGTTCTTGCAAATGATTTGTCCAGGTTTCCCAATGCAGAAATCATATGGTGTCAAGAGGAGCCAAAGAATATGGGGTCATGGACATTCATACGTGACCGCCTCGAACAAGTCTTAATAATGATAAACCACAAACAAACGCTCGCTCAATACGTCGGGCGAGCCGGAGCTGCATCACCAGCGACAGGTCTAATGACACAGCATTTGGAAGAGCAAGCGCTTCTTGTTGACGAAGCATTGACACTAAAGAAGACAGTGAACAAGCGCCGGTCCATTCCACAAACCTCATTCGCAAAATCACGGGTTGAACCTAAAGTGACAACTAAGCGTCCAGCCCAAAAACTACGTTTAAAAAACAATTGAGGCCGGCTCACTACGACAGAACAAAGAGGTAAATGATGGCTATAAATATCGTTGTGCCTGCATTAGGTGAGTCTGTAACAGAGGCAACCGTTGCAAAATGGTTCAAGGCCCCGGGTGACGCGGTGACCCAAGACGAACCCTTACTAGAGTTGGAAACCGATAAAGTTTCGGTTGAAGTAAATGCGCCGACAGCCGGTACCTTACTATCAGTTGATGCCGAAACTGGAGCTGACGTTGCTGTTGGCACACTTTTAGGTGTAATAAGTGAGAATGTTCATGAAAATGCCATGAACTCTGCCTCGGGCAAAAACACAGTCATTGCCCCCCAACGCGATATATACACTGATATCACTGTCCCATCATTGGGTGAATCCGTGAAAGAAGCGACCGTTGCGAGGTGGTTGAAAGTGATTGGTGAAGATGTTGTAGTTGATGAACCTTTGATCGAATTAGAAACTGATAAAGTTTCTATAGAGGTCAATGCAACATCAACAGGTATTCTTGTATCAATTACTTCCGATGTGGGCGCCAACGTCACTGTCGGATCTATTCTTGGGAGCATTGAATCTAGTACATCAACAAGTAAGTCAAATCCGGCTACCGCCATGTTAAAAGAACCAGCTCCAATTCCAGTTCCAGAACCAATCGCTGCATCAAAAATAATCCCCTCGGCCTCTTTGTCACCAGCTGTCCGCAAACTAGTCGATGAAAATGATTTGGACCCTTCGTTGATAAAAGGAAGTGGCAAGGGCGGTCGTATTACCAAAGGCGACGCACTTGCGGCTATCGAAGTTCAAACTGCGCGGCATGAGGTGAATCCCGGGGTAACAAAAGGTAATATGCCGTCAATCGACCTGCCGCCACGTCCGAATGATCAGCGCGAAGAGCGCGTTTCGATGACTAAACTTCGAAAAATTATTGCCCGCCGGCTCAAGGAGGCACAACAAACCGCCGCGATGCTTACCACTTGGAACGAGGTAGATATGGGCGCCGCCATGGACTTAAGGGCCGAGTACAAATCGACGTTTGAGAAGAAACATGGAGTGCGCCTCGGGTTCATGTCATTTTTTGTGCGCGCGGCATGTATCGCGTTAAAGGAATGGCCTGCCGTGAATGCAGAAATATATGGCGATGACCTAATCTACAAAAATTATTATAACATTGGTGTTGCTGTGGGGACACCCAATGGATTGGTAGTTCCGGTAATAAAAGACGCCGACCAAATGAGATTCTCAGACATAGAGAGCTCCATAAACGACTTTGGCCATCGAGCGCGCGACGGTAAGCTTGGTATGGATGAAATGATGGGAGGAACCTTTACCATTTCTAATGGTGGCGTATTTGGTTCGCTTAATTCCATGCCTATCTTAAATGTGCCTCAGTCCGCTATTTTGGGGATGCATAAAATTCAAAAACGTCCAATAGCTATTGGCGAGGAGGTGGTTGTCAGGCCAATGATGTATCTTGCACTCTCCTACGACCACCGCATCATTGATGGTCGCGAAGCTGTCTCTTTCCTCGTCCGTTTAAAGGAATGTATTGAAGACCCGCAACGCATTATGCTGGACGTTTAATCATTATATTACGACCCAAACATTGGGAATTTATTAAAATGAGCCCCGGAGGATTACATGGAAGACCCCTATGACGTAATAATTATTGGAGGTGGGCCCGGCGGCTATGTGGGGGCTATCCGAGCGGCACAATTGGGATTAAAAACCGCGATCGTTGAAGTACGCGGGAAACTTGGCGGTACTTGCTTAAACGTCGGCTGTATTCCATCAAAGGCGATGCTGCAATCATCTCACCATTTTGAGATGGCAGGGACTCAATTTGCACATCATGGCATCAAGGTTTCAGGACTTACACTTGATTTAAAAACCATGTTAAATCGCAAGGATAAGGTAATTCACGATCTAACTAAGGGGATTGAGTTTCTGATAAAAAAGAACAAGATCGATTATTATATAGGTGCCGGCCGGATAACTGACTCCGGCGAGGTTACAGTTGTACCAAGTAAAAAAGAGGATAAAAAACAAGTTCTTAAAACAGCTAATATCATCATTGCCACGGGCTCAGCGGTTACGCCCCTTCCTGGGGTTGATATCGATGAAAAACGGATTGTTTCCTCCACCGGGGCACTAGATATTCCAAAAGTACCAAGGACGATGGCTATTATCGGCGCAGGTGTTATTGGGCTGGAATTAGGCTCGGTCTGGCGCAGGCTCGGCGCGGACGTTACCGTGATTGAATTTCTCGATGTGGCTTTACCCGAGATGGATGGCGATGTCTCCACACATATCCAGCGTATTTTGAGCAAACAAGGCTTAAAATTTAAAATGAATACGCGAGTAACTAGCGCTAAAGCGAAAAAAAATGGCGTAATGCTGACTATGCAATCACGTGACGGCAATGAGGCAGAAACAATTGAGACTGATATCGTTTTGGTAGCTATTGGGCGAAGCCCTTACACGCAAGGCTTAGGCCTCGACGACATAGGGGTCGCCACTGATGAGCGCGGTTTTATCCTTGTTGATGAAGACTTTCAAACTAATATCGCGGGGATTTACGCAATTGGCGATGTCATCGGTGGCGCCATGCTTGCGCACAAAGCCGAGGACGAGGGCGTCATATGCGCAGAGATTATGTCGGGTATGTCGGGACATATAAACTACAATCTAATCCCGGGTATTGTTTACACTCATCCTGAGGTAGCTGTTACGGGCATGACTGAGGAACAACTTAAAAAAGCCGGTGTCGACTATAATGTCGGTACATTTCCTTTCTCCGCTAATAGTCGCGCTCGGTGTAACGGTGACTCAGACGGTTTCGTAAAAATCCTGTCGGACAGGACAACCGATTTGATTCTGGGCTGCCATGTAATTGGGCCATCCGGCGGTGATTTAATTCAAGAGGTCGTTAACGTCATGGAATTTGGCGGATCCGCGGAGGACATAGCGCGCATCTGTCACGGGCATCCAGGTCTACCTGAGGCAATTAAAGAGGCAGCTCTGGACGCGGGCGGTCGAGCCATCCACATTTAAGCGCCCCATTTGTCTCCGAATTACGTTTAAATACCTAATTGCTTAACCTCTGACGGTGTGAGTCTTATCAACTGGATTGACTAAACGCCTGGTGAATTTTATGACACAATCACGACCAGAGCCAACCACGCTTAATTTTCTATGGTCTATCAATCAATACACGATGGGTGCCAAGCACTCATAAATTTTATACCTATACCGGGTGGATTTAATGAACGGTCCCAAGAGCCCCCTTGCAACCATTTTTGTGGTCTGCTCAGCTGAGGTCCTAAGTATGCTCACTATTGCTGTGTTCCCTGCTTTATTGCCCATATTTATTAACGATTGGGCGCTGACCAAAACAGATGCTGGTTGGATTAACGGGGTGTATTACCTGGGCTACTTAATATGTGTTCCCATTTTAGTAAGCTTAACTGATAGGGAGCCAGCTCGGACCATTTATATAATATCGATGTCCATCTCAGCGGCCAGTGGATTGGGTTTTGCTCTCCTCGCGAAGGGCTTTTGGACTGCCATGCTATTTAGAGCTCTGGGTGGTATAGGCTTGGCTGGGACGTATATGCCTGGCCTGAGAATTCTTACCGAGCGTCTTCAAACTCTCCGGCCGGGCGCAAATCACAGTCGTGCAGTTGCTCTTTACACCGCAAGTTTCGGTATTGGTATGTCATTATCCTACTTCTCTGCAGGCCTCTTAGAACCAATATGCAATTTACAAGGGACGCTCTTAATTTTAGGCTTCGGTCCTCTGATCGCTCTTTTTTACATGCTTCTGCTTCTACCAAGCGACGAACGGGTCGGAGTCCGTAATTTAAGCACGCATTTGTTAGATTTTCGACCTGTATTCAATTGCAAACCTGCAATGGGTTATGTTCTCGCCTACACAGTTCACAACTTTGAACTTTTCGCCTTTCGTTCATGGATTGTTAGTTTTCTAGCGTTTGTCGCAACCCGTAATATTAACGAGGACTTTATCATAACGACAACAACCATCGCAGCCTGCGCCAACCTAGTAGGGCTGCCGGCTAGCATTCTGGGCAACGAATTATCGCTGCGCATTGGGCGCCATCGTGCTATTAGCATTATAATGTGGACATCAACCGCCATTGCATTGGGTCTCGGGTTTCTTGCCGATGCGCCACTCTGGCTAGTAACAGCTGCCGTAATTTTCTATGGGGTATTTATTACAGGTGACTCCTCTTCCATCACTGCGGGCACCGTCGCTGCAGCCCCTACTGGTTATACCGGCGCGACACTAGCTGTGCATTCATGCATCGGGTTTATAGGGGCGTTCGCAGGTCCACTTGTCTTCGGGGCAATTTTGGATGCCACAGTAACCGGAGGAGATGGTGGCACAACAGTGATCTCATGGGCTTGGGCTTTTGGTGTATCAGGAATGTGCGCTGCACTAGGACCAATATTTCTGCAGGTATCAGCAAAAAAGTCTTAGTCGCGCCGAGCTCGGGGGTGTGACATCTTGTAGACATCATGTAATTGTTCAACATTGATATCAGCGTAGCGCTGGGTCGTTGACAATGACGCATGGCCTAAAAGTTCTTGGATAGTTCTCAAGTCGCCACCTGCCCCCAGCAAATGCGTTGCAAAGCTGTGGCGAAGGGCGTGCGGTGTAGCGGTTTCAGGCAAACCCATCGACCGACGAATGTCACGCATCTGCTTTTGCGCCACAGCGGCCGTCAGACGCTTTCCCCTTACCCCAAAAAATAATGGTCCATGTGGCATTAAATTAAAGGGGCAGGCAGCTAAATAGCCAGCAACCATCTCCGTAACAACAGGAAGGACAGGAACAATGCGTTCTTTCATTCCTTTTCCAACAATCCGTAAAGTGCCACTGTTGGCCCTTTGGCCAACTATTTGCCCCCTGTTAAGGGATAAAGCCTCATTAATACGAAGTCCACAACCGTAGAGCAGGCCAAATAGCGCTTGATCACGTTTCCCAATCCAAGGCTTAATGGCAGATTGGTCTCTCGCCTTTTCTATCACCTCCATCGCGTCTTTTATAGTCAAGGCACGGGGAATAGATTTAGGTGATTTGGGGGTGCGAAGTCCATGAATTGCTATGTTTTCAGCCAAGCCACGCTTATGAAGGAAACGGAAAAAACCTCTGAGGGAGGAGACAGCACGCACAATTGAGGTACGACTAAGCCCTCGATTAGCACAATCGGCCAAAAAGGCTCTGAAATCAGCTGACCGCAGCTCTCCAAGATCTTGGATACCGGGAGGGTAACCAAGATGCCAAGAAATAAACTTAAAAAAACTTTTGAGATCATGGCCATAGCTAGCGATTGTGTGCTCGGATAATCGCCTTTCATATCGCAACCAGTCCCACCATTCTTCTAAAGCGGCTCTTAATCTTGGTTCGATCAACCTGACCATCACTTTGGCTCAACAGCTATTGATTGAGCCTCCCATTCAATAGCACGTTGCATTGAGAATTCTAACACGCGACTAAGAAAGCTGATCAACTCGGTACCTTGGCCGGGGCGGAACCCTTCATCCCGAGTCCCTAAAGCCAAAATACCATGTGGCCACGTTGGGCCGGCAAAAATCCTCGCAATAGCTGCAGAATTTACGATCCCTGAAGCTACGCCAAAAATTGTGCCGTCATCATCTATGGCGCGGAATAGACGAACCTCCTGATCACCCTCAAGAAGACTATCCACATAACCTGTGTGAAATGAGCGAACCTCGTTACACATAAACTCAGCGGGAGGCTCAAGCCCAATTTCAAACCCAAGCGAGACCACCTCTATATCCAGCAATAATGGCCAATCTTGTGTAACCACGCGCAAGAAATCCTCCCACGTCCTTGTTGCCATCAAACTTAACACTGAAGCGTGCGTGCGTGTTTGCACAGACATATTCGTCCGGGAAGTCTCAATAACATCTTGTGCAGCGTCGCGGAGCTCGGCCATCTCGAGACCTTTGCGCTCTATTAAATACTGTTGCATATCGACAATACTCTCCCCAGCCCAACGACTAGGTGCACTCATTTTTAATAGGATATCTGGATGATCGACAAAAAAATTGGGATGGGACGCTAAAAATTTAAGCACAGCAGCCTCTTCCAACTCATCATCAAAGGGGCCAGTTTTATTGGCTGGGGGTTCTACCGTAGTGGTCATCGGCCTTAGATTCTCCTTTTAAAATTCCCAAAGTAATTGTCTCGTTTTCCATAAATGCTCGCCAGATCCGCGAATCACTCTATTATACCTTTTTCGCCAATATAATGGAAAATACTGGGTTTCATGCCTGAGAAACCGGATACCGTGATAACTAAGAGGGCCACTCGCTTCTCGGGGGCGGATCTTGTCTCGGTGCTTCTTCCCCTCCCGCTACGAGGAGCATACGACTACTTGGTTCCTCAGGACATGACAGTTCAGGTTGGGGACTTTGTCACAGTGCCGCTTGGGCCAAGACACCAATCTGGCGTTATTTGGGGGCCCGGCACAAGTGATATCGACCCCAAGCGGATAAAACCAATTTTAAATAAACATGACACACCCCCACTTACGCGAATTACTATAGCCTTCATCGAGTGGGTTGCCGCTTATGCCATGCAGCCCAACGGTGCCGTGCTTAAAATGGTTATGAGCACTCCGAAGGCATTAGAACCACCCCCATCACGGATTGGATACGTAAAAGCTGAAAATCCGCCCGAATTCAGGAGGACACTGCCACGCTTGCGCGTTTTACAAGCCCTAAAGGATACTCGACCATTCGTCGCCGCCGATTTGGCACGTAAGGCTCATGTAACACCAAACGTTATCAGTGCCTTAGCAAAAGTCGGCGGGTTAGAGACCGCTCTTCTAAGTATCTCGGCATTCCCACACCAGCCTAACCCAGACCATTTAGAGCCAGAATTGTCAAAAGATCAGATAATAGCGGCAAAGTCTTTGAGCGAAAAAGTCAGCAAAGGGTTTTCCGTTACGTTAGTTGATGGCGTGCCGGGCGCGGGCAAGACGGAAGTGTACTTCCACGCGGTCGCCCAGGCATTACGCAACAATAAACAAGTTCTCGTAATGTTGCCAGAGATCGCGCTTAGTGCCCAATGGATAGATCGCTTCCGTAGACGTTTCGGTCACGCTCCCGCTGAATGGCACTCAGACATTACCGTGTCACAACGCCGCGATACATGGCGGGCGGTCGCCTTAAAACATGCTCGCGTTATCGTCGGCGCCCGTTCCGCGCTTTTTTTACCCTATCAAGACCTTGGCCTAATTGTAGTCGACGAGGAACATGAAAGTGCCTTTAAGCAAGAAGATGGTGTGATTTATAACGCTCGAGATATGGCCGTTGTTCGTGCGCAGATCGGTAAATTACCTATCGTTTTAGTATCGGCGACACCCTCGTTAGAAACTGTTGTTAACACGCGGCGCGGCCGTTATCAGATTTTAACCCTCCCCAACCGCCATGGAGGGGCGGAGCTTCCTGAGGTCAAATTAGTGAATATGCTAAAGGCCCCGCCTGACCGCGGAAAATGGCTGTCACCGGCGCTTGAGATGCAAGTGGCACAAACTATTAGTCGCGGGGAACAAACACTTTTGTTTCTCAATCGACGGGGTTACGCACCGCTAACGCTTTGCCGGACCTGCGGCCATCGCTTTCAATGTCCAAGATGCACTAGTTGGCTCGTCGAACATCGTTTGGTTGGAAGACTGCAATGCCATCACTGCGGCTTCCAACTTACAACCCCAGAAATCTGCCCATTATGCGAAGACAATGACTCGTTAGTCCCATGCGGGCCTGGGGTCGAACGGCTTTTTGACGAGGTAAAAGCGGCATTTCCGGCTGCAAGGGTACTAATAGCGACCAGCGATAATATCCAGTCACCCAAAGCAGCTGAAAATTTAGTTTATCAGATAGAACAGGGAGAAATCGATATTATTATTGGTACACAGATTGTCGCTAAAGGTTATCATTTTCCAATGCTGACCCTCGTCGGCGCCATCGATGCAGACCTTGGTTTGCAAGGCGGTGATCTGCGTGCCTCTGAGCGCACTTATCAATTGCTTTATCAAGTTGCGGGAAGGGCTGGGAGAGAAGAGCGCAAGGGTCGCGTCGTGCTTCAAACATACAATCCAACTCATCCAGTTTTCGCGGCCCTTTGTGAAGGTAATAGAGATGCTTTTCTTGAGGCGGAGATTAAAGACCGAGAGACCTCGGGAATGCCACCATTCGGTCGTTTAGCTGCACTAATCATTTCTGGTAAAGACGAACAAGAGGTAGACCGTGGAGCAGAGGCCATTGGACGTGCAGCACCCGATACGCCAGAGTTTAGGGTCCTCGGACCTGCACCAGCACCTATTAATTTACTGCGTGGTCGACATCGTCGCAGATTTCTAGTGATTGCCACTCGCCAAACTCATGTTCAACCAATTTTAAGAGCTTGGATTTCACGCGCTCGATGGTCTAAAAAGATCCGCATCCAAATTGATATTGATCCTATTAGCTTTTTCTGAGCCATCGCTTTTTTATAAGTCTGGCTTATCACTGGATACCAGTTAGATTGTAAACCTGGTCACAACCCCTCAACAGACACCACGCCGTCGTTAAAGTCAGTCAAAAATTGTTGCTTTCAATTACGCTGAGGAACACCGGCTTACCCTATTTACAATGAGTAAATTTTAGTTTAGCGCAGCGACTCGCAAAAAATTAACGGCAGTTAAACAAAGAAAACAAGTACAACTAATTAATCTATAATAGCTATTTATCGATTAATTAATGGCCCACGGTCATACTTTCGCGACACCCAAAGTTACGGCCATTTGTAACAGCAATCCTACGACATTCAGCCAAGAAACTTGATTTAGTCGCACGTTTTTTTTTCTGATAAAAAAAATGGCGGAAAACTTGATGTTTTTGGCTAATACTTACGGTGTCGGAGTCGTATTGCAGTCCCTGTAGGAGTATGGTAGGACAAGCCATATTCGTTAAAGAAATCATAATTAGCGAGGTTAAAATGGGTCTGCGTGGGTACACTTTGGCTTTGATGAATAATTTTGATATTAATGGACGAGGATTGTCCCTGTGCCATCAGATGTAACGGGCGTTACTGGCCTCTCAGGCCGCTATGCGAGAGCTTTGTTTGAACTCGCTGACGAGCAAAAACAAATCGATTCAATCGTTAACGATATGAACATAATAACCTCGATGCTGGATGAAAGCGATGATTTAACGAGGTTAATTAAATCGCCAGTAATCGGTCGTATTGATCAACAGAACGCTATGCAAGCGCTATTGAATGAGACTGGAATTTCCGAACTCACTAAGAATTTTTTGGGCGTGGTTATTCAAAACCGCCGGCTATTTTCTTTACCCAGCATCATTATAGATTATTTATCTCTAGTAGCGCTCGCACGTGGCGAGTCCACCGCCGAGGTGGTCTCTGCAAAACCGCTGACTGAATCACAACAACAAGCAATTTCAAAAGCGCTTAAACAAGCTGTCGGGTCAAAAGTGTCGATTAAATCTGTGGTGGATGAGACATTACTCGGCGGCCTTATAGTAAAGGTAGGGTCGCGCATGGTAGATACTTCACTTAAAACTAAACTTGCACAGCTTCATCTCACTATGAAAGGGGTTGGGTAATGGATATCCGAGCAGCAGAAATTTCCGCTATCCTGAAAAAACAAATCGCTGGTTTCGGTTCGGAAGCTGAGGTCGCTGAAGTCGGTCAAGTTCTGTCCGTGGGTGATGGTATCGCTCGTGTTCATGGCCTCGATAACGTCCAGGCGGGTGAAATGGTTGAATTCCCGGGTGGTATTAAAGGTATGGCCTTGAACCTCGAGAACGATAACGTAGGCATAGTTATTTTTGGCGACGACCGTTCAATCCGTGAGGGTGATACCGTAAAACGCACGGGCGCAATTGTTGACGTGCCAGTCGGGAAGGGTCTGCTGGGAAGGGTTGTTGACGGCTTAGGTAATCCCATCGACGGCAAAGGCCCGATCGAAAATGCCACACGTCAGCGTGTTGAAGTTAAAGCGCCGGGAATTATCCCGAGAAAATCGGTTCATGAGCCAATGCAAACCGGTTTGAAAGCGATAGACTCACTAATACCCGTCGGACGAGGACAGAGGGAACTCATCATTGGTGATCGCCAGACCGGGAAAACAGCCGTGATTATCGACACCATAATTAATCAAAAATCTATCAATGAAACGGCAGATGATGAGTCACAGAAGCTCTTCTGTATTTACGTCGCTGTGGGACAAAAACGTTCAACTGTTGCACAACTGGTGAAGACTCTCGAGGATTATGATGCGATGAAGTATTCAGTAATTGTTGCGTCTACAGCATCAGAGCCGGCACCACTTCAATTTTTAGCACCATATACAGGTTGCACAATGGGGGAGTATTTTCGCGACAACAGTATGCACGCGGTTATTTTTTATGACGATCTCTCCAAACAGGCTGTAGCGTACCGTCAAATGTCCCTTTTACTGCGCCGCCCACCGGGAAGAGAAGCGTACCCAGGTGATGTCTTTTATCTTCACTCCCGGCTACTTGAACGTGCCGCAAAGATGGGGGATGACGCTGGTGCGGGTTCATTAACCGCCCTCCCCGTGATTGAAACCCAAGCCGGTGATGTTTCTGCCTATATTCCCACCAATGTAATTTCTATTACTGATGGCCAAATTTTTTTAGAAACCGAGCTCTTTTATAGAGGTATCCGTCCAGCCGTGAACGTTGGTTTGAGCGTAAGCCGGGTTGGATCTGCTGCTCAAGTCAAAGCAATGAAACAGGTTGCCGGCACGATTAAATTGGAACTCGCTCAATACCGTGAAATGGCAGCCTTTGCTCAATTTGCATCCGATTTAGATGCATCAACACAAAAACTACTTGCTCGCGGTGCGCGTTTGACGGAACTATTGAAACAGCCGCAATACTCACCCTTACCCGTTGAGGAGCAAGTAGCGGTGATTTTTGCTGGAGTGAACGGCTATACCGACGATATCGACACCAACTCAGTGACGCGCTTCGAACAACAATATCTTGCCGCGATCCGCGACAAAGGCAAGGATATTTTGGCCGTCATTCGCGAAGAAAAATCGGTGTCAGACGACACAAAAAATAAACTCAAAGCTTTTTTAGATAATTTCCTAAAAACGTTCACTTAAATGTGTTTTTGTATGGCTAACTGCATGGATGGAATAAGGCATTATGCCAAATCTTAAGGACCTTCGCGTAAGGATCGATAGTGTTAAGTCAACGCAAAAAATCACTTCCGCTATGAAAATGGTTGCGGCGGCGAAACTGCGTCGCGCTCAGGAATCGGCAGAAGCCGCCCGCCCCTACGCGATGCGGATGGAAAACATGCTGGGGTCATTGGCGGGCTCACTTGGTAGTTTTGAGGGTGCACCAAAATTATTATCAGGGTCTGGGAGCGAACAGACTCACCTTCTGGTTCCATTTACCGCTAATCGTGGTCTTTGCGGTGGCTTTAACGGGTCCATTGTGCGCCGTGTGCGAGATATTACCCTGTCTCTTAAAGGGGATGAGAAAACCGTGAAAATCCTCTGTGTTGGCCGCAAGGGACATGACGTATTACGGCGAGAATTTCCCGCTGAGGTCATAGACAGTATTGAAGACTTGGGTAAGCGTCACGTGGAGTATAGCGAAGCTGTCGACGTTGCTGATAAGGTCACCGAGCTATTCCATGCCGGTGAGTTCGATATCTGCACAATTATATTTAATCGCTTCCAGTCAGCAATGACGCAAATCGTCACGCCACAGCAATTGATACCGTTCATCCCAGCTGATATTGACGAGGACGGAACGAAGATCGATTCTGGCCCGAAACCAGTTTATATTTTTGAACCGGAAGAAGAGTCTATTTTGGACAGCTTACTGCCGCGTAATCTTGCAGTCCAGGTATTCCAGGCATTACTGGAGAGTTCTGCCTCCGAACACGGTGCCCGCATGACCGCCATGGACAGCGCCACCCGCAATGCGGGCGATATGATCGACAACCTTACGCTTACCTACAACCGCACGCGTCAGGCATTTATCACTAAAGAATTAATCGAAATTATATCCGGCGCAGAAGCGCTGTAAGAATTTGTCAGGACAGGAGTAGTTGTGATGGCTAAAAATAATGTTGGGACTATTAGCCAAGTAATGGGCGCGGTCGTGGATGTTCAGTTTCAGGGAGATTTACCCCAAATTCTGAACGCTTTACACACCGATAACGAGAACAAAATATTGGTTTTGGAAGTTGCGCAACACTTGGGCGAAAATATGGTGCGCACAATCGCCATGGATTCGACTGAGGGCCTTCAGCGCGGAGCTGAGGTCTCAGACACCGGCGAGGCAATTACTGTTCCGGTTGGTCCCGAAACCCTGGGCCGCATAATTAACGTGGTCGGTGAACCCATCGATGAACGTGGCCCCGTGAAGACGAAAACCACAGCACCTATCCATAAGGCGGCACCTGAATTTATTGATCAAGCCACTGAAACTGAAATATTGGGAACGGGCATAAAGGTTGTTGATTTAATCGCCCCCTACTCTAAGGGAGGCAAAATCGGACTTTTTGGAGGCGCTGGTGTTGGTAAGACAGTGTTGATTATGGAATTAATTAATAACGTCGCAAAAGGTCACGGAGGTTACTCAGTGTTTGCCGGAGTTGGAGAACGGACCCGGGAGGGTAACGATCTCTACCATGAAATGATCGAGTCGGGTGTTATAGATCTTGAAGGGCCAGGGTCTAAAGCCGCCCTTGTTTATGGCCAGATGAATGAGCCTCCGGGGGCACGTGCACGTGTCGCCCTGACTGGCCTCACACAAGCAGAATATTTTCGGGATGAGGAAGGTCAGGACGTACTATTCTTTGTCGATAATATCTTTCGTTTCACGCAGGCAGGATCAGAAGTGTCTGCACTTCTCGGTCGGATTCCATCAGCAGTGGGATATCAACCTACTTTGGCAACCGATATGGGTGCAATGCAAGAACGCATCACATCTACAACGAAAGGTTCAATTACGTCCGTACAAGCCATTTACGTGCCGGCGGATGACTTAACTGATCCCGCACCTGCGACATCCTTTGCCCATTTAGACGCAACAACAGTATTGAGCCGTCAGATCGCAGAGCTCGGCATCTATCCGGCGGTTGACCCCTTAGACTCCACATCCCGTATTCTTGACCCAAGGGTCTTGGGTGACGAGCACTATGGTGTCGCTACAACAGTCCAACAAACGCTACAAACATATAAATCACTTCAAGATATTATTGCTATTCTTGGAATGGATGAGCTATCAGAAGAGGACAAACTGACCGTAGCACGAGCTCGTAAAATTCAACGTTTTCTCTCACAACCGTTTCACGTAGCTGAGGTATTTACAGGTTCGCCAGGGGTATTCGTGGACCTCGACGACACTATCAAAGGCTTCAAGGGAATAATTGACGGCGACTACGACCACATTCCCGAAGCAGCTTTCTATATGGTCGGCACTATAGACGAGGCCCTCGATAAGGCGAAAAAACTTGCAGCGGACGCTGCATAGGCTTTGTGAGGCAGCTAGGAGCTCATCATGGCTGATATGGTACAATTTGAATTGGTCTCACCTGAGCGTTTGATCAAAGCCCAAGAAGTAGAAATGGTCGTTATTCCCGGCGCAGAGGGTGATTTGGGAGTTTTACCGGGCCACTCGCTTCTGATTGCCCAAATGCGACCGGGTGTTATCGACATACATAAAGATGGCAAGGTAGATGAACAAATTTTCGTCGCAAGTGGCTTTTGTGAAATTTGTCCAGATCGTTGTGTAGTGTTGGCTGAGGGCGCTATAGCTGTCAACGATATTGACAAGTTTGCAGTCGAAGAGCGTCTGAAACTAGCTTCAAGCGAAATTGATGAGAGCGAGCTTCGCATTTCTGAAGCAATGTTGGCGGCAATATCATCTTAAACGTTATTATTTCGATGGTTAGATTAGACTGTCGTGTGTAACCATGGATTTTATGAATGTTTGACTTGTATCATTGTTACCACAATCATTAAGCTGCATATCAGGAGTTTACCCAAATTTTCTGCCACGGACGCACTAAATTACCCAAGACATCCTTAGCCATTAAGTACATCACCAGCACTCACAAAACCCAAAAGAGATTTTTTAACATATATTAAACGGCATATGAGTTTCGAACAGGATACATCACCAATTGATACGCATAACTTGATTATAGTGCATCTCCACCCGAGCAAGATACTGAGTGACCCAGAAGATAAGGTCCCCAACTCAGATCTACTTTGCAGACAAGTCCACCTTTCTCTCCAGCGTATGGAGGACTGTCTTAATATTGCTTAGCTTGCACCCTCTTCACTGTCAGGAACGGCTATAAGCGCCATCTCCAAACTACAAACCCGCAGAGTTTGTCGCACCCAACCTAGAATTCTCTTATCCAAATAACTTGGAATACATCCAAACATTCATCGAGAATGCAACGAACAGGGTCCAAGTCTAGTATACGGTCTCAGAGCAGGCGCGTATACCTTGCACAAGCATAAACATCGGTTATTCTCTGTCTATGAAACTGTATATCGCTCGCCACGGATTAGCTGTTCCTAAAGATGAAAATTTAGATTGCCCATTAAGTGAAAGGGGTCGTCGAGACATTGCACGCATGGCGTCTTTTCTTGCTCGCACACGCCCAAAACTTAGCCGTATTATCCATTCGGGAAAAACACGTGCTTTACAGACCGCATTGATTTATTCAGAAAATATCGGACCCGGCCGCGTTGTTGAAGAAGTATTGGAGGGCTTGAACCCTGACGATGACGTAATCAGTCTAGCGAGGGCGGCGGTTGAATGGGAGGCTGATGTAATGATTGTTAGTCATCTACCTCTAGTTGGACGCCTTGTAGCTCATTTGATCACTGATAATTCTGACCAATCTTTGGTTCACTTTCTCCCGGGTACTGTCGCGTGCCTTGATCGTGGCAACGTTGGTTGGACCATAGCTTGGATTATAGGACCCGACCTTTTAGGCGGGTAAAAGCGCTCTCCCCGTTCCTATCAATATATATATATGATATAAAATATCACTTAGCTAAACTTGAGTTTATCTGAATTAAAATTTGACGTAACATTCACAGTAGATTGCCATCATAGAGTTTAAGTTATAGGAAAGATGAGGCTGTGCGACTGACTGCAAATTTGTTTTTTTTCATAGCTATCACAGCTATTTGGCTGTTCTATGCCCTAACCACAGCTCAAGTGAGAGCCACTGAAGCGCCTAAGACACTAGAATGGGAAGATTTGATCCCAAACAAAGAATTACTTCAAAATCCCCTCGCTCATTTAACAGACGAGCAACAGATTGAGATGGATATTTTAGCCGCCATGCGAAAGCGCATCGAGCGCGGTGAGTTGAGCCCGGTAGCCTCGCGTTATGAAGAAAGCATAGAGTTGACCGATAGGTTGTTACGTGAGGGTGTAGCTGTAGAGATTCTTTTAGAGCAATATGAGCAGGTCATGCAGGAGGTTGAACGCAGGAACGCAGAACTCAACCGAGACCTCGACGGCCATTTGGTAAAAATTCCGGGCTACGCATTACCCCTAGAAATGGTCGGTACGTTGGTAAAAGATTTTTTGTTAGTTCCATACCTTGGGGCGTGCATTCATGTCCCGCCCCCCCCAATTAATCAAATGGTTATGGTAAAGCTCCAAAAGCCTTATCAAACGAAAGAACTTTATGAACCCGTTTGGATTTCTGGGAAACTTCATGCTAAGCGCTCCCAATCCAACCTTTTTTATGTTGACGGCTCAAGCAACATCGAATCTGGTTATGTGTTAGACGCTACTTCAATACAACCCTATGCTCAATAAGTCTCCAACCTCGCGACCGAGGGATAAAGCTAGAAAATCTGCACTTGTTATACTATAATATATCGTGGGTGTTATGTTGAATTTATACGAGGAATTAGATGCTAAATATAATTTTTTTTCGCCCCCACCTGTATATGGGCGCAATATTCATTACGCTATGCCCGTTGTTCGCGATTGCCTCTGAAGACCATAAACCACATAGCCCCCATGTTCATGGTATTGGAAATTTGGACATCGCAATTGACGGTAAAGTTCTCAAAATGCAACTTCGTTCTCCGGGTGCTGATCTCGTGGGATTTGAGCACCAAGCCAAAAGTTTGGCAGACCGTAAAGCAGTCCATGAGGCTGAAGACAAACTCTTAAAAGCATCAGCATTGTTTAACTTCTCTGAGGCTGCAAAGTGCAAAAACATTAGTGCTAAAATGTTATATGACACCGACAATCACCACCGGACAAAACTAGGCCATCATGAGCACAAAGATCATGACGAGAAACATGATAAGTACAAAGAGCATGGTGAGAAACACGATAGGCACAAAGATCACGCTGAACATAAAAACGAGATACACTCTGAATTTCGTGCCATGTACGTATTCACATGTGAAGGCATAAAAAAGCTCTTGTGGATGCGGACTTTATATTTCAAAAGTTTTCCAAAGGCCAGAAAACTCAATGTAAGAATTATATCGGAAATCGGCCAGAGAGCGCAGACATTAAATTCAGATGTTCCGCAACTTTCCTTTAAGTAGCAGGCTTCTATCAAAGGAACACGGAAACAGTCTAATGGCGGAGAGTGCCCTAAATATAAAGGCGGTAGCTTACCGATGGACCGAAACTGAACCATGGTCATTAAAAATTGGGGAGCTTATACTCTCGAGAGGGGAGCATTTATTTATAAGTGGCCCGAGCGGTAGCGGGAAATCAACATTATTAAATCTGATCAGCGGAATCTTAATTCCCAACCGCGGTTCCATTGAAGTGCTTGGACAGCCACTCGCCGACCTATCTGGACCAAGCCGCGATCGTTTTAGAGCTGATAACATAGGTTTCATTTTCCAAATGTTTAACCTAGTCCCCTATCTCAACGTGCTAGAGAATATTTTACTTCCTTGCCGATTCTCCAATAGTCGACTTAAGAGAATATTAGGAGCCAGCTCACCAGAATTTGAAGCCCGACGCCTTCTCACCCATATGGGGCTGGACCCTGTACGATACGGAAGTCAACCGGTTACAGAACTCAGCGTTGGCCAACAACAACGCGTAGCTGCCGCACGGGCACTTATGGGGGCTCCGGGACTCATAATCGCCGACGAGCCAACTTCTGCTTTAGACACTGAGGCTCAAATAAAGTTTCTCGATCTCTTGTCTCAAGAGACTACAAAAAGCAAGGCAACATTGATCTTAGTCTCCCATGATCAGCGGCTCGCGCCGTATTTTTCATCAACGTTGGCAATACCTGCCGCGGAAGAAAATCGATAATGATAACAACTCTTCTACCCCTAGCGCTAAAAAGTTTACTCAATCGTCAGATCACTGCGAGCCTAACTTTAGCGACACTCTCATTAAGTGTGATGTTAATTCTGGGTGTTGAGCGCATCCGCAACGAGGCTAAAGAGAGCTTTGCTAACACAATTTCAGGTACCGACGTCATTGTAGGTGCAAGGAGCGGTAGCGTACAACTTCTCCTGTATTCTGTCTTTCGTGTCGGCAACGCAACCTCAAATATTTCATGGAGGAGCTACAAAAAAATTAAAGAATGGAAGGATGTGGCTTGGACAGTTCCGATTTCTTTAGGTGATTCCCATCGAGGATACCGCGTTCTTGGTACAACCCGATCCTACTTTGACCATTATCGTTTTGGTTATAAACAAAACCTGCAATTTTCTAATGGCACCCACTTTAATGACCTTTTCGACGCGGTAATCGGTTGGGATGCTGCCAAAACGCTTGGGTACAAAGTGGGCGATCCACTGATCGTCCAACATGGACTTGGTGACGAGGGATTTCTCGATCACAAAGACAAGCCATTTAGAGTATCAGGGATTCTTGCAAAAACAGGCACACCAGTTGACCGCACCATCCATGTCAGCCTGCGCGCAATCGAAGCTATCCATATTGACTGGCGTTCTGGGGCACCGGTTCAAGGCTTAAAGATTGATGCCGATCAAGTCCGTAAGATGAAATTGTTGCCACGGGAAATTACAGCAATATTTTTAGGTACGAAATCACGCTTCGGGGCTTTTTCAACCCAACGCTACATAAACACTTTTTCAGGTGAGCCCTTGTTAGCAATACTACCCGGCGTTGCCTTGCATGAATTATGGACCTTGATGTCAACAGCCGAAGTTGCGCTCAGCACGATCTCCGTGCTTGTTGTGGCATCAAGCATCCTCGGCATGTTAACTATGCTACTGGCTAGTTTAAACGAAAGACGGCGCGAGATGGCCATCTTACGTGCCGTCGGGGCCCGACCAGTCCATATCTTTGCGCTATTGATAATAGAAGCTTTAACGCTTGCGATTGCAGCATCAATTGTAGGCACATTCCTGTTTTATATTGCATTATTTATCTCACAACCTTTTTTTGATGCACACTTCGGTTTGTTCATCACCATCCAGCCCCCAAGTGACTTAGATGCCATTATCCTTATCTCCTTCATATCGTTTAGTACTATAGCGGGCGCGCTTCCCGGTTGGCGCGCATATCGAGAGTCTCTAAAAAACGGCTTAAGCATTAAGACTTAACATTGTTACCGTGGTCCCTAAACATCATTCCATGTCCACTTACACTCCGCATAATCCACCGTCAGCGGTCGTATTTTAAATTAAGCCTCTCAGAGTTTAAATGATCATTATACTCGCTTATTCTTTTTTTTCTTTCGATCAGGCTCCCATCTTGCCTTTTTTGAAATCCCGGGCTTGTGAAGACCAAGCTCAGTCGCTTCCAGTCGGCGTATCTCGTCACGCATGCGAGCCGCCTCCTCGAATTCAAGATTACTAGCAGCAGCTTTCATCCGCTCGTTTAAATCTTCAATAACAGATTTAATATTATGGCCGACTAACTCACTGCGGCCGCTATGGCCTGTGCTAACTGTCAAGTAATCTTTCTCATAAACACTCTCGATAGCGTCAGAGATACCTTTTTGCACGCTTTTCGGCGTAATCCCGTGTTGTTTATTGTATGCTGTCTGCTTTGCACGGCGTCGGTTAGTCTCACCAATAGCGTACTCTAGGCTTTCCGTCATTTTGTCAGCGTACAAAATGACTTTTCCTTCAATATTTCGAGCAGCTCGACCAATCGTCTGCACCAACGATGTCTTGGACCGCAAAAAACCCTCTTTATCAGCATCTAGGATGGCGACGAGGCCGCACTCAGGAATATCTAGTCCCTCTCGCAGAAGATTGATGCCAATTAGCACATCAAAAGCACCTAGCCTGAGATCCCGGATGATCTCGATTCGTTCCAGGGTTTCAATATCAGAGTGCATGTACCGCACACGCACCCCATGTTCGTGGAGATACTCGGTTAAATCCTCCGCCATCCGCTTCGTGAGTGTAGTCACCAAGGTTCTCATTCCATCGGTAGCAACCCGGCGCACCTCGCCTAAAAGATCATCAACTTGGGTTTCAACCGGGCGGATTACACACTCTGGATCAATTAATCCAGTTGGCCGAACGACCTGCTCAACAAAGACGCCCCCAGTCCTGTTAATTTCCCAAGGGCCCGGAGTTGCGGATACAAAAACGCTTGGCGGTCTAAGTTCTTGCCATTCCCCAAACTTTAGAGGGCGGTTATCAACGCAACTCGGTAGGCGGAATCCAAACTCAGCTAGTGTCGACTTGCGATTAAAATCACCGCGGAACATCCCACCAATTTGCGGCACGGTTACGTGACTTTCATCCACCATCAACATAGCGTTTTCCGGCAAATACTCGAATAGCGTCGGCGGTGGCTCACCCGGTGCACGACCAGTCAGATAGCGCGAGTAATTTTCTATGCCGGGACAATGCCCAGTTGTTTCAAGCATCTCTATATCGAAAGCCGTTCGTTCACCAATTCGCTGCGCTTCTAGAAGTTTACCGTCCGCGGTCAATTCTAAAATCCGCTGTTTCATCTCCGCCTTAATACCCGGAATGGCCTGCAATAATGTCGGGCGTGGTGTGACGTAGTGGGAATTGGGATACACGGTAATCTCCTCTAATTCTCCAGTTTTTTCGCCAGTTAAGGGGTCTATCTCCCAGATAGCCTCCAATTCATCCCCAAATAGACTCAGCCTCCAAGCTCGGTCCTCGAGGTGGGACGGATAAATCTCCAAAACGTCACCACGCACACGAAATGCACCTCGGTAAAAATTAACGTCATTACGTTGATACTGAAGTTCAACAAAACGTTGCAGTAGTTCTCGCTGATTAACGTTTTCTCCACTGCACAGACGAGTTGTCATCTCTGAGTAGGTCTCAACCGCCCCAATGCCATATATACAGCTCACCGAGGCAACTATTATTACGTCACCACGTTCTAATAAGGCTCGTGTCGCAGAGTGACGCATCCGATCAATTTGCTCGTTTACCGAGGCGTCTTTCTCTATGTAGGTATCTGAACGAGGTACATATGCTTCAGGCTGGTAATAATCGTAATACGAAACAAAATATTCGA
Source organism: Magnetovibrio sp. (assembly GCA_002690705.1). Taxonomy (GTDB): domain Bacteria; phylum Pseudomonadota; class Alphaproteobacteria; order Rhodospirillales; family Casp-alpha2; genus TMED8. Next base: position 69,177 of record NZFO01000017.1, on the reverse strand, counting down.
CAGCGTTTTTCGGAAAAAAGTCTTTCATCTCTGCGTAAAGTTGCGCAGCTAGCGTTTTGTTAGGCGCCAGAACTAGTGTCGGGCGCTGAATATTCTGTATCACGTGTGCCATTGTAAAAGTCTTACCGGACCCCGTGACACCAAGCAGCACTTGATCATTTTCGCCAGCCTTTAGACCCTGCGTAAGCTCTTGAATAGCTCGCGGCTGGTCCCCAGCCGGTTCGTATTTTGATACTAATTCAAATTCACGACCGTCCTTCACCGCTGGACGTTTTATCGGCACGAACGTCATCGCGCTATTCTCAGCAGCAATCAAACTAGCCTTGAAATCAGGCATATCTTTTGCTTTTTCCATACCACCTTATATACGACGAAGACACCCCTTGATACCAGAGGCGTTTTATCCGCAGTGCCTATCAGCCATTATAAATACGTTAGTCATTTAGAAAGTTGTTACTGACGATTCTGACGCCAAGAGCCTTAAAGATAATTCAAAATCTATTTATCATTCTGCGCTTAGATTGGAAAATTATCGCTCTCGAAGAGGCTGAGGCGACTATACCTGCAACTTTCACCTGCTCAAATAGCAATTGTCCAATTTTATTACGCCCACTGAAGCCAATTCTTTAGGTTTTAAGGAACAGGGCCAAGAGGATGGTATGACTGCGTAGCACACTATTTTAAATGCAGTGATGAATGCGGTATAAGCATACAAGATTCATCATATCGAACTGAAACTCACAATCGAAAAAATTTGACGTGCCAACGCGGTTGTCAGCGCACGCCAGCCAGCGTAGATTGCAAGAGTAAAAATTAGTTTTATCTCAAATAAAGGGTTAAAATCATGGCATTCGTCGCCGACCGTTTAAATGCTGTCAAACCTTCAGCCACAATAGCCGTCACTCAAAAAGCTCGTGATCTCAGGCTTGCGGGCCGCGATATCATCAGCCTTGGTGCCGGCGAGCCAGACTTCGATACACCGGCACACATTATCGAAGCCGCCAAAAAGGCTTTGGACGACGGGTTTACCCGCTATACGGCAACTAATGGCTTACCAGAGCTTCAGCAGGCTATTTCGGCGAAATTCAAACGTGATAATGGCCTCAATTATAAGCCCTCGCAAATTCATGTCTCATGCGGAGGAAAACCCGTTATTTTTAACGCATTTATGGCAAGCATTAACCCCGGCGACGAAGTTATAATTCCCACTCCTTACTGGGTTAGCTACCCGGACATCGCCGCAATGTTTAATGGCGTTCCAGTGTTTGTCGACTGCCCAACCTCTACGAACTTTAAGTTAACGCCTGAAAAATTAGATGCTGCGATAACATCCAAAACCAAATGGCTAATGCTTAATTCACCATCTAATCCGTCTGGGACGGCATATACGGAGACGGATCTCATGGGTCTTGCGGAAGTATTGATGCGTCACCCACATGTGTGGATTTTCACCGATGATATCTATGAGCACATTATTTATGACGGTTTTAAATTTAAGACGTTAGCACAGGTTGAGCCGGCACTTTGGGAACGCACTCTAACCATGAATGGGATGTCCAAAGCCTACTGCATGACAGGTTGGCGTGTTGGTTTCGCGGGTGGTCCAGATGAAATCATCAGGGCCATGACCAAAGTTCAGTCGCAATCCATTTCTCACACGGCAGCAGTCTCTCAGGTAGCTTCCGTGGCAGCGCTCAACGGTCCCCACGACTTCATCAAAGAACACAACAAAGTATTCAGAGATCGTCGTGATCTTGTGGTCAGTATGCTTAATCAAACGCAGGGTTTGAATTGCCCAACTCCTGAAGGTGCCTTTTATGTGTACCCGTCATGTAAAGAACTGATTGGCAAGACAACTGAAGATGGCAAGTGTATTCAAACGGATGAAGATTTTGTTACGGCGCTCATCGAGGCCGAGGGAGTTGCCGCCGTTCATGGAGCGGCTTTCGGTCTGTCTCCGCACTTCCGCATCTCCTACGCTACCAGCACTGATCTTCTGAAAGATGCCTGCGAGCGTATTCAACGTTTCTGCGCGTCCCTGCGGTAGTTCCGGCAGCGATATGCACCTGCGTGTGGAATATAGGCACCGCAAGTCGTCTACTAAAAATTGACGAGTCCGCTTATAACCATTGGGGGTTCGAACATGCACGAATAAGCTCCAGATGCGAAGCCCCAACGCATAATTTACTAAAAGTGATAAACGACATTTTACTGCTTACCTTTTATCACCCCTTAAGATACGGGTATTCAACATCGCCATACGTATAAAACCTAATCCTGTTATCAATAGGCTCTTGGTTGTAATCAAAGTCTTAAAATCAAAATTTAGACCGGTTCGGAGCGAAGGATAAAACCGGTTTATTTAAATCATGATTCGGGCATTTTGCGTTTAGAGCCCCTGGACATACGTCCTCAGGAAGTTTCTGAGTTCTTTGACCATATTTTACACGCCCTTGACCAGAGACAATTATATCGTTGGCAAACAGCCCCTCATAAATGTAACCACTATTTGTTGTTAAAATGCCTTGTCCGTGCATTTTACCATTTTTTACCTCACCAACATATTTATCACCAAAAAAATTTGTGAGGGTGCCACTTCCAGTCCACTTTCCTTTTAAAAAGTCCCCCACATATTTATTTCCATTCGGCAAACTAAACTTCCCCTTCCCGTGCTGCGCACCTTTGAGCCAATCCCCCTCATATTGCTTGCCACTGATATAGTAATAAGTACCTCGGCCACTTCTCTCTCCTTTAACTAAATCTCCAACATACTTATCCCCATTCTCATAAAGTACAGTGCCCAAACATTTAATCTGCGGTGGCTCCACATCAGGGTCACAGGGGGGAACCGAAAAAGCTTGATTGGAGTTTAAAATTACCACTGATATACATATCAAAAGACGAAGAAATACCCTCATTGGTTCGTAATTTTGCTTAAAATTTAAAATAATGTGAAGGTTTCCTCTTTTCCAAAAGTGTATAAACGGCACCACAGCCCTTTATCGCTTGAACCGGGTAATAGTTATGTGTCTTCACGCTTTTTAATAACCACCACTCTACCGATAAAAGCCGATCCAGATCATCTAACGTTTAATTTTAATTATTTAAAGTATATTTATCGACAATTTTTTTAGTACTAAAATGAATCCAACTTTACTGGGTAAAAATCATGTGAGCCCTCTATACGACACCATGGCCATATTTCACTCACCATTAGCGTGCTATGTAACGAGCGATAATGAGTTTCACGATAATACAATGAGGTTCTGATCGCACACAAATTTTTGCGGAGTGAACTTAACAAGTTTCTAGGGCCTTTCTGCTTCGTTTAATTAGACCATTCGTATTTTCACTTCCACACAAAAAGTACTCAAAAAAAACCCCGGCCAGCTGGCCGGGGTAAGTTTAAACAGGGAGGCTTTACGTCTGGGAGACGAAGGAGTCACCGATAACGGTGATCCTAATGTAGAAGATTGCGACGCAATCTCCATCCACGTTTAAGGTATGAAATTACAGAAAGTTACGCCAGATCAATTTTTGCAGCGCACCCATGCAAAAACTGCATAGGCCAAGCCCCACTATCTTAACACGTCAGATTATTGTTATGCTACCGTACATGGTTAAAACTTTTCAGCCCGAACCTTACTTACAAGAAAATCACGCAGCACGTTGATTCGCATAGTATCCCTCAACTCCTCAGGATAGACAAAATAGGTCTCTAGCGATGGCCCATCAATATCTGGCAGAACTCGAACCAGTCCCCCAACCTCCTCACTCATATAGTCTGGAAGCGCCGCTATACCTAAACCACTCTGAACCGCCCGGAAAATCCCATAAATGCTATTGACTCGCAGTACTGGCCGCCGTACCGCCCGTCCTGCGCCAACTCTTAATGCCCAGTTGAAATCAGCCACAGGCCTGTCAACATAATCTCCGTAAACAACTATACGATGCGTATCCAACTGTTCTGCCATATTTGGCATTCCCATTTCCTTAATATACGTGGATGACGCGTAAAGATGATAGTTAAGCGTCATCAAAGGTCGTTGTATCAAATCAGGTTGAGTTGGCAGCTGCATACGAATTGCTGCGTCTGCCTCACGCATGGAGAGATCCAATTCATTATCTGCAAGCACCAGTGAGACATCCACATCTGGATAAAGCGCAATGAACTCTTTAATCCTGCTAGTTAACCATACCGAACCAAAAGCGACCGTTGTATTAATTTTCAATGGGCCTTCCGGGCGTTCACGATTTTCTGCAATGCGTGCCTCAGCCATGGTCAATTTAGCAAACACGTCATGAGCTGTGCGAAACAAAAGTTCCCCTTGTTCCGTCAGTTTCAATCCACGAGCATGACGATGGAAAAGGGTAACGTGCAGGCTATCTTCGAGGCCCGAAATTTGGCGACTAACCGCAGATTGACTCAGGTTGAGAAACTCACTGGCATGAGTAAAGCTACCGGCTTCAGCAACCGCATGAAAAACTCTCAGCTTATCCCAATCCATCTCGCTCTAAATCCATTCCAGTTCAATCGGCACCTTGGGTATTCGTCTCGAGCTTTAGTTTAATTCTGCAATCTAAACGCACTAAACGATAAACGAGGGCCTATGTGGTCTCAATTGTCGCTAAAAACTGCTCTGCCTCCAAAGCTGCCATACAACCTGTTCCAGCTGCCGTCACGGCCTGTCGATAAACATTATCCTGTACATCACCAGCTGCAAATACCCCAAGGACACTGGTAGCAGTGCTATCGGGCGCAGTATCTATATACCCCTCATCATCAATATCGAGTTGTCCAGAAAAGATACTCGTATTGGGGTCGTGACCAATCGCAATAAATACGCCATGAACATCCAAGTCCAATAAATCATTAGTTACGACGTTACGGATCCGCAAACCGGTGACACCTAATGGGTCATCTTCCCCCAGTACTTCATCGAGAACACTCTCCCACATGATTTCTACTTTTTTGTTCTTCATCAAGCGGTCCTGAAGGATCCGCTCCGCTCGCAATTCGCCACGACGGTGTATAAGTGTTACCTTGGACGCAAAGTTAGTCAAAAATAGAGCTTCCTCTACGGCTGTGTTACCACCACCAATAACGGCGACCGGCTTGTCACGGTAGAAAAATCCATCACATGTGGCACATGCCGAGACTCCAAAGCCCATGAATTTTTCTTCTGTCTCAAGACCCAACCAGCGCGCGCTCGCACCCGTGCAGATAATCAGAGAGTTGCTGGAATAAATATGCCCCGAGTCGCCCACGGCTCTAAATGGGCGCTCAGCAACATCAACTGATACAATCATATCATCATACATAGTTGTTCCAACATTTCGTGCTTGTTGCTCCATTTGCTCCATCAACCACGGCCCTTGGATAGGGTCACAAAAACCAGGATAGTTCTCGACATCGGTAGTAATAGTGAGTTGGCCACCCGGTTGTAAACCGCGCACGAGGGTGGGGTTCAAATTAGCACGCGCTGCGTAAATTGCGGCAGTATATCCAGCACTACCAGAACCAATGATTAAAACTTTTGAGTGGTATAGTTCAGACATTTATGGAGAACCTTACGTGAATGATTATTGCCTATGGGTAGCATAAGGAGGCCTTTAAGGCTGCGCAAGCGAAGGCCAGTTGGCATAACGATTATCCACTGAAAACTGCATTTCACCCCTAGCATGACCGCATTTTTATAATATAATTCAGCGATGAAACTTTAATAATAGGGCGAGGGGCGCACAATATGCAGCGGGTCAAACTTGATCAGATAGATCACCAAATTCTCCGCGACCTACAAACAAACGGACGCATAACTAATGTTGAGCTATCTAAACGTGCTGGTATCTCCGCACCACCATGTTTGCGCCGCGTGCGAGCACTTGAGGACTCTGGTTATATTACGGGATATTATGCGCAACTTAATGGAGCTCTTCTCGATTATACGGAGATGTTTTTCGCGCTCGTAGGGCTGAACAGCCAGGCACAGAGTGTTCTAAAGGGCTTTGAAGCGTCAATGACTGATTGGGCTGAGGTTCGCGAATGCCACATGATACGGGGAGGCGGAGATTTTTTACTAAAAGTAGTTGCCCAAAACAAGGCACATCGGGACTCCTTAACCATGGGCATTACAGAAACCGAGCATGTGGCAAGGGTCACAACATTCGAGACTATTCGTACATCCAAGGACACGCCGGGTGTGCCGGTCGAAGTCCCTTCGCACGTAGAAACTTGAGCAGCTTTTTCCCATTGCCTAATCCATCAATTCCGGAAAGGCTTTTGGCCATGCATCTGGGCGGCTTCGAATATATTGTTGCGGATAGGGTGCCTCCGCTCCGAGGGACGCTGCCGCATGCCACGCCCACCGAGGATCGTATAAAGCTCCTCGAGCTAAAGCGATAAAATCCGCCTTGCCCTCACTCAATACCTCCTCGGCTAAAAGAGGATCGCGGATCATACCAACCGCAATAGTTGTCATCCCTGTCTCACGTTTTACCTGTTCAGCAAACGGAACCTGATAGGCGGGGCCACTGGTACCGACGGGAGGGCGACTTGCCAAATTTCCACCCGCTGAAATATCAACAAAATCGCAATAGTGATCTTTGAGCACCTGGGTAACAGCCACAGTTTCCTCGATAGTAATTCCGGGATCTTCCCAATCCGTGGCTGACAATCGCATGCCTAAAGGTAATTCTTTTGGCCAAATGGCGCGCACTGCATCAAATATCTCCAGCACATAGCGCATGCGATTTTCTAAACTGCCCCCGTATTCGTCTTCCCGTTTATTGGCAATAGGGGATAAAAACTCACTGAGTAAATAACCATGCGCCCCGTGCAGCTCAAGGACTTTAAAACCAGCCCGCTGAGCCCGCTGAGCGGAGGAGACGAAGGCCTCACGAATGCGGTCCATATGAGTTCGACTCATCTCCGTCGGCACATGCCAACCGTTATCAAAAGGGACGGCGGAAGGCGCGAAGGTCTCCCACGCACCATCCACATCACTGAGAGGTTTTCCGCCGTTCCAAGGTGTTGCTGTCGAACCCTTCCGACCTGCGTGCGCCAATTGAATAGCCGGAACCGCAGTGCCATAAAGTTCAAAAAAATCAACAACCCGTTTGAAAGCAGCCTCTTGTTCATCATTGTATAATCCCGGGCACCCGGGCGATATTCGGCCCTCGGCCTCAACGCCCGTTGCCTCGGCAAACACCAAGCCCGCACCCGATACTGAGTACTGACCTAAGTGCATCAGATGCCAGTCCCCTGCGACTCCATTTTCTGCGCTATATTGGCACATTGGGGAGATGACGACCCTATTTGGAATCTCTATATTGCGCAATCTCAAGGGCTCAAACAAGCAAGGGCGCATGGTCAATTTTACTCCAGTACAAACGATAATGTTCTACAAAGACGCACATACAATGATTAATCAAACCGCACGTCACATATTTCATATGATTTTTCACCACCAGGGGTCATCACCTCGACGCTGTCGCCGATAGTTTTTCCTATCAGCGCCCGGGCCAAAGGTGCCGTCACGGAAATTCGACCCGAATTAATATCAGCTTCATGGCTACCCACAATTTTGTATTTGATTTCCTCGTCTGTGTCCTCATCCGCAACCAAAACGGTAGCGCCAAAGCGAACGGTATCACCACTTAATTTTGAAGTATCGATTACGTCAGCACGGCTAATAATATCTTCGAGCTCAGCCAACCGACCCTCGATAAAGCTTTGTCGTTCCCGAGCAGCATGGTATTCAGCGTTCTCAGAGAGATCACCGTGTTCACGCGCCTCGGCAATCGCTTTGATCACCGCAGGGCGCTCTTGATTTTTTAGCCGCCGGCGCTCGTCTTCAAGATTATCGAGCCCCTCGCGGGTCATGGGATATTTTTCCATGTCAACCCCTAAGGTTAATAAGAACTGTCAAAATAAGCTTGTAAAGGCGCGACTTCAAGACTTGCTGAATTTAATGCATTGATTCCATCTACAGCTGCATTAGCGGCAGTCATCGTAGTATAATGCGGAACGTTATTTGTAACCGCTGAGCGACGAATAGAGGCGCTATCAGCGATCGCCTGAGCACCCTCCGTTGTATTAATAACAAGTTGCACCTCACCGTTGAGCAGGGCGTCCTCGCAATGCGGTCGACCTTCTAAAACCTTGTTAACTCGAACCACCTCCAAGCCCTGCTCAACCAAAAAACTTTGTGTCCCACCCGTGGCCATTAGGTTGAAACCAAGCTTACTTAAACGTCGCCCCAGATCTGCGGCGGCGGGTTTATCGCGATCCTTAACAGAAATAAAGACTGTGCCCTCTAGCGGCAATCGGTTGCCCGCCCCAAGTTGCGATTTGGCGAAAGCGCGCGGGAAGTCAGTATCTATTCCCATGACCTCACCAGTAGATTTCATCTCAGGCCCAAGAAGCGTATCGACACCAGGGAAACGAGCAAACGGAAATACTGCCTCCTTTACAGCCATGTGCGTGCGCTTCGCTCGTTGCCTTAAATCGAAATCTTTTAGCTTTTCACCGGCCATAACGCGAGCTGCAATTTTTGCTACTGGGATGCCCGTCGCTTTTGCTACAAAGGGAACCGTGCGACTAGCGCGTGGATTAACTTCAAGGATGTAAATGTCCCCGTTTTTTACAGCAAACTGCACATTCATCAAACCAACAACATTTAGAGCTTGAGCAAGCGAAATTGCTTGACGTTTCAATTCAGAAACGATCCCCTCCGTGAGTGAATATGGTGGCAGCGAACAAGCCGAGTCACCTGAGTGAATACCTGCCTCTTCTATGTGCTCCATGATACCGGCAACGAATACTTGATCACGGTCAGCAATAGCGTCTACATCTACCTCGATAGCATCTTGTAGGTAACTATCTAACAAAACTGGGCTATCACCGGATACCTCTACCGCTTCCGTCATGTAACGCTTGAGGGCTGCTTCATCATGGACTATCTCCATAGCTCGACCACCAAGGACATATGAGGGCCTTATCACTATTGGGTAACCAATATTAGTAGCGATGCAAATGGCTTCGTCTTCCGAACGTACCAATCCGTTAGCCGGTTGGCGTAACTTCAAGTCCTGCAATAATGCCTTAAATCGCTCACGATCCTCGGCCAAATCGATTGCATCGGGGCTGGTCCCAAGGATTGGAATCCCCGCAGAATTTAGTCCACTGGCAAGTTTCAACGGCGTTTGTCCACCTAGCTGAACGATGCAACCAAGAAGCTCCCCCCTCGACTGCTCCATCTTAATTACCTCGATGACATCTTCAGCCGTCAACGGCTCAAAAAACAGACGATCCGACGAGTCATAGTCGGTCGAGACGGTCTCGGGGTTACAATTAACCATTATTGCCTCTAAGCCCGCCTCTTTGAGCGCAAAGGCAGCATGGACACAGCAGTAATCAAATTCAATACCTTGCCCGATACGGTTGGGGCCACCTCCTAAAATTACAACTTTTTTACGATCAGTTGGGTCAGCCTCGTTCTCAGCTGGCCCTGCACCATCTCCCTCATAACACGAGTAAAGGTAACTCGTTTGGCTGGCAAACTCTCCTGCACAAGTATCAACACGCTTGTATACTGGCCTAATACTCAACGAACGGCGCTGTTGAGCGATCATTGTAGCGCTGCCGTTAACCAATTCCGCCAAGCGCTCGTCTGAAAAACCCTGTTTCTTCAATCGTAGCATCCCGGAGGCACACTCAGGCAACCCGCTTATCCGTATTTTTTCCTCAGCCTCCACAATAGCTAGGATTTGATCTAAGAACCACATATCAAAGCCACAAGCGCGTTTTATTTCATCATTAGGTAGGCCAAGTCGCATCGCTTGGGCAATGAAACGAATACGTTCAGGACGACGTTCTGCAAGAGCTGCGCGAATGGCGTCGCGATCCAACTTGCCGTCAACTATTGCGCCGTCAATTGCCACTTCATTAAAACCTGTGAGTCCCGTCTCCAATGAGCGTAGGGCCTTTTGCATAGATTCGACAAATGACCTTCCGATTGCCATAACCTCCCCCACAGACTTCATTGAAGTAGTCAGCAGCGGGTCAGCATCTGGAAATTTCTCAAAGGTAAAGCGTGGGATTTTTGTGACTACATAATCTATAGACGGCTCAAAACTGGCGGGCGTGACACCAGTCACATCATTCACTAGTTCATCTAAGGTATAGCCGCACGCAAGCTTAGCCGCAATCTTAGCGATTGGAAACCCTGTTGCCTTAGAAGCTAATGCAGAGGATCGTGAGACCCGCGGGTTCATCTCAATAACAATGAGTCGGCCATTATCCGGGTTAACGGCAAACTGCACGTTTGAGCCCCCAGTATCAACGCCAATTTCCCGCAACACAGCAATTGAGGCGTTACGCATTAGTTGGTATTCCTTGTCACTTAAGGTCAAGGCCGGTGCCACAGTGATGCTATCGCCAGTGTGCACACCCATAGGGTCAATATTCTCGATAGAGCAGATAATAATGCAGTTATCGGCTCGATCCCGAACAACCTCCATCTCATACTCTTTCCAGCCCAATACGGACTCTTCAACTAAGACCTCTGTTGTTGGCGAGGCGTCGAGACCACCCATTACGATTTGTTCGTATTCAGCCTTGTTATATGCGATACCGCCTCCAATCCCACCAAGGGTGAATGATGGCCGGATAATCAGAGGCAAGTTGATCTCTGCCATAGCTTCTCGGGCTTCGGAGAGATTGTGAACCACCCGACTTTTTGGGCAATCGAGCCCAATTTTCTTAATCGCATCACGAAATTGTTGGCGGTCTTCAGCTTTAGCAATAACCTCTGCGTCCGCGCCAATCATCTCAACACCGTATTTCTCAAAAACACCATTTCTTGCGAGGTCGATACCGATGTTCAATCCTGTTTGTCCACCCATTGTGGGTAAAAGTGCATCCGGACGTTCTTTATCAATAATTTTCTCAACTATTTCTGGAGTGATTGGCTCAATATAGGTCGCATCGGCCATGTCAGGGTCCGTCATTATCGTTGCGGGGTTGGAATTGACCAATACTACGCGGTAGCCCTCCTCGCGTAGTGCTTTACACGCCTGAGCGCCAGAGTAATCAAACTCGCACGCCTGACCTATTATAATTGGCCCCGCTCCAATGATCATAATGGTTTTTAAGTCTTCTCGTTTGGGCATTTTTATTTCCGTCTATAACGACAATTACTTAATAAACTTCTTGCTTTCCCCGTTAGTGTTTGTCCCACGTACGTAATTCCTCAACATTTTTTTATTTAATATTGAGCACAGCAGTCCCAAATAGGACATCCACCTCACTGCTGGGACAGCGATCTCCCACGTTATCGAAACTATCAATTTACCGGCAAGATCTCGTAGCGAATTAATGAGTAGGGTCTCAAGGATCGGATTCCTCATATTATTTCTCCATAAATGCCACAAACCGCTTGAACAGGTAATGACTATCTTGAGGTCCCGGCGAGGCTTCAGGGTGATATTGGACTGAAAAAACCGGCTTGCCATCGACGCGTAAGCCTTCATTACTGCCATCAAAAAGCGAAACATGTGTCTCTGAAACACCCTCGGGCAGACTATCACGATCAACTACGAAACCGTGATTCTGGCTTGTTATCTCCACTTGTCCGGTAGTTAAGTCTTTGACTGGCTGATTACCTCCACGATGTCCATTGAACATTTTTTTTGTTTTTGCACCGAGCGCTAATGACAAAATTTGATGTCCTAGGCAAATCCCAAAAACCGGCACCCCGCTCTCTAAAATGCCTCGAACCATTGACACAGCATACTGTCCAGTTGCCTCTGGATCTCCAGGCCCGTTAGATAAAAAAACACCGTCAGGTTTATAGGCTAACACCTCCTCTGCCGAGACATTCGCAGTAACAACCGTAATACGGCAACCAAGAGAAGCTAAACATCGCAAAATATTCCGCTTTGCACCAAAATCAACCGCTACGACATGATATTTCGCCTCCTCCTGCCTACCAAAACCACTATTTAGCGTCCACTCGGTCTCATCCCAAGTATAGGTATGTTGGGTGGTCACTTCTTTCGCTAAGTCCATGCCGGTCAACCCAGGCCACGCCTTGGCTGAGGTCAAAGCGGCAACGACGTCCAAGTCAGCATTCGGCGAGAACACGAGAGTCCCGTTTGGGGCGCCTCCATCGCGGATGAGCCTTGTCAAACGCCGAGTATCAATTCCAGTGATTGCAGATATACTGTGCTTTTTCAACCAAGAGTCCAGATGCTGAGCAGCGCGCCAGTTCGCAGCATTAGTAATTGATGCACTTAAAACACAACCGCGAGCAGCCGGCCCTACCGCTTCCATATCTTCCGGCGTCGTCCCCACATTACCGATATGTGGAAAGGTGAAAGTGATTAACTGACCTGCGTAACTCGGATCGGTAAGGATTTCCTGATAACCAGTAAGTGACGTGTTGAAACATACCTCCCCTGTCACTGCGCCCGGAAATCCTGCGCCTTGGCCCCAAAACACCTCGCCAGATGCTAAAATTAGAGCCGCATTAGAATCCGCTGGACAAGACGTCGCCACGACACCATCCACAGGATCGGGATCCGGGGCTGGACTGAGTGTCTGCTCGTCTTTCATGAGTGCAGATAACCTTGGGCGTTGTTCATGATTCCCGAAGTATGCGGATGTCTAGTCTATCAAAGGTCTTGGGTCAAGTGTCGAATTTTATAAAAGTCTATTACTTTCAATGAGTTAAAATATATCGATCAGTTGCGTCGGTGGACTTGATAGTATAAAACGAATTAGGTGGTTGGATTACTCGCATTAGAAGCCTTGATTTTATAACCCCATCAAAATTCTATTACCTTATTAAACGACTGAATACTCTCTAGGGAAGGAGTGCAAATGCGCAATAATCTCACCGACGCCCTTAAAACCGCCATGAAAAAAAAGGATGGCATTGCTGTCTCAACCTTGCGCTTGATCCTCGCGGCGTTGAAAGATCGTGAAATCGCTGCACGAGCTAGGGGTGTTGCTGAAGGCATAACAGATGACGAGATCTTATCACTTTTGCAATCGATGATTAAACAGCGTAAGGAGAGCATAGAGGCTTACAAAAAAGGCGGCCGGATGGAATTGGTAGAACAAGAAGTTGCTGAAATAGCTGTCATTGAGACCTTCCTGCCACAACAAATGTCTGCGGAGGAAATAGCTGAAGCCGTGGCCGACGTCATCACCGAGTTGGAGGCCACTACCCTCAAAAATATGGGTAAAGTGATGCATGCGCTGAAGGAGCGCTTTCCGGGTGCTATGGACTTCAGTAAAGCCAGTATTTTAGTTAAGGATAAGCTAAACTGAATTTTGTCCACAGGATCCTGTGGACAAAGTAACAACAGTGCTCGTAACTAGAGATTTCTTGATGGCATAAAACTTTATATACTCTGCTGCTTAACCAGAGTGTATTGAGTTATGGCCTTTTCTGATCAATTCCTTGACGAACTTCGCGGACGAGCTGGCCTTGTGGAGGTCATATCACGAGTTGTTAAGCTAACTCGTAAAGGACGCGAATATCAGGGTCTTTGCCCGTTCCATAAGGAGAAAACGCCCTCCTTTACGGTTAACGAGGACAAAGGCTTTTATCATTGTTTCGGCTGCCAAGCTCATGGCAGTGTATTTGATTTTATAATGGAAACTGAGAATTTAAGCTTCCCTGATGCCGTTGAGAAGTTGGCGAGCGATATTGGCATGGAAGTTCCCCGGGACACACCGCAAGAGCGGGAACGTCAAAAAAAGCTTGCCACGCTGCTGGATGTAGTTGAACTAGCGACGTGCTATTTCGAGCGCGTACTTAGGTTACCTGAAGGCAAGTCTGGTCTTGACTATCTTTACAACCGAGGTTTGTCAGATGACACTATCACACGCTTTCGTATAGGGTTTGCACCCGAAGGGCGAAACAGTCTTATAGCGGCGCTAGCACGAGAAAACGTGGGTGAGGAATTAATGCTCGCCGCGGGACTTGTTATTAATCCTAACGAAAATATTAATCCTTCGGGACCAAGTCGTAATAATTACGACCGTTTCCGGAGTCGAGTAATGTTTCCCATTTCAAACCAAAGAGGTTACGTAGTTGGGTTCGGCGGCCGTATTATCCGTGATGGCCAGCCCAAATATCTCAACTCACCGGAAACGCCCCTTTTTCAAAAACGCCAAATCTTGTTTGGACTCGATTTAGCGACACCAAACGCGCGGAAAAACAACAGTTTAATTGTCGCCGAGGGCTACATGGACGTAATCGCCCTAGTTCAGGCTGGCTACCCAAACGTAGTGGCCCCTCTCGGCACCGCATTGACCAACAGCCAAATTCAAATGCTCTGGAAAGTTACCAGAGAACCCGTTCTTTGTTTCGATGGTGATGCAGCTGGTCAACGAGCGGCTGCCAAGGCTGCCGAGCGAGCCTTACCTCTGTTAAAACCCGGCTATGGACTTAGATTCGCCAGTCTTCCAGAGGGACAGGACCCAGATGACCTAATTAAAGCGAGAGGTGCTGAAGCCATTCAAGCTGTCCTGAACGAGGCTCAACCTGTATCGGAGTTGCTATGGCAGATAGAAACTGGGGGTCGGTTACCATCCTCTGCCGAAGACCGCGCTGCCTTAGAGTCCCGCCTAAAAAACCATGCGCGCTGCGTTCAGGATTCGACAGTTCGTACACATTTTACCCGTGTTTTTAGCGAACGGCTCTGGCCCGATGGCCACCCCTCGGCCACACGTAAAAAAAATTGGAACAAGTCTATTAGACGGTCTTCTGGCACGAGCCCCAACATTCACTCGGCCGATGCAAATATGGTTCGCCAGCTTAATACAGCTGAAATCCGCCGCACAGCGCTTTTAGCCTCATTGATCAATCACCCAGGTTGCTTCGATGAAATGGGTGAAGCCATTGGAACCATAGCATTTTCTGCACCCGAGCTTGACAATTTACGCCAACAGGTTTTAAACACCTTGGTTGGGAATCCTGAGCTTGACTCGGCAGGTTTGATTACCCAGCTCAATGATAGCGGTATCGCGGACACTGTGAGCCGCGTTTTAAGCACTGAAACTTATAGGCATGGATTTTTTGCGCGGCCAGGAACTGAACGTCATGAAGTTCTCTCTGGATGGAGAGATGCCTTGCGACTATTCCGCGATGAAAATTTGGCTCGGGAGATCGAAGAGGCAAAACGCGCAAGTCAAGAGAACCCATCAGAGGAAGCATCTCGCCGTCTACAGATATTGACGCGGCAGAAATTGGCTCTTCAAATGGAGGATGAAGTATACACCGAAGCCTGACACTTTTTTTATTTTTGTTATATTATATGTCAGGCGTATCAAAGATCTCCCCGCTCATAGAAAAAGTTGCGGGAAATAGTAGGAGAACAAGAAATTGGCGAAAGCAGCGGCGGTACCGGCACAGACAACCCCGGAAGATAGTGGTGATGCTCCACTTATCGACACATTGGGGGCGGCTGTGAAAAAAATGATCGCGAAAGGTAAAGATCAAGGTTTTGTTACCTACGACGATTTAAACACCGCTTTGCCCCCGGAGCAAGTGTCATCCGAGCAGATTGAGGACACAATGTCCCAACTATCTGAAATGGGGATAAACGTTGTTGAAAACGAAGAAGTTGACGATGCGGCTAATAGTTCTGAGGAGCAAGAGGCCGAACCGACAAAAGCGACGGGTAACGTGGATGAGGCTGACCTTGGACGGACTGATGATCCGGTAAGAATGTATCTCCGCGAAATGGGTTCGGTTGAGCTACTCTCGCGCGAAGGTGAGATTGCCATAGCCAAACGCATTGAAGCAGGTCGCGATATGATGATCGGTGGTGTATGCGAGAGTCCTCTCACCACTCGTGCCATTGTGGAGTGGCACAATGCTATTTTGAATGAAGAAATTCTTTTGCGCGAGATTATTGATTTAGACGCAACCCATGGCGGGGGACCGGGCGCGGCCAACATAAATGAAGAGAGCGACGAAAATACAGACTCAATGGAGGGCTCAGTGCCCGTTGCCAGCCCAGAGCCACCCCCTGCGATCAAATCCACGCCTCGAGACGATGAAGATGAAGAGAGCGATAACGACAATGACGACGAGGATGATGAGGACGCTGAAAACAATCTCTCCCTAGCTGCTCTTGAAGCCAAATTAACACCTGAAGTTGTTGAGAACTTCGGAAAAATTAACAAGGTATATAAGCGCTTGCATAAACTTCAACTTTCACGGTTGGAAGCCATACACGCAGGGGACGAAATTAAACCCTCTCAAGAAAAGCGTTATAACAAGTTGCGACAAGAGTTAATTGATTTGATGGACAAAGTACACCTCAATAATCTGCGGATTGAGCAATTGGTAAATCAACTCTACGACATGAATCGGCTATTACTCGGCATGGAGGGCAAGCTTCTGCGAATGGCAACAGGGTCCCGGGTAAAAAGAGAGGATTTCCTTGAGGAATATCGAAATCATGAACTAGATCCTGGCTGGCTAAGACGCGTTGGCAGAAAAAACAAAGCTTGGGAGCGTTTCTCCTCGCGTTACGAGGACGATATTTCTACCATCCGCACATCGATTGCAGATATTTCTCAAGAAGTACGTCTGCCAATTACGGAATTTCGCCACATAGTTGGTAAAGTCCAGAAGGGTGAACGCGAAGCAACCAAAGCGAAAAAAGAAATGATAGAAGCCAACCTCCGCCTAGTGATTTCTATAGCAAAGAAATATACTAATCGTGGCTTACAATTTCTTGACCTCATCCAAGAGGGAAATATTGGTTTAATGAAAGCCGTCGATAAATTTGAGTATCGTCGTGGTTACAAATTTTCGACCTACGCCACTTGGTGGATCCGGCAGGCTATTACGCGTTCAATCGCCGATCAGGCCCGCACTATCCGTATTCCGGTGCACATGATTGAAACAATTAATAAACTAGTTCGTACTTCGCGACAAATGCTCCACGAAATCGGACGTGAACCAACGCCGGAAGAGTTAGCAAGCAAGCTATCTATGCCCCTCGACAAAGTGCGTAAAGTTCTGAAGATAGCCAAAGAACCAATTAGTCTTGAAACGCCTATAGGAGACGAAGAAGACAGTCATTTAGGCGATTTCATCGAGGATAAGAATGCTGTCCAACCATTAGATGCTGCAATTCAAGCAAACCTCCGTGAAACAACCACACGTGTATTGGCATCATTAACTGCACGTGAGGAGCGGGTCCTACGTATGCGCTTTGGAATCGGTATGAACACGGACCACACTCTAGAAGAAGTTGGTCAACAATTTTCAGTAACAAGAGAGCGTATTCGACAGATCGAAGCCAAGGCACTGCGTAAACTTAAACACCCGAGCCGGTCTAGAAAACTGCGCAGCTTTCTGGATTATTAACACATTCAGTAGGGCCGATGTTACTATTTACTGAATTGCCCTCATTCTTTTAACTTGCTTCCCGATCGCAGCATGGATCCATCATGTTTAAACAGTCAAATTTAGGTAAGGGCCCCAGAAATAACTTTAGGTGTTAACAAAAATTATTTGTCTAGGCTAAAAGTTACCATATATTAGTTGGCTGGTCGCGGAAAAGTGTATAAGGCATATCATGACTAAACTCTCTCGATTAAAACGCGAGATCAAGTGGCTGGTATTTGATCAGTATGGCACCATAGTAGATATGCAATCGGGGTTGGTTGAAGCGGTAACCCCTTTTCTGCAAAAGAAAGGCTGGTCCGGTAAAGCCAATAATTTTGTCACTTGGTGGCGACGCACACATTTTGAAAATTCCATGATAGATGCGCTTATGGATCATGGGCACACCCCATATCGCACTATTGGGCATAGGGCCGTCTCACACGTGATGGCGAGAGCTGGTATTAGTTATTCTCAAGACGATGTTGAATGGCTAGTAAGCCAAATCGAGACCTTAAAACCTTTTTCT
The DNA here is from genome assembly GCA_002690705.1 of Magnetovibrio sp. Lineage (GTDB taxonomy): Bacteria > Pseudomonadota > Alphaproteobacteria > Rhodospirillales > Casp-alpha2 > TMED8. Next base: position 51,231 of record NZFO01000017.1, on the reverse strand, counting down.
GATGTCACCGATGCTCTCAGCCAACTTCGGCTTTTTGGCTACAAACTTGCGATTCTCTCCAATGGCGACACAGATATGCTGGAGGCAGCAAAATCACACATCGGTTTTGCCATGGATTCGACCATATCGGTTCAGGATTCTGGTTACTTCAAACCACATTGGAAATCCTATGCGAGCGCTGAGCGAATACTGGGTGAGAACCGTCAACGGATTCTCTTTGTTGCCAATCACGAATTTGATTGCGTTGGAGCCAAAACTTTTGGAATGCGGAGCGCATTTATCGATCGACGCAAACGCCCTTTTAGCGATTGGCCAGCACAACCTGATTTGATCATGGGTGATTTTAAGGAGTTAGCAGCCGCATTGACATCATAATTAGTGGGCAAAGCTTTTACGCCCCCCCCGGAATCTGCTATTAGATGCATCGTTTTGGAAAATTCGCCTGTCTTTGCGGTCTGCGCATCGAGGGCCCGTAGCTCAACTGGTTAGAGCCGGCCGCTCATAACGGTCTGGTTGCAGGTTCAAGTCCTGCCGGGCCCACCATTCCCCTCTTGAAGCAAATTTTATAGAATCAATTAAATGAAAAGGCTAAAAATTTTTAACCTAATTTCATGCATCACTATCAAGTACCTGCATACCTTCTTCGGTCATCTTTTACGCGGGGCCGTGGAATAAAGCTGCGCTTGGCTCGAGTTTTTCCATCCCAATATTTAAATCAGAATAAACCGTCCAGCGTCACCCTAGGTCAGACGAAATACCCCGACTTTGCGTCGACTCTGTCGGAAGCACTAATTTACCAGTGTCGAATTCCTTCGGACCTTAACCGGGCACTAAAAAAAAACCAAACCGTACTCTAAAACCAACCATTGAATTGAAAAATTCTTTCTAATACTCTTAGGCCTTGGTCATAAAGAGGGTTTGATATGCGCGTGATCACAGTCGCCGCCGCACAGATGGGCGCCATTCAGAAGGAGGAAGAGCGTGAGGAGGTGATCGCTAGAATGATCAATATGATGGACCAAGCGCATCGCGCTAACGCCAACCTCATCGTCTACCCTGAATTGACGCTGACAACATTTTTCCCACGATACTACATGGAGGATCTGTTAGAGATAAATACATGGTTTGAGAACGACATGCCGAACGCTTCAACTCAGCCCCTATTCAAAAAAGCTAAGACGTTAGGCATGGCAATGACATTCGGTTATGCGGAATTAACGTCTGATGGACATCACTTCAACACCTCTATTCACGTTGACGCTACCGGCATTATAGTTGGCAAATACCGCAAAGTTCATCTCCCCGGCCATTCAGAATTTGATCCAACGCGCTCGTTTCAACATTTAGAGAAACGCTATTTTAAGCCCGGTGATCTGGGTTTTCCGACCTACCGCACGCTTGATGGTATTTTTGGTCTCTGCATCTGTAACGACCGACGCTGGCCCGAAACCTATCGATGCATGGGCCTGCAAGGCGTTGAAATGATCACTCTTGGGTACAATACTCCCTCGGTTAATTCCCAAAAAAATGAAGAGGGTCGTGCAAAACGTCAATTTCACTCAAACTTAGTGATGCAAGCAGGCGCCTATCAAAATTCAACTTGGGTAGTTGGTGTCGCCAAGGCCGGCGATGAAGATGGTCACGATATGTGCGGTGGTTCGGTCATCATTAACCCAGAGGGAGAAATTGTCGCCGAAGCTAAAACAGATAACGATGAATTGCTGCTTCACTCTTGTGACTTAGACGACACAATTTTCGGCAAAAAAACTATCTTTGATTTTGCCCGTCATCGTCGTATTGAGCATTATAGTCGTATCACCAGTCAAATTGGCGTCAAGTTTCCACCTAAAAGCTAGTGCTACTGTGTCGCACAAATTAACTACGCCGGCAGCCATTCTGGCAACAGACTCCAAGGAACGGATTTCCGGCGTCTCCAGATCTTACTAGAGTCGGATAAGATACCCAGCCACACCCAGTCCAACCAATAACAACAAACTTGCGGCGGGTCTTTTTTTCATTAGGCTTGTCAAGTAATTAATTCCAACCCATTCCCACTGGTCATCAGTTGATTGGTGGGGCGAGTTTATTCTTATAAGCTCTTTTAGCCATGGGTGGCCTAGCGATGTCACTCTTACTGTCAATGATCAACCCCAGAGGATAAAAATCTTGTGACTACGCCTTCGCCTATCGTCCGTCTCGCCGTTGACATTGGCGGAACCTTCACTGACGTCGTTTTAGAGAATTCAGACGTCCTGCATACTAGTAAGGTTCTCACCACCCCAGAAGCTCCGGAAAATGGGGTGATGGAGGGGGTTAAATTGGTTCTAGAGAAAGCTAATATCACAACGTCTTCTGTCGGCGTATTTCTCCATGGCACGACACTGGCGACTAATGCGATCATCGAACGCAAGGGTGCAAAAACAGCGTTAATTACCACCGAGGGTTTTCGTGATGTCCTCGAGATTGGATACGAAAGCCGCTACAACCAGTACGACATTTTGATTGATAAACCGGCAACCTTGGTGCCACGCCAACTTCGCTTCACCGTTAAAGAACGTGTCAACGTGCACGGGAGAGTTTTGACCCCCCTAGATGAAGACGGATTACAAACCACAGTCTCTAGAATCATCGATATGGACGTAGACAGCGTTGCAATCGGCTTCATGCACGCTTACGCCAACCCAATGCATGAACTTAAGGTGCGCGACTACTTGAAAAAGATAGCACCGGACCTCTGGGTTTCCCTCTCATCACAAGTTTGTCCTGAAATTCGGGAATTTGAGCGGTTCGTCACCACTAGTGCTAATGCCTACGTTCGCCCATTGATGTCACGTTATCTAGGGCGCCTTCACGATCTTTTAAAAAATCACGGTGTTACCTGTCCGATGCTTATGATGTCTTCTGGGGGGGGCCTATTGAGTCTAGAGTCGGCGCGTCAGTTTCCAATCAGGTTGGTAGAATCAGGTCCCGCTGGCGGCGCCATCTTTGCAACGCACGTAGCATCAGAGCTGGCATTGGATAAAGTAATTTCATTTGATATGGGAGGAACAACGGCAAAAATTTGCTTGATAGAAAATCAAACCGCTCAGAAAGCCCGTGAACTTGAGGTTGATCGGCAAGCCCGTTTTATGAGGGGCAGTGGATTGCCTTTACGCATCCCGGTTATTGAGATGGTTGAAATAGGCGCAGGAGGGGGATCTATCGCGCGCATTGACGCCATGAACCAGATTAGCGTTGGACCCGATAGCGCTGGTGCCAGCCCGGGGCCCGCTGCTTACGACCACGGTGGTTTGGAGCCCACTGTTACTGACGCCGACATTCACCTTGGACGTGTAGAGCCCTCACGCTTTGCTAGTGGGCGTGTCACTCTTAGACCGGAAAAAGCTTCCAAAGCCATTAGGTCCAGGATTGCGGACCCGTTGGACCTCTCCATATCCATGGCTGCCTATGGCATCACTGAAATGGTCGACGAGACTATGTCCAACGTTGCGCGGGTGCATACAGTAGAACGCGGGCATGAGGCCTCCGATCACACTCTGATAGCCTTTGGAGGCGCCGCACCCTTACATGTAGGACGACTTGCGGAGAAGTTGAATATTCGCTCGGTGATAATTCCCACTTACGCAGGCGTTGGCTCAGCTATCGGATTTTTACGCGCGCCCGTATCCTATGAAGTTGTTCGCAGCCGATCTATGCGTTTACATCAAATGGATGTCGAGGTCGTGAATGATATTATGAGAGACATGCGGGCGGAAGCTATTGCAGTAGTCGAAGCTGGTGCGCCCAACTGCGAAGTTGAAGAGAGGCATACCGCATTCATGCGCTATGCCGGTCAAGGTCACGAAATAGTTGTACCAGTTCCAACAAGACAATTGACTAATAAAGACGCAGATATCCTGCAAAATGCCTTCGACCGCGAATATTCTAAACTTTACGCCCGTACTTTACCCAACGCGGACATAGAAGTGCTTACTTGGGCCTTAACCATTAAGACTACCGCAAAACCACCAGCATTCGCTGGTAAAACGGAAAATGCTGCATTCGCGCGATCTATCGGGACCACTCGTATTTTTGATGCAAATATGGATGCAGAACAAGACATACCGCTCTTCTGGCGAGGCGACCTACAGCCCGGCATGACTATTGAGGGCTCTGCTTTGATAGCCGAGGACGAGACATCCACGTTTATACCCAATAGCTTTGACGCTACGATTACCCCGACCGGCTATATTGCCTTTCAACGTAAAAGGAGTCTTCCAAAATGACCGCCAAACCTCAAGGTCTCAACACGATTAAAATGCAGATCATGTGGAACCGCCTTTTATCAGTCGTTGAAGAACAGGCACAGACACTCATGCGAACCGCGTTTAGTCCTATCGTGCGGGAATGTGGCGATTTGTCAGCGGGTGTTTTCGACCGCCGCGGACGCATGCTTACACAGGCTGTTACCGGTACTCCGGGACACGTTAACTCTATGGCGGAGGCGGTTAAACATTTCATTCGATATTTCCCAACTAACGAAATGAGCGAGGGAGACATCTATATAACCAATGATCCGTGGATGGGAACCGGGCACCTAAATGATTTCGTTCTTACGACCCCGGCGTTTAAAAACGGATATTTAGTGGCCTTGCTGTCCTGCACCGCGCACCTTACCGACATCGGCGGACTTGGTACTGGCCCAGACGGAACAGACGTCCACATGGAGGGCATTTATATTCCCATGTTGAAATTAGCCGATCGAGGTACCATCAATGAGACGTTGATGGCCATGGTTCGCCGAAATACCCGACAGCCAATAGAGACCGAGGGCGACGTATACTCGCTAGCGGCGTGTAACGACGTAGGTTGCCGACGTTTAATTAAAATGATGGAGGAATTCGACTTAGATGATCTTGAGGGCATCTCAGATTTTATCTATGAGAATTCTTACGCAGCTGTTATTGCTGAGATTGAAAAACTGCCAAAAGGGACGTGGCATAACAGTATGACCATCGACGGATTTGACGAACCGTTAGATTTAGTCGCCTCCCTGACAATAACTGAAGATGGAATCACTGTCGATTATGGCGGCACATCTCATAAGTCGCGATATGGCATCAATGTCCCGATGGCTTATACCACCGCTTATACCTGCTTTGGTTTGAGCTGTATCGTACGACCAGATGTCCCCAATAATTCTGGGTCCTTAGGGCCAATGAAGGTGACAGCGCCCAAGGATTGCGTGCTAAACGCCCAATACCCCTCTGCTGTCTGCTCCCGCCACGTGATTGGTCAAATGCTCCCTGATGTTGTTTTTGGTTGCTTAGCGCAAGCTTTGCCCGATCGTATTCCAGCAGAGGGGGCATCATGCCTTTGGAATTTGACATTTAGAGGTGAGACAGATCGAGGCCTCAATGACTCATCAATTTTTACTGTCACTGCAGTCACAAACGGCGGAACTGGCGCGCGCCCAACTAAGGATGGGCTGTCAGCAACCGCTTATCCTTCTGGCGTCCGCGGCACGCCCGTTGAAATTAACGAAGCAGTTGCCCCGCTGATCGTGCATAGGAAAGAATATCGAACAGGATCTGCCGGTGCGGGGAAAAACCGTGGCGGCTTGGGTCAAGTAATTGAGATTTCTTCGGCTTTCAACACTGACATCGAACTATTAGCCGCATTCGACCGCTGCAAATTCCCCGCCAGAGGTCGATCTGGCGGCAATGACGGAGAGAGAGGATCTGTCCGACTTGCATCGGGACAAGAATTAGCGACAAAAGGTTTGCAGATTATCCACGCTGGCGACCGAGTTATAATACACACACCCGGTGGTGCAGGTTTCGGCGACCCGAGAGATCGTGATTTAGATAAAATTTTAGCCGATGTCGCAGATGGACTGATATTAAGAGATACCATTGCGAGGGATTACGGGATCTATAATCCATAGCGGCGTGTAAATACAATAATTAGCCTTGTAATCGAGTTCAGCCACACCCAGTTCGGAGAAAGACAGTGAGTTGCCCATACGTAGTATGATTTGTGCCTGATTATTTCTTAAAAGATAACATGATAAAAATAGTGCGTTACTATTTTTGCCACCAAGTCTGAGTAGATGGCACAGGTCGTCAACTCGTTAGGTTTTTTTAAGCATAATTTTACTCAAGGCCGCATTCATTAAAAGGACCGGCACTAACCCGGTTGCAATTATAAATAACGCGGGCAGTGCCGCCTCTTCAAGAAGTTCATCCTTAGCGTACTGATAAACGTACGTGGGTAAAGTTTCAAAATTAAATGGTCGCAACAACAGGGTCATGGGAAGCTCCTTCATAACGTCCACAAACACGAGCAACGCGCCAGCAACGAATGACATTTTAGTTAAGGGTAAAATTACACGTCGTATACCAGCACTAAAATCATGACCTAATAATAGGTTTGCGTCCATCATGTTCCCAGGCAATCGACCTAAGCCAGACATCACTGCCCCGTAACCCACCGCTTGAAATCTAATAACACAAGCAATAATTACCAACCCAAATCCACTCGCAATAGAGCCCCGCCATGTCATGTCAAAAATCTTTAATAGTGCATCTGATGTACCGCGATCTATAACACCCGCAATAGTAACAACACCTATGGCAAGGATGGTCCCGGGCAAGGCGTATCCGATAGACGCCACCGCAGTTAGCCTACCAAGTATTGCACCACCTTGAAAGCTGGACACAAACCCGAAAAAACCCGCTGCAGTCATCACGAGTATAGCCACAATTGCTGCAAGAATAGTAGAATTAAGTGCGGCTTCAAGAACCGTTTTACTTAAATCGAGGGAATGTCCATCCCATACAAAGCTGGTCAAAACGGATACAGGGGTCAAAAATCCAATTACGACCGGCGCCGCGCAGACAATCCAGCACAATATAACGACCCCCCCGGTTGCAGACTCCGCTGAGAGAGATATCGACTTTTTAGTCGTGTCCGTGTATTGCCGCTTTGCACGCGCGATCATTTCCAAAGCTAACAAGATTATGATGAACAAGAAACTGAAGACCGCTATTTGAGCAGCAGCAGCTAAACTATTCATTCCAAGCCAAACATTAAAAATACCAAGCGTTAAAGTTTCTATGGCGAAATATTCCACCGTCCCGAAATCAGAGATAGTCTCCATTAATACCAGAGCGAGCCCTGCTGCTATTGCCGGCCTAGCAAGCGGAAGGCCAATACTCCAAAACAAACTTCGTCGGGATAACATGCCAACCTCGTATAGAGACTTTGGCGTCAGGAGAAATGCCGTACGAGCCATGACGTAGACATACGGGTAGAGAACAGATCCCATTATTAAAATTGCCCCACCCATTGAACGAATTTCTGGAAACCAGTAATCCTGCGCTGATTGCCAGCCAAAGACCCCTCTGACCGCCTCTTGAACTGGTCCCGCATATTCAAGAAAATCCGTATAAGTGTACGCAATTAAATATGCCGGCACCGCCGCCGGTAGTAATAACATCCATTGGAACGCTACCCGACCCGGGAATTCATATCGAACGACTATCCACGCAGATGAAACACCAAAAATCAAACTAGTGCATCCGACGCCGATCATTAACACAAGACTGTTGACAACATAGCGCGGTAGGACAGTTGCAAACAAATGATCCCACAGCCCAAAGCTGTCTTCAGCGGCCGCCACAAATACAGCCAGTATCGGACTGAAAAATATTACGGTTAACCCGAGTGTCGTTGCAATCCAAGGATTGAAGCTAAGTCTGTTAACACCAACGTTTACATGAGCCAAATATGCTACCATCGAACTCGGTCAATTATACGTTGAGCCTCAGGTGCTAACTCAGCAATTCGGGCAATAGGCATACGATCTTCTTTAAAATTCCCTGAGGATGCTAATTGATTGGGAAGTGGCACCTGAGTGTTTACAGGATATTCAAAATTCACAGAAGCATATAGATCTTGCGCTTTCCTCGAGGTAAGAAACTCCAGAAAACTCTGGGCCTCAACTTTATTTGCGGAGTATTTAGCCACTCCCCCACCCGAAATATTGATATGCGTCCCGCGTCCATTCTGATTAGGAAATATTAGGTTTACTGCCCCAGCCCAAGCACGCTGCTCTGGTTTATTCGAATATTTTAATTTACCAAAGTAATAGTTATTGATAACTGCAATATCACACTGACCCTCAAATATCGCTTTCACTTGGGCACGGTCGTTACCCTGCGGGCGCCTCGCCAAATTACCAAATACCCCCTTGGCCCATGCCTCCGCCGCACTTGACCCCAGTGCGTATATAACCGACGCAACCAAGGCTCGATTGTAAACATGGCTGCCCGGCCGTGAACACACTCGTCCACCCCACTTCGGGTTGGCTAAATCTTCATAATTTTGAATATCATTTATATTTTCTAAACGCTTGGAAACAGCCAAAATCCTTGCTCGCTTAGAGAAGGCAAACCAACGATTTTCGGGGTCGCGAAGATGCTCCGGTATATTCGCTGTCAATACTGGAGAAAGAATAGGCGCCAAAAGATCCTTGTCCGCATAAACATGTAAACGAGCAATATCTACCGTGAGGATGACGTCTGCAGGGCTGCGATTTCCCTCAGCTTGAAGACGCTGGGCGAGGCCTTTTGACGCGTAGACAATATTGATCTTCGTGCCCGTTTGGCTCTCATAGGCTTCAACGAAAGGCTTGATAAGAAAGGGTTGCCTGTGAGAGTAAATGTTTAATTCGGACGATATGGCAGCACTGCTATGCGTCAATAACCCAACCATGAAAGCTAGCCCACCAGTGCTTCGAAGACAGCGGAGAAACAGAAAGAGTGAATGCGTCATTTTAGGTATGTCCCGTAAAAGAGGTGTTGCAACAGCGCGAGTAGCGACAGTTAAGGGCACCAGATACAAATTTTTTAGGCTGTGATCCTTAGCAGTACGGTCTGCAACACCAAAACGCAGCCGTTGTCTGTGTCCCGCGAGTGATAAACTACCACCCATCCAGTCCCATATTGCTAATATAACGCCGAAGTTTCGGTCATGATCGCGTGCATGGACAGAATGATGAATTTGGTGTTGGGCAGGTGAAATAAGAAAATGCTCAACAAAACGACCATAGGTAATCCACACATGAGAATGGCGTAAATTTGCACCTGTAACATTAAAGACAAAAAGCAGGACATTAACACCCAGTACAGTTAAGAGTTCAACCCGCTCTCCAAAACAGAAAATAAAGGAACCTATCACACCCGCGTGGACCACTATCCCGCGCAGGGAGAAGATAAACGCCTCTGCCGGATGCGTCCGATAGACTGTTAATGGAGTAAGCGTCTCAGCGCTATGATGCACACGGTGAAAAGCCCAAAGAACTGGCCACCTATGCAAAGCTCTGTGAACAAGATATTTGGAGGCATCATCTAAAATAAATAAAGCAACCGCAAAAGCTGACGCGATAGCCCACCCTGGCATATCTGGAAAGATAATAGTTCGCCCGTTAAACCAGTAATGCAGGGTCTCGAATACCAAAGTTGCCAATGCCAATTTTGAAATCAAGCGTGGCCCCATACCCATCATTAGAAAATGATTTATGAGGAGAAGTTTATAGTCAGCAAGAGCCGATGCTGAAAACCAAACTTTGCGGCAAAATATTGCATAAATTGCCTCACGCAAACTCAACCCTAACAAACATAACTGAACCCCCAACGCGATGATAAATGCGCACCCTAAATAACCAATAAAGACCCGCTTTTGCGGGTCAAAAAAGGGTTCACTAAGAGAACGAAAGTACTCGAGGATAACTGTGTCCATAACAGCATTAATGAAAGCTAAGCGGAGGTCCGGACCTATTCACTAGACCTCCGCAAAGCTCACTTAATTAATCGTTCTCAGCCGTATTACCGGCGCCAAGTTTTTTAGCAAGAGAGGCCAAATCACCTGTGATAGATTTTGTGCGGACCTTGATCCCGAATTTATCGACCATCAGTTTCTGCACTTTGGCCATATGGAGCATGTATTCACCCCAATTAGCTTGATCACGTACATAGTTGGATTTACTATCAATATCAACAACTTGACTGGAATTGATTAACACGGGCCCAGCGCCAATCATTCGATTCAACTTTGTTGCCGTCTCGCCAAGATTACCTTTGCCAGTCTGCAACCCAAGGGCGAAGCCCTTTAATTCACCCCAGTGCTTCAAATACTTACTCTCCATTTTGGTGGTGTCACCCTTTGCGTCCATTATGGTCTTCAACTTTTCCATGTCATTGTATACGGACCCAGCATACTTGTGCACAGATTCCGCTAAAACCATTTCCCAATTTTTTGCAATGACTGCAGCGTATTCTCGAAGGAGGGCCCGTTGCTGATCCGTCAACTTCTCACCACCAACACTGGCAATCAGTTTACGGCCAACTAAGAACGCCTTGGTAATTGTGTGTAGGTAACTCTTCCCCTTACCTGCTTTGTCATAACCGGAGGCGTAATAAGCCGGAGCAAAAGTCATCTCAGTCTTCAAGTCAACTTTACCATCCCCATTATAGTCAGCCTTCTTGATAGCGCCTTTTTTACGTTTCGCAATTGCGTATACATCGGCAGGGGTTAGGGTCAGGGTGTGTGCAGGCGCACCAAAGTAACCAAAACCCTCATCCCACGAGTGTTCCTTACCAGTATAGTGAGCACCCTTTTTATAGGGCTTGTTATTGGGCTTCGTATCTGCGGACAGCTTTTCATCTAAATAATTGTCAACAGCTTGATTGTACATCATACCACCGATGATGAATTTGGAGATTAACTGCGGGTAATTATAACCGTTTGCCCGATCTACCCCTTTATTCGCGCTAGAGGCCTTTTCTATCCAAAATTTAACCAGTTCCGGCCCCGTCATATTGTTGGGCATGCCGTTAATTGTACCCTTATAAGTTTTACCCGAAATATTCTTCTTTTTGGAAATTTGATCAACGTTTACCTGCTTTACAATAAAGTCACCCTTAGATGCTGGCGCAATAATAGAACGCCCTCCTTCTTTTCCAGAAAAGTAGGACATCATTTGCGCTCTAAGCTCTGAGTTTGGTTTACCATTTCCTTTTCCGGCTAACTTTTTCAGCGAGTCATGAAGCGTATGACGTGCTATCTGTCCTGAATAGGAGACCGTATTTGTTTTTGTTCCTTTATATTCCTTTAAAGTCACTGGGAACTTTGCATACACGTCATCATTGGCATTAGCGAGTAGAGGGGTTCCCGCGAGGCTTATCACCAGACTCGATGATATAATTAGTTTGTTTAACATTTTTGACTCCATGCGGTTGGCAGAAAAAGCTCTCGGTAAGCCCAATTAATTGGGCGAAATATTTATATTATCCAATTGCGAATGATAATTGTTATCAACTATTTCTGTTTTTGTAAACACAAAATCCGTGCCAACTTAATGAGCCGCAGGCCTTAACCTGGTTACAACCAGACTAGATTGCAGATACATCAAATCGTGGAGCAGTTACAAATTAAAAGCAGGTAATTATTAACGTCCCTACAGCTGCCAATCCAGAGGAACTTACATCATTGAAAATTATAAGACTAACTTGTTGCTAAAAGTTTTAAACCAGCAGGAGAACCAATTGAGGCATTCACTATTCTGGCTCTATAATTGGAATGAGGACTTCATTTCGACGCATAAAAGGTAGCGTAAATGGTGGGTTATATCCTGCTATTCTTGCTGGGCCATTAATTTTCAGAGCTCTCTGCGTCGCCCAAACTCGTAATTCTTTTTTTCGCTCCGCAATATTGTTTTCATTTAAAAATCCACTGAATTTGATCGATATCACGGTGTAATCTCGAACCTCTATTATTTTCACAGAGGGATCTTTGGGCAACGGTGCCGTGTCAAAAGAAATACTTGTTGGCAATACAAATGCCATGCTTTTAATTATTTTCCCTTCAGTATCCATCAATACGGGTGCGGTCATAGCAATTTCTTTTGAATGATTATTGTTGCCAGATATGTAGCTAAATAGGCGTCGAAACGTATAAGAGAGACCCCCGTCTCGCTTTGGCCCGTTAGTCTGGGCCAATACGAGCTGATCATAATGCCTTATCTCAAACCGACCATCTTTTTGAAGTACTTTATATGGCGCAATATCAACGTTTACACCTCCAAATACCGAACACGCGGCAAGAGCAAAAACAATCAAGCCTACCATCAACATGTTTTTAAAGCCGCGAATATCCGACATCTCTAACTACACTTCAATTGAAGCGATGACTTCGCGGAATTACCGCTAGGCAAGCGCATAAATATCCTGCAGCATAAAATCGACTGTTCATTATTCAAATTAAAGATTAACAGAGTTCTCAATTTACTTCCTAAAATAAGCTTGCCAGGAAATAATGCGCATGGGCAAGCTCCGCGTCAATCACCCTAAATACTCTCACTTTCAGAACCCAAAAAAATTGGTCTATATGGAAGCGATACTACAATTCGATCCCTCAGAACTCTCACGCTTTAAATATTTGTTCTCGCGAGACCCAGACGGTTCAGTATAGTAAGCTCATCAATAAACAGAAGATGTCCTCGGCTATATGAAAGACAGAATCCTTTGGACCCAATAATTATTATTGCACTTAGTCTATTCGCTGTGGTGGTGGGCATTCTTATCGGTAGCGTTGGGATCGGCGGCGTGCTGTTAGTCCCATTTTTAACTTACGTGACTGGACTAAATATCCATACCGCCATTGCAGCCGCCATGTTTGGATACCTTTTTGCCGGTATTGTTGGCGCAATTTTCTATGCCCGGCATGGGTCAATAGAGTGGTCTATGGCAAGCTGGTTATTGGCGGGCGCCATGCCTGGCGCTTTAATCGGTGCTCTCGGGGCGATCTATACGCCGGGTGAAGGGTTGGAGTTCGTCATAGCAGTATTAGTCTTCATCGCTGGAATCAATGCGCTGCGACGCAGAAAAATAAAAGTCGACCCCCGTAAAATTTCAAACCCCTTTTTATTATTTGGACTAGGTGTCATTATCGGAGTTGGATCGGCTATGACGGGGACTGGCGGGCCTTTGTTCACTGTTCCAATTATGGTATCTCTTAAAGTTCCTGCTCATACCGCGGTAGGCCTAAGCCAGGCCGTGCAAGCGCCGATGGCCAGTCTCGCAACGGTAGGCAACTTTTGGTACGGGCATGTTGATATAGTCACTAGCGCCATCCTCTCCGCAGGCCTTGTAATCGGCGTGGCTGCTGGCGCAAAGATAGCTCACGTATTTTCGCCATCCATCATGAGCAGCATAGTGGCTTGGATCTTAATTGCAGTTGGAATATTCTTAATCATTCGTCTTGCTATGTCCTTATAAGGTTGCAGTGGAGCTTACCTCCTGAGTGTAGAGACTGAACTAATCAAGTTTTTTAAACAGGGGGTTATACCCTCCTCGAGCCAGCTAATCGCAAGGGTTATAAAATGAAAATCGATATGACTTTGTGCCAGACTTATACGCCCAACCCAAGGGCCAGGCTGGGCCAACCAATTATTTACACTGCGTTTCGCCGCTTTACTGGTTTCCTCCACACCTTTGCGGATAAATACCTATCTCGAGTTGAGAGTATGTTTAAAGAAATAAGTGACTCTAATTGGATGAAAAACCGATAAGAAAGATCACTTTTTATTCATCGCACGGCCCAAGAACCATGCCGGAAAAAACGCGATTATAAAAGCGAAACAAATTTGCACAAATGAGTCCTGAAAACCAAATGTCCTGGCTTGAGCGTATATAATAGCGCCAAGGTAATGCAGCGCACTGCTATCAAGTGCTGCTTCAGGAATGCCACCAGCCGCCAACAAATTAGAAACTTGCTGCAATGTTTGTATACTTTGACTATTATCCAAGGTCTGTGTTGCTGTCAGCAAATCAGCGTGGTGAGCCGTTTGCATTTCGATAGTTACCGCGGTCAAGTTAACGCCAAACGCTCCACCCATTTGCCGAATAAAATTATATGTCCCCGCGCCTTGATTAATTTTATCTGCCTTGACGGCGCTCATAGCGACTTTTCCCATGTTTGGCATGACTATTCCAATCGCGCCTCGGCTCAACATTGCAAAGGCTGCAATCGTCCAATAAGGCGTATTTACGTCCGCTCCCGACAATAAAAACGCCGCAATTGCAAATATAATGCAACCTGTCATCAGCGGATAATGCGACGGCACGGCATCGGCCAGTCTGCCAGACAAAGGCACCAAGGTAACAAGGATTAAACCAGCTGGCACGATAACCAACCCAGCTTGAGTCGGCGTAAAGCCCTGAACAGTTTGAACAAAAACTGGAATTGCATAATTGGTTGCGAAATTACCCATGCCGAAAGCAAATGCGATCAGCATAGCTGAAGTAAATTGCAAGTTCCCGAACAGACTCACATCTAGTAACGGGTTCTTAGCTTTTAATTGCGAAAGAATAAAAAACACAGCCGAAGCTGCGCCAGTCCCAAAAAACATTATCGTTCGAACAGATGTCCAGCCCCAGCGCTGCCCATTACCAATCGCACTCATAACGCACATGAGAGCGGTCGCCACAAGGATGTAACCAAGCCAATTAAATGTTGGCAGTCGCCAAGAAAATCGTTTTGCTGGCATGAAAATCAGTCCCATGAAAAATGCCGCCATGACTAACGGAAGGGGCACTAGAAAAATATACCGCCAAGAGAACGCATCAATTGCTAACCCGCCGATAAATGGCCCAAAACTTGGGGCAAGCGTTACCCCCATTCCATATACACCAACAGCCATACCACGCCGTTCCGGCGGGAAAACAGCGACTACCGTCGCCAAAACAAGTGGCTGGATCAAACCTGCGGCAAAGCCCTGCATCACACGGCCAGCTATGAGCGCTTCAATATTTAGCGAGGTGGCCCCTATTAGAGCCCCCGCAGTAAAAATAACGAGTGCTAAAGAAAATGTTATACGTTGCCCAAATGATTCCAACATCCAAGAATTTAAAAGTTGGCTAGCAACCATAGTCGTCAGGAAGGCCGTCGCTGCCCATTGGGCTAAATCCTGCCCAACGCCGAATGCTCCCATAATGCTTGGTATGGCAACGTTAACCATCGTTGCAGATAGAACCATAGACATGGATCCAAGCAAGCCCGTAAGGGTTACCAACCACCGATAAGATGGTCCATATCGACGGAATTGGGCATCAATCGATTGATTTAATTTAATCGCTGGTTGCAATCTTGACCTCAACCATCATGCCAGGGCGCAACCGACCTTGGCGTTGCTCAATAGAAATGCGCACCGGAAGACGCTGCGTGATTTTTGTGAAATTCCCACTTGGGTTAGGGCTTGGTAATAATGCGAACTCGCTCGTCGCTGTCGATCCAATCCGCTTGACACGACCACTAAATAGTTCGTCAGGATAAGCGTCGACAGTGACATGAACAGCCTGATCAATTGCCAGACGGCGTACATGCGTTTCTTTGACATTAGCCTCAATCCAAATTGACGCGGGGTCATGTACTAACATCAGTCGCTGACCTGGCGTCACATATTCACCTGCCTCAGCGAATATCCGGTCGACAGCTCCCTTGAGTGGGCTTTTGATCATGCGATCTCCGAGATCAAGATGCTGGCGTTGAATTTTCACTCCGATTTCCGCCTCTCGCTCACTCATTACTGCCAACTCCCCCGCCAACACATCAAGCCTTGCCCGCTCTGCTTCCGCTTCTTTGATTCGCGCTTCTGCCCCTTGCAGGTTAGCGACGGCAATACGATGCTCGCGCTCAATTCTTTGCAACTGAGTTTCGGATTTATCCAACTGCCGTGTAGATGCCACCTTTTGTTCGAATAATCGCTTATTGCGTTCTAGATCACGTCTTGCAAGATCTAATTGTGGTTTTAAGCTCGTGACAGTGACCTCTGCTGCGGTCAATTCTGAACGTACAGAGAGGAGACGACTATCCGTACGTTTCCGCACGAGTTCTTGTTCGGCATGAAGTCGGATTTTTTCAGCACCAACTGCTCCAAGCTGCGCAGCTAATTCATCGAGGATAAGCTTAGCTTCACGGTCATCAATTACAATGAGCGTGGTTCCAACTTCGACCTCTTGGCCCTCCTTAGCAGGAACTCTAGTAATCCATCCAGCAACACGACTTGAGATAGTTACCATGTCAGCATGGATACGAGCATCCTCTTCATGCAGGAAAAGGAGCCGGTCGGTAAATTCTCTATAGCCGAAAAAAAACGCTGCAAAGAGCGCAATTAAAAGGAACCCCAGTTTCAAATAATGCCTCCTCTCAAGAGCTCGCCAAGACAAATTCACTTCGTCCGTGTCGAGAATAACGGAGGTATTTGTATTTTTCTGCCCCTTTAATTGAGTGGTTTCAGAGATTGCCATATTTTTTCACCCTCATCGCGAGTATTCTATACACGATACCATTGTTCTAGTATTGTTCGTTTTACTCAACATGGAATCTAGGGTGTTGGGAATGCCAATTGCCCATCCCTCAAACTAAACATAACTAGTATATTACGGTTTACGTCACTTAGGGATTTGTCCACCCCCCACCTCAAAAATTTCTAAAAGTTAAAAATAACTGCCACGCTACGTCGCAAAACATTCTGTAATTTTACTATCTCAGTTGAACGCGCGTACAGTTTTAAGGTTATCAAGTCGAGTGAAAGCTCATGTTACTGCTTGGATCGTTATAAATATACCAAGGACTCCAAGACCAGCAAACAACGCATTTCGGAATTGCACATGAGAAATTCGTCTACGAACCCTCAACCCCAGCCACATACCCAAGAACGCGGGCACCAAACCCGCGATTGAAGCGAGCCCTAAATCAACCGACACAAGATTTTCATTGACGAGAGCAACTCCCAACGCAACCGCTGATAAAGAGAATAGAATTCCCATAGCCTGAATCAACTCGTCACGCGGCATATTCAGCGCCTGAAAATAGATAGTTCCTGGAATAACGGAAGAACCCGTTAATCCGGTGATAAAGCCATTGAATACGCCAACAACCGGGGACAATAGTGTTTCGTGCTGAGTAACATCTAGTGTTTTCAGAGTTAGCAATCCGATAGCTCCATAGAGAAATGTTACCAAGCCAAGTAACGCTGCGAGATAGTCCGCATCTATGACCCTCAGATATCTCGCGCTGACCCATATTGCCGCAACCGCAAGACCAAAAAGTAGCCAGAAGCGTTTAAGCAAATGGGCCAAACGACCACCGACAATTCCTTGCCATAAGTTGGTTGTAAAAGATGGCACTATCATCAAAACCATAGCCCCTTTTAAACCAAAAAATACCGTCAATAGGCCAAGGGATATAGTCGGCAAACCAAGTCCTAAAACACCCTTCACAAAACCAGCTACAATGAAAACCCCCACAATGAGGACTAGCTTTTCGAATTGCCAAATGTCAAAAAAAACGGGTTCCAAAAGATACAGCTCAGCGAAACACGTAGGGTTTTAAAGTGCCCAATACTGAAAGCCAAGGCCCGATCAAGACCATTGCGTTTTGGACATCAAGCGTCCTAATTTTGTTAGTCAGGTGCAAAATGCCCCTCCAAGGCCCGAATTATTCACTAACTCGTTCACAACCTCTGCGCACCATTATAGTATCTAAAATTACCAAAATGTCTCGCTCTGCAGACGTGGTTCAGTTAGTGCAGGAATAAATATCCAAAAACAAATTATCATCTTTAGAATTTCTTTATCTCTTGTCCATACTTGTTATTTGCACCAAAACTGGTTCATTATAAATCTTGCCACCTTATTGTGCCATAACCCTACCATCTAACAGCTGGATGACCTTAAAGAAACAAATTCGTCCCGCTTTGATAGCATCATAATTTTGCCGGACATTAATATGAAAAGTCCACTAATACTTATTGATCCAAAACATTTAATTGTTTCCGCAAGGGGTGTTGGACACGTTGCACGAAGGGCCCCATTTCTATAAACACCGCTACGGTTGTGGATTTCGGTATTTCATATTAGTTTCAAGCAGGAAGGACTTTGCCATGGCGAGCTACCAATATTCTTATGTCATGAATAATCTGTCTAAGACCTTTCCCGGAGGAAAGGAGATCTTGAACGGGGTAACACTCTCTTTCCTGCCAGACGCAAAGATTGGTGTTTTGGGGGTCAACGGAGCCGGTAAATCAACGTTAATGAGGATGATGGCTGGTAAGGAAGAGCCTTCCAGCGGAGAAGCTTGGGCCGCGGAGGACGTGCGAGTTGGCTATCTGGAGCAGGAGCCACACTTAGACCCAACTAAAACCGTCGGTGAGAACGTCACGGATGCTCTTGGAGGTGTAAAAGACTTACTGGATCGGTTTAATGAAATTTCCATGAGTTTCAGCGAACCTCTGGAGGCCGATGAAATGAATTTGCTGCTATCTGAACAAGGGGAGTTACAGGAACAGATTGATGCAGTCCAAGGCTGGGAACTGGAGCGTACTATCGAAATCGCGATGGACGCCCTTCGTTGCCCACCTTCGGAGGCCAACGTTCAAAATTTATCAGGCGGTGAACGCCGCAGGGTTGCGCTTTGCCGATTACTATTACAAAAGCCAGAAGTTTTGCTTTTAGATGAACCGACCAACCATTTAGATGCTGAGTCCGTCGCATGGTTGGAACGCCACCTACGCGAATACGACGGCACCGTTCTTTTGGTAACCCATGACCGCTACTTTCTTGATAATGTAACCGGATGGATTTTAGAGATCGACCGATCACGTGGCATTCCCTACGAAGGGAATTATTCATCTTGGCTCGAACAAAAACAAAAACGCTTGGCACAAGAAGAGCGTGAAGAGTCAGCACGCCAGAGGACCCTTAAACAAGAGTTGGACTGGATCCGCCAATCACCGCGCGCACGCCAAGCGAAATCAAAAGCACGTATTACAGCGTATGATGAGCTTCTAGCTAAATCAGAAGATAATGCGCCGGGCACAGCGCAGATCATAATTCCCACAGCACCGCGGCTTGGTGATTTGGTGATAGAAGTTGAGGGGCTTTCTAAGGCATTTGAGGACCGATTCCTTATTGATAACCTGACATTTAAGCTCCCTCCCGGTGGCATTGTCGGTGTAATCGGACCTAATGGGGCAGGAAAGACAACTCTGTTCAAAATGCTTACAGACCAGGAGCACCCCGACCAAGGTAGCATCCGCATTGGCGAAACGGCAAAACTAGGATACATCGATCAATCACGCGACTCCCTCAACGACGAGAAAACTGTGTGGGAGGAAATCTCAGACGGCCATGATGAAATTGAACTTGGCAAACGCACTATGCAGAGCCGAGCCTATGTCGCCCAATTCAACTTTAAGGGCGGTGACCAGCAAAAAAAGGTAGGGCAATTATCCGGTGGGGAAAGGAACCGCGTGCATCTCGCGAAGATGCTGAAGTCCGGTGCTAATGTCTTGCTTCTGGATGAGCCGACCAATGATTTAGACGTGGAAACACTGCGTGCTCTTGAATACGCGCTCGATGATTTCGCTGGTTCCGCATTAGTGATCAGTCATGATCGCTGGTTTCTTAATCGGCTCGCGACACATATTCTCGCCTTCGAGGGTGATAGTCATGTCGAGTGGTTTGAGGGAAATTTCGAAGCTTACGAAGAAGACAAAAAATATCGTTTAGGTGAAACCGCAGCGGAACCTCATCGAATAAAATATAAGCCCCTGACGCGGTAAAATGGCATTCCCATAAATAATTCCTTAAGTTTCTGCTGGCACGACCAATACTGTACGCTCCAAGATCAGGTTGCACTTCCACTCCGCTAATTCTGGGGTTTGAGTTGATGTTGCTGCCGGGTAATTGAAGGTCGTTACGATGTATGCCTATTACTCCGAATGGAATGATATCTTAGAAGGGTAAAAAGCTAGTCCCAGCAACAATTTTTTTATTTAGAAACTTTTTCAGAGGTAGCAGCATTTAAGCACTAACCGGATTGGTTTACGCGCCCAAAAACTCTCCATTTAAATTTTAAATCTTAATTACAGCATAACCAAGTGTAATTAGCCCGGTCAACACAAGGGCCAAAAGGGCAGCATGACGATATAAGTCTTTACCGCCCGCATTAAAGTAAAGCGCACCTACCGTCGTCATGCCCCAATAGACTGGTGCCATAGAGGTTCCAATGATCAAAACATCTTGGGTGTACAGTTCTAAATAAGCAAAGGCCGGCATCACACATAAGACAAGGGCGTTAGTCCCACCAACTACATTACCGCGCTGACGCTCCACTTTGCCCGGCCGCGCCAATGCAACGGCGACAGCCGCCGGTCCACCAATTGCCGCACCTCCCTGCAGCACCCCTGCCGTAAATCCAACAAAGAAAAATACACGGCGATCGTGCACATCACGCATGCGCCAGCCCGAATACATCATGCCCGTCATGATCAAAACAAGCACCGATATGATAATATTTAAATATGTCGGATTGATTACGACTAAGACCCAAGCCCCAAAAGGCGCCGCAGCAAAACAAGCTAATGAGAATATCAGAATAAAATCGCGCTCACCGTGCTTTATAGCCGTAGGCACCAGTTGAACCGTTGCCAATAATCCCGCAAGTCCTGCGATTGGGACGGCAGCAAGTGGACCCAACATGGCACTCATCACCATGACGATGATCATTGACGAACCGAAGCCGAGAAATCCCCTAAGAAAGCCAGAAAACGCCACGACCCCTATGGTCAATAACCACTGTGCAAGCGTCAGGCCTGCAAGAGGCAGCTCACAGCTGAAAGTCAACACGCAACACATAAATTAGGAAGGTATTATGCAGACTGCATAGTTTATACTGACATTTACACATAGATTTTTTCCCATTATCTAAGCCGCACAATTTTTTGCTTAAACAGTGAATGCGTCGACCAATTCTTGAGGCACTCCATATCTTTCTCTCAGAATATATCCTTTTGAGTCCCGCCACCCGCCATTAGCTATAAAACCAAGAAATACGTTTTTCATGCAAATATGTTCCACCACATACTTTTCTAAAATCAGAGTAATATATGCAGCAAAGTCCAATTAATAAATGCTTGAGGTGGGTAACATCGAATTCGGCGTAAAGGCATATAAATTCGAACTATTGATCACTTTGCTTTCATCCAGACTCCGCATAATTTGTGCGAACTTGCTTGTGGGCCTAACAACGCCCGGAGAGTAGGCCCTCATATTAAGGATCTGATTTTCATCAGTAAGTTTAAGCACCTGGATTTTAGATCAATGTCCAACACTATTTTCTACCACATTAACCCGCCGCTATACGCGAATAGCACTATCAATCAAACACTTTAGGGAGCCCACCTTGCGCTCAGAGCCTTTGGGACTAATACCACCCTATTTAATACCCACTGCGACGCCCTAACTAGATTTCGACAATACAATGACCTGTTGAATTTGTTCTGAAAATTTATTTGCTAATCCTGCGTCCATCACACTGCTGGATGCATTGATTACTGCGGGTTTTAGGTGTGCAGACCATGTTATCTTACCTTTTTGAGACAATATTAGGAACCGACAAGTCGGGTTCAGGTAGTGGTATTATAAATGTTTAGCCGATCCATTAGAGAATATTAAGCTGCCTCGCGGTTCGGCACATGGTTGCCTGAGCCACTTGGTGAGTTCTTAATTAAGCCGCGCAACTTACTCCGAGACCGCCTTTGAGGTTGTTTAGCACTGGCAGAAGACCGACCTTGCCTCGCCTTATCGGTCTGCAGATTACTATTTACAGATTTGCAGGAGAGCGTCGATTTGTCCTTTACCTTTCCCGTGTTCTTTCGAGCACTTTTATTTCGCAGCTTACGTTTACGGTGAGACTTATTTTTTGGTTTCCGATAATTGCTATCCGCTATTTCTGGAGCATGAAATGGATGTTTATCGAACACTTCAATAGGTTTGCGGATCGAATGCTCGATATCCTTGAGCATACCCCTCTCATCAAAGTCACAAAATGATAGGGCAATACCCCCGTTACCTGCCCGCGCCGTGCGGCCAATGCGATGAATATAGGTCTCACGATCATTCGGTAATTCAAAATTGATAACGTGGGTTACACCATCTACATCTATCCCCCGAGCGGCAATATCCGTGGCTACAAGCACGCGGACACGCCCCTCTTTGAAGGCTTTGAGGGCTCGCTGACGAGCCGCTTGAGTTTTATTCCCATGAATAGCATCCGACTTAATACCGCTATCCCCTAAATGGCGGACAACACGGTTGGCACCATGCTTTGTTCGGGTAAAAACAAGAACACGTGACATGCTCTTGTCTTTCAAGACGGTATCAAGGAGCGAACGCTTTTGCTCCTTCCGAACAAATAGAACCTTTTGCTCCACTTTCTCGGCAGTGGTCGCGGAAGGGGCGACCTCAATACGCTTTGGATCAGTAAGCAACGCGTCAGCAAGTACCTCTATAGAATGCGGCATCGTGGCCGAGAAAAGTGCTGTTTGGCGTTGCTGAGGTAACTTCTGAGCGATCTTACGTACGTCATTTATAAACCCCATATCCAGCATCCGGTCAGCCTCATCCAGGACAAAGAAATTTACCGCGCTAAGTTGAACTTGGCCTTGAGCCATAAGATCGAGTAATCGTCCCGGAGTGGCTACAAGCACATGAACACCACGTTGCAGATTAGCTATCTGCGGCCGGATCGATGCTCCCCCAAAAACCACGAGTGAGCGAACCCCAAGAAAACGGCTGTAGCTAACGATGCACTCTCCAATTTGAGCTGCCAGCTCACGTGTCGGAGCTAAAATCAAGGCTTGAGGTTTACGCGGCTTCGCTCTCGAAATATCTTTGACGAAGCGGTTAAGAAGTGGAAGTGCAAAAGCTGCCGTCTTTCCTGTACCTGTTTGCGCAATTCCTACAATGTCGCGACCAGCCAGCAATAATGGTAAGGTGCTCGACTGAATAGGGGTCGGTTCGGCGTACCCTTCATCAAGCAATGCACGAAGCAGAGGTTGAGCTAGATTAAAGCTCTCAAAATCTGTCATAGTATCGCTCACTTTCAAAGGTCATTTAACAACTGCTTAAATTGTAATACATGCGGTCCGCCGAGTGATCGTATGATGCGTTCAAGCTATTTAATTGGTATAGTAACGCTGCACTTTAATAAGTATCTTGTTACACAGGGATTAATTAAATGTAAGACTCGCTTATGGATGTGAAGTTTACTAGTAATCCGTTAAAGAGTTATACCACCCCGCTGAAGAGCGCCGGTTATTAAACTCCTCGCTACAACGTATATCGCGCAAGAGAGAGCTCCCTTGTATCACTGAAGTCAAGGTAATTCTCTTTTTAATCAAATTGCTCAGAGTTTAGCTCGCTAAATCAGCGCGTGAAGAAGTACTCGGCCTTAAGACGTGAGGTTAAAGTATCTACGCTCGGAGCGTCAAAAATAGAACCGACCCCTTGTCCCGCACTTTTAATAACAGACCAAGCTTTAGGTCGCTCTTGCTCGGTTTGATAATCTCGATTGGCTTTTTGTCCAGCCAACAGTAGATCCGCAGGATCAACCCCCGATGCTTCAATACTCTTAGTTAAATATGATGCAGGAATACCAGAAAATTCCGGTGTATAAGTGATGTCGGAAGCACCTGAAGCAATGATCATTCGTTTATAATCATCCTCAGCATTAGCCTCTTCAGTCGCAATGAAACGCGTCCCCATATATGCGAAATCAGCTCCAAGAACTCTTGCCGCACGCACACTTTGCCCGGAAGAAATTGCGCCAGACAATACCAATGGCAAATCGAATTCTGCACGGGCCTCGGGAACCAAAGCGAATGGATTTATAGTTCCCGCATGCCCTCCGGCACCGGCACATACAAGGATCAGTCCGTCCACACCTGAGTCGACGGCCTTTCTTGCATGTCGCATATTAGTTACATCGTGAAAGACAAGCCCACCATATTCGTGTACAGTTTTTGCAATATCACCAGGAGCCCCCACACTGGTGATAACCAAAGGGACGCGATGTTCAGCCAAAATCCCAAGATCTCGATTTAAGTTATCGTTTGATTTATGCACAATTAGGTTGACTCCAAATGGAGCAATAAATGCTCCATTCGACCTAAGAAGTGCTGTTCGACCCTCAATCTCCGAGAGCCAGCCGTCTAGTCCAACTTTCGTGTGGTTTGCATTAGCCGCCGGAAACGACCCCACAATACCCGCTTGACAAGCAGCTACCACCAAACGAGGTTCAGAAACAATGTACATTGGGGCGACAATAATGGGTAATGCCATCTGGTCGCGCAAAATTTCTATATTAATGAGCGGTTTAACCATTAATTTTCCAGTAGTAATTTCCGATTCGTATATGAGCAATCAATTTTCAACCCTTAATGCCAAGGTTTTTCTTTCCAACTCGTACAGTAAATCTGCTATTCCTTGTTTACCTCGCCGAATGATAGAGCCAAAGTCTGCATGCAGCGTTTGAGCCATAGAAACGCCCTCTATTTTGACGTCTAAAATTTTTGAAATTGCTCCATTGGTGCCCACAACCCATTCCGTTCGAACGGCCTTAGCGTCAGACCTACTACGAACATGGGAAAACACGGTCGAGATGAAGTTATCATCCATGCGCACACTTAAGACATCAAGCTCTCCGCCAGCATAGGCAGAGAGACGGTCAAAATAGGTTACAACCATCAAATCCTCGAACAAGTCCAGATAACGTCTTTTTTGATTCTCACTTGCAAGCCGCCAATAACGACCAAGTGCACGTTTCGCAAGCGACCGAATGGCAAAACTTTCATTGACCATCTCTCGAAACTTCTCAATCCGTTTTGGTCTTGGTGTATCTAGATCGGTGGCAAAATTAATGGCATTTTCAGCTAGCGAGCGAATGAAATAAGCAGACTTATCACCATGGTTATCTGCCACCACCGCGTTGACTAGAACAGAACAGCTGAAGACAAGTAAAATAGGACCTAAAGCACAACGCCGAAAAAACATGTAAGCTGATCCCCGAGACAAAAACCCTGCACCGACGTTACTACGCCGTTGAGCTATTCAATTATCTTTGGCTAGGGCTAGGGCAAAACCTAGGCCTCGTCACGAACCTTCACTTTGAGATAGGTACCATTGTTCCAATGGCTATCTATCACTACCTGAAAACAAAGCAAAGTATTTTATTTGTTATCCATTGCTCCAATTATGATGGCCCCGAGCTAAATAAGCTGAATCACTGTCCCTACGCGTAAAGATCGAAAGGGAACTAATCTCCAGACGTTTAAGGACGTACACAAGCAATCAAAGTGAGAGACGCCGCTACTTTATGCGTTGATAGAAATCCGGGTCCAATAAAACCTGTTCCGACAAGGTTCGCACCCGATTACTAGAATCCTCGCGTGTAACTTGAAAATGAGGAAGAGCAGAAATCGGTGCCCCGTGACCAGCGACAACCCATACAGTAGTTGGATCATCGGTCTTTACAAATCTGTCTCCAATATCTACGGACTTTTTATTTTTCTTTAACACTGATTGATTTAACTCCAACGGGTGACAGAGAGGCTTATGCAATGTCGTAAGTAGGCTCACTCTTCGGAATCTTCAAGTGTTGAGTCGGAAACTTCATAAAAATCTAAAAAATTAGACTTAATAGTCGGCCAAGTTACCAATAACTGATCTCTGCGCTAATAAAAATACGATTGATTGTGATGGTTACCCATTGAGGGCTCACGTGGGGTTTACAGGCTATTGTTAAACGTTATCACAGTGTATTGTCTATTAAAATACGAGTGTCTCAACCCGACAAACTTAGTATAAAAATTTCACCCACCTGCGCTACTTAATCAATCTTCTATATTATTTTAAAATTCAGTACATTTCATAACTTTGTTGAGTTAGTTGAACTTACAGTATCAACAAACAGTCGGATTCGGTCAAAATAATCAATCTAAAGATCATGCAAACACCGCCTAATATTCGTAGCCAGTGTATTTATTTCTTAGTTATTGCCACGCTTATTGCAAAATCAATCAATGCAGCCTTGACCCAGCCATCCGCCCGGTAATACTCAGATGCATGACTGGGCGTTCTAAAATTAAGCTCCCCATTAGACCATCGGTTGTTGTTGGCTCTCGCCAGAGCACTTGGCTAACTCTTGACGGTGAAATAGAGACACTGAATGCGGGAGAGACCGCTAGACGTCTGGCTGCCGGAGTTTGCCCAATAATATGTCATTCGCGAGCCGCAGAACGCCGTTTGAGTACTCCACCTTTTATAGCCGCAGATATCTTGGAACTATTCGCCTTTGTTCACCCAGCCCGATTTACAATACCCACGTCTTTGGGCTTAGCGGAATACCTTGGGCTTCCTCTACCGAATACAACCGAGGACGAAGCAGAGAGCCTTTTAGCAGCTGCATATATGTTGCACTCGCAGTTAGCCGAGTTAGCGAGTGTAGATCCTGAGGCCGCTCAAATTTCCGGAAGTCAGGCGGAATTTATGACATTAAAAGGATGGGCATGGGGATCATCCGTGCTGTCAGCGCTTGGACATCCTAGGAACCTAGACCCTCGCAATAAATCAGACGCCCTTCGGGTATGGCAGAGTTTGCCCGAGTGGGAAGACGAAGTTCTTGAAACATCATCCGAGCACCACTCGGTCTCATCCGCAGCAGCCCGTAAGCGGCTTATCAAACTTTTGGGACCGAACGCCGAAGATCGAAAAGAACAACTCTCATATGTAGATACCTGCACACATGCGTTTAGCCCTCGCAATCAAAGTGAAGCACCCAATCTAGTTTTAGCCGAGGCGGGCACCGGCATTGGAAAAACATTAGGTTATGTTGCGCCAGCCAGCTTGTGGGCCGAGCAGAATGACGGAGCCGTTTGGATCAGCACCTACACTCGCAACTTGCAACGTCAACTGAATACTGAGCTCGACAGACTTTACCTAACATCAGAAGAAAAAGAGGCTAAAGTCGTTATACGCAAAGGCCGCGAAAATTATCTGTGCCTCTTAAATTTAGCCGAGGCTATTGAGCGTATATCTAGTTCCAGTTTACCGGTTGACAACAATAACAATGCGATTGTGCTCTCTCTCGTGGCGCGATGGGCAGCAGCCAGTCGTGACGGTGATATGCTGGGCGGCGATTTTCCTGCATGGCTCACAGATATTTTTGGGCATCAATTAACCACGAGTTTAACAGATACCCGTGGTGAATGTATCTTCTCCGCATGCGATCACTACCGACGGTGTTTCATAGAACACACTCAGCGCCGGACCAATCGCGCTGATCTAGTCATTGCAAATCATGCATTAGTTCTCGTACAGGCCGCTATGGGGGGGGCTGGGTCCACACACGACCAATTTAACCCTAATAATATTC
Organism: Magnetovibrio sp.; assembly: GCA_002690705.1. Taxonomy (GTDB): domain Bacteria; phylum Pseudomonadota; class Alphaproteobacteria; order Rhodospirillales; family Casp-alpha2; genus TMED8. The sequence goes on along the minus strand of NZFO01000017.1, from coordinate 23,913 downwards.
CAACGCGTTATATTTTTGATGAAGGTCATCAGTTATTTGACGCCTCTGATAACGCCTTTGCAGCAAATTTATCAGGGCGCGAAGCAGCAGACATCCGTGGTTGGCTTATTGGCGCGGAAGGCAGCTCGAAGCGCGGCGCCCGTGGTCTTAGAGCGCGGGTTATCGATTTAATCGCAAACGACACTAAAGCTCGGGAATTACTCGATGACGCGCTAAAACACGCTCGTTTATTCCCGCGTCAGGGCTGGGAGATTCGGATTAGCACTGGTAATCCTGCAGGGCCAATAGAGGCTTTTTTAAGCTTAGTTCGCCAACAAGTTTATGCACGAGACCCAAACGTTGATAGCTATTACGACCTCGAGACAGGGGTTCATCCTCATGTGCCAGGCCTTATCTCGGCTGCGGAAAAACTAAGGATAGCACTTCAAGGGCTCGAGAAACCACTCGAAAAGCTCATCGCGTGTTTGAATGAGAGATTGGATAGCGATGCCGACACTCTTGATAGCCTGACACGGGGACGTATTGTAAATATTATGCAGAGTATAAGGTGGCGTTGTCTAATCCCAATCAGGGTATGGAAATCCATGCTGTATGGGCTGAACGGCGAAACACCAACAGAATTCGTTGATTGGTTTGCCGTGCAACGTATAGACGGTCAGGATTTTGATATAGGTTATCGCCGTCACTGGCTAGACCCAACACAACCTCTTTCAGAGTTCGTTTTTGCTCCCGCACATGGTGTGCTAATTACATCGGCCACACTTCGTGACCGCACAGCGGATAACGATGAGATAGCTTGGTCTGGGGCAGAAACACGGACTGGCGCACGACACCTGCCAGTAGCGCTCTTACAATCCGCCCATCCTTCACCTTTTAATTATGCGGCACAGACACAAGTGCTCGTAGTAAATGACGTCGGTCGAAATGATACATCACAAACTGCTGCTGCATATCGAGAATTATTCATAGCTGCGGGCGGTGGCGGCCTCGGTTTGTTTACAGCTATTCATCGCCTGCAAGCTGTTTATCACCGGATTGCAGTTCAAATGGAAGAGGCAAACATCAAACTCTTGGCTCAACACATTGAAGCTATGGATGCTGGAACATTGATTGATATCTTCCGAGCTGAGGAAAATACATGTTTGCTCGGCACGGATGCGGTTCGAGATGGTGTCGATATTCCGGGCCAATCTCTGCGACTGATTGTATTTGACCGGGTTCCTTGGCCTCGCCCTTCACTAATTCATAAAGCCCGAAAGAGAGAATTTGGTGGCCGCGCTTACGATGAACTCCTCGCGCGATTAAAACTCAAACAAGCTTACGGGCGTCTTATTCGCCGGGCTACAGATAAAGGAATTTTTGTATTACTTGACCGTGCCATGCCAACCCGAATGGGCGATGCGTTTCCAGAGGGGGTAGAATTGCACCGAATGGGACTAGCTGAGGCTGTAACCAAGGTTCGGAGTTTCCTCACCATAGACACCGAGTGACCGAGGTACAAAATATTCCAACGTCCATTAATATCTGTGTCTTTTAAGGGTTGGTTATGAGGATATCAACGGATCTGAAAGTAAGGAGAAGCGAATAATAGAGATACCGTGAGAACTGCAACTGCTGTTGAAACTAGAATAACTGATGAAGCCCGGTGCACAAAAACTCTATAGTTTTGTGCCAAAACAAAACAATTAGCCCCGGTAGGGAGTGCCGCAAGCAGCACTGCTACGGCTGCAGTTAGTGGAGGCAAATCTAAATATCCATAAGCCATTACTCCAACTGAAACAGGGTAAATTATTAACTTCAAGACAACCATAATGCTAACCTCTGCCATTCCCTCTGATACCGGCTTCCCAACCATGAACAGCCCCAAAGCGAACAGTGCGCAAGGCCCCGCCGCAGGCCCGAGAATCGAGCAAAAGGTCTTAATGGGTGGGGGCAGCGCCATACCAGTCACAGACCATAGAATACCCAAAACAGGCGCCAAAATAAGCGGGTTAAATGCGACCACGCGAGCAATCACGCCAAAACGAATAGAACGACTACGTGTCTTATTGTTTCGACCACTCTCAAGCATTATTAGAATGATGGGAATCATAAAAACACCCTGCGACACAGTCGCGATCACGGCCAGCGTCTGCCCATTTTCGCCAAAGGCCACATATACTAAAGGAATACCCATGTATCCTGTATTACCGAAAATACCCGACAATCCAAACAATGAGGTTTCTGTCCTTGGATTCCGGAATATCAGCCGTGATGCCACAATTGAAATTAAAAAGGTGATCAAACCACCACCCAAGTAGGCCGCTAAGAATGGCCAATTAAAAATAGTTTGTGGATCGACCACAGCCATGGTCGAAAACAACATAATGGGTAACGCCACATAATATACAAACCTATTTAATGCTTCAGAACCAGACTCGTTCAAGAGACCACACCTACCGGCAATATAGCCGGTCAGGATGATTACAAATATTGGTAAGACAATATCAAAAATAGGCCCCATGTAGGCTCCCAAAAGATTAGACTATTAGTTCAGATCAACCGTTGAGGTTAAGCTATTTGAATTTTCTTTTCTTCCTGCAAGCATTGTAAAATCTAAAGAAATTTCATAACAGGATTTTTTGGATCACTTATTAAATTAGTTACACCCGGCATAAGAGGGGGCCTCCGGCGTAAAAATTAGGAGCGACTGGTGCAACGATACCCATCAGCAGCCATTGCTTGGTTTCTGGATCAGGTTTAGCGGCAAAAAACCGCTTGCTGAATTATAGGGCGCCTTCTGAATTATAGGGCCCCTTAAAAATCAGCGCGCGGTACCTGTTCTCGGCCAAAGTTATTTGAGTGTATAGTCAGCAGATGATTGATGAAGCGGTTGAGACTCGCCCCCAAACCACCCCGCAAGGAACAAAAGGCTCAAGTTTTCGTGTTGAAAGTCAAACTCAACATTAAGTGCCCAGTTACAAACGTAAACCGCAACCTCTATAACCAACAGACAGGAGTTGGTCAGGACGACTGAGCGCAAGCAGGCTTAGTTAAAGTCATTCATACAAGAGATTGATAATCAATTATATGTTGGATGATCCCAACGTTTTATTATACGCCAAGAATCGTCCAAACCTCGGCGTAGAAGCATCGATTTATTAGCCGGTATATTGGTCCCAAAAATATCTGCGTATCCGTTGTGAGTGCTGTGAAGCAGAACTAGATTGACATTCTCTTGCGCGATTCCCGATCGCAAAGATTCGAGTTTTTCGGGAAAAAAAGCAGAGACGTAACCCGAGTATCCCGGGTGAAGTCCCAGTTCAAAAGACGCGATTACGGCAGATTCCCCTGAGCCTCTGGGGTCCGCAACAAATACCTTGTCCTCTGGCTGAACAATTGTCGCAACCTCGGCACCAACAGAGCGAAAGTACACAACCCACGGTGCTTTATCGAAGCGAAGTTTTTCAGCAAATACAAATGGAGCAATTGAAACTAAAATGATTGACACTGGTGCCCAACGCCTAAGTCTGAACCTCTTACTAGAGTGCTGAAGCCACAACACTCCCAAACCATATGCAGAAAATGCCACAACCATCATTCCCAAATGCATATTATAACGCCAAAAAGATGCCGCTCTCAACGCATCATACTTTCCAAAACTTGCCACATACGCAAATAATAAAAAGCTATTATATCCAAGAAACACCATAGTCGCTATCGCAGCAAACCGATGAAGTGGCTTTTCAGCGCGAAAAAATCCATAAATACCACACAGTACCATCACGACTGAAAGAATAAGATAATAACCTTTTTTTGTTAGCACGGAGAGCATTTTGCTAATTATATCTGGTATGTAATTAAGTAGCCATTCATCGTAGCTTCGGATAGATAGTTCTTGCCCAACCAGTTCAGTATTTACGTGGTATCTCCACGTTAAATATATGATTACCGCTGGTACCACGATAATTGGGAACAGCGAAATCAGGTCACTTTTTCTAATAGAGCGTTGTCTCAGTCCTGTTATAGCCATCCCTGTAACCACAAGAATCGCCAAAATTAGCGTCGCCTGCTTTAAATTGACCAAAAGCGCCAAAATCATACCCAAGGCCAGTGCCAAACGCCGGGCATCTCTCTTTTCACGGTTAATCAGTGCTTCAAGGATAAACCATGCCAAAATTACGGCGGTCCCAGTCGCCACCGCCGTAGACGTCTCGGCATAAGCTGTGAGGACTATTTTTTGAACAAAAGTTGGGTTTAATAGCATAGTAGCTGCAATCGCCAGTGAAGCTAAACCCCAAGTAATCCGCAATTTTTTTTGATAATTGGATCCTATTAACATCAGTCGGACAACCAAAGCACCAAATCCAAAGGACAAAAGAACATTGAAAAGTGGTCCTGCACTCTCCAATAGCTGACCGCCAATACGACTAGCGATTAAAGTAATGAAATGCCACGCATAGGGATAAGCAGAGAGTCCTGCCTTAGTGTAGGGATTTTCGAGCGACGGAAAAGCATCCGTCTCAACTAGGTAAAGAGGGATTAATAACCAGTGACCAAAATCATCCCATTGTGAACCTCGCATAGCTGCAGCAAGCAACAGAATAGGAAAACCCAGTAAAATAATTCGCCACCATCCGTATGGAGCAAATTGCTTCTTTCCGCGCCAAACTATGAACGCGCAAACAAGTGTCATGGCGCAAATAAACGTTAGCAAAATAGAAAATGGGAGAGACGTAAAAACACCAAGGATAGTGAATAATGCGCTAACTACCGACCAGCCTATTAGATGGTCAATTTCAGGCAAACGATTTGAGCCACTTGCGCACGAACCAATTAACGAAAAGCCAAGCCACATCAATGCAATGGAGAACAACGCTATAATTTGCCCAGCATCTGAAAAAAAATGGTTTATAAAAAAATTCATAATTGCCGTCTATTCCAAATGACCAGTTCGCATGTGATTCACAACCCGATTACCCATAGAGGCCTTTATTTCGAATTAAACTTGTATAAAGCGAAAAGGGCCGCTTCTTGAAGCGGCCCTTACACTATTCCGATTAGGGGTGAGACTTAAAAGCCCATGCCTCCCATACCACCCATGTCTGGCGCACCAGCTGGCATCGGGTCTTTTTTCTCAGGTTTTTCTGCCACCATCGCTTCGGTAGTAATCAATAAACCAGAGACCGAAGCCGCATCTTGCAAGGCAGTACGAACAACCTTGGCTGGATCGATGATGCCAGCCTTAATCATGTCGGTGTATTCTTCAGTCTGAGCATTAAATCCACGATTGGTGTCTTTTTGCTCAAGAAGCTTACCTGCCACAACCGCACCGTCTTCTCCTGCATTCTCTGCAATCTGCCGTATCGGTGTTTGTAACGCACGACGAATTATATCAATTCCTACGTTTTGGTCGGCATTTTCAGCTTCCAGCTTTTTCAATGCCCGGGTGGCGAATAACAATGAAGAGCCACCCCCAGCAACAACACCCTCTTCAACGGCCGCGCGCGTTGCATGGAGTGCATCGTCAACACGATCTTTCCGCTCTTTAACCTCAACCTCTGTCGCACCACCGACGCGAATAACCGCAACACCTCCAGCGAGTTTTGCAAGACGTTCTTGTAATTTTTCACGGTCATAGTCAGAGGTGGTCTCTTCAATTTGCGCACGGATTTGACCACACCGACCTTGAATATCCTTTTTCTTGCCGGCACCTTCAACGATGGTCGTTTCCTCTTTGGTTATATCTACTTTTTTTGCAGTGCCCAGCATATCGATGGTCACATTTTCGAGCTTGATTCCAAGGTCTTCAGAGATCACCTGCCCGTCAGTTAAAATAGCAATGTCTTCCAACATTGCTTTACGACGATCACCGAAACCTGGGGCTTTGACGGCGGATACCTTCATGCCACCGCGCAATTTGTTGACGACCAAGGTTGCCAATGCTTCGCCCTCAATGTCTTCAGCAATGATTAAAAGTGGCCGTCCGGACTGCACGATTGTCTCCAAAACCGGTAAAAGTGGCTGCAACCCTGATAGTTTCTTCTCGTGGATAAGAATATAAGGGTTCTCCAGCTCACACGTCATCTTGTCAGCATTGGTAATAAAGTAGGGAGAAGTGTATCCTCGATCAAATTGCATACCTTCAACAACATCTAATTCGGTGTGCAGACCTTTTGCTTCTTCAACGGTGATTACGCCTTCGTTACCCACGCGCTCCATTGCCTTAGCGATCATGTCACCAACTTCTTGGTCACCGTTTGCAGAAATAGTACCTACCTGAGCAATTTCTCCAGAGGTTGATACTTTTTTAGCGGACTTTCCGATAGACTCTATTACTTTTGTAACTGCTACATCAATGCCCCGCTTGAGATCCATTGGGTTCATACCTGCAGCTACAGCTTTGGCGCCCTCGCGCACTATTGATTGGGCCAATACCGTTGCAGTGGTAGTACCATCACCGGCTTCATCAGCAGTCTTAGAAGCCACTTCTTTCACCATCTGCGCACCCATATTTTCGAACTTGTCAGAAAGCTCGATATCTTTTGCGACGGTAACTCCGTCTTTCGTGATACGCGGCGCTCCAAAAGCTTTGTCTAGAACGACATTTCGACCTTTTGGACCGAGGGTAACTTTCACCGCATCCGCGAGAACATCGACGCCGGCCAGCATGCGCGAGCGAGCATCGGTTGAAAATTTAACGTCTTTAGCAGCCATTGTTGCTTGTCTCCGTTATTCGATTATGCCCATGATATCGGACTCTTTCATGATCAACAGATCGACACCGTCAACCTTGACCTCAGTACCCGACCATTTCCCAAACAGTACGCGATCACCCTTTTTCACATCTAAGGGAGTCACTGATCCATCTTCAGCTTTAGCACCGCCACCGACGGCTTTAATCAAGCCTTCCATGGGCTTTTCCTGTGCTGTATCGGGTAATATTATTCCCCCAGCAGTTTTGTCTTCCTGCTCTACACGCTCGACCAGAACGCGGTCATGCAGCGGACGAAATTTCATCGTCTCTTCCTCCATATGGTTTACTATAAAGTTCAACAGCTTACGGACTCTTACTAGCAGTCAAAGCCCGTGAGTGCCAGCGATATAGTAATATCATGAGCCGGTGTCAAGCCAGCTAAAGAATTTTTCTTTATTTTTTTTCTCAGCGCCGGTTCCCAATGTTAGGATTAGTCCGCAGAGCTTCTGCTTCCCATACCACATAAGTGAACCGGCGATATTTTGATGTGAATAATGGGTCAGCTCCTCTTGGCACATCTCGATACTTTGCAACAATCACTCCGTCTGAATAGCGCCTTAAAAATCGCTCCTCCTGCCCACTCCGTAGCCCAATTACAGCGAATGAGTCTCTCAGACGACCCAAAAAATGAAATTGGCCATGATATTTGCCAAAATAAGCGACCTTCTTACCATTCAGCTGCATTTTATGTAAGAACGCACCCATTCGAGTTAAATCATACCGGCGATCAAGGTATGGCGCCGCTGCAAAATGCAGTGCTAAAACTACAAATACAGAAATAAAGGCCAGCCTTACAGACTCCGACCAAATATCTCCATCCCGAATGGATATGACCACGGCCCCCGCCATAACAATTAAAATACCTGCTTCAGGTCGAATTTCAGGGATCAATGCCATTAAACCGGATGATAAGGGCAACCAAGCCGCGAAAATCATCAAAATGCCAGCGATAATAGCCAGACCACCCGGAACCAAGAAGTCAATTGCACGTTGGATATCCCCCTTTTCGTATAGGAGTAAAACCCTCGCTGCAATCAGCGCAATAGCTGGAAATTCGGGGAGCAAGTAGTGCAATTGTTTGCCACTAATTAGGGAGAACGCAAAGAATGCAACGGCAAACCAAACCAAACAAAATTGTAACCCTCCGTCACCGGAAACATTGGTCGCCGCTTTTGAAGCACGCCATAGCTTTGGCCAAATGACCCAAGGTAATGTTACAATCGGCAACGCCGTTAGATACCACCAAAGTGGCCGCGCATGGGCGAAAGAAGAGAGCATTCTGTCGGCTGATTGTCCCCAAAAAATTGCATTTCGATATTCCTCGCCCCCTGCTAAACCCGCCGGAATTGCCCATGACAAACTAATGGCAAGGGTAACACATATCGAAAAGATTACTCCGAAATACCAGCGACTTTTGGGGCCTACATCCGCGGAAGGTATATTAGAGGCCCACCAAGGAGCCGCGAGAGCAACTGGTAGAACATGTAATAGGATCGCTGGTCCCTTGGTCAAAGCACCAAAACCCATAGCAAGACCCATCAAAACAAAACCCCTACGCCCCCCCTTCAATGCTGCGTCGACTGTTCCTATTAAGGCAATCAAAGTAAAAACCGCTAAAAGCATATCGAACATAGTTAGCGTGCTAAAAATCGTCCAAAATAGAGCCCCGAATAGCAGAATACTCGCCTGTCTGGGTAACCTACTTTCAGCTGGCCATAGCATCCGCCCAAGACGCGCGCTCAGCAGCAAAGCTATTAAACCAAATAACGGCGCCACTATCCTCGGCCACCATTCATTGACCCCAAACAAATGCCAACCCATTGTCATCAACCAGAATAAAAGCGGCGGTTTATGGCTGTAAGGCTCACCATTTAAATGCGGGACCAGATAGTTTCCTTCCCGCCACATATCCCATGCGACCGCAAGATAGCGTGTTTCGTCAACCGGCAAGAGAGGTCTAGTCGCGAGGGTTACGACAATTAACATGAGCCACAGCAAGACAATTATCGGCCAACCTAGGATTCTTTTGGCGCCGAGCATTTACCGTTCAACCTTTATTCTGAATGATGCCCGCTCCTCCGGAGCTCTCAGTGGGGACTTTGCCTTCATTCACTTCTAAACTTTTTCCGCGCCGGTAACGGCGGTAGAGATGCATACCAATACCGCCACAAATCACAAACAAGACGACACTTAATCCAATCCGCCATACTGGATTCACTTCGATACCGCTTCCCAAGAGCGCAAAAACAGCAGTCTGCGGAACGTATCCGAGGACTGAACCAGCAACAAAGGGAGAAGCCCCGACCTTTGAAACACCCGCTGCGAGATTAGTCAAAAGATTTGATCCAGCTGGTAAAAGCCGAATTAGTAATGTCATTTTGAACGGATTTTCCGCTAAGAAATTATCGATTTGCCGAATTTTCCCCGAAAATTTACGAGAAATTAAGTCACGTCCTAAAAAGCGGGCATAAGAAAATGTTATCGCACAGCCTCCTGCAGTAGCAAAAAGCGCCAATGCGAAGCCCTCTGAAAATCCAAGGCCATAACCGGCAAGAAAGCTAATTATTTGCCGCGGGAGACCGACGGCCACAAAGACTGCTCCAATAACGAATAACAATACCTCGCCCGATAAACCATGACCACGGATCTCATTATCAATCCATGCTTTATCTAAAAATGAGTCCAGTTGGATAGCACGCAATAAAAACGCGACCGCGACAAGCGACAGAAGAAAAATTAAACCACGGAAAATACCCTGAATACTCACTTTAAATCCCCTGACTCATCTTTGTCCTTCTCAACAAAGGTCGGCCTGGCTGGGCGGCGGAGAAGCCATAACAGTCCCAAAAGATCAATAATACCGACCCACAATCTATTCCACAGTCCATAATTGGACATGCCTTTTGTGCGCGGGCGGTGGCTAACAGGAACGGATAAAACCTGCCCGCCAGCTCGTATTATAAGGGCCGGTAAAAACCTATGCATGTGATTAAAAGCAGGAATCTCAAGAAAGGTTTGTCTACTGAACACCTTTAATCCACATCCCGTATCCGGGGTGGCATCCCCGAGTATTTTTTTACGCACATTATTAGCTACCCGCGATGAAAAACGCCGAAGCCAGATGTCACTCCGCTTGACTCGATGACCTGCGACCATGACTAATTTGCTACCGGCTGAATAGAATGTCTCTAACAATATTAGCGCGTCTGCAGGGTTATTTTGTCCATCGCCATCCATAGTGATGATAACGTCGCCAAGTGCCGCGCGAACACCACTCAGAATTGCAGTGCTCTGGCCGAGAGATGAGGTGTGTGTCAGGGTCCTTAGACAAGGATGTCTAATCTCCGCATCCCGCAGAGCTATACTCGTATCGTCAGTGCTGCCATCGTTTACAAAAATGATTTCATAGGACAAACCAGCGAGTGCCAATACAATTTCTTCGATGAGCGGGAAAACATTTTCTGCCTCATTGCGAACTGGGACAACAACCGCAACATTAGGGATCGCGTTTGTTGTTACCTCATAATTAGATTGGATTTTCATTATAATTTACAAATCACTAAACGATTATACGTTAGCAAGCTTTTACACCCCGCCCTTCGAAGCGGCAATGTAGTTTGCTATTACTTCACATTAAATCAATGCCCAGTTATCTAAATAGGCCACCACTACCCAGAGACATTATCCGAGCCTGATGATGGCAATGCCCCACGCCAACACTCGTTATTTTAGTAAAAATCGATCCTAGTCAAAATGTTGTCGCGCTCTCAACAATATTAAGTCTCCATAATGAATCATGTTTGTAAACAAATCTTACGATCTGTAACATATGAATTGAGAGCAAGCCCTGCAAATTCACTCTTATGTTTGCCGAAGCTCTAAATAGATTTCTCAAAGACAATATGTATATAAATAGGAGATAACGTACTGATCCTGTACAGAGAAAGCGTGCAACCCGAATGGGTTGATTACAATGGCCACATGAACGTAGCCTATTATGTTTTAATCTTCGACCATGCCACCGATGCTTTTTTAGAGTGTATCGGTATGAACGAAGCTGCTCGAATAGCATCAAGGGCATCAGTTTTTGTCGTTGAAGCGCACCTCACGTATGAAAAAGAGGTCATGGTTGGTGATGCCCTCTCGGTTGAGAGCAGAATTCTCGATGCAGATTCAAAGCGCATGCACCTTTTTCACCAGATGACTTGTCCATCAAATAATCCAGATCAGGTAGTGGCTACCAACGAATTAATGCTTCTTTACGTCGATATGATGACGCGCCGATCTGCAGACATGCCCGCCACAATTCGTTCAACCATCAAAAAACTAATTTGTAACCAAAATGATTTACCTACTCCAATCCAAGTTGGAAGCACTATCGGCATTAGAAGGCGTTAGGATCGTCTTATCTCCCAAATAGCCAGCCGGTAAAATTCATTAGATACAAGAGACTTCCTATCACGTAACGATGCATGCGAATAGGAACGCCATTAACTGCTGCCGCTGCATATAACAAAGGAGTAGAACGTAAATCATACTTTCGTTAAGGTTTTAATAATTACGATTTGTATCAGTCAAAGATCAATAATTAGGTTGATAAAAACTATGTAAAAGGTTGCCAGCGATGATCGAGAGGTGCGGGGGTCAATTTCTTGCTGGATATAGCGCGAATCCCGTCCAGAACTTACAGAATATGTTCACAAATTGCATTTAGATTTCCATTTTGAGGAATATTATGCTCGGATCGTCTTTTCCATTTATCCGCATCGTCTCGCGTCTAAGGCAGTTGCTTCGCAATGACCATATGGTGTTATCTGGGTTGGCTCTGCTGGTGGGAACTTTAGCAGGAGCATCAATAGTTGGTTTTCGCGAGCTAATCGACGTTTTCACCGGACTGTTTTATGGCCAAGATGGCTTTTACAGTAACGACAGTGAACATTTAGCATCTACAGCCAGCGAACTTCCAACATGGCGAATCATCGCATCAACAACAATCGGCGGGGCTTTGGTTGGATTTTTAACTTACCGTTTTCTTCCACAAAAACGACCTCACGGGATATCCGATGTTATCGAGGCCATTGCCTTGCAAGGAGGCCGATTGTCGTCTCGCATTGGCATAATGGCTGCCTTTACCAACGCTCTCTCTATCGGGGCCGGCGCGTCTGTCGGACGTGAGGGCCCGGCTGTGCATTTAGGTGCATCTCTCTCGAGTTGGATTGGACGCAGGCTACATCTCTCACGTTCTTTAACGCGGACACTGCTCGGGTGCGGGGTTGCAGCGGCAGTTGCCGGTTCATTCAATGCACCTATCGCGGGAGCTTTGTTCGCCAATGAGGTTGTGGTCGGACATTATGCCCTCAAGGCCTTTGCGCCAATTGTCATTGCTAGTGTGGCAAGCACCGCGGTATCACGCATCTGGTTCGGCGATTTTCCGGCGTTTTCGATGGAAATTGGCATCATACAATCGTTCTGGGAGATGCCCGCATTCGCCTTACTCGGGCTTGTCTCAGGAGGCGTTGCAGTCATTTTCATGAAGAGCATAAGCATTGCCTCAAGTTTTGCAGCCTATTTAACTTTACCCCAATGGTTAAAGCCTGCTCTTGCAGGTTGCATTCTCGGCATTGCCGCCACTTTTCTTCCAGAAATTCTTGGCGTAGGTTACGAGGCTACCGAAAAAGCAATGTTGCTCCAATTTTCTATTTGGGCACTATTATTTATTGGTGTTGCAAAAATTGCGGCAACCGCGCTCTGCGTTGGTTTTGGGTTCGGGGGTGGCGTATTCTCACCTTCTCTTGTAATCGGTGCAATGGTAGGTGGCTCATTTGGGACTCTAGCTACCAACGCCTTGCCTCACCTCGCATCCGATATCAGTGTATATACAGTTGTTGGGATGGGCGCCGTTGCAGCCGCAGTATTAGGCGCACCTATCTCGACGACGCTGATAATCTTTGAGATGACCGGGAACCACGCCCTGACGTTAGCTGTAATGATCGCGGTAGTAATAGCTTCCGAAATCACCCATCATTTTCATGGCCGTTCATTTTTTAGTGTCCAATTGCTCGAGCGAGGTATCGATGTAAAAGGAGGATTTGAGGCGGAGATAATGCGTTCAATTCCTATGGAAAATGTTCTAAAAAACGATGGCACAACGGTCACGCCCAGAACACCATTACAAGAACTTCGTGACCGTCTGCAGCAAACACCTCACGGAGAATTATTTGTTGTTAGCGAGGATGGTAAATTAACTGGCACAATTACACTCGCCGATTTAAGCGAGGTAGCTTTCAGCCATGAAATGGATGATCTCATTAACGCAGGGGACGTCGCAAGGCTGCACCCGCCTTTTCTTACACCCAGTGACGGATTAGATACTGCGGTAAATTTAATGAACGATACCGATGAAGAACATATCGCCATCGTAGATACAACTCTGACCAAGAAATATGTTGGCTGTATTCATCAGCGCGACGTCATGGCAGCCTACAGTCGTGCATTAGTCCGAATGCGCCATGAGGAACACGGAGAAAGCTAGTTTATCGACAAAATAGATATATACCTAAGTGGATCTGCCAACCCAAAAAACCAAAGCTAAAAAACAAACCAATTAGATCAAGGCAAGCCGTGCCATATTTGCAACACGTGCTATACTTATATTTATGCAAGATTCGTTCGATTCGATAAACTCAAATGAAGGCTTATGCCAGCCCCAATCGCGTCGCCCTGCGCACTCGCCTACAGGCGATTGCGCATACCTAAAGAATTTGAACGAGACACAGTCTGAGGCCGTCCAGACCATAGATGGACCACTGTTAGTTTTAGCCGGCGCAGGTACAGGTAAAACTAGGGTTCTTACTACACGGCTGGCCCACATACTTATGCAGGATCGCGCCAAACCATGGCAACTTCTTGCAGTGACCTTTACTAATAAAGCGGCAAGAGAAATGAAGGACCGCGTTTCCATCCTGCTTAACGCACCAGTAGAAGGTTGGTGGGTTGGAACCTTTCATTCAATTGGTGCGCGAATTCTGCGCGCTCATGCAGAGGCCATTGGCCTGACATCATCCTTTTCAATTCTCGATCAAGACGACCAAATTCGGTTAGTGAAGCAATATATGGATATCCATGAAATCGACAGTAAACGTTTCCCGCCACGCACGATCGTCGGCACTATTCAGCGTTGGAAAGATCGTGGCTTAACACCCGATAAGGTCTCACCAAACGAGGGCGCAGATATGGCTGAAGGCCGTATATTAAATTTATACATGGATTACCAAGATCGCCTAAAACAAGTTAATGCCGTCGACTTTGGGGACTTGCTGCTTCTATGCCTCGACTTATTTAAATCTTACCCCGATATTCTAGAGAAATATCAGCACCAGTTCCGCTATATTCTTGTTGATGAGTATCAAGACACAAACGTCGCACAGTACCTCTGGTTGCGCATTCTCGCCCAAGGCCATCGAAATATTTGCTGCGTCGGTGATGATGATCAGTCTATTTATTCATGGCGGGGCGCAGAGGTTGGAAATATTCTCCGTTTCGAGCAAGATTTTTCAGGCGCACAGATTGTTCGACTCGAGCGTAACTACCGGTCGACGCCACAAATCTTGGCAGCAGCGTCTGGACTAATCTCCCAAAACGAAAGTCGTCTCGGTAAGACGCTATGGACCGACGCCGGAGAAGGCGAAAAGGTCCACGTGCGCGGAGTTTGGGATGGGGAGGAAGAAGCACGTGCAGTGGGCGATGAAATTGAGAGCCACCAAGCGAGAGGTCATATGCTCAGCCAAATGGCAGTGCTTGTGCGAGCTGGATTTCAGACGCGTGAATTTGAAGAACGTTTGATAAGACTCGGAATTCCCTATCGCGTGATTGGTGGCCCCCGATTTTATGAACGTCAAGAAATCCGTGACACCATCGCCTATCTCCGTGTAATCCAGCAACCAGACGATGATCTAGCCTTTGAGCGTATAGTAAATTTGCCAAAACGGGGCATTGGCAATACGACGCTACAAGTCCTCCACGGACTAGCGCGGGCTGAGAGAATATCTCTCTCGCGCGCCGTTCTAAAGCTTATCGAAACCGATGAAATACGGCCGACGGCTCGCAAAACACTTAGCGATCTATTACTTGATTTTAACCGCTGGCGCAGTTTGTTGAACGATATTCCTCATCCAGAACTGACAAAGACCGTTCTTGATGAGTCGGGTTATATGGCCATGTGGAAAACTGCAAACACACCCGAGGCACCCGGACGTCTGGATAACTTGAGAGAACTATGCGTCGCACTTGAAGATTTTGACAGTTTGGCAGCATTTTTGGAGCATGTCTCCTTAGTCATGGAATATGAGGACTCCCTCATCGAGGATAAAGTTAATATAATGACACTTCACGGCGCGAAGGGGTTAGAGTTTTTGACTGTGTTCCTTCCTGGCTGGGAAGAGGGCCTTTTCCCGCACCAGCGTGCATTGGACGACAGTGGCACTGACGGCCTTGAAGAGGAGCGACGCTTAGCTTACGTCGGGCTAACCAGAGCGCGCGAACGGGTATTTGTATCATTTGCGGCTAATCGGAGAGTGTTTGGCAGATGGCAGAGTGCAATCCCGTCAAGGTTTATTGACGAATTGCCGTATGAAAACGTTGATATTGAGAGCACACCCAGAATCTACAACCGCCAAGTTGGGTCTTTGGGCGGGCTTAGCGACGTTGGCGTTGGAGACAACCAAAACAAATGGCGTTATCAAAGTCATAATCGTCGGGAAGCCCCCATCATCAAAGATGCGGATTGGCGTTCAGAAATAATAGCAGATAAAGATGATCTGAAGATTGGCACACGCGTTTTTCATCAAAAGTTTGGTTATGGCAGGATTATGGCCGCTGATAGTGGAAAACTTGAGATTGAATTTGAAAAAGCCGGGTCAAAAAAAGTCATGAGAAGCTTCGTCGAAGAAGCATGAAACACCCAATTGTTTTATGGAGGGTTGAAGTCTCCGTCACGAATAGTGCTCGAGAAGCTGTAGAAAATCTTTTCGAAAATACTTGTATCGCCCTAACAGCCTTTGAGTCCCCCATAGACTCAGGGATATGGAAGATCGGAGGGTTAACAGATACGCGCCCTCGACTTGCACATCTCGATAAGGCAATTAATGATATTGTCACAACAGTTGGAGGCNAAAAACTATCTTTGATTAGGTCTGAATTGATCGAAGATAGAGACTGGGTGGCAGATAATATTATCAAGTCTCCAGCAATACGGATCGGGCGGTATTTTATTCACGGATCTCATATTCAGGAGCTGCCACCACCGAGCTCAATCCCTATAGAAATTAATCCCAGCACCGCATTTGGCTCAGGCGAACANCCATCTTCAGCCGGTTGTTTAACTTGTCTTCTTGATTTAGTTAAAAAACATAAATATGAGCGCCCATTGGATTTGGGGTGTGGCTCAGGAATATTAGCGATTGCTCTAGCTAAAACCCTAAATGTCCCCGTGGTGGCCAGTGACTTGGATAGTGAGGCGACCCGTGTAACCAAACGTAACGCAAAAATCAATAACGTTGGTCATCTTATTCGGGCGGTGAGCGGTGATGGCTACTGTTCCCCAACAGTTAATCGCGGTGCGCCGTATGATCTCATCCTGGCCAATATTTTAGCTTTTCCATTGATCAAATTAGCTGGCGATTTAGACCGTCATTTACGGACGACGAGAGGTGGTGGCGGCACCGCTGTTTTATCTGGAATCGTTGAACGCGACGGCCGGCGGGTTCTTGCTGCCCATAAGGCTCGCGGCCTAAGACTAATAAGATGGCACACACTAAACGGGTGGCTAACATTGGTCATTAACCGTTAGGGCACATGTTGCAATAGGATTGGATCGAGTAGTTTTTTAAACACAGAAGCAGAAAGCGCAAAAACTAGAATCCATTGTTAAAGGTTTATTCGTGGTGCTTTTCAATACGAAGCACTTGGCCGGGGTTTTCATCCACCAGAATGTATAAATTTTCATCAGGTCCTTGGACTACGCTTCTAACACGTTTATTGAGTTCATCCAAAATATGTTCCTCAGAAATAATTTT
Organism: Magnetovibrio sp.; assembly: GCA_002690705.1. GTDB lineage: Bacteria > Pseudomonadota > Alphaproteobacteria > Rhodospirillales > Casp-alpha2 > TMED8. The sequence continues at coordinate 7,104 of NZFO01000017.1, read as the reverse complement.
GTCTCCGTCTAACGACAGCCTCACCAATAACCGGTATTTCAGTGCGCCGATAAATACATCACCTTTCCACTTAGCAAATTTATTACCTGTGTAAAAAGTCATGCCACTCGGGGCTATTGATGGGTCCCAATAATAGATAGGCTGCTCCATTCCTTTTTTGTGTGTCCCTTCCCCAATCTTAGCTCCGGAATAATGAATACCGTAAGCGATAACTGGCCAACCATAATTTCGACCCGGTTTTGAAATGTTAATCTCATCACCGCCGCGCGCGCCATGTTCATGAATCCACAACTCTCTCGATAGTGGGTGCAAAGCTGCTCCTTGCGGATTTCGGTGTCCAACCGACCAAATTTCCGGCCTATACCCAGTTCGGCCCACGAACGGGTTGTCTTCAGGGATCGAACCATCGTCATTGATACGAATAACCTGCCCCATATTGGCTGTAAAATTTTGTGTTAGATCGCGTTTTCCTCGCTCACCCATGGTAATAAAAAGATGCCCCTTTGGAGAAAAAATAAGACGGGATCCAAAATGCCGGTCACCCACTGTTTTGGGATGCTGTTGGAAAATAACCTCAAAATCTTCAAGACTATTGACTCTCCGATTAAGACGCCCTCGGGCTACTGTAGTACTAGCGAGCCCACCCTCAGTCTCAGCATAAGAAAAATAGATCCGTCGTGTCGAGGCATATGCCGGATCGATTACAATATCGAGCATGCCGCCTTGACCGCGGCTATATACTCTTGGTGTGTTCGAGAGTGGGGGGAGGACCCTTCCATTTGTCTCAATGAGCCGGATAGTTCCCGAATTCCGCTCAGTTACCAAAATGGTGCCATCTGGCAAGAAGGCCATACCCCATGGGTGATCAAGACCATTGGCAACAGAAGCAACCTGCAGGGAATAGTGTTGTGTCTTGTATACTTTAGCATTAAGGGGTTGACCGATGAAGACCAATTGAGCACTTATAAACAGTAATACAACAATACGAAACAAATCTCCGCCCCCCACTATTTTACTTACTTGAAATCATGACCAATTAAAAAATGACTCATCACCTACTCTCCAAAATTTAGTCAAATTCACCAACTACCGTCAAACGTCATACTGGAAGAGTTATGAAACGAAGAAATTTTTTGCTTATGGCTTTAGGACTCCCCTTTTTTGTTGGCGCAGCGTCCGCAACTTTTCACACAGTAGTTGTATTTAAATCAATCACCTGCGGCTGCTGCAACGCTTGGATTACACGTCTCGAAAAAGCGGGGTTTTCAACAAAAGGTCGTAATATCTCTCAACAAGATTTAACTGAACTAAAACAAAAAGCAGGAATTAACCCGGAATTCGCCGCATGCCATACGGCATTCATCGAACATTATTTTGTTGAGGGCCATGTCCCCGCAGACGACATAAAAAAACTTATTTCCACAAAGCCAGATGCATTAGGATTAGCAGTTCCCGGGATGCCAGTTGGGTCCCCCGGAATGGAGATAGGCAATGAGAAAGAACCTTTCGATACGTTACTGGTTAAAAACGATGGGAGCGCCGAAGTTTTTAGCAGCCATCGCACTATTCGGATATAAAATGCAGAAATGGTCATAATTTTATAACTTACAAAATTATTTTGGACGAAAGCATCGGCCGAGATTTACCTCATTTAACCCTCATAACCTGCTGGTAGACTAGCAAAAAACTTCGTTTGCCAAATTTAAAAAAATTTTATCCGGATATAATAAAAAAATTGAATTTTTCTTATTTATTTCCAATGTCAAACTTGGGCAGCATGGAACCGACTAACACAAATGTTATTTTTCCAATATTAGATAAAGTGTGTTTCGGGCAAGCGCTCGAGTGCTGCTATCAAGTCCTTAAATCCATAAATGACCGTATCAGCACCCAATTCGGAGGCAGCGCCATGCGTATAACCAAATGAAACAGCAATGAAGGGAACACAGAGAGCTGAGGCTGCAGCAGCATCATTCTGGGTGTCTCCTACCATTACGGCGCGCTCCTTATCCACACCCAATTTCTCCAGCACAGCAGCCAAATGCCGACCATCCGGCTTACGAATGCCATCCAAAGCATCGCCACCAACGATTGCCTCAAAAAAATCGAATAGATCAAAAGACTCNAATATTTCTTCGGCAGGGTTTTGCGGCTTATTAGTGCAAACACCCAATTTCAGCCCAAGTGCCTGCAAATCCTGAAGTGCCTTCTCTACATCAGCGAAGGGGGTTGAGAGCACAGCAGTTTTCCCCTCATAGTATTTTGAGAATATTTCGACTGCAGAATCTAGACCTGTTTCTGGGTCGCCACCCGTTGCAGCAAAACCGCGCTGAACTAATTTAGAAACACCGTCACCAATCATTTTGAGTACTTCGGACTGAGTTACCCCTCTCCGACCTAATTTCAGCAGCGTCGCGTTCAACGCTGCGCGCAGATCCGGTTCACTGTCAATCAATGTCCCATCAAGATCGAATATAATAGCATCAAAACGATTATTAAGCATCGGTGTACCTCATATATTTCTGAAAAACATCGTAACAAACTTTGACTTGGCGCTCCCAAATCCCTGTGGCAATGTCTGAGTATTGGTAGAATATTTTGTTTCGAGTTGATTGCACACTTTTTTAAATGACCGGCCATTAATGACCAAGAGTGCTGATCCCACTGCCGCCATCATCCTCGCCGCGGGCCATGGTACGCGCATGAAATCGAGCCTGCCCAAAGTTCTTCATCCATTGGCCGGAAGACCAATGATACAGTATTTATTGGAAACTGTTGCTAATTTAGGGGTTTCGCGGACCGTTGTAATAGTTGGAAAAGGGGCTGAAGCAGTTACGAGAGCAGTCAAGCCACATAAAACTGTTCTCCAAGCTAAACAACTCGGCACAGGCCACGCAGTTCTTCAAGCGCGCGAAACACTGCGGGAAAGCGCGGGGGACATCCTGATTCTCTTCGGCGCAGACCCACTTATCACGGTGGAAACCCTAAGTTGTCTTCTTAGTCGACGCCACGAACCGGATAAACCAGCTATTGTCGTTCTTGGTTTTCGTCCTGAATACCCCAATCTCTACGGTCGTCTCCAGCTGAATGACGCCGGTATGGTAGAAAGTATTGTTGAGGCAAGTGACGCGACACCCGAGCAACTCAAGATCCAGCTCTGTAATTCAGGAGTCATGTGCGTAGACAGCTCGATATTATTTAACCTTCTTGACCGCGTCACCAGCCATAATGCAAAAAAAGAATTTTATTTAACCGATATTATCGCCATTGCGAGACAAGATGGATTACCAACTGCAGTTATTGAGGGTGGGACAACAGAGTTAATAGGTATCGATGATCGTGTGACACTAGCTCGGGGTGAGGCAATTTTACAAGACCGCCTCCGAGCTCACGCAATGGCCCAAGGCGTTACTTTGCAAGATCCAAAGACAGTATATTTCAGTTACGACACAAAACTCGGTCACGATGTAAAAGTCGGCCCTAATGTCGTATTTGGTCCGGGCGTAACCATTGGCAATCATGTTACAGTTCAGGCTTTTTGTCACATAGAGGGAGCGACCGTAGCAGACGGAGCGATTATCGGACCATTTGCTCGGTTACGACCGGGTACTCACTTAGCAGAAGAGGTTCATATTGGTAATTTTGTTGAAATTAAAAACGCGCATTTTGATAGAGGCGCGAAAGCTAATCATTTAACCTACGTAGGTGATGCCCAAGTCGGCAAGCACGCAAATATCGGCGCTGGAACAATTACATGCAACTATGATGGTTTACTCAAACATAAAACTGAAATTGGCTCGAGTGCTTTTATCGGATCTAACACGGCCCTTGTCGCCCCCGTTAAAGTGGGAGATCGCGCAATTACTGGTGCTGGCAGCACAATTACCAACGACATTCAGGCCGATGCCTTAGCCGTTACAAGAGTTCCGCAGCGTAATATAGACGGCTGGGCAAAAAAATTCCGGCCTCAAAAATCAGCCAAGATATCGAAAAAAAGAAAAAACTGATGTGCGGGATAATCGGCATTATTGGAAGTTCAGAAGTAGCTCCTATCATCGTAGAAGGTTTAAAGCGCCTAGAATACCGAGGCTATGACTCTGCGGGTATTGCAACTATTAACGACCACTCTATCGAACGCCGTCGTGCCAAGGGTAAGCTCTCAAACTTATCAACGCTGCTAAAAGAAAAACCACTACCAGGGAAAACCGGTATCGGCCATACCCGTTGGGCAACCCATGGAGCACCCACAGAGACTAATGCTCACCCGCATGCGACAAATCGTGTTGCCGTTGTGCATAACGGGATCATAGAAAATTTTCAGGAACTACGGACCGAGTTGACCGCTTCCGGGCGTGTATTAACGTCCGATACGGATACAGAGGTCATCGTTCATATTATCGATATGTACCTTACTCGGGGTTTGTCCCCACAAGATGCCACCGCATCTGCCTTAAAGCGGCTAGAGGGTGCCTTCGCTCTCGGTATTATTTTCAACAGCGACGAAAGCCTTATGATCGGGGCGCGACGGGGCAGCCCCCTGGCGCTTGGGATCGGCGATAATGAAATGTTCCTCGGATCCGATGCCATGGCTCTTGCCCCCCTAACGGATTTAATCATCTACCTAGAAGATGGCGACTGGGCAGTGCTAAGCAATAAAAATTATGTCATCTACGGTCAAGAGGCAGAAAAAGTTCAACGCGAAGTGCGGCAAACGGAGTTCACGCAAGCTGCAGTTGAAAAAGGCGGTTACAAGCATTTTATGTTAAAAGAGATTTGGGAACAACCGCAGGTCATAGGCGATACTCTTAATGCGTTAATTAACCCTCACACCCGTGCAGTGAATATTCCTGATTTGGGATTTGACCTAAAAAGTCTCACCAAGTTGACGTTGATTGCCTGCGGCACGTCCTATTATGCCTGCTTAGTCGCAAAATACTGGCTTGAACAAGTTGCACGCATTCCTGTCGAAGTCGATATTGCCTCTGAGTTTAGATATCGACAAGGAATTATGGCTGAAGGGGGAGCAGCACTTTTTGTTTCACAGTCTGGGGAAACCATCGATACTTTGGCGGCCTTAAGATATGCGCGTTCGTATAATCAAAAGATTCTCTCTATCGTAAATGTGCCAGAAAGCGCCATTGCACGTGAATCAGACGCTGTCTTACAAACTTACGCGGGGCCAGAAATCGGCGTTGCTTCAACCAAGGCTTTTACCACTCAATTGACAGTTTTAGCGTGCCTTACATTAGCGCTGGCACACGTCAGAGGCGAAATCAATAATGATGAGAGGGGAAGATTAGTCGGCGCTTTAACTGAAGTCCCCGCCCGGATAGTTGAAATTCTCAATCATAATAAATACTTATCTGAAATTGCCGCCAGTATAGCTGTAGCGCGTGACGTTTTGTATCTCGGACGCGGCGTTAGCTATCCCATCGCCCTAGAAGGTGCTCTCAAACTTAAAGAAATCTCTTATATCCATGCCGAAGGCTATGCTGCGGGCGAGATGAAACACGGCCCTATAGCTCTGATTGATGAGGAGGTCCCCGTTGTAGTTGTCTGCCCTTCCGACCCACTAATCGACAAAACCATCTCAAATGTGCAAGAAGTCATGGCACGAGGTGGAAAAGTGATATTCTTTTCGGATGCCACAGGTACAGCTAGGCTTGGGTCAGGTGCAAAACACAAGCTAGTATTGCCGTTTGTAGATCCATTTGTTTCCCCGATTTTATATGCAATTCCAGTCCAGTTACTCGCCTACCATGTAGCTTGTCTCAAGGGAACTGATATTGATCAACCCCGGAATTTAGCGAAAAGCGTTACCGTGGAGTAGTTTCCAACGGATGGGTTCAGAGGTTGAATATTACCTCTGTTTCACTGCAACTTTAACATCCTCTCGACTCTCTAATCCTGCTCCATATTCCGACTATCAATCGGAACTGCATGATCTAATCCAGACACTTCATGACAAGGGAATGGGGTATCGGAAGATTGCATACTGGTTAAATGATAACGGATACAAAACTCCTAGAGGCAAGAGGTTCTTCAACACTCACGTTTTCTCAATTCTCAAAAAGAAGAGATTGAGGGATGAACGTCTGGATGGACTACCCGAAGATCGGTTTGAGATCACAAGTCCTCTGAGGATCGAATACCTAGATCGAAAATTGATCAATTCCCGATAAAAATTCATTTTTTTCCGAACTCAAATGCAACCCAACGTCTAAATAAAACGAGGGGTGAATCAACACCCCTCGCATCTGAATTAGGAAAAGACATGAATTACACGGAAAGGAATTCATCTAACGATATTTATTTATTCCAACACATGGTTGAAATCTTATTGAAATCTGCAACTGGAACCAATTACGGAACAGAGATCAAGGATCGTGGAGTTCTTGCATCCGTCATGAACGGACAAGGATACCGAAACCGACATGGTGGAAAACTGAACGCAAACACGATCTACCAGATCATCCATCGAATGAAGGATAGTGACCAATTGAAGGATCATGAACCCGATTGGTCAGAACTCTCTAGTCACCGATCCGAACATGAGAAGTATAGTCGGGTGATTAACTCTATGGACTTCACAGGGGTCAAACACTGGTTCGACGAAAATTAAATCTACCAGTTAAGACAAGAAACCCCCTCTCAGTTTTGAGGGGGTGCTGTTTCGTCTAACTCACCGACAACACATCACCATTCTATTTCGGTAATCCACACAATCCCCGATTTTGGAAAGAAGACACTCGTAACTGTCCAGTCCCCTCTAACCCACTTTTCGGCAATCAAAGTGTCAGGCGGGTAATTTTTGGAACCGCAAATTGTTCTTTTTACATCTGCGAGAGATATTTCAATTGCTGAGGGTTCACACAAAAATTGCTGGTTACTAAATCGAAAAGGTGTGTCGTTTTTGTCTTTGGAAAGTAGGACAAATGTCGAACCCTTTGGTCTGAATTTTTCGATACCTTGATCGGTAGTTTTCAATATCAAGTCAAACCCAAATTCTTCGCCGATGCGGTAGTATGATGTATGTAAAACATCAGTTCTGTCTATGTCTGCGATTTTATATTTTTCGTGAAACCTTTTTATTACATCTGTTGT
>NZFO01000016.1 GCA_002690705.1 Magnetovibrio sp. | reverse complement strand
TTTCCGGTACGAATGATGTGCCGACGGTTTCGGGTGTGGTCACGGGTTCAAGCACGGATGCCGGCTCGATATTCACCATTGATCTTCTCGCCGGAGCGACGGATGCGGATGCGAGTGACACGTTAATCACAACCGGCGTCACGTTGGTCTCTGGTGATTCAACGGGTGCAACCGTAAACACCGACAACACAATTAGTGTCGATCCGTCAGTCTATAAGCATCTTGGCGTTGGCCAAGATTTGGACATCACGTACGCCTACGATGTTGTCGATACTAACGGCGCCAGTGTGTCCCAGACGGCAGTAATTACGGTTACGGGTACGAATGATGTTCCTGTGATTACGGGTGATGTTGTCGGTTCGGTGATCGAGGATGTCTCGGTAAGCGGCAATGAATTGAATGTTTCTGGCGTATTATCGGCTACTGATACGGATACGACAGATCTAGTACTGACGGGTTCGACAGTTGGGGACGAAATTAGAGTTGTGGGCAACACCCCGGTGACGATTGAAGGTGGTGATGGTGACGACAGCCTCAAAGGCGGCGAAGATGGTGACTTGCTCGTGGGTAACGACGGATACGACGATCTTCGTGGTGGCGCGGGCGACGATACTCTCGATGGTGGCGCAGGCAAAGATTATGCGGTTTATGGCAGCGATCCGGCGGGAGTGACTGTCGATCTGGCCAATGGTACGGCGACTGACGGGTACGGCGATACGGATACACTGATAGATGTCGAGCGGGTTTCGGGATCTCAGTATGCGGATCAAATCACCGGTGATGCTGCTGATAACGTGTTCAGAGGCAAGGGTGGTGACGATATCATCGATGGTGGCGATGGCGTCGATCAATTGAGAATGGACCGCGCTCCTGAAGGTGTGGAAGCTGACCTCTCGGCTGGCACTGTAACAGTCGATGGATATGGCGGCTCTGATACGATTTCGAATATTGAAAATGTTCGTGGATCTGAATTCGACGATATCATCTCCGGCGATAATGAAGTGAATGTCCTTGATGGGCGTGACGGTGATGATCTCCTGAGTGGTGGTGCGGGTAACGACACGCTTGATGGTGGTTCAGGCCAAGATACTGCGGATTATTCTGGCGACACAGCGGGCATTACGGTCACGCTTGAGAATAATACTGTTGTGGACGGATATGGTGATACTGATACGCTCATCGATATTGAACATATCAAGGGGTCTGACTTTAGCGATAGCCTCACGGGTAGTGATCGCGCTGATTACCTTGAAGGCGGTGACGGCGCCGACACAATCGACGGTGGCTTAGGTCATGATGTTCTCATAGGTGGCACCGGTGCTGATACAATTGCTGCCGGAGATGGCGATGATTTAATTAAATATGTCAGTGGTGCGGATTCTATCAATGGTAATTCCGGGAACGATGAAGTGTCCTTCGATCTCGTGCCCTCCAACAACGTGGTGCTGGATTTATCAAATAATATCGCGACCGTCGGAACTGATCAGATTTCGATTACGGGTGTTGAGAATGTCGTCGGGACATCCGACGCTGATACTATCTTTGGGGATGAAATATCCAACCGCATCATCGGCGGGAGCGGCGGCGATACTATCAATGGTGCTATGGGGAATGACTGGCTGTTCGGTTCGGCGGGTGCTGATTTAATAGACGGAGGCGCCGGCAATGATATTCTGACCGGTGGTGACTATGGACAGTTGACAGAGACATCTCCGGGCTCTGGCGATTGGGAGTTTGTTCCAGGAGATGGCTGGTCATCTGCCGCTGACGGTGATGATCAACTTGAGGGTGGACTTGGTGACGACACCTTCATTGCGTCATTTGGTGATGATCAGATTTCTGTTGGTGGCAATGCGGTACAGAACTACCTGGTAGCTCATACCGAATGGCAAAACGCCATTTTGAATGAAAATCAGAAACACGGGACGCATTCAGTAAAGAGCACGGAGTTATCAGACGCGATAACAGCGTATAATACAGCTCGGCAGGCAAACGAAACCGCACAAATTCACTTGAATACGGCGCAATCGACGGCTTCGGCTGCAGCGGGCGATTTGTCTTCTAAATCTCAAGCGAAAAACGATGCGCAGTCTGCATATGATACAGCTTTCAACGCTTCCAACTCGCCCCAAAATCTCAGTGAAAGTGAGCCCAACAACACTCTGGCAACAGCGCAAGATATACCCAGGTCTGGTTTTAAGGTTGTGTCAAATTCCGATGTAGGGAATGACAGCTATCCGTGGACATCCATTAGCGCGCATTTAAATCCACAAAACGAATGGGATTGGTACCGATTTGAGTTGCAAGCCGGTGAGCGTATTATTCTCGATATTGATTACGCTCAAGGTGCAGGGGATAGCGTTGATATGTACATGTACCTGATGAATTCAGGTGGTGGAAATATCGCAAGCAATGATGATACAAACAAGAATACTGGTGGAGGAGGAAGCAGCCATAATTACGATTCGTATATAGAGTATACGGCTACAAGCTCAGGTGTTTATTACGCGAAATTGAAGTCTTACAACCATGGTAGTTCTGGTGACTATGACCTTAATGTGAGTATTGCTCCAACGGCTGGTTCGACGGGATTGGGTGTCGGCGGTGGCTCAAATGCAGATTTGACGTGGTTGGCGTCTGCACTTGAGACAGCAACACAAGAATATAACCAGGCGGTATCCGACAACAGTGCAGCTCAGAGTGCACTGACGGTCGCCCAAAATAATGCAAATTCTGCTGCCTCGACTGTAAGTCAGAAATTAACGGATCAGGCGGATGCTCAGAGTGCGGAAATCAGCGCTCATACAGCTTGGCAGAATGCAGTTGGCGTAACCGCGCAAAAATTGACAGCGGCAAATTCCATACAATCGCTTCAATATCAGACAGATAAGCTCATAATTCCGCATATCTTCACCATGGTTGCTGCGGCCATTGATTTTGTGACGGGTGATCTGACGCTCAATTATATTTTGCAGGGTGATCCAGGGCTAGCCGAGAACCAACATTCTGTGAAAGTTGTGGACCATGATGTTGATCCAATCGATGTGATTAGTGTTGACGCGACTGGTGACGGGGCTCTGACCCAATTCATTGTTGCAGATATGTTTGCGGCATATACGGCCGATAATACATTCATCCTAGGCACGGATGATATCGCGGGTGATGTCCTTGTTGGGAATACGGGGAATGACCTCATTTTTGCAAATGCTGGAGATGACTCACTATCTGGTGGTGCAGGTGATGATATCCTGAGAGGGGGCGGAGGTAATGACACCATAAGTGGTGGAAGTAACGCCACTCCAGAAATTCCAGGTTCGGGTAACGACCTTATCTACGGTGAGACCGGGAATGATACGATCTATGGTGGCGATGGGAACGATACGATCTTTGGAGGCGGTATTACTGACCCTGCTATTACCGGGTCCGGAAATGATATTATATTTGGCGGCGCCGGTGATGATACGATTTATGGTGGCGATGGTGATGATTTGATTCAAGGCGGAGCCGGTAATGACTTGATAGATGCGGGTGATGGGAATGATACGGTCAGGTATAATAATGGAATAGACAATATTGATGGTGGGGTAGGCACTGATCTCATAAGCTTTAATATGGTCACAAGCAGCGGATTGCTCCTTGATCTGAGAGAGAATTACGCTGATGTTGGAACCGCGAGATCCACCATTGTGAATTTTGAGGATGTCTTTGGGACAGGGCAGAGCGATCACATTTCTGGGGATGGTGGCGATAATACGATTAATGGTGCAGCTGGAGATGACACAATATATGGAGGGGGTGGCGTTGACCAACTGTTTGGTGGCACTGGATCAGATGTGTTCAAATTTACGTCGGCGAGTGACACTGGGATTGGAGAGGGTGCTCGGGATGTTATCCATGACTTCGACGCGGGTGCGTATTCCACCAGTATCGATAAAATTGACCTCACGGACTTCGCTTCATCAGACTTTGCCTTTATCGGTTCAGCAGACTTTGTAACTGATGGCAGCTTATCCCAAGTTCGCGTAACCTCAAACGCAGGGGGGAGCCTAATTCAAATCGATTCTGATGCTGATGCTACGGTTGATGCTGAGATCGAGTTAGCAGGATTTGATGGGGCTGGCTTAGACCAGAACGATTTCCAGGTTGGGTAAATAGATTTTATATTAGGAGTTTCGATGTCCAAGGTTTAATGCTGGACATGTGATATTTTTAAAACTAGGGAGGTAATTATGGCGGACGAACAAACTCAGAATCTTTTTGTAGAACGGATTTCAAATGTAGCGCATGCTAACGGCGTGTTTAGGATTACTCTTGGCGTGAATGAGGATGTTAATAATGTACGCCCGTCCATTCGTTTGCTCGTGCCGGCAAACCAGTTAGGTCCAATGCTGCAAGGAATAGCAAATGCAGCAAAGGATATAGGTGAAAAAATTCAGTTCGAGGGTGACAAAGCATCCACACAAAAGGCTGGTAAGCCGCTTAAAACTGAGGGTGGGGCGGATAAAAAGCGAGGAGCGGTGGCAAAATCAAAAACACCGACGTCTTCGAAATCACGGGCAAAAAAGTGAACGGTTGGCCCCATAGTCCAATTCTTGGAATTTCATGTAAACGGTTTAAATAGCACTTAAGCTATTGTAAACAGGTCTCTTATAGTTGCCAAAGCAGGGGCAATTCTTTTATGACTAAGTAGAATTATGAATTATTTTTGGTGTTGGGTCGAAATATTTTAGAATAAGGAAAAGTGGGTAAAGTTTTCACTGAACAAGCATTAATGACGTAAATCGGCTACTAAGCTATCATAACAAAAGTAACCATTTGTTGTGCTAGGGGGTTTATTGAACAAGGGGATAAATCTAAAAGCACTGTGCGAGAGGGTACTTTCAGATTAACTAGAAGCGGTGATTTAACTAGGGGCTCTCAATAAAAGAGATTATTTCTGAAAGTTTATGGGACCAAGGCCGCGGTTTTTATGAGTTTTGTTGAAAATCAAAATGCGACCGGACTCAAACGCTCATGTGAAGTTTCACATTGAGGATTGACCAGAAAAGAAAGGAACCGCGTCTATGACAATCAGCTCAACGAGTGAGTGCTGCGGACCTGGATACGCATCACCAGCTGAAGCTATGAGGGCGCCACGTGAAAAATTACTCTACACAGTTGCGCTTTATATTGGGACTGGTATTCAAAAACCTGACTATTTAGCGACTGTTGATGCTGATCCTAAAAGTCCCACATATTCCCGTGTTATCAATCGTCTAGAAATGCCTGGTATCGGCGATGAATTGCATCACATTGGATGGAACGCGTGCTCCTCGTGTCATGACGATGCCACTAAAGAGCGACGGTACTTAATAGTTCCGGGCGTTCGTAGCTCGAATATTCATATAATCGATTGTGGTGAGGACCCTAAGAGTCCGAGGCTTTACAAGGTGATTGAGGGAGACGAGATCAAGGCTAAGACGAACCTCTCAGCACCACACACTGTGCACTGCCTGGGTGCAGACATTATCATTTCAATGCTTGGTGATGCAAAAGGTGAAGCCCCGGGTGGGTTTTTACATCTGAACGAGAATTTTGAAATTCTTGGGCGATGGGAAAATGATCTTGGCGGGATGAAATTCAATTACGACTTTTGGTATCAACCACGCCATAACGTGATGGTATCTAGTGAATGGGCGGCACCTAATACCTTTATGCCGGGTTTTGATCTTGAAGAGGTTGGGCATCTCAAATATGGCCGAGAGCTGCACTTTTGGGATTTCAAAAACAAGCGAGTTGAAAACACTTTGTATTTAGGCGAGGACGGATTATTGCCGCTAGAGGTGCGGTTCCATCATGATCCTAATTCTACTCATGGCTTTGTTGGGGCGGCATTATCGTCTAATATTATTCATTGGTACAAGAAGGAGGAGGAGTGGATATGGGAGAAGATCATAGATGTGGAGAGCGAACCGCATCCTGAATGGCCAATCCCCATTCCCGGCATCATCAGCGTTATTTTGCTCTCAATGGATGATCGGTTCCTTTACTTCTCAAACTGGCTACATGGAGATTTGCGCCAGTACGATATTTCCGATCCATCAAATCCAAGATTAACAGGTCAGGTCTGGATGGGTGGATTGCTCGGAAAGGCGCCAAAAGTGCATGGGCACCAAATTACGGGCGGGCCGCAAATGATTCAACTTTCACTTGATGGCAAGCGTCTGTATGTCACAACATCTCTGTTTTCGACATGGGATAATCAGTTCTACCCGGACATTCGACATAATGGCGGGTGTATGTTAATGGTAAATTGTGACTCAGAGAATGGTGGCATGGAAATAAGCCCGGATTTCTTTGTTGACTTTGGCATGGAACCGCACGGCCCAGCGCGCTGCCATGAAACCCGTTATCCTGGTGGTGATTGCACATCTGATATATGGCTTTAAGAATGTCGGACTCCGTTATGATTACATTAGCTAACAGACAAGGCCAATCATTTGATGTTGATGCGGGGCAACCGCTTCTCCATACTTTGGAAGCGATGGGTGTGTCGCTACCTTATGGTTGCCGATACGGCGGCTGTATCTCGTGTGCTGCGAAGTTGATCTCGGGTTCGGTTGACCAGAGTAACGGTGTAGCTTTGAATCGCCGTCAGATTCGAGATGGATATATCTTACTATGTGTTGCTCTCCCGTATTCTGATTGTACTTTAGAGATTGGGGTCGAAAGTCATGACAGGCTGTATCGTAACCCGTTTCAAAGTCCCCTGAGTCCAGATGAGTTAAAGCCAGATATTGCTCGTTCATTTTTTTCTTGGGAGGACTCCGGTGAACCACGATGAGCCTTACGCGCCAGAGTATCTAGCGGATATCCTAAAATCGGTAAAAAGTATTGCCATGGTCGGCGCTAGCTCCGACCCGACGAAGTTTAGCTATGGGGTCCTTCGCGTGCTGCACGAAACTGGATATGAGATGATTCCGGTTAATCCTAAAGAAGCTGGACGTAAGATTCGCGGTCTACAGGTATTTCGGGCATTGTCTGAAATAGGCCGATCTGTGGATATGGTTGAGGTGTTTCGTGGTTCCGAGTATTTGCCGGAGATCGCTCAAGAGGCCGTCGAAATTGGAGCCACAGTCTTATGGGCGCAAATCGGAGTGCGTAATGACGAAGCTGCTCGTATCGCCGAAGAGGCTGGGATGAGAGTCGTAATGAATCGCTGCCCAAAGATTGAGCTATTCCGCCCGTTCTGGAAGCCTCGGCTTCATCAAGAAATTTAGTTGATCTCAGCCTGTAACCTTAGGATTTTGTGTATACGTCCCAGTGATTTTCCCCATGCCTACAATATGGCCTTCAATGGCTTCCATAACATCTGGGCCCCGAAACTGACCACTTTCAGCTAGGCCTAAACTCTTAACATCTAATGCGTAGATCCTGAACTCATAGTGATGCAGCAGTTCATCATTCCAGGGCGGGCAAGGACCATCATATCCACCATAGTCTCCTACCATGTCTGGGTTGGATGCCATGAACATGGTAAAATCATTGAGGCCTCTAACGCCGTGCGAAACGCGACCGGGGGGTTTGCCACCTTTGATCAAACCCTTGGACTCAGCGCCCTCCGCTAGGGAATGCAATGTTGAAGGGATATCTATGAGTAGGCTATGGTAGAAGTCTTGCCGAGGCATATTAGCCGAGAGGGCTTTACCCTCCTGATTAGCGTCGGCAAATATGGTCGGGACATCGACATCTACGCAGAGAAAAGCAAAACTTTGCGTATCGCTTGGCCCTTCAGACCAACTCATTTGAGGGCTTATGTTAGTGCTCATTTTTGATCCCTGTTGAGCGCAAGGGGTGCAAAAAGCGAAGCGTTCGGGAATGGGTTCGCCGTCGCTAAAGGCGTTTGAGCTGACGTGAATAACAGCAGTCATGTAAAATTATCTCCCTAGTACTCTTGTAATCAATGCATACAAGTTAGCTGATAGCTGATAAATAATCCATTACTCTATCATTTACGAAGTTTGCATTTAGTCTAGGATTAAGATAACACGGTCTCATGGATGAGCTGCCATTTCCCGGTTTAGTCTGGTGCTACGGGGATCCCTTTTCCCAGCGATTAGGAGATATCTGTCTCAGTGCTGGGGGTATAAACTAAACCGACCATGTGTTCTTGGAGGGGATAGGTGAGTCAGACATACGGTTAACCCAAAGCCAGCTTGCTCTTGCCGAGACGGACTTTGGTGCTGGCATTAACTTTCTTCGCAATTGGAAATTTTGGTGAGAAACCGCCGATTTAAAGATGTATTTAAATTATGTTTTGGTCGAGGGCTTTCCACAAAAAAATAGTGACTGGCCCTAGGTGCACGCGTATTAACCGGAATTAGCAAGCTTATCGGTCAAACTTCGTGATGCCTTGCCGCTACGCAAGCCCGGACTTCATATGATCGATCTTGAAAGCGGGAGAGTAAGCTTATTATTGCTCTATGGCTCTGTTTTAGACATCCTTGCCTCTTTAGAAGAAAAGGTTGATGCGTGGTTCATGGATGGTTTTACTCCGTCGCTAAACCCTGAAATGGGGTTGGCTAACATACTTGTTGAAATAGCACGATTGTGTCGACCAAATACCTGAGTTGCTGCCTTTACTGCTTCAGGTAGTATTCGGCGAAGTTTGATGGGAATCGGCTTCAGTATTGATAAGCGTCCGGGGCATGGTGCCGGGCGCGCGTGTTTTGTGGACCGATTTGCTGACAAGAAAATGAGATCATCGTTATCGCCACGATCCCGGTCTCCTGCTCTTCTCGCTAAAAATAGCCGTCTGGCAGTGATTGGTGCTGGCATTGCAGGATGCTTGATCGCACGAATACTTACCGATCGAGGGTATAATGTGACGGTATTTGATCCTGAAAAGGGTTTTGCTGCGGGTGCATCTTATACACCGTCCGCTGTCATGTATCCGGGCCCGGCGTGGCGGGTTGATGTCGGGGGACAACTTAATGTTTTGGCATTTTATCGCGCGGTAGGCGTTTACGATGGATTGGCTAAAGATGGATGTAAAGTATGGCAAAGGTGGGGGTTGTTAGTTGCGGGGCCAGATAGGGCCGATGCAAAACGGTATCAGAATTCGGTAAACAGCGATGTTTTCGCAAGTAATGAAGCCCAATGGTATCACGCTTATAAAGCATCGGCGCAATGTGGTTTAGATTTATTCATTGGGCGCACGTGGTTTCCAATGGCAGGCGCACTAAGAACCCGAGAAGTGCGCAAGGCTCTGTTGGAAGATATAACCTTATGCACTAATCAATTTATTGCGGACTTTGTCATGTAGAAAATGACTCAGAAGAACATGCTGTTTGGCAGCTTATAAGCGCAGAAAAACATGATGATTGTGTGTCAGACGGCGCGGTCATTACTACTGGTTACACTGGTGAGTTACTTGTTGATTTCTTGGATTTAAGTTTTCATGCCAATCGGGGGCAAGTGACACACTGATTTCGTCGTTTGATAAGCAGAGAAAGGCAACTACTTATGGCGGTTACCTGTCACCCAGTGACGGTTGTGAAGTGCTGGGTTCGACCTTTGAAGGATTGAGAGACAAAGAAGGTTTGTCTTGGCCCTCATCACGCTATGAAGATAATCATGCTAACATAGAGAAGCAAACCAAACGGTTCCCTGAACTAGAAGATCAAATACAGGAGTGGCTTGGTGATTGGATTGGAGTGCGAGCAACAACGCCTGACCTGCTGCTGGTTTTTGGTGGTGTTCCCGATTATAACCTTTTTACGGATGTGCGTAGGGGAAAATGTAATTACAATAAAAATTTTGACCTCTCTTTGGTGAGATATTTGCTCGGTATTTTTGTTTGTTCTGGTTTAGGCGCGCGGTTTTTTTACTTCTCCCGTAACCTCTTATGCTGTACCGAGTTGGATAACTGGGGCACTGTTCCGGGCCCCTCGCGATATTGTTAACGCGATACATCCTACTCGTTTCTTAATTCGGAACTTGGATCGGGGTTGCATAGCCCGACCCACAACACTCAAATTGGAGAAATAGAAGCGATGCGTATGCAGTTAATGACTTGGCAAGAGGTTGAAAATTACCTCAGAACATCGACCGGGATTATTATTCCCATTGGATCTACTGAACAGCACGGACCTACTGGCTTTATTGGCACAGACGCATTGACGGCGGAAATGATTGCGTGGGAAGTAAGCGATATCACAGGTGGTTTGGTTGCACCAACGATAAGCATAGGAATGGCCCAACATCATTTAGCCTTTGCGGGTTCTATGACGTTACGTCCGTCGACCTTAATTGCGGTCATTCAAGATATAATCAATTCGTTAGCTCGTCATGGGTTCGATCGATTTTACTTTATTAATGGCCATGGCGGTAATGTTCATACCGTCAACGCTGCATTCTCTGAACTTTATGCTGAGACTAGCTTAAAAACTGCATCAACTGATCGACCCCCAATTAGGTGCGTGATGCGTAATTGGTATATGGGGAGGGCGGTCAGGGAAGTATCAAATGAAATTTTTGGAGATGATGAGGGTTCACATGCAACAGCGTCTGAGATTGCTTTGACCTATTTCAAGTATCCAGAGGACAGTGCGCGCATAGCCCAGTTCAATCTGGACCCGCCACGTGCGCCAGAGGGCAACATATACGATGCCGAGGACTATCGCTCCCAATTTCCCGATGGACGTATCGGCTCTAATCCCTCGAGAGCGAACGCAGAAATTGGTGCGCGTCTGATGAAGTGTGCCGTAACTGAAATGGCTGATGATTACCGTGATTTTGTTGATAAAGCCTAATCATGGGGTGATAATGAAGGCTGGCAAATGCATATATTTTACCACTTTGTGTAGTGCGAATATTCAGACAGCGCGCTAATGGTATACCAAAAGGAGATGACTCAGAAATTTTCGTACTTTCGGTTAATGCTGATAATTTTCGCAGACTGTCCCTTTTGAATTGAGTTTTTTCTTTGAAAACAATTAAAAATATAGGACATAATGTAGGCTCTGATTGCGGGCCTTAAAATATTAATAATTGATTAAGAAATTAGAGGTCTAAATTTGGCGGTATTTTTTGGAGTGTCCTTTTCAGGAGTTCTGAGGGTTCTAGTGAGCAATATTTGCAGACATTTGCCCCATAACATTCAAAAGCGCAAACACGGCAATAGCAACATCGGTATCTGCTGACGTGGCGTCTGAAGCGGCATTTATTAAAGCTGTTTCGCCTGCGAGTACATCTATCAATGATCGATTTCCCAGCTCCCGTTCACGCCGCGCTAGATCTAAAAATTCAGCCGCTATGTCTGCTTGGTTGCGGAGATAACCTGCGTTGGCCTCTGCGGTTTCCAGATTATCCCATGCGTTACGGGTCTGTTCTTCGATTAAATCTCGCGTATTTCCGGTGCGATTAAGTGTTGCAATATGGCCTTGCTGAGAGGCTTTCAAAGAATTAATTGCTGTGAGGCCAAGATTAAAATCGTAAGTCGCTTCGAACTTGATGAGTGCTTCTTGTTGCGAGCCAGCTGTTCCTCCACTGTCCTCTTTGATTTTTTGTTCGGCGCTTACATCAAAGGTTGGCAGGAATTCATCTATACGGGTTTTTTTTATCGCCTCACGAGCAACGTAAGCGCCTGTTCGAGACGCCTGTAGTTCGGGATTTTCTTTGATTGCTATGTTTATGGCGCCGTTTAATGCTTGTGGAAGTAGTTCCAGAGGAAGGCGGGGATCGGTCATTTTCTCAATATCGGCTGGAGGTGCGCCAAAGATGGCTCGATAGCGGTTTACGGCAGTTTTCAAAGTACCTTGGGATTGGATTAAACGTGCCTCAGCTCCAGCTAATTGTGTTTTTGCTTGCAATACATCTGTTGATAGGCCGGAGCCTCGTGCAACTTTGGCGTCCTCTAGCTCGGCTTGTCGTTTAATATTGTCAACTGATCCTGATGCGAAGTTGACCAACTTATTCGCTCGGATGACGTTTAAGTATGCTGTGAGGCCTTCCAATAAAAGTGCTTGTTTTGCAGACTCAAGGGTTTCACGCGTTTGCTGTAACGTTAGCCCTGATGATCGGATAGCCGAATTAGTAGAGCCAAAGTCCCATACCTTTTGAGATATCGTTGTCTCAATATTCCGCGGAACCATCGCGGTATCATCAGAACCAGTAGGCTTTTGTTGACGTTCGTGACCGATATTGGCGGTCAAAGATAGGTTTGGATACCAGTCCCCCCAGGTAACTTCTAAATTCTCCTCCGCAGCCTTGACATCGGCTTGTGCCGCTAGCACCCGTTTGTGCGTGCGCACCAGGGTCTCTAAAGCCTCGGATAAATCTTCAGCCGTCACTCCCGGAGAGAAGCTCGTTGCAAAAATTACCATAGATAAAAAAGCCGTCAGAAAGCGACGGGAATTGGGAGCGGCGCGGTGAATTTCTCGCGTCGTCATGCCCGTACTCGGCCTTTCTTTCTTACGCTGCTTACGTTGCACTGCGTTTAACCAATTAGTCGAACTCAAATCTACCATTTTAAGGGGTAAGCTTTTTGGTCCCACGGCCAAGCTGTACCCTTCAACAGTTTAGACGATGCCTGACTCTCTCACCAGAACAAAATTTAGTCTTTGTCGTGTGTTTGTCCCAATTATGAAATTTATGTCTCTTAGATGACCAACACGCACTCTTTTATTTAACATACCTCGAGGAATTCATCCCCGTAGAAAGTGGCACGGTATTTGCAAACATACTTTTGTTTTATGAAACAATTGTGACCAAATTCAGGAGTGAATCCATGTTAATAGACTTAGACCCAACTATTCCCAATGAACATAATCATGCTACCACTGTTTCAGTATACGATACAGATTCTCCATTTTTAGCCCTCCAAGGTGATGGTTACAGGTGTTTGGAGGCAATAGGTGACGATATTGCATTAGAAGTTGATCAACTTTTTGATATGGAAGGCCTAGTCTAAGCATTTCGTATAAGCCGGGAAAAATTTTCCCAAATAAAATCTTGAGGGAGTATCTTTTGCCGGGGCTGCAATGTTGGGGTAAGAAGCTCTTGATTGGGTACATGAGGATCGGCACTTGATTGAGGAGGCGGTCAATTAGATGATCTATTTGATAAGCTACGCCGGGTAA
The DNA here is from genome assembly GCA_002690705.1 of Magnetovibrio sp. Lineage (GTDB taxonomy): Bacteria > Pseudomonadota > Alphaproteobacteria > Rhodospirillales > Casp-alpha2 > TMED8. The sequence goes on along the minus strand of NZFO01000016.1, from coordinate 211,721 downwards.
ATCTGGCTTTTTCCAGAGCGCACAGAAATTATGTTTTGTCGATTTATTGCAGGACTAATTGGCGAGATAAAACTGATTTATTTCTCGGTTAAAGACAAAATGCTATAGGTATTCGATTGCTATCACTTCGAGCTCTTCAAGCCCAGCTGGGGCCACGACTTTAACTATGTCACCTTTAGATGCTTTCATTAAGGCGCGGGCGACAGGAGATATCCAGCTGATTTCGCCTTTTTCCAAGCGCGCCTCGTCGACGCCGACAATTTTAATAGTGCGTTGCTCGTTACGAATATTGGCATAAGTTACGGTCGCGCCAAAAAATATGAGATCGTGATTTTTTTGCTGGCAGTTATCCACAACCTCCGCGATCTTTATGCGGTTAATCAAATAGCGCAAACGGCGGTCAATCTCGCGCAAACGCTTTTTTCCATATATGTAGTCTCCGTTTTCTGATCGGTCACCATTGCTAGCTGCCCAAGCCACTGTCTCGACAATCTTTGGTCGTTCGATGGAGCGAAGCTGTTTAAACTCATCTCTCATGCGATCGAGGCCATCGGGCGTAATGTAATTTTTGAGATTTGGTCCGAGCTTATTCATTTCGATTGCCGTATCTTTTAGAGTTCTTGCCTTGTGCAGTCCTATCTTGACTAGATTAGGTTAAATAATTCAATAATGATAACAACCAACCTTAATTATTTCATACCATGGAAAGATAGCATTCGAGGAAGCGTAATATCATTCGTAACTGTCGTAATATTCTAATCTGTAAAGTTTTAAGCAACACAATTGGGGGGCACGGTGAATTGTTTTGCTTTGGTGTACAGATTTCTCAGTTTAGACAAGGGATATTTCACCGTTAAGTTCGCCAATAAAACATGGCTTATTTCCATCATTAGGTTATCTGTCATTACACCTTAACAAGGTAACTTCATAAGGTCGGTGTTGGTTTTCCATGAGACTTCTGAGGGGCATGTTGGGTTTTAAGTATTTTTTGGTTTAGTTAAAAATTGATCCAACGAGATCGCATCCTATCTGCTATTTCAGTTTTTAATGGCTTTGGAGTAATGGCAACCAGAGATTTAAGCGGGGTCTTTGCGGACAATCCCGAAGAGATTAAAGCTGATTTTATTTTTGCCGTTCTTCTGAATCGTGCGGTAAGGCCCACATTTTTGAATACTTGCTTGCCTTTATAAGCGTCTGCAGCATTTGCAATATTGGCTATTGTCGATAGAGATAGTATCCCCAATCAACGGTTTAGACTGAAAGGTCATTCGTTTTCACTTCTATAAAGTTTAACCAGCATAGGGGAGTGTTTATGCAATACCAAAGTCAACCAATTGGCTCATTTCTACGAGAAAGCTTTAGGCGGCCTGCTGGATCTGCAACCGCTCCCAGACTTGGTTAAGTGCATGCACAAGATTCTCCATTAATTCATCTGTGTGTAATGGTGTAGGTGTTATACGCAGCCGCTCCGTGCCTTTTGGCACGGTTGGATAATTGATAGGCTGAATATAAATACCATAATCCATCAGCAACATATCCGTTGCTTGCCTACATAGCACTGGATGGCCGACTAATATAGGAACGACATGGGTAACCGATTCCTCCATTAACGGCAATCCAGCATCACGGATCATTTGTTTCAGTGTATTAGAACGTTCCTGGTGTTTTACTCGGAGTTCGTTGGTGACGCGAACATACCGCACAGAGGCAATGGCTGCGCCGATAATTGGCGGGGCGAGTGTGGTTGTAAAAATGAAGCCCGGGGCATTGGAGCGAACCGCATCAATTAGAGCGGCAGAACCTGCGATATAGCCTCCGCAAAGACCGAAGCCTTTTGCTAAAGTACCCTCTATCACGGTTAAACGGTCCGCTACTCCTTCCAACTCCGACATGCCGCCACCATTCTCGCCATAGAGGCCAACGGCGTGGACTTCATCTACGTAGGTCATGGCATTATATCTGTCTGCTAAATCACAAATTTTGGAGATTGGCGATACATCGCCGTCCATTGAATAAACGCTCTCGAACACAATTAATTTTGGTTGATTTATGTCAACTTCACCCAGCAGTTTTTCTAGATGTTCCGCATCGCAATGATTGTAGATCTTTTTTTTGCATCCCGAGTTTCTTATGCCCGCAATCATCGAAGCATGGTTTAAAGCGTCGGAAAAAATAACGCAGTTGGGTACGAGTTTCGCAATTGTTGAGATAGCGGCGTCATTAGAAACAAACCCAGATGTAAACAATAAAGCTGCGCTTTTACCATGGAGTTGCGCGAGCTCTTCCTCCAGCAAAACATGTAAATGAGTTGTGCCTGCGATGTTTCGGGTGCCACCCGATCCGCAACCATAAGATTTCGCGGCATCTATTAACGCATCTAAGACGATTGGATCTTGTGACATGCCGAGGTAATCATTAGAGCACCAAACAACTACCTCTTTTTTAGTGCCGTGACGTCGGTTTGTAGCATGAGGATAATCACCTGCATGACGCTCTAAGTCTGCGAAAACACGATACCGCCCTTCCGTCTTAATTTGGGCAACTGATTTTTTAAAAAATGCTTCGTAATTCATTCGACGCCTATTGAATGCTTCGCAGCTTTTATATGAGAGCCGCTTTTCCTTTATCGTTCAATCAGATCCTAACCTCACATTACCTAAGCTCGATTGATGACACAATAAATACCCATTAAGTTGTGAGAAGAAGTTGCTTAACCGAAGTTTGTTGTATTTAGATCCCTATCGATAGAACAAACAAACAAACAAACAAACAAACAAACCATTAATTGTGCATGCTAGACCGGTATCGTGCCATCGTGCTATCAAACTTCACGATCAAAAAGGGTTCGGGAGACTAATTTTCTAGGATTAGTCTTACCGCGAAATAACTTGAATACAATACTCTCACGAACTATTTACATCGACACTGGATGAAGCGCTTTTCCAGCTGTGTTTTTATTTAGCTGGAAACATTGGAAGAACTGATCCGCAATGAAATAAACTAAAATTATCACAGGTTTTAAATTGTTTTAATGACAAAACTGCATAGAGTCTTGACAGTGGAGTGGGACCCGTTATGTCCATGTTATCCTTTATATTTTGGGGCAGGACTGTAAGATGACTAGGACGATTAGGCGCGGCTCATGGTAGCAATGATTGAACTCGAGAACCTATCTAAGACCTTTGGCGATTTGTGTGCGGTAGACGGTATTGATCTCTCAGTCAGTAAAGGTGAGGTTCTTGGGTTTTTGGGCCCGAACGGGGCGGGAAAATCGACAACAATGAAAATGATTGCCGGTTTTCTCGAGCCGACCGGGGGAGCAGTGCGCGTTGTTGGTTTTGATGTGACGAGAAATCCCGTCGCTGTGAAAAGGCGGATCGGTTACTTACCAGAAGGAGCACCGACCTATGGGGATATGACACCCCGACGGTTTCTCAATTTCATAGCAGAGATTCGTGGTTTCGGTGGGAAAGACAGAAGAGCGAAGATAGCAGAAGTGGTTGACACAGTAATTTTGTCCGACGTTCTTGATCAACCCATTGAAACCTTGTCCAAAGGATTCAAACGCCGGGTTGGCCTAGCTCAAGCGATCCTGCATGATCCAGAAGTCCTAATCCTTGACGAACCGACAGACGGGCTTGATCCCAATCAAAAGCATCATGTTCGTAATCTAATTTCAACGATGTCAGAAACAAAATCGATAATAGTATCTACCCATATTTTAGAAGAAGTTGAAGCCGTTTGCACTCGTGCTGTGATTATTGCCCATGGACGCCTGTTAGCAGATGGTACGCCAGATGAACTTGTAGCCTGTGCGCCAAACCATAATGCCGTGGTCATTGCAGTTGGGGATAAATACGGAGATGTCGCGGCGCAAAAACTAATTAGCGTCAACGAGGTGCATGGTGTGGATGGCATTGGGACTAAAGATGGCATTTCGCGCCTGCGTATCTTTCCCAAGCCCGGTAAATCGATCATCCAACCGATTAGCGAAATCATGAAAGCAGCTGATATAGAAGTTAGTCAACTTTATTTAGAACGCGGACAATTAGATGATGTATTTCGAGCGATAACGACCGGCAGAGGAAAGAAAGAGGAGATTGCCGGTGCGTAATATTTTTGCGATCTTTAAACGTGAATTTTTCAGTTATTTTGCTACTCCAGTAGCTTACGTTTTCATCGTCATCTTTTTGGCAATGATGGGCTCGCTTGCTTTTTATGTGGGCGGTTTTTTTTCCTCTAACCAAGCTACTTTGGTGTCTTTTTTCTTCTACCATCCGTGGCTATATTTACTCTTAATCCCATCGATTTCAATGAGGTTGTGGGCTGAGGAACGGAAAACCGGCACGGTCGAATTATTATTGACTCTTCCCGTATCAACTACAGAGGCAGTAATGGGTAAGTATTTCGCGGCTTGGGCGTTTGCTGGCATCGCCTTATCGCTTACTTTCCCAATGTGGGTCACGGTTAACATTCTTGGAAATCCTGACAATGGGGTTATCCTTGCCAGTTATGTCGGGAGTTTAGTGATGGCTGGAGCATTTCTTGCGATTGGGTCTTGTGTTTCAGCACTCACAAAAAATCAGGTCATCGCATTTATCGTTGCAGCTACGATTTGTTTCATGTTTACCATGAGTGGACTTGAATTGGTGCTCAATTTCTTTCGCCTTTGGGCACCAGATTTGCTCATAGAAACTATTGCTTCCATGAGTTTTCTCTCTCATTTCCGGGCAATTGCGAAGGGTGTTATCGACTTTCGCGATGTCGTATTCTTCGGTTCACTTATTAGTTTTTTCCTGTTTGCCAATGTAGTTGTGATCGACGCCAAGAAGGGAGCGTAAACCTATGACACCTAAAAGTTTTAGCTTTATTTCCCGGAAGAACTCATTACTTGCAGCCATAGGGCTAAGTCTAGTTCTGTTTTTAGCTGTCAATATATTTTCCAATAATGCCTTTCGTGCACTGCAGCTCGATTTGACGGAAGGGAGCTTGTTCACACTCTCAGATGGCACTCGAAAGGTGTTGATGAAAGTCGAAGAACCTATCGTCGTGCGGCTTTATTTTAGTCCGATCCTGGGAGAGCAAAGCCCAACTCACGCACGCTACTATGAGCGCGTTCGGGAGTTGCTCGAACAGTACGCAAATCTCACCAAAGGTAGGTTTCAGCTAAAACTATTGAACCCAGAACCATTTTCTGATCACGAAGATAGCGCGGTTTCATTTGGTTTAACCGGTGTCCCGATCAATGACGCTGGGGATTTGGGGTACTTCGGCTTGGCCGCATCTAATAGTACCGATGATACTCAGATTGTGCCTTTTTTTTCACCTGAGCGCGAAGCTTTTCTGGAGTACGATCTAACGAAATTGACCTTGGCACTAGCTTCAGTCAAGAAGACGGTAGTGGGTGTAATGTCTACTTTGCCGATCAACGGTGGTTTTTTGAGGGGATCTGGCAACCGACCACGGTGGACGGTGGTAGAGCAGATTAACGATTTCTTTGAAGTTCAGCCCATCGCTCCGGATACGCCTGTTATCGAAAATGATATTTCAGTCCTAATGGTGGTTCATCCCAAGGATTTGAGTAAACAAACGCAATATGCTATTGACCAGTTCGTGATGAAAGGGGGCAAAGTTCTGGCATTTGTCGACCCTGTTGCAGAAGTTGATGGTCCGGGTGGAAGCCTCGGTAAAGCCGGTGCTTCAGAATTTGATTACCTGCTCAAGTCTTGGGGCGTTGAGCTGCGAAAGGGTCGTGTGGCTGGTGATCTCGACACCGCACGACGGGTAAACGTGCGCGTCGGTGCGCAACTAACGATTGCGGACTATGTCGGTTGGTTGTCGTTACGACCGGGTAATTTTGATCGCAAAGACCCAGTAATGGGGAACCTTAAGTTGCTGAATGTTGGGACAGCAGGAATATTGGACAAAATAAAAGACGGTAAAACTTCTATCACGCCATTAATTCGCACTGGCATGCGATCCATGCCAATTAGTGCTTCGGAGTTCTCCAGACAGCCTGATGTCATCGGCCTGTTTCGAAAATTTAAACCATCTGGCGAGCAGCTGACATTAGCTGCGCGCATAACTGGTCCAGCGTCTAGTGCGTTTCCAGAGGGGTTGCCTGATGCAACGGCTAATAAAAGTGCCTCAACTGAACATGTGAGGCAGTCGAGAGGTAATATTCAGGTCATAGTAGTAGCCGATGTAGATATGCTGCACGATCAGCTTTGGGTTAACGTGCAAGATTTGCTGGGACGTCGCCTCCCAGTACCCTTTGCTAACAATGCAGATTTTGTTGTCGGCGCGTTAGAAAACCTAACTGGCGGTGCCTCTCTAGGCGAATTGCGGGGACGTACAATTTCGAGCCGCCCTTTTCATCTGGTTCGTAACATTCGTCAGGCGGCTGAGATACGTTTTAGGGTGAAGGAAGAAGAGCTTCAAAAGGAGTTGGACTCGGTTAGAGGCGAACTATCTAAGCTAATCCGGCGTGAAAATATTCAGTCGGGAGAAGTAATTTTGAAACTTGAAGACCGCGGCAAGATTAATAAAGCTCGGCTTCAAATGGTCCGATTACGCACAGAATTACGGGATGTTCAGCACGAACTCCGGAAGGATATTGACCGTCTTGATAGTTGGCTAAAATTCTTCAACATCGCTGCTATTCCTATGGTTTTGGCGCTAGGAACTCTAATATTTGCGTTTACACGGCGATTTCGACGTCGTGGTGGAACAGTTGAAACTAGTTGAGTGGTAAATGGGAATCCATGTTATGAACCCTAAAAGCTTGCAGCTATTAGCTCTATTCACAGCGATAGCCGTGGGAGGAGCTGCGTGGACGTTGAATGTTCATCGTCTAGGATCAGGTGTCGAGGTTTCCGGTGCTGTGTTTCCAAGTCTTATTGACGAGGTTAATAGTGTCGTTACCGTTTTAGTAGAGCATAGGAATAAATCACTGACCATGACACGGGGGACGTTTGGTGGCTGGAGCATGGTTGAGAGCGATGGTTATGCGGTCTCTGCCAAAGCCGCCGAGAAGGTCGTCGTTCAGCTCTCGGACCTCCATCATTACGAACTAAAAACCCGTAAGGCAGATCTCTACGACCGCTTGCATGTTGGTGATCCAAAGGCAAATAATGCGGATGCTCGTCAAATCCGGCTGCTCGACGCAAAAGGAGAAGAACTGGCTAATCTTATAGTTGGCCGAAAACGCTATAATTTGGCTGGTGCACGAAGAGAGGGTGTTTACATCCGTAAACCTGGTAATATTCAAACGTGGCTAGCGGCAGGTGAGCTGGATGTCGATATCAAGCCAGGTAATTGGCTAGACAATGAGATTGTAGACGTTAGAGAGGGGGCTGTTGAACGCGTCACTGTCCGACATCCAGATGGCGAGTCGCTCACGGTGGTTAGGGCAGATCCTGAGGGTAAGGAGTACGTGCTCCTAGATATTCCGCCGGGTAAAGAGCTAAAATTTGATACAGATCCTAAAACCTTGGCAGGCGTCACTAACCAACTGAATATGGATGACGTGCGTAAAGACGGCTTCATAAAATTTATTGAGGACCAAACTCTTCGGGCAAACTTCATAACTGAAAATGGACTGAGTTTAATGGTCTACTTGGTAAATCAAAATGACGTAGCGTGGGCGCGTTTTGAAGCGTCCATAGTATCAGATGCGTCATTGTCTAAAGATGTGTTGGAAACAGCGCAAGCTCGGGTGAGGGAGATAAATGCGCGTGTCCGCGGGTGGGTCTACGCTTTGCCCTCCTTCAAAGCTTCGCGTATCAATCGCCGCGCAGGGGATATGCTAAAAGACAAGAAGCCGTTATCGTGACGGTAAAAAAAATTGAAAAATAGGTGCATGACAATCCCTCTTGTGTGCTTTGAACGTATTGAGATAGCTGTATAAAAATTCCTTTAGTATCTCGTCCTGACGATAAATCTTATTGTGCCAATTTCAATTAACAGATATGAATGATTGACGGGCTGAATACTAAACAAAGTATTTGTGGCTCGGCAAAACAGCAATTAATGCTGTGACGGAGGACTTTTAACCACGGGTCGCTTCCATATACAATAGATGGAGACGCCATAGGGAGACCAAAATGAAAATATTCATGACCTCAGTTCTGTCTGCAGTAATGGGAGCATTGATAGGCCTAGGCACCATTGTGGTGTCTGATACATCTGAAGCCGCTTGGCAGCCAAAAAAGCCCGTCGAATTTGTAATAATGGCTGGTAAAGGGGGAGGTGCTGACCGTTTGGCAAGATTCATCCAAGGGATTATCGAGAAGAACAAGCTCTCGTCGAAGCCATTGGTGCCGATTAACAAGGGGGGGGGGTCTGGAGCGGAAGCGCTGCAGTACTTAAAATCAAAAAAAGGTGATAATCACGTCATTATGGCTACGCTTAACAGCTACTACACTACACCCCTTCGTCAAAAGGGCTTGGGTGTGGATATTGGTTCGTTTACCCCGATAGCTCGGATGGCAGAAGACACGTTTCAACTTTGGGTTCATGTCGACACTGGAATTACCAACGTCAAAGAATATGTAGCTGCGGTAAAGAAGGCAGGAAAAAAGTGGAAAATGGGGGGTACTGGTAAGGGGGCCGAAGATTCCCTTGTTACAGCTATGCTCGAGAAAAAATTCGGCTTGGGGGTTACTTATGTACCTTATAAGGGTGGCGGCAAGGTTGCTAAGGAACTAATCGGTAAACACATCAATTCCACCGTTAACAATCCATCCGAGCAAGTTGGTTTCTGGGATGCAGGGAAATCTCGTCCTCTTGCAAGTTTTACACCAAAAGGAAAGTTGAAGGGTAAGTGGGGTAAGATTCCAACCTTTGAAGACCTTGGGCATGGTGCGGATATGGTTTATTACATGCAGCGCTCCGTTGTTGCCCCCGGTGGGATGAGTGATGATGCTAGGGACTTTTACGTGGACTTATTTGAGAAAGTATATCGTTCCGAGGAATGGCAGAACTATCTAGTCAAGAAGGGTCTCATCCCCGGCTGGCTGACTGGCGAAAAACTGCAGAAATATTTTTTGGAGGAGAGGTCGAAGCACGCCAAGCTACTCTCTAAATAAGGGCTTAGATAGAGGAAACTTTTAGAGGAGTGGGGCCTCGTGCGTAAAGCCGAGTTATCAATGGCTATTATAATGGCACTCTTCTCCATCTATCTGATGTGGAAAAGCACAGAGTTGCCTATTGGCTGGATTCCAGATGAAGGCCCTGGCGGTGGCGCATTCTCCTTCTGGCTCTCAGGTGGAATGTTGTTTTGTTGTCTGGCTATGATAATTAGGTGGTGGCGACGGACAAGCCCGCCCAGTCGGTCAGATAAGCCATTTATGGATCGTGAGACTTTTGTTTTATTTCTCACAGTTTCGTTGTCGCTGGCTACGATGATCGCGTTAATCCATTTCGTTGGCGTGTACATCTCGTTGCCATTATTTCTCATCTTCTATATGCGATATCTTGGAAGTCACAAATGGAAGTTGATCGTACCAATGGCAATTTTCACCCCGATTTTTACATTCATATTTTTCGAAATGGCACTGAAGAAAACTTTACCAAAAGGAGTAACTGAGCCACTTTTCTATCCCATTTATGATCTGATGTACTGATGTGAGCAAAAAGCCACTGAGAGGGTGAAGGGAAATTTTTGATCAATATTGGTATACAATATGCCAAGATGGAATAAAAATCTGTCTGTGAGTTAAAACTCAATCTAAATCGCGCCTCAGGAGTGTAGACGACATGGAAATTTTAGGGCATTTGTTTGACGGTTTTTTAATTTCCTTTGAACCGTTGAATCTGGCCTTGGTGATTTTTGGTGCTGCGATTGGTTTATTCATCGGTGCCATGCCCGGACTTGGCTCGGTAAATGGCGTCGCAATTTTGCTACCTATGACTTTTTTAGTCCCGCCGACATCGGCCGTAATTTTCTTGGGTGCCATCTACTACGGTGCCATGTACGGAGGCGCAATAAGTTCCATAATGTTAGGTATACCGGGCGCCTCTACCGCAGTTGCGACCACCTTCGATGGACGACCATTGGCGATGAAAGGCGAGGCTGACAGGGCTTTGGTGGCCGCAGCGACCGCCTCGTTTATTGGTGGGACGATTTCAGTAATTCTGTTCACTGCTTTTGCTCCGCCTCTGGCGGAAGTCGCTCTGGCTTTTGGTCCTCCTGAAGAATTTGCTCTTATGATGCTCGCATTCGCGACTTTTATTGGACTCGGCGGTGATGACATCCCAAAAACCTTATTTTCAATTCTAATCGGTTTGGTTTTGAGCGCTGTAGGTCTTGATATTGTAAGTGGGGAGCCACGACTTATCTTCATGGACTTACCCGGTTTTATGCATGGAATTAATTTTCTTGTGCTCGCAATCGGTATCTATGGAATTGGGGAAATGCTCTGGACAGTTGAGTTATCTAAGGGCGAAGTAATGATATCCCAGGCAACGATCAGTGTTCGTCGTGTTTTTGACTCGCTTAGAGAACTTCTTAAGACATGGAAAACCATGTTGATGGGGTCCTTTCTTGGCTACTTTGTCGGTATTTTACCTGCCGCTGGGGCAACGCCGGGTTCTTTGATGGCATATGGTTTTGCAAAGACTATTGCAAAAGATCCAGATTCTTTTGGCAAAGGTAATGTAGATGGAGTTGTGGCGCCGGAAGCAGCAAATAACGCAGCATCAACCGGTTCTATGCTACCAATGCTCACACTTGGTATCCCGGGGTCGCCGACCACTGCCATCTTACTTGGTGGCATGGTTATCTGGGGCCTTGAGCCTGGACCGCTATTATTCGTCGAACACACCGAATTCGTTTGGGGCTTAATTGCAAGCCTCTACTCAGCCAATTTATTTGCTTTGTTGATTAACATTGCCTTTATCCCCGCATTTATATGGGTATTGAAATTACCCTTTACAGTATTAGCTCCAATCATCTTCATGCTGTGCATAATTGGCGGATATGTTCCAACCCTTGACATGCACGATGTGTGGTTGATGCTCGTTTTTGGGGTTGTTGGTTATCTAATGCGAAAATTAGATTATCCTCTAGCACCTGCTGTGTTGGCTATTGTGCTTGGCCCATTGGCGGAACGCTCATTGCGACAGTCTCTAATTGGATCTCAAGGAGACGTTATGATATTTTTTGAGCGCCCCATCTCTGGGACTATTCTAATCATCGCTCTCCTATTGTTTGTTTTGCCGGCCGTAAGGGTTTTTCGTCAACGATCGCATAATCCTAACTTGGCCTAGGACCATGGATATCAGTTCAGAAAAGCAGCGTGTGGTTGTAACACAGTTAACCGTCGAGCCAATTACTGCGGCACTCAGTCTGAAGGATCAAATCTACCGATCCCTTAAGGTAGGTATTACCCGCGTGGACATCTATGCAGAGAACGCTGAACTGCGACTCGACGAACGCCGTCTGTCTGAGCAGCTAAATATTAGTCGGACCCCTGTGCGGGAGGCCTTAGCGCGCCTGGAACAAGAAGGTTTAGTGGAGATAGTTCCAAGGCGTGGCGTTTACATAGCTCGTAAATCCAAGGCTGAGATTCTTGACATGGTGACTGTTTGGGCGGCACTCGAGAGTATGGCGGCTCGATTAATCACGAAAGTAGCTACAGACACGGAAATCGCCTCGCTTCGTAATCTATTCACTACTTTTGATGACGGCGGTGAGGTGCGTGCAAATATTGATGAATATTCTGATCAAAATATCAAATTTCATCAGGCCATTTTAAACCTCAGCCAATGCTCTTTGTTATGCGAGTTGGCGGAAAACTTGTTTATTCACATGCGTTCTATCAGGAAACAAACTATTGGAGATACCGGTAGGGCAGATAAATCAATTATAGATCATCTGCATATAATTGAGGCCCTAGAGGCACGTGACGCAAACCTAGTCGAACGGCTATGCCGCGAGCATACTATGAATTTGGGAAAACATATCGAACAAAATGTTAATTATTTAGTTGAAGGATAGATATGGCTTGCAAGCGTATTAAAAGTAAGTTGCGCTGTAAAGAGGAGTAACCCATGGAAGACGTAATTCCTAATACAATGGCAAACCCACCTGAGAGTGCAGAAAAAGTTACAGATGGTTTTCACTTAATCATTGATGCATTAATGCTGAACGGTATCAATACTATTTATAATGTGCCTGGAATTCCTATCACTGATCTTGGTCGCTTCATGCAGGCTAAGGGGTTACGGGTACTCTCATTTCGGCACGAACAAAATGCTGGATATGCGGCAGCTATAGCGGGTTTCTTAAACAAGAAACCCGGGATTTGTATGACTGTGTCGGCGCCGGGCTTTCTAAATGGCTTGACCGCCTTGGCCCATGCGACAACTAATTGTTTTCCCATGATTCTATTGTCAGGCTCGTCTGAGCGAGAGATCGTTGATCTAATGCAAGGGGACTACGAGGAAATGGATCAGCTGGCTATAGCCAAGCCGCTGTGCAAGGCAGCTTATCGTATTTTGCAAGTAGAAGACATCGGAATTGGTATTGCGCGTGCGATCAGGGCCGCGGTATCTGGGCGGCCGGGCGGTGTTTATTTAGATATTCCCGCGTCTCTATTAAGCCAATCTATAGATGCAGCCAAAGGTAACGCATCGCTTGTCAAAGTCATAGATCCAGCCCCCGATCAACTACCTTCGCCCGAGGCGGTATCGCGGGTATTAAATGTTTTAAAAAAGGCTGAACGGCCTCTTATTATTCTTGGTAAGGGCGCTGCTTACTCGCAGGCTGATGACGATATCAAGGAATTTGTTGAGAAAAGTGGAATCCCATATCTTCCTATGAGTATGGCTAAGGGGTTGTTACCTGATAACCACCCTCAATCAGCGGGTGCGGCTCGCTCGTTGGTTTTAAAGGAGTCGGACACCGTTGTTCTAATCGGTGCGCGTCTTAATTGGTTATTATCTCACGGGAAGGGCAAAACTTGGGGGAAAGGGACGAAAAGTTTCATTCAGATCGATATAGAAGCAAGGGAGATGGACTCAAACGTTGCGATCCTTGCGCCTTTAGTGGGAGATATAGGATCGTGTGTTCGGGCTCTTCTGCGCGAAATGGGTAAAGGTTGGAATGGCCCGCCAAGCGCATGGAGAGACTTAATTATTGCAAAACGTAAGACCAACGAAGAGAGCATGGCTCTGAAACTTCGGAATAATCATATCCCAATGGATTATCATGGCGCATTGGGCGTGTTGAAGAATATCATCAGTCAACACCCTGACGCGATTTTAGTAAACGAAGGTGCGAATACATTAGATTTCGCGCGTTCGATAATAGATATGCATAGGCCGCGCAAGCGGTTGGATGTAGGTACTTGGGGGGTTATGGGTATTGGAATGGGCCAAGCCATCGCCGCTGCGATTGAGACAGAAAATTCTGTCCTTTGTATTGAGGGTGACAGTGCGTTTGGTTTCTCGGGCATGGAGGTTGAGACCATTTGTCGTTACAACCTTCCTGTCTGTATCGTGATCTTCAATAATTCCGGAATTTATAAAGGAACCGATGTCAATACCAGCAATAACTTTGATGTCGCCACAACGGTATTTGTTAAAGGCGCACGTTATGAAAAGATCATGGAGGCTTTTGGGGGAATTGGATATCACGTGACGTCACCTGATGAACTTCGGCAGGCTGTCGAGGAAGCAATGGAGTCAAAAAAACCAGCTCTCGTAAACGCAGTTATTGATGAGGCAGCAGGTACTGAGAGCGGTCGAATAGGTAATCTAAATCCCCAAAGTATAACCGGAACAAGATCAAATTAACATTTTGGTCATAATCACCATAATTAGGAGCATGGAATGCAAGCTCTCGACGGAATTAAAATTCTCGATTTCACACATGTGCAGTCGGGGCCTACTTGTACCCAACTACTTGCGTGGTTCGGCGCGGATGTAATCAAAGTGGAGCGGCCTGGTGTCGGTGACGCAACACGGGGTCAACTGCGTGATATTCCTAAAGTGGACAGCCTTTATTTCACAATGTTGAATCATAATAAGCGAAGCATCACCCTCAATTCAAAATCAGAAAAAGGTAAGAAAATCCTGACCAAGTTGATCGCAGAATGTGATGTCATGGTAGAGAATTTTGCACCTGGTGCTCTTGATCGTATGGGGTTCTCGTGGGAAAAAATTCAAGAAATCAATTCACGTATGATCTATGCATCGATTAAGGGCTTTGGACCTGGCCCATATGAAGATTGTAAGGTTTATGAAAACGTAGCCCAGTGCGCTGGAGGGGCCGCCTCTACCACAGGAATATTTGGCGGCGTCCCAATCGTGACTGGTGCACAAATTGGCGATAGCGGAACGGGGCTTCATCTGGCCCTAGGAATTGTTACTGCGCTCTACCATCGGGAGAAAACTGGTTGTGGACAACGGGTGACGACAGCAATGCAGGATGGCGTGTTGAATCTTTGTCGCGTGAAGTTGCGTGATCAGCAGCGCCTCGATACGGGTCCTTTGAGGGAGTATTCTCAATTTTCGGAAGGTATTGAGTTTGGCAATGCCACTCCACGGGCTGGTAATGACTCGGGGGGTGGGCAACCCGGACGTATACTTAAGTGTAAAGGTTGGGAGCAAGATCCAGATGCCTACACATATTTTATTACTCAAGCAGCGGCATGGAAGAATATTTGCGACGTTATTGGCAAACCAGAATGGAAGGATGATCCTGATTGGGCAACTCCAGAGACTCGCTTGCCTAAACTAAATGAGATGTTTGGAGCTATTGAAGCTTGGACAATCAGTAAAACTAAATTTGAAGTTATGGAAATCTGTAATCCCTTGAATATTCCCGTTGGTCCTATCCTTAGTATGAAAGAATTGGCGGAAGAGCCCAGCCTCAGGGCGACGGGCACCATAGTTGAGGTAAATCATCCGCAGCGCGGGACATACTTGAGCGTGGGGTGTCCGATTAAATTATCCGATTCACCGGTTTCAGTCGAACGTTCTCCTCTTTTAGGAGAGCATACGGAGCAAATTCTGAGGGAAGTTGTAGGCCTTGATGATGACCAAATTACCGAAGCTAGGGATGCAGGTGCCGTGTGAATAGCAGTGGATTAAGGAGTTTTGAGACATGCGCTTAATTGTTATGGGCCAACAGGCATTCGGAAAAGCCGCTTTGGAAACTATCCTTGATGCTGGTATCGACGACGTGATTGCAGTTTATTGTGCTCCGGACAAGGGTGAGCAAATCGATCCAATAAAAGAGGTTGCGCTTGAGAGGGGATTGATAATCAAACAGCCGAATAATTTTGAGGATGCAGCTGTTCTTGATGAGATGCGATCTTTTAAAGCTGACTTATGTGTGATGGCTTACGTAACTATTTTTGTGCCGAGAGAAGCGCGCAACGTGCCAAATCACGGTTCGATATGTTTCCATCCGTCATTGTTACCGTGTCATCGTGGACCGAGCTCGATTAATTGGCCTATTATGTGGGGTGCTACTAAAACGGGTTTAAGTTACTTTTGGCCTGATGATGGGCTGGATGAGGGAGATATCCTATTGCAAAAAGAGGTCGTCATTGAGCCTGATGATACAATTGGGTCAGTTTATTTCGACAAAGTGTTCCCGCTCGGCTTAAAAGCAACTTTAGAAGCGATTGACTTAGTTCGAGGTGGTAATGCCCCCCGAGTTTCACAAGATCCCTTAAGAGCAACCTATGAAGGATGGTGTAGTGCAGAAGTAGCCGAAATCGATTGGAACCGATCAGTTGGTGAAGTATATAACCAAATTAGAGCCTGCAACCCACAACCTGGGGCTTGGACAAAACTTAATGGTGAAAGATTGCAAATCTTTGATTGTGAGAAGACTAATTATGCCGTTGGACGCACGGGGCGGATAGCAGATATTTCTGAAGACGCAATTACCATAACTGCGGGCCGTGGTTCGATCGTTGCAAAGCGGTTTCGTTATGCCAGAGGTAAAAAGATAACCACGAAAGCGCTGGTCGCTGACTTGGGATTAAAAATAGGGACGAAATTAGGTGTTTAATCGAGGAGACTGCGTTCTTATCTGCTCTTTTTGAGACAATTATGATTAATCGGAGTTTAAGTCATTGAATTTATGGTCTCATGAGTTTGGCGAAAAAAAGGGCCGGCACACCCGGTGTAGCCGACCCTAATCTAACAATAATTACGTTAATCTTTACTTCATCCAGGGTGGGGTAAAGGGTTGGAACTTACCCCCCTTGTAGACAACGTAGTTCATGCTTGGCACGAGGAGGTGTTTTATAGCCTCTTCACCTTCTTTGACTTCGCCAATATTAACAACTGGCACCACACTGCCCTTCCAGTTATCGATTCCTTCCAGCGTGTCGAGTAACTTAGCACGGGTAATCGGGCCGCTACCCATCCGTTTGACCGCTTCTGAGAACACTTGAGCACCTGTAAAACCCCAGAGATGGACAGCGTCGTGTTGCTCTTCAGGATAGAACTTGGTCAAGATGGCCTTAGCTTTTTGTATATGTTCGTTTGGATCATCCCACTCGCGGAAGATGGTAGCAAAATATACTCCGTCAACGGCTCCTTTTCCCGCTAGTTCAGGGACTTTTGGACTTTTACCAAAAAATACGTTTACCACGGGTGCCTTCCAACCCAATTTGGCTCGTTCAGTGTAAACTTTAGCAGCGGGCTCTGGCGCACAAGAGCAGATTAAAGCATCAACATTGGCGCTTTTCATCTTGATAACCTGAGAGCTGAGATCTACTTCTTTTGGCTCGTAGCCTTCCGCAGCAATCATCTCCACGCCGTATTGCTTGAGGCCGACTTCAATACCTTTTAGGTGAGTTTTCCCTGAGGCGTCGTTCTGATAGATAACACCAATTTTTTTTGCGTTGAACACCTCCTTAGTGAAGCGCACTAAATCTGTTCCTTCTTTATCGTAAGGAGGATATAGCGGGAATACATTGCGACTTTTATAAAAAACGTTTTTAGCCGCACCGGTTCCTGCACCAATTAGGGGAACGTCTTTAGAAACGATATAATCGATGACAGCTTTTGTTGGCGCTGAACCCAATGGTGCGACTATAGCAAAACATTTATCGCGTTCGATAAAGCGTTTGACGATATTTTTCGTCCGAGCTGGTTCGTACTTATCATCTACCATTTTAAATTTGATCATACGTCCGTTGATACCGCCGTTTTCATTGACGTGCTTGAACCACGCATCGGCACCTTTGCCCATCCGAAAATAGCTGGAGACTTTTCCTGTCATTGGTTGATAGGAGCAAATCAAAATCTGGTCTTTTGATATCCCCGGCCCATCTGAAGCATGGCCTGATTGAAACATGGTGAGGACAAATAAACTGCCCACAACAGTTATTAGTTGTCTAATAATATTGGTCACTAATTTTACCTCCCTTGTGAAGAACGGGTCTACCATCAGTACGCAACCTTTCACGCTGCTTTTGATGATTTTTAATGACTCGGGGCATCCGTCCTACAAACTACCCTAAGCCACAATCTGGCAATAACCACGATTGCCAAAAGACTATACTCCCTGAAGACACCCGACGTGCGGTAAAAAAGATTAATGAACACCTAAGTATGACTCTACCACCTCGCGATTCGTACGCAGTTTCTCAGACTCTCCTGAAACAGCTACCTTTCCAACCCGCAAGACGTATCCAAAATGGCAGTTTTTTAATGCTACATTGGCATTTTGTTCTACAATTAGCATGGTCATGCGTCGTTCTGCATTGACAGCCTTCAAGGTTGTAAATATGTCAGCAATGATAATTGGGGCGAGTCCTAAAGAGGGCTCATCCAGCAGCAGAAGTCGTGGGCGAGCCATTAATCCACGTCCAATTGCTAACATCTGTTGCTCTCCCCCACTTAATGACCCTCCTAATTGCCCCTCGCGTTCCTTTAGGCGGGGAAATAGATTCAGAACCATATCCGTATCTTCGATTATTCCAGTCTTGTCAGACCGAGAGTATGCGCCCATTCGTAAGTTTTCGGATACAGTCAGGTCTTTAAAAATTTTTCGGCCCTCGGGGACGTGAGCGATACCCAACTTGACAATCTCGTTTGGCGTTAATCCAGCTAGCGATTTCCCATCGAATAATATTTGGCCGGAAGTTGGCGGAACCATGCCGGAAATTGAGCGAAGAGTTGTTGATTTCCCTGCGCCGTTAGCACCTAAAAGTGCGACCATGTCGCCGTCGCCCACTTCAAGTGATACGCCTTGTAAGGCCCGGATTACCCCGTAGCTGGCTTCAACAGCACTTAATTCAAGGAGAAGACTCATGTCTCGTCCTCCTCACCCAGATAGGCTTTGATAACGTCCGAGTTTGATTGTATTTCCGCTGGGGTACCTTCGGCTAAGTTCGCGCCAAAGTTTATTACATAAATATAGTCGCAAATGCTCATTACCATGGACATGTCGTGCTCAACAAGAAATACGGTTATGCCTAATTCGCGATTGACATGCTGAATAATCTCTTTCAAGTCCGCTGTCTCTTCTTCGTTGCACCCAGCGACAGGTTCATCAAGAAGTATAATTTCTGGATTGGATGCCAGAGCACGGGCCATTTCAACTCTCTTTTGCACGCCATAGGGTAGGTTCTTCACCTCATTATTGAGTTGGTCTTCTAGGCGCAGCATTTCTGCGATTTGTCTTGCCCGTTCAATTAATTTTCGCTCATTTTTCCGAGCCCTTGGTAAGCCAAACATGTTAGCAAAGGGGTTCCCGATCAGATGGTGAGCGCCTATCAAAATATTATCTAAAGTAGATTGTTCAGCGAATAGATTAATGTTCTGAAAGGTACGCGTCATGCCCATCGAAGCCATGTCATGCGGTTTTAGTCGCCCAATATCAGCTCCACGAAAATAGAGAGAACCTGTATCGGCGTCCTGAAAGCGGGTTAATACATTGAAAAGTGTCGTTTTTCCCGCGCCGTTAGGTCCAATGAGGCCAATGATCTTACCTTCCGTTATACCGAGGGTAATATTATTGCACGCAACGACGCCACCAAAGCTAACAAGTACGTTTTCGCAGCGGAGTATCTCTGTCATTTGGGCTGTCCGGTGCTTTTTGGGCAAATCCGCTTGGCCCGCAAGGCTTGAAAAGGACGCGCTATCACACCTGCGATTCCAGCTGGAGCTAAAATCAGAACCCCAATCAAAACCACCCCTTTTAAAATGAATGAAAAGTCAGCAAGCTCTTCGAGGAAGAAAGGAACCATAACGATAAAAAACCCGCCGATAAATGGCCCCATTAACATGGCTGAGCCGCCTACCACTGTGGCAACTAGAAAATCTACGGAGTACCAAATATCAGCAAAAACCTCTGCAGATACATAATTGACAATATGTGCATTTAATCCCCCTGCTACGCCAGTAACAGCAGCGCTAATTGTGAAAGACAGTGTGCGGTACTTCACCCTGTTGACACCGCTGCTTTCCGCGGCGCGTTCGGCATCTCGCAAGGCCATGAAAGCACGTCCAACTCCTGAGTGAACCAGCCGATATATAAGGAGCGTGGTCAAGCCGAGAGCGATAACCGAGATGACTAAGAAACCGGTATCTCCAATTTCCATGCCTAAAACCCGATTGGTAGGTAATGAAATACCCTCCCGACCCTCAAATATAGGGATATTATTGACGATCGTTCCAACGAAGAATGCAAATCCGAGCGTCCCGATAGCCATAAAAGCACCAGATAATCTTAAAAAGACGAGCCCCAGCAGAAAACCAAAGACGCCCGCCATGATTGCTCCGGAAATAATCCCGATGATAAGATCGACAGCGAAGTATTTTGTCAGCAATGCAGATGTGTACGCACCAATAGCTAAGAATCCCCCATGTCCAACTGTAACGAGGCCGGTATAGCCAGTCAGGATACTTACGCCTTGGGCAGCAATAATATAAACAACGATAAGAGCCGCTTGTGATGCCATCCATCCCTCGACACCCGGAAGGAACGGGAATGCCAGCGCGGCGGTAAAGAGCGCTATCATCAGGCCCCAGTTTTGACGGAGCGTTGTAATATTTGCTAATGTTCCCCTGTTCAGAGACGATTTATTTACTGGGCCAAACATTAAAATTCTCGCCGCTTTTGAATGCCAAAAAGACCTTGAGGGCGAAATGCCAAGAGTACAACGATCATGACAAAGGCCGTAGCGGTTTTAAAGTGTGAGCCAAGGTATCCGCCAGCCATATTTTCTGTGATTCCAATCATCAGTGCTCCCAAAATTGCACCCGGGATGGAATAAAGTCCCCCGAATACTGCCGCTACATATCCTTTGATCAGCACCTCATCCATCATCTCTGGCGCAACATAAACTATAGGTGCCAAGAGGACGCCAGCGAAGGCTGCTAAAAAACCAGCCATACCCCAAGTCAATAACACGATAAACCTGACTGGAATACCCATTAGCATGGCGGTGTCCGGGTCGTCAGTTACGGCACGCATAGCAATCCCTTGTTTCGTGTATCGGAAGAACCAAAATAACATGAGCCCAATACCCCCCGCCCAAGCCATATTGATCACATGACCCTGGCTGACCAAGCCGCCGATCACTTCAATAGGAGTAGGGTCGAATGTTACGGGGAAGGCTTTGGTATCGCGTCCCCAAAACCAACCAGCAACGCCATGCAGTACGTAGTACATTCCAAGTGTTGCCGTGAATAATGTTAACCAATCTGAGTCGGCAATCGGCCGCATAACTATTCTCTCAAAAGCGATGCCTAGCAGCACGCACGTTAGAACAGCACCGAAAAGAGCTACATAATAATTTAGGCCAAAATCTTTGATAAAAACTAATGCCGCAAACGCTCCGACCATTGCAAAATCACCTTGGGCGAGATTGATGGTACGTGTGTTGCGGAAGACGACAACCACGGCTACTGCCGTTAATGCGTAAAGCGCGCCTGTGGCAACTCCACTAATAAACAATTGACCAAACAATATAAGCCCCCATCCGCTCTCAAAGCCGCCTGAAAAATGCAACAAATTTTTATGAACAAGTTTTGCTAGTGCAGCTAACAGCGACTAATCTCTGTAATGAGACTTATCATAGGGCCAGACTTGGCGAAGGGGCAATTCATGTGGGCATGCGCATTAGGAATGCCCTTTATGGGCATGCGCATTAGGAATGCCCTTTAGATTTGTTTTTCTGGCATACGCGTAATGCGTGCCTTATTTCGAGGCATGCGATATCTGCATGCAATTGTCATTGCAAATAGGTGCTGTGGTAGGGACTTGCTATTAAGCTGCAGACAATCTGGCTTCACAAAAGGGACTAATTAATTTTGGGGAGCCTTAATGAGCGTTAATCTCGTATCTAACTTTCATATGGTTGCTCTTTTTCAGTCAAAGACCAAACATGCCATGGCACGTCATAAGCGAGCTCGAAATCTTTTTCTGAGCGGAGTTGTTCATGACTCCCGTCATATGTCTCCGTATCCTCTATATGTAGAACTTGCAAAAGGTTCCAGAAAATGGGGTGCAGATGGGAACGAGTTTATTGATTTTTACGGTGGGCATGGGTCGTTATTGTTCTGTCGTTCTCAGCCAACGTTGATTATAGCTGCTGCTTTGTTTGGTAATTTATCTGGAGGCCGGCTGAGCTCAGTTGGTAGAGCGGCCGATTGAAAGTTATATTGTAAAGGATGTGTTGCCACGCTCTCAGAAACCTATGGCACATCCATCTTTGCGCGGTTCAGATCCACCGGTGAGTACGCCATTTTTTGTATCGATCCAAATTGCTTGAGACCCGCCGATTGGCTTGTCGGGTTGAACTCGTTTGTGTCCAAGTTTTTCAAGACCCTGAATAACGTCGCTTGGGACTGTATCCTCCATTTCAACTGTATCGTCGCCTAAAACTGGGAACACGCGCGGCGCATCTTGTGCCTCTTGAATATCATGTTCAAAATCAAAAAAACGAGATAAAAAATGCATGTGACCGAACGCTTGATAGTGTCCGCCCATAACTCCGAAGGCCATCTTAGCTTGTCCGTCTTTAGTAATCATTCCGGGGATGATAGTTGTCATTGGACGCTTTTCAGGTGCAATACAATTTGGATGCCCGGGTTTAATAACAAAACCTTGTGCTCGGTTGGTGAAAACGACGCCGGTTTTAGGAGCCATCAAACCGGAGCCAAACGAATGGAATAGTGTATTGATGAAGGAGCAAGCATTTCGGTCCTTATCAACAACCGAAATGTAAACTGTACTCTCATGTTTTGGCAGGCTCGGTCGCAAGAGGGGCTCTATCCGGTATTCGGGATTTATTTGACTACGCAAATTCTTGGCATGCTCTTGGGATAGCAAATCTTCTACCGGCACATTCGCTTGGGTTGGGTCGGCTAAAAATGTATTGCGGTCATTGTATGCAAGACGTCCTGCTTCAATTTCTTGGTGAAGACGTTCCACAGAGATGGGGTCGACATTCTGGGTATTGAAACCGGCAATAATATTTAGTAATTGCAATGCAATCACGCCCTGTCCATTCGGTGGACATTCCCAAACCGTATGACCGCGAAATTCAGTCGAGATCGGCGTGACATAATCACCCTTGAGGTTAGCGAAATCTTCAAGGGTGTGAAGTCCGCCTAGTTTCCGAAGGTAATCAACCATGTCTTCTGCAATTTCACCAAGATAAAACGCGTCTCGGCCTTTGTGCGCTATTGCTTCCATAGTGTTAGCTAGCGCGGGTTGCCTATGTATTTCACCAACCCGGGGAAGCTGTCCGCTAGGCATGAATACTGATTTAAGGTTTTCTTCATTAGCGATGATATTCGCTTGCGATTGAAAATCGAGACTAACCCGTGATGACACCGGATATCCATGACGCGCGTAATCAATAGCTTGTTTCAACAATTCATCGAGTCCTAATCTTCCAAAGTCCCGATTTAACTGAAACCAGGCGTCGATAGCTCCGGGAACCACGCAAGCATCGGGTGTTTGTCTCTCAATACTGGTAATCCCTCTGCCAAGATAGTAGTCCACGGTTGCAGCTTTGGGTGCTTTTCCAGATCCATTGAAAGCGACAATTTTATCTTTCCCTCCCGGAGCGTACATACAAAAGCAATCCCCCCCAATACCTGTCGACTCAGGTTCGACTACGCACTGAACGGCACAAGCCGCAATAGCAGCATCCATGGCGTTTCCGCCTCGCCTCAGAATATCAATGGCCGTCGACGTGGACAGGGTATGGGATGTTGCAGCCATTCCGTTGATGGCGTGAGCTGGTGAACGCCCGGGGAGTTCTAGGTTACGCATAACTATCTCAATTCTTTTTGATCTGACATTAATGCCTTACAAGCCTGTCGCTGCTACTTTATGCATATGACAGATTTTTGCCCTCCAGTCGATGCACGTTACCAAAAATATTTTAACTAACGATCTTATTGCATAATATTAAGGCAGGTTTTATAGAAAGCGGAGACTGCAAAGTTAGCGTTGATCAATTGCTTTTCTAGGCTATATGGTCATACGGTAGAATTTTTAATATTTTAGAGAAGAATTGCGAGTAAGCTTGAGTGAGCGCCCCCGACACGGCGGTACTTTTAAAAGATCAGGCGGTACTTTTAAAAGATCAGGCGGTACTTTTAAAAGATCAATGGTAAAAAAAGGAGCGTGGTTATGAATCCTAAGATTTTTATTTTGACAGTCACTACCATCGTTGCACTGAGTACATTAAGTTTCATGGGCTATGCTAAAGCGGCGCCGAACCTTCCTTGCAGCACTGCAAAGCTGATAGTGCCATGGAAAGCCGGTGGTGGGACTCATGTGTTATTCTCAATTTATGAAAAAACCATCCAAAAAATGGGCTTAAAGCCAAGACTCAAGGTTGTGACAATCTCAGGCCAAGGCGGTAATAAGGGCGCGAAAGAAGCTGCAAAAGCTAAGCCCGACGGATGCACTTTGTTTGCGATCCACCAAAGCGCTTTTACGAGTCATTTGAACGGTCGCATAAACTTTCACTATAATGCTTTTGACCCTGTTGCTCTGCTTACCGATACACCTGATATCATCGGGGCCTCTGCGAAGGCTCCATGGAAAAACTTTAAGGACTTCCAAGCTGGCGTAAAGGCGAACCCGGGAACTGTTGCGACCGGAGCGACTTTCGGTTCTACTAGTCAATTCACCTGGTTGTTGCTGGAAAAGAAAACTGGTATGAAATTCAAATTTGTTCCATTCGATGGAACGCGTCAGCGCATGACAGCGCTGCTCTCAGGTGCTATCTCTTTGGGAGGTTTAAACGTTGCTTCAGGACGTAAATACATCGAGTCTGGCGAACTCAAGGCTTATGCTATAGCTGCTGAAAAACGTGATCCTGCCTTACCGGACCTTCCTACTCTGAAAGAAATGGGCGTGGATATGGTTTTCTCACTTAAGCGCGGTGTGGTTGCGCCAAAAGGGACACCCAAAGACGTTATCGATATGTGGGCAAATGTCATGAAAAAAGCGTCCGAAGACCCTGACCTGCTGAAGCAAATGAAAGCTAAAGGAACCGGTATTCAGTGGATTGGCCCCGAGGGTTACCAGAGTTGGATTGATGCCTCATATACGGAGTTTAAGGGTATTGCTGATGAGATGGGGTGGGGTAAATAACAAGAGACGTTACACGGCATGACTAGAACCTAAAGCAAAGGGCGCGGAGTGCACAAGTGTTTTGGGCCCGCTCTCCCTTACCCCTATCCCTCGAGAGGTGTCTCCGTGGCGACAGTTAACCGTGACACATATGTTGCTATCTTCTTATTATTGTTTTGCGGTGTTTTCATCGACGCCACCTTCGATATACGGGAGCCCGACTACGGTGTGTTGATGCCATCGACTTGGCCGCGGGTTATTCTTGCCGTGATGACCGTTTTGTCTATGATTTATTTAATTCAATCTCTTAAAGCTGGTCCCTCCAATCCCGATTGCAGCACTGAGCGCAGCCCGGGTTTCGTCGGTTTTTTTGTATACTGGCGTAACCCTATTATTTGTTTCGTTATGTTCTTCTTTTTTTTATGGAGTCTGCCATTCCTTGGTATGCTGATTGGAGGGGTATCGTTTGTCTTTTTATTGATGTGCATGCTGGGTGGGTGGCAGCCGAGGCAATTAGCTGTTCACGCCTTGGTTGCAGTATTTGCTGTGGGCGGAATGTGGAGCTTATTCACTTTTGGCCTCGAGGTCATGTTACCTGAAGGTAGGATTTATAATCCTTACGCGAGTTGAGGATAGAAAAGTGATCGAATATCTCTTGGACGCTTTCCTAAATTTTTCTCTTGCATTTGAGGGGCTATGGACATGGGAGACTATGTCTCTCATGGCCCTTGGCGTAGCGGCCGGATTGATAGCCGGGGCCATTCCTGGGTTTACGATTGCCATGGCGGTTGTGCTGACGTTACCTTTCACGTTTTCAATGCCGCCTGAACAAGGTGTTGCCACTATGGTGAGTGTGATGGTTGGAGGGCTCTCTGGTGGTTTAATGGCGGGTATTTTGACTGGTATTCCGGGAACACCGTCCTCCGTGGCCACCACTTTTGATGGCTTTCCTATGGCGCGGGCTGGCCGTCCGGGATTGGCATTAGGTTTGGGGGTTTGGTCATCTTTTTTTGGTGGAATTTTTAGCGCCATTTGCCTGATGACTTTGGCGCCCCAGTTGGCCCGCGTGGGTTTGGAGTTTCAGCCTTGGGATTTTTTTATGTTGGTCATATTTGCTCTGACGATTACAGCCAGCCTCGCGGGCAAAAATTTGATAAAAGGGTTAATCGCTGGAGCACTTGGACTTTTAATTCGTACGATCGGGGAAGATGAAGCCGTTGGAATGCCGAGATTTAATTTTGGGACTGAAGTATTGCTTGCAGGCTTTGATTTTATTGCTGTGCTTATAGGGTTATTTGCGTTTTCCCAGTTGCTTAGTGACGTGCGTGATCCCGCGCTTGCACGTAAATCTCTCTCTCAACAGGGAACGGTGAAGGTAAGAATTGACCATATTGGCGCGCTTAGGGAGATAGCTCACCGCTGGGTGGTGGTTATTCGGTCAGCCACTATTGGTGTGTTTACGGGAATTCTGCCGGGCGCAGGTGGATCTGTTGCCAATATTCTTGCTTATGACCAAGCAAAAAAAGCATCGAGGACACCTGATGAATTTGGTAACGGAGCCTCGGAAGGAATAATTGCTCCAGAAAGCTCTAACAATGCCGTCGAAGGTGGCGCATTGATTACCCTTATCGGGTTGGGTATCCCGGGTGATGTAACGGCCGCTGTAATGTTGGGCGCACTTTTAATCCATGATGTGGTGCCAAGCCCAAGCTTTATATCTGATGAACCGGTTCTAGTATACTCGATTTTTACGGCTTTTTTTATTGCAACCTTTATGATGATTTTTCTGCAATCCTTTATGCTTAAATTTTTCGTACAAATTACGAAAATCCGAATGTATATGCTGGCATCTGTTATTTTAGGATTCTGCGGAATAGGTGTTTTTGCACTAAATAACGTGACCTTCGATCTGTGGAGCCTGTTGTGGTTTGGTATTTTGGGCTTTTTAATGCGGCAGTTTGGTTTTCCTCTTGCGCCGATGATATTAGGCGTCGTCCTTGGTAATATTGCTGAGCTAAATCTTGCGCGTGCATTGGCGATTACTCCAGAACTGACCCCGTTTTTCTCGCGGCCATGGGCCTTATTTTTTCTAATCATTGCTATATTTTCGGCCGCATTTCCTCTATTTCAAGCTCATCGTGGAAAGAAGATATGGACACTGCTGTACATGCCATTTGCTTGTTTTGCGGTCTCCACACCATTGGTGATGATGGGAGGGGTAACGCGTCCGATGATAGCTTGTACTATTGTTGGTTATGGGATTTGGACGCTTTTCAAGCGTTGGCAGTCAGATTGGGAACTTGAACGAGTGGAGGCTAAGAAGCCTCGGTACACTGAGGGCTAAAATAATGGAATGGTGGCGTGATATCTACAGGGCATTAAGGGAAGCAAACGTCCGTCAGGTTGTATATGTCCCTGATGCTGGTCATGCTGCCCTCATAAATGCTTGTATGGCTGATAGTGATATGCGGGCAGTTCCACTCACCACCGAAGAAGAGGGTATAGCTATGCTGGCGGGGGCGTGGCTTGGTGGTGAACGCGGTGTCATCTTGATGCAATCCTCGGGCGTAGGTAATTGTATAAATATGCTTGGTCTCATGAAAACCTGTCGTTTTCCGCTGGCGGCCTTTATCACTATGCGAGGCCAGTGGCATGAATTCAATTCATGGCAAATGCCAATGGGACAGGGAACTGAGCCCGTTCTGCGCGCGATGGGTGTATTGGTGGAGACGGTCGATAGCCCGGAGGATGTAGCGGTGCAGTCACAAGCGACACTGCACAAGGCGTTTGTGGGCATGCAGGCGGGAGCATTACTCCTTCATCAGCGTTTAATGCCTCTCAAGACATTTGGGAAGTCGAAGAGGCAAGTGCCATGAGTGAACCCATGCGTGCTAATGACTTTCCGTTGCGCCGTCGCGAAGTCGCAAAACAAATTCATAGTGCAGGCGGGGATGAGCTTTTGCTTGTTACTGGTCTCGGCTCTCCAAACTGGGATTTTACCGTTGCTGGCGATAAGGAGCAGATATTCCCACTCTGGGGGGCCATGGGTGGCGCTATCTCCATCGGTTTGGGCCTTGCGCTAGCCCAACCAAGCCGCCGTGTTATGGTGGCGACAGGTGATGCAGAGGCTCTTATGGGAGTTGGAAGCCTTGCAACTGTTGCCGTTCAATCGCCGCCGAATATGGCTATCGTTATTCTTGACAATGAACGCTACGGTGAGACTGGCATGCAAACGACTGCAACTGCGCATAAGACTGACCTCTCCGCGATCGCAGCTGGTAGTGGGATCATTCTGAGTGAAACGATCCACGACCAAGCTGCATTGGATTTGGCTATCCCAAAAATGATGGAGGCACCAGGCCCATGCGTATTTGTGATTAAGGTGCGAGCGGAGTCTTTACCCTTCGTTTTACCGCCTAAAGATGGGGCGTATTTGAAGGATCGTTTTCGATTTGCGCTCTTGGGTGATGCGGCTATTGTTTGAAAAGCGTCTTCATAATCTAGAGAGATAGGAATGTCATGGATAAACTCGATATGTACATCAATGGAAATTGGGTTGCTCCGGCCTCGGGTGAATATTTTGAGACATTTAATCCCTTCACGGGTAGGCCTTGGGCAATGGTGGCGCGAGGTAGCGAGGTTGATGCTGAGCAAGCAGTCGAGGCGGCTAATTCCGCATTAGTTAACCCCGCGTGGGCTGATATCACGGCGACCCAACGAGGAGCCATGCTACGTCGGTTAGGAGATATTGCGGCGAAAAATGCCGAACGGCTGGGTAAGTTGGAGGTCCAAGACAATGGTAAGTTAATTGCGGAGATGGGTATGCAAACCCAGTATTTACCGCAGTGGTA
Organism: Magnetovibrio sp.; assembly: GCA_002690705.1. Lineage (GTDB taxonomy): Bacteria > Pseudomonadota > Alphaproteobacteria > Rhodospirillales > Casp-alpha2 > TMED8. The sequence continues at coordinate 183,293 of NZFO01000016.1, read as the reverse complement.
CTATTATTTTGGCGGTCTTGCTGATAAGGTTGAAGGCTCGGTTTTACCAATAGATAAACCGGATACTTTCACCTACACACGTAATGAGCCACTTGGGGTATGCGTTTTGATCACGCCTTGGAACTCACCCCTGATGCTTTTAGCGTGGAAACTTGCCCCTGCGTTGGCTGCTGGTAATACTGTCGTGGTAAAACCGTCTGAGTTCACCTCAGCATCCACACTGGAATTTGCCAAACTTGTTGAAGAAGCTGGCTTCCCAAAAGGTGTTTTCAACGTCGTAACTGGTTTTGGTAAAGAAGCAGGGGAGCCGTTGGTCACTCACCCACGCGTTGCGAAGGTTGCGTTTACTGGGGGCGCACTGTCTGGCGCGCACGTATATCAAAAAGCTGCCAAAGGTTTAAAAAAGGTTAGCCTTGAATTAGGTGGGAAATCTCCAAATATCATCTTTGATGACTGCAGTATGGACAATGCGGTTAAAGGTGCGATCTCGGGTATTTTTGCCGCTACTGGTCAGACTTGTATCGCGGGGTCCCGCCTACTCGTCCAAAGATCCATACATGACGAATTTTTGGATAAGTTGGTGACTTTTGCAAAGACAGCCAAAATGGGAGATCCGATGCTCAGGGATACTCAAGTTGGTCCTGTTACGACGCAACCACAGTATGAAAAAATTCTGAATTATATGGAAGTTGCGCGGGAGGACGGGGCTGAATGTCTCCTGGGCGGAGGTAAAGCCGAACGGCCAGAGTGCGGAGGTGGCTGGTTTGTCGAGCCAACCATCTTTTCCGGTGTTGACAATAAGATGCGAATTGCTCAAGAGGAGGTCTTCGGTCCTGTGCTCTCCGTCATTCCATTTGAAGATGATGACGACGCTGTTTCAATCGCAAACGACGTTGTTTATGGCTTAGCATCAGGAGTGTGGACCGGTAATATTCGCCGTGCAATAGAGATCCCTCAACGCATTAAGTCAGGTACTGTCTGGGTTAATACCTACCGAGCGGTAAGTTATGTTGCTCCGTTTGGCGGTTATAAACAATCGGGGCTGGGGCGTGAGAGTGGCCAGAGGGCAATTGAGGAATACATGCAAACTAAGACCGTCTGGGTCTCTACCGCGACTGAAACACCAAATCCATTTGTTATGCGTTAATAAACTTCTGTGTGCTCTCTTGTTTGGAGTTGGATCGAGCCTCTGGGCCATACGCGCTGCTGTAAGCCAACGAAAACGAGTTGGAGAACACCTAGTGGTTTCTGAGGGAGAGTGTTCAACAAACTTAAGGTAAGTTAGAATAGCGAGTGTGGGTCTGGTCAAGCTTTGATGCTAGCGTAATTACTGGGGTTTAGGAAGCGAGATTAAATAAGTTTAGCCTTGGGGGTAACAAATGGTGGATAAGGCAAAGGTCGCGTTAATAACAGGTGCTGGGTCTGGAATTGGACGGGCTTCAGCGCTCGCGCTACTTGATGCTGGATATCATGTCGTTCTTGCGGGCCGCCGAATTAAATCGCTTGAGGAGACAGTTTCCAAGGCTGGCGCACAAATACCAAAATGTTTGGCGGTTGCTACCGACGTATCAAACCCTAAATCTGTTGAATCCCTGTTTAGGCGCATTCGAGAAATGCATGGGAGGTTGGATTTACTTTTCAACAATGCGGGCCAGGGCGCGCCGGGCGTGCCTTTTGAGGAGCTATTGTTTGAGCAATGGAGGCAGGTCGTAGATGTTAATCTTTCAGGTTCTTTTTTGTGCGCACAAAATGCGTTTAAACTCATGAAAAACCAAGTCCCGAGGGGGGGGCGAATTATCAACAATGGTTCAATATCTGCGCATGCTCCGAGACCAGACTCAGCACCTTACACATCCACAAAGCATGGAATTACTGGCCTCACAAAATCATTGTCTTTGGATGGAAGAAAGTATGATATTGCCGTAGGGCAGATCGATATCGGCAATACGGATACCGAGATGACGGAGCGAATGCAGCAAGGTGTAAAACAAGCCAATGGTCAGCTCGAGCCGGAAGCCATTATGAATGTTAGTAATGTTGCAGAGGCGGTAGTTCAGATGGCAGGTTTGCCCCTCGATACCAACATTCAGTTTCTGACAATTATGGCTACAAAAATGCCTTTTGTAGGCCGGGGATGAGTGTGGAAGCTGGAGATAAAACTTGTGATATTCTCATAAGCAATGGGTTAGTCTTTGATGGGACTGGGGCACCTGGAGTTAGAATTGACGTGGCTATCCAGAATGATCGCATTGTGGGGTTAGGAGCATTGAAAGATTGGGTCGCACGAGAAAAAATCAATGCTCAAGGCATGGCCGTTGCTCCCGGATTTATTGACGCACACACTCATGACGATCTGGCGCTGATTGAACACCCGGAGATGCGATACAAAGTTTGTCAGGGGGTTTCAACTGTAGTAGTCGGTAATTGTGGGCTGAGTCCTGCACCGATTGGACCGCGTCAAGAGGATGTTGCGCCGTTTACCATTTTTAGGGGTGGAAAAACGCCTTCATTAGATAGCCCACGCTATCCAAATTTTGCATCGTACTTGAACGATATTAAGTTAGCCCAGCCTTGGGTTCACGCAGTAACGTTGGTTGGGCATTTAACGTGTCGGGCGGCTGTGATGGACAGATTTGACAGGGCGGCGAACAATGAAGAAATTTGTGCCATGCAAGCTCTTGTGGATGAAGCTATGACCGCGGGTGCCGATGGGTTCTCCACGGGCTTAGCATATCCGCCGGGCTTGGCAGCGCCAATCGAAGAAGTTATTGCTTTGGCTGAGGTCGCTGGTCGGCATAAGGGAATTTATTGCACTCATATGCGTGACGAGGGTCTGGGTTTATTAGGCTCTATCGATGAAACTCTTACGGTTGGCAAACTTGCTAAGATTCCTGTGGTTATTTCTCACCATAAGTGCTCCGGCCGAGCGAGCTGGGGCTTGTCAAAACAATCATTGTTGAAAATCGACTCTGCCGCAAGGGATCAACTCTATCCTGTCCATTTAGACGTCTACCCCTACACTGCCAGTTCAACTGGCCTAATGGCGGATTGGATAGATGACGCTGATCGCATAATTATTACGGGATCAGAGCCACATCCAGAATTGGCAGGATTGGACTTGGCGGATATTGCCGACGATTGGGAGTGCACTCTTATTGAGGCTATTGAGCGGTTGCACCCAGCCCGTGCCATTTATTTTAAGATGGATGAAGCAGACCTAGAGCGTATTCTTGCTCATCCATTATGTATGATAGGTTCAGACGGACTGCCCGGTGACTCGCATCCTCATCCCAGACTTTGGGGGACCTTTCCCCGCATTCTTGGAAGATATGTCCGTGAGCGCAAAATAATCGACTTAGCTACGGCCGTGCACAAAATGACAGGTTTGACAGCTAAGGTTTTTGGTCTTTCGGGGCGCGGAGTACTCGCAGTTGGCAACTGTGCGGACGTTGTCATTTTTGATCCTGATACGGTGATCGATAAGGCAACTTATGAAAAGCCAAAGTCATTACCTGTGGGAATCAAAAAGGTGATCATTGGCGGTCAAATTCGAATCGATGGCTGACTCAGGGAGCCTTTTCATTTCGCTAACAGTAAGCACCCAGTCTAGCGCTCTATATACGTCAAATTTTTTTAGAGAAAAAAAACGATAAAAAGTCGGTGAAAAGTCGACTTCTGATCATTCATCACCTGATATTGTAGTATCTTTCATATGTATTGTATTCAAATGCCAACGGATAATTACATTCGTCCGTAGTGACTTAGATATACTGTTAGCATAGTTGCAGGGTACCCATAATAAAATTTGCAAGCCTCACTCGACTTATGGGAAATATTTGGGAGTGGGTGTCTTTTGCCATTGTGTCCCCAGTGGTATTAGTCCTAGCCTATGACCAGGGAGATTAAGTTCATGGCGGTAGAAGAGAGTATTTTTGATCAAGAGATGGGGAAAACCCCTGCAAACCATCAACCACTTACGCCTCTGAGTTTTTTAGCTTGGGCGGCAAGAGTTTATCCGAATAAAATAGCCGTTGTTCATGGGGAGAGCACATTCACTTACCGGGAGTTCGCTACGCGCTGTAGGTTGTTAGCTTCGGCTTTAAAAAAACTTGGCATATCAAAGGGAGACACCGTTGCGATTATGTCACCTAACGCGCCTCCAATGCTTGAGGCGCATTACGGTGTTCCAATGAGTGGTGCAATCCTCAACGCGCTCAACTTTCGCCTCGATGGGCCGACACTGGCGTTTACGCTTCAGCACTGTGAGGCGAAAATACTTATCACGGATACTGAATTTTCATCGATAATTAAAGATGCATTGGCGCATGTCACGAGTGATCTTCTTGTCATTGATATTGATGACCCACTTGGCGCGGGTGGCGAGCGCCTTGGCGAGATCGATTATGATACATTTTTGTCTGGAGGCGATTATGAGTTTGCTCAAAATATCAACTTTTGGCCCACAGTCGTATGGCCGGATGATGAGTGGGATGCCATTTGTCTCAATTACACATCAGGGACGACTGGAAATCCAAAAGGGGTCGTGTTTCATCACCGAGGAGCTTTTCTAAATGCCATGGGCGGTTTGACTGTATCCGCACTCAGTAAAGACTCCGTGTATCTCTGGACCTTGCCAATGTTCCACTGTAACGGCTGGTGCTACACTTGGGCTGTTACGGCAGCAGGTGGGACACATGTGTGTTTGCGTCAAGTTGAAACGGCACAAATTTTCTTATCGATCCGAAATCACGGGGTTAACGTTATGTGCGGCGCGCCAATTATTTTAAATATGATCCTGCATGCTCCAGAAACTCATAAAGTGACATTTGATCAGCAAGTAACAGCTTATACTGGTGGCGCTGCGCCGCCATCAGCTGTTATCGCAGGTATGGAACGCTTGGGTTTTAAAGTTGTGCACTTGTATGGGTTAACGGAAACTTATGGGCCATCAACATTCTGTGCGTGGCAAGATGCCTGGGACGAATTAGGTCTTGAGGAAAAGGCCCAAAAGATGGCTCGTCAAGGAGTTCGTTATCCTACTCTTTTTGACCAGTCTATCATTGATCCGGAGACGATGGAGGATGTTCCGGCGGATGGAAAAACAATCGGGGAGCTTATGATCCGTTCCAACACCGTCATGAAAGGATACTTAAAAAACCCGACTGCAACAGACGCGGCTTTTGCTGGTGGATGGTTCCATACTGGTGATCTTGGCGTATTGCATAGTGATGGGTATATTGAAATCAAAGACCGCTCAAAAGATATTATAATCTCGGGCGGTGAGAATATTTCAAGCCTTGAGGTGGAAGAAGCTCTTTACAAACATCCAAAAATAATGGAGGCGGCAGTTGTTGCGCGTCCCGACGAGAAATGGGGTGAAACGCCCTGCGCTTTTGTAACTCTGGTATCTGATGATGCGACTGTGGATGAGGCGGATGTAATCGAATACTGTCGCACTCGTATGGCGTCATTCAAGGTACCTAGAACGGTTGTCTTCGGACCGCTACCAAAAACATCAACTGGAAAAATTCAAAAATATGTCCTGCGAGAGCGGGCAAAGGAGCTTTCGTAGCATGTCAATAAAGATTGATCTTAGTGGTAAAACAGCCCTTGTCACTGGGGCGTCAGGGGGGCTTGGTCGCCATTTCGCCCACACGTTGGCTAAGGCGGGTGCACAAGTTGCTATTGCGGCTAGACGTGCGGACAAAATAGCCAATGTTGTATCCGAGATAAAGTTATCAGGGGGGAGAGCAATCGCGTTAACAATGGACGTAGTCGATCGTGATAGTGTTGCGGGAGCTTTCGAGGCGGCGTATCAGCAACTTGGCCCTGTAACCATCATTGTCAATAATGCAGGCATTTCAGGGCGCGGTTCGGCATTGAAACTTGATGAGGAAATCTTTGATGACGTTATGAGCACTAATCTTAAGGGGGTCTGGAATGTAGCTCAAGAGGCGGGTCAACGGATGGTCTCCGGCGGGCAACACGGCTCAATAGTAAACATCGCCTCAATTTTAGGCTTAAGGATCGCTAAGGGTCTACTGCCATATGCAGTCTCAAAAGCAGGCGTGGTGCAGATGACAAAAGTACTCGCTCTAGAATGGGCACAACATAGTATCAGGGTGAATGCACTGGCGCCGGGATATTTTATCACGGATCTTAATCGTGATTTTCTGGAGAGTGAACATGGACAGGAAATTATAGGTCGTATTCCTCAGAGACGCACGGGTAATATCCATGATCTGGATGGCCCTTTGTTGTTACTGGCTTCTGACGCGGGTGCGTATATGACGGGCGTCATCATGCCGGTTGATGGCGGGCATTTAATCTCTTCTGTTTAATTGGCAAGATTTTTCTTAATCTTTATTACATCATCGATTTAAGTAGAAGTAAAATCTTCAGTGGGTCGTTTCTCCCCCTGACCTATCGACAAGAAAAGGATACCGGTTATTGGTAATGCAAGCGTTTATGCACTGCACTTGTATGATATCTTAATAGAATAGCGGAAGGGCTATCGTGATACCATCACTTATGGTAAGAGGTGACTGTTTTTTAGAATCAAGGTGTAAGCCTTGTTCTTTTTTGCAAAGAGGGGGTTTTGATACAAAGAATTAATCGACAGCAACCTAATAATGAACTTTGGCGATGACGGCGGCTAATGCTGAATTTTTTGAGCTGGGTCGTGTGGCGTTTATTGACTGGCAATTTGAAGATGCTGAGAGGGCGTTTTCTCAAGCTCTTATAATTGATCCGGATCATTTCGAAGCCAAGGTTTATTTGGCGCGTACATTCGAGGCCCTCGGTCAGATGAGTGAGGCCATTCAACTTTACCGAGAGGCTTTGAATGTGCAACCTAATCATTCTGCGACACACCTCCTTTTGGCCCAATCGCTCCTAGCTGATGGACAATGGATAGAGGGCTGGGCTGAATATGAATGGCGTTACAAGGGTGTGGGACGAGACCCTTTCTTTAAGATTGGTGTACCTCGTTGGCGTGGTGAGCCGCTCCGTGGCAGAACTCTTCTAGCTATTGGTGATCAAGGTTATGGGGATGTTATGCAATTTGTGCGTTTCTTAGTTCGAATCCCGGCAATGGGTGGTTCAACTATTTTCGGCTGCCCCGCGCTTTTAAAAAACCTTTTTCGAGATTTTTCACATATTAAGCATATTTTTTCTGATTGGCGTTATGCTGGGAAATTTGATTATTATATTCCAGTCTCGAGTTTACCGCAGATTTTTGGCATAAGGGCCGCTGATTTAGAAAAACAAAACGCATACCTTGCTCCGAGCTCACGGCGCGTGGCTCGTTGGCGGAGACGAATAAGACCCATTAAAAATTTGCGATCAATCGGGTTATGTTGGTCCGGTCGTTCGTCGCATCCAAACGATCCATACAGGTCATTACCTTTTGAGTTATTATCCAACAATCTTCCAGTCGGGCCACGCTTTATCTCTTTACAAAAGGGCGAGCGTAGTCGTGATGCTCAGGGCTCAAAAGTGGAGGATATGACATCACATATCTATGATTTTGCAGACACAGCAGCTTTGATTATGAACTTAGACTGTGTCGTTACTGTTGATACGTCTGTAGCGCATTTGGCTGGAGCGATGGGTAAACCTGTGTATTTACTTTTACCCTATTGCGCTGATTGGCGGTGGGGGAAAGGCCGTGAGACTACGCCGTGGTACCCATACATGCGCTTAATCCGCCAAGAAAAACCAAATGATTGGAAAGGTCCGCTCTCTCGATTAGCCGCAGAATTGGGATAAGGTTTGAGTAATCATCCAAAACTTATTCTGGGGGTGTTGAATGGTACTGTCCGTCTAGTCCTAAGTATCTTAAACCGCCGTGACGGTAGAACGTCTCAGCTCCGACGTCTTGTAAGACCCGTAGCATTTTTGGGAGTGAGCGACCCTCATTCAATAATTTTTCAATAATTTTTTCTGGGATCAGGGTATCCATCATCTCGAAAGGCCCTTCACTCCAGCCATACCCCCACTTCATAGCGCGGTCGATATTTACTATGTTGTCAGCAATTTCGGGTACTAAATCAGCAGCGTAAATCAGCGTGCCGCCCATGATTCGCCAAGCTAATTTGCCGGCTTCATCATTTTCGAACATAGACCTTGGTCCGCTATGCGCATTATCTAAGGATGTCTTCTCAACTTCGCGCCAATTACCTGAAACAAGGTCGAAAACCTCTGTCTTACGCGATCCATCGTCAAATTTGTTTATTCGATAGAAGCCTGCTCCCGTTTTTCGCCCTAGTTGGCCGCGTTCGAGCATCGCATGAATTGATTCGGGGAAAGTGTTGAATGCAACGCCGGGATCGCTCGCAGGTAAATTATACGCCAAATTTTTTCCTACAAGGTGCATAACGTCCAGCCCAATCAGGTCGACCAAGCCGAATAATCCTGTGGGTGGCAGTCCCATGGGTGCTGACAATTGCGCATCTACTTGTTCCATGGAGAGACCTTTATTTAGTGAACATTCGGCATCATGTAGACCGCGCAGCATCCAATAACATCCTATGCGATTGCCAATGAAATTGACTGTATCCTTAGCGTTAACGACGCCCTTACCAAGGGTTTCACGACAAAACTTACCCAAGGATTCAATAACGTCAGGCGTGGTGTCTTTGCCCGGGATTAGCTCTAGCAGCTTCATGAGCTTAACTGGGTTAAAAAAATGTGTGACCGCGATATCGCATCTTAACCTTTTTGGCATACCATTGGTCACATCTCGGAGCGGTATTCCTGACGTATTGGTTGAGACTATGGACCCGTCTTTGCGCAAGGGCTCCAGCCGCTTAAATAAATCGCGTTTGGTGTGTAGGTCTTCAACTACGGCCTCACATACCCAATCGTATTCAGCAATTTTTTCAAGATCGTCATCAATCGTGCCTAATATAATATGCTCTGCTTTTGCGGGGTCGTTGATCGCAGGCGGGCGGCCTGATTTGATACGATCCAAAGCCAATTTAGCCGCCTCGTGGCTAACCTCGAGAAGCAGAACCGTTATATCCTTTTGGGCGCAAAGGCCAGCGATTCCGCTGCCCATGGTGCCGCCGCCAATTACGGCAACTGAATTGATCTCGCGTGCCATTGCTTAAATCCTCGTTTAATCTATTAACTTGTGAGTATTTGATAACCGGGAGCGCGCTAATGGTCACGCCAAAATTTTTTCAATTCGATACACTCAGTTTGCATGCAGGACAGCAACCGGACCCAGCAACCGGTGCGCGTGCGGTGCCGATTTACCAGACTACGTCATACGTGTTCAATGATACGGACCACGCTGCAGCCCTCTATAATTTAGAACGTCCGGGCCATATCTATACTCGGCTTTCTAATCCAACCGTAGCGGTTATGGAAGAGAGGATTGCAGCCCTAGAAGGTGGGGTGGGGGCCGTGGCAACCGCGAGTGGCATGGCAGCGATTTTCACGGCTATTGCAACATTGATGGATAAAGGCGGCCATATTGTGGCCTCTGGTTCATTGTATGGCGGAACACATAATCTTTTCAGTTATACACTCCCGCGGTTTGGAATTACGACAACGTTTGTTGACCCGCGTGAACCGGGATCATTTAAGTCAGCGATTACCGAGGAAACGCGCCTTGTTTTTGGAGAAACATTGGGTAACCCTGGTATAGAAGTTATGGATATCACGGCCGTTGCTAAAGTGGCTCATGATGCAGGTGTGCCTCTGATGATCGACAGCACATTTACAACACCATATCTAATGAAACCCTTTGAATACGGTGCTGACATAGTCATGCACTCCTTAACAAAATATATGGGTGGGCATGGTATTGCGATCGGTGGTGTGTTCGTTGACTCAGGCCGCTTTGATTGGGAATCCTCGGGTAAATTTCCTACGCTAACTGAGCCCTACGAGGGATACCATGGATTGGACTTTGCAGAGGAATTTGGCCCCCAAGCATTGATTATGCGAGCACGCGCAGAGGGTATGAAGGACTTTGGTGCCTGCATGAGCCCAGCTAATGCATTTTATATTCTTCAAGGCCTCGAGACGTTACCACTTAGAATGGATAAACACGTCGCGAATGCTCAAGCAGTCTCAGAATTCTTAGAAAATGACGATGCCGTGGAATGGGTAAATTACCCGGGCCTAAGGTCGCACAGGGATTACGAATTGGCGGCAAAATTGATGCCATTAGGTACGGGTGCGATGCTGAGTTTTGGCCTTAAGGGGGGACGCCCTGCAGGCCGCGCGTTTATCGAGTCTGTTAAACTTGCGTCCCACCTCGCCAATGTAGGTGATGCAAAAACTTTGGTTATTCACCCGGCCTCTACAACACATCAGCAAATGAAAAAAGCTGCTTTAGAAGCCGCAGGGATTGGCGAGGGGATGGTCCGGCTCTCAGTGGGAATTGAAAATTCCAGGGATATTATTGACGATCTCGATCAAGCCATTCGACTGTCCCAAAAGGTCTAAGGAGCATCAGAATGGAATTCTTAGTTCAAGGAAAAACTGTAAATGCTGCCACTGGTGGTTATATCAGTAGCAGTGAGTGTCCTGCAGTGATACTGATTCATGGCGCTGGGATGGACCGGACGGCATGGCAATTACAGACACGGAATATAGCGCATCGCGGCATTAGAGTGTTTGCTGTCGATTTACCAGGGCATGGCCGCTCTGACGGACCTGCCCTAGAAAATATCGTCGATATGACTGACTGGATTATTCAATTCATGGATACAGTTAAGATTAAATCTGCAAGTTTAATGGGCCATTCGATGGGTGCTTTGATTGCACTTGATGCAGGTGCTCGACACTCTGACCGAGTTGATAAAGTTATTTTGGTGGGGGTTGCGGAAACTATGCAGGTTCACCCAATTTTGCTCTCTGCGGCAGCTGCCAATAAGCCACTCGGTCCGGAATTGATTGTATTCTGGGGATTAGGGGAGGCGGCAAAAATCGGTGGTCATCCGTCACCGGGTCTATGGGTTCATGGGGCTAGCAAAGTTCTACTGGGAAATGCAGCTTTGGGAGTATTAAGCAGCGATCTGGAGGCCTGCAATGCATATAGAGGTATACGGGAGGCGGCTGCAAAAATAATATGTCCAGCTTACTGTGTCTTGGGTGATCAAGATAAAATGACGCCGGTTAAAAGTGGGCGGATATTATCAAACTCTATGGCGGATGGACATGTTGTAGTAATAGAGAACTGTGGCCATATGATGATGCTCGAGCGTCCACATGAATTTTATTACGCGTTAAAAGATGTTATTTTTTAGGCTGGACGAATCGCGGTGGCTTCGCATGTGTTACCTGTGGCTCTGCATGAATGCCTCCTGTAAAAAAAGTGCAGGAGTCGGTTGCGTGATACCTAGAGCGTGAGCGTTTTTATAGCTAATCACTTGTGTTTTATGGTAGAATGCCCTCCATGAACCCAAGTCGTATATTTATAGTTTTAAAAGAGCCAACCCAAGCTCCGGGCGGCTGTCAAAATTAACATCACACTGAAAGCGATAAGCGTGGCGGCAAAGACATCCCGTCCCAGCATTATGAATATGACCAATCCTGCCGCCATTGCCAGAGCGCGGTCCATGATTGGCGTTGTAGCCAAAATCCCTATGGGGGATGTGAGTATGCGGGCTATTAAACCAGCGAGCATAGCGTAGGCAATACAATTCAACCATTGAAACCACTTGCCATCAGGATTGATTTTAGTTGAAATCGCGATACCGATAGCGCGCCACACGAAGGTTCCCAAAAAACACAAGCCCGTTAATATCCAAAGTGATGAAGTGGCCCATAGATTAGGTGGTTCCATCATTTTTTCCTCTTTTCTTCGCAGGGTTTTGAAATATTTTTGATAGTAAGTTAGTCTCGTCGAGAAGGAACGCAGTGGTTCCGGCAATTATCCCAGTAAGCGGGACACTCCAGTCTGGTATACTTTGGTGGAGCAACGGCCCTAAAAAAAAACCGAGAATCACGGCTATCATGCAATTTCGCTGACGTACTGACGAAAAGACGAATAAGAAGTAGGCTGGGTTTAAAAAGATCAACGCAATAGTGACAGAAACTGGCAGGGTGCCAGCTAAAAAAAACCCTAAAATCGTAGCTAAAATTCCACTAAATACGCAGATAGTCCCAATGCCCATGAAGTAAGGGTAGCGCTGACCAATGGCAAGATTGGCCGCATTCTGGACAAAAATACTCCAAACATTTACCGACATCACCTGCGCTGCCAAATACCGCGTCCAACGTGGGCGGTTATCGCCATGGAACCAAGGAGCGGTGATTAAAGCCATCGGGAGGAAACGCATGTTTCCCATCGATGACGCGGCCACGATTGCGAGGACCGGTGCACTTAAAGCCCACATTTCAGCCATGGCAACTTGGCCCGGAAGTCCCCACAAACCGATCGTTAAAGCTAGGGTGACATCCAAAGAAAGGCCGGATTCTCGCGCTAATGATCCAAACCCGATCATCGCCGCTGAAACCATAACCGTTGGCATTTTGCTACCCTGGACAACTCCACTAATAAAGGCTTCACGGGGGTTTATAAAAGCTTTTTTGGTATTTTTAATTGGCCACGAGGACAAGGTTTAAGTCCCCTCTAAAAATCTCAGTTTAAAATCAAAAAGTTTCATAAATAGTATTCAATATTTCAAAAAGTGGGACAAATAAAAAATATAATTGAATCGATGGTTCCCATGCGCTTAACTTTCCGTATTGTCCAACCTAAGGTCATAAATAAGATCGGTGAGAGGTATATGGCGGATTATCAGAAAGAGAGTGGGTCCGCTTTACAAAAAGCAACCTTGGTTCTCGATACTTTACTTCAGAGCAAACGTCCCGAGAATCTCGCCGATATTTCGTCCAAATTAGACCTGCCACGTCAGACCGTACATCGTGTATTTCGACAGTTAAAGGACCTTAATCTGGTGCGTCGAGACTTGGCCCGAGAACATTACTATGTTGGTGCCCGAATGATACATTTGAGCCTAAAAGCGCTTCGTTCCGCCGCTAGGTTAGCTCCTATCCGTTCGACCTTGCGTAAGCTTGTCAGCGATATCGGCGAGACATGCAATGTCGGTATTATGGAGCGTGATGAGATAGTATATATTGACAGGGTAGGGTGTGATTGGCCATTGCGTCTGCAGCTAAGTGCAGGCAGCAGAATTCCTATTCACGCGTCGGCGATTGGTAAGTTGTTGCTGGCTCATCTTCCATGCCGGACGCGGCGACGAATTTTAGATAGCATATCAATGTTAAAATTTATGCAGAATACTATGACTGAAATCGATGATCTGGAGCTAGAATTCAAGCAAATTCGGCGCAAAGGGTATGCGGTCAATAATGAGGAAAATCTTAAGGGGCTCGTGGATCTGGCTGTTCCAATTTACGACCGGGACGGCCGCGCTGTCGCTGGACTGGCTGTTCACGCGCCAGTCGCGCGAATGACTCTTCAGGATGCCGCTGAGAAATTACCAAATATGCGTGCGGTTGCGGGAAAGTTACAGCACGAAGTGTTTGAGCCACAATCCACTGGTGATAGCTCCTATCAACCGACTAATGTTGGAATGAGTATAGTTGATTAATTTTTACCCAGGGAAGTTGCGGCATTCTATGTTGGGCTCCCGCTGGTGTTTTTAAGGGAAATAACATGAAAGTAGGAACCTCTCAAACGGCAATAGATCAAGAAAAAAATGAGGCTGAGATAGTCAGTGGTTTGGTTAAGCGTGCCCGTGCCGCTATGGATCAATTTGAAAGTGCAGACCAAGAGCGTGTCGACGAGGCAGTTACGGCTGTGGCATGGTCAATTTATGAACCTGAGCGAGCTAAAGAACTGGCGGAACTTGCCGTAACCGATACTGGACTTGGGAATGTAGAGAGTAAAATTATAAAAAACCAACGGAAAACCTTTGGTTGTTTGCGCGATTTAATGCGCGCAAGAACTGTTGGGATCATTGAAGAAATACCTGAAAAAGGTATAGTTAAATATGCTAAACCGGTTGGGGTCGTGGCGGCAATCTCACCCTCTACCAATCCTGCAGCGACGCCAGTCAATAAAGCAATGTTTTCGATTAAAGGGCGAAACGCCGTAATTGTCGCACCATCGCCTGCGGGGTTAATGACGACGACAAGGACTTGCGATTATATGCGTGCGGAGATCGAAAAAATTGGGCTGCCCCCTGATCTTGTTCAAGTTTTACCGTCGCCCGTGAACAAAGAACTAACACAGCAACTTATGAATCAGTCTAATCTCGTCGTCTGCACTGGGTCCCAGAACAATGTGCGACGAGCCTATTCGTCAGGCACCCCGGCTATTGGTGTTGGTGCAGGCAATGTGCCTGTCATTATAGATTCAACTGCTGATCTTGATGACGCAGCTGAAAAAATCAAAATTTCAAAATGCTTTGATAATGCGACGTCTTGCTCCTCAGAGAACTCCGTTACCATTGTTGCGGAGGTTTATGATGACGCCATCAAGGCCTTACAGGCAGTTGGCGGGTATCTTTGTACTTCCGAAGACAAACAAAAAATTCAAAACACTCTCTGGGTTGATGGTCACTTAAACCGCCAGGTTATTGCTAAGGACCCGGATATATTTGCTGAAACTTGTAATCTGTCGGAAACGGCCCAAAAGGCAAAATTCTTCATGGTGGAAGATGAACTTGAAGTAGGAAGAAATAAACCGTTTTCCGACGAAAAATTGTCATTAGCTCTAACGATTTATAAGGTTGAAGACTTTTCCCAGGCTAAACAACATGTTCAAAATGTGCTTGATTACGTTGGCATGGGCCATTCGGTGGGGATTCATACAAAAAATACAGATCATGCTGAGGAGTTAGCAGAAGAGCTTCGAGTAGTTCGTGTGTTAGTCAATCAAGCCCATACTTTCGCCAATGGTGGTAGTTTTGATAACGGTTTATCCTTTACCTTGACGATGGGAGCTGGGACGTGGGCGGGGAATTCAATTTCCGAAAATTTAGGATTTCATCATTTTATTAATGTGACACACTTAGTAAATACCATTCCAGAGGATAAGCCGAGCGAAGAGCAAATGTTTGGGAAATACTGGAAAAAGTTTGGGAAGTGATACTATGAATTTTGAAGAGCATGCAGCTAAGCTATTTTTGGTGGAAGTTGGGATTACTGTGCCAGAGAGTAGGCTCGTTGATACCCCTCATGCGGCCGCCGCAGCCGCCGAGGAGATAGGTTGTTGTGCTATTAAAGCTCAAGTTCCGACGGGGAAGCGGGGAAAGCTGGGGGGTATTCAATTTGCCACCACACCTGAAGAAGCCCAAACGCACGCAAACAACATAATCGGCATGGAAATTGATGGATACAAGGTTGAACAAGTTCTTGTTGAGTCAAAGTCAGCCATAACAAAAGAATTCTATGTGGCTATTCTCAATGATCCTGAAACTAAAGGACCAGTTGTTATGTTCTCAACAGAGGGTGGCATGGATATAGAAGAAATTTCCGCTAAGACGCCAGGAAAATTACGTAAATGCGCGGTTGATATACGTGATGGATTAACCAGTGATGGGGCACGTACCTTGGTCGACGGATTGTTTCTTGAAGGAGCAGACGATGCGATAGTTGATGTATTAACGAGGTTGTACACAGCATACAAGGTTAACGACGCGGAGCTTTTAGAGATTAACCCGCTGGTTTTAACCGGTGCAGGAGATATCGTAGCGTTGGATTGCAAGTTTGTTTTGGACGACTCTGGGATCAAGCGCCAAATTAAACTAGCTGAGCGTGGGTCACCTGATAGGCTGACGCAGCTTGAAATTGTCGGCGAAAAGCACGGAATTAAATATATTGAGTTAGAAGGTAATGTTGCGGTTCTGGCAAATGGTGCGGGTTTAACAATGACGACTATGGACGTGGTTCGCCATTACGGTGGGCAACCCGCTAACTTTTGTGAGATCGGAGGAGAGGCTTACACCAAGGGGAAGGAGGCACTTGAGATAGTCTTGGCTAAAGCGAATGTGAAAAGTCTTGTTGTCAATTTTTGTGGAGCATTTGCACGTTGTGATGTGATGATGAGTGGCCTTCTTGAAGCTTGGGATGAGGTTGAGCCAGATATCCCTGCCTTCTTTTCTATCGCGGGGACAGGAGATAAAGAGGCAATCACAATGCTTAAGACAAAGCTCGATAAGGACCCCTTGCCCAACATGGATGCAGCCTGTAAGGCAGCCGTCCAAGCTGCTGATGCTGCAACTCAAGGTAGTCCGCAGTAATGTATATTTGCAGAGATAAACACAGGGTTATAATTCAAGGCATAACTGGAAAGCAGGGAACTTTTTGGACTGAGCGGATGCAGGAATATGGGACGAATGTTGTTGGAGGTGTGCATCCGAAAAAAGCTGGGGCGATACACTGCGATGTGCCCGTATATGCCAGCGTTGTAGACGCCAGAAAAGATGGAAATGTGGATGCTACGGTGATGTTTGTTCCTCCTCTCGATGTTAAAGCTGCGGCCTTGGATTCTATTGAAGCGGGTGCTCGGCTGGTCGTTTGTTTGACGGAGCATATTCCGGTCCATGACGTTATGTATATTGTCGCAGCCGCTAAAGAATTTGGAACGACGATCATAGGTCCCAACACGGCTGGAACGGTGACCGTAGGCGAGTGTTTTTTGGGCTTTATGCCTGCGTTTAATGGCAGTATTTTTCAACCCGGTAGTGTCGGAGTTATCTCACGGTCTGGGTCTTTGGCAACCTTGATATGTCAAAATATCACGGCATCGGGGTATGGTATTCGGGTATTCTTGGGGATTGGCGGTGACCCGGTTATTGGCACGAGTACTGTCGATGCGCTTCGAGCTTTGGACGGATTCCAGGGTGTTGATGCGATTGCTATTGTTGGAGAAATAGGTGGGGGCATGGAGGAAGCTGCAGCCGAATATGCCGCCAGTATGGATAAACCCATTACCGCTTTTATTGCCGGTGGTGCTGCACCGGCGGGTAAGAAAATGGGGCATGCTGGTGCCATTATTATGGGTGACAAAGGCACTTATAAGTCTAAACGAATTGCGTTGGAAAATGCTGGTGTAAATGTTCTCGATACGCCGTCGCACATTGGCGATGCGTTGCGCGAAGCACTTGCTGTTTAGTTAAGATTAATGGACCAATTGGTGCTCTTGATGGGACCCTAAGAATAAAAGCAGAGCGAGGTAAGTCTGTTTGCGGTTGTCGGCTAGTGTTGGCGAGCAGATCATGATTTCTAGAGTTACTTCAAGATATGCGCGGCCCTCGATAGACGAATGACAACCATGGGCATCGCCGATCGGGTCAGAATGGTCAAGCGTAGAGTATGTAGCTAAACCAATGCAAAAGGCATCACTTAACTCGATTTCGCAACGCCGTAAAAAAATTCTTATTACCGGCAGTTTAGCACACTTTGTACATGATGGTTTTTCAGATGTTCTATTTATCCTGTTACCACTTTGGGCCACCGGATTAGGGTTGTCTCATGCTCAAGTTGGGTTCTTAAAAATGTTCCTATCAGGTAGCATGGCTATATTCCAGGTTCCTGCGGGGTTTTTGGCAGAGCGTCTCGGAGAGCGAGTAATTCTTTTTGCAGGAACGGCTCTTGCAGGGTTTGCCTTCATCATGCTGCAAACGACAAATTCATTTTTTGGATTAGCT
This sequence comes from Magnetovibrio sp., assembly GCA_002690705.1. GTDB lineage: Bacteria > Pseudomonadota > Alphaproteobacteria > Rhodospirillales > Casp-alpha2 > TMED8. The sequence goes on along the minus strand of NZFO01000016.1, from coordinate 165,651 downwards.
GTGTGTTTGTTATTTGCCGGGGCCGGTTGCGCAGTCCAACACCCTCTGGCCTCCTCACTGATTTCTCTGGCTTATAAGTCGGGCGGCCGACGGCCAGCGCTTGGGATGTATAATTTTGCTGGGGATCTGGGAAAAGTTACAGTGCCATTTTTTACGTCGATCCTCATAAGTGCTTATAGCTGGCAAGTTGGTACAACAACTTATGGTGTGGTTGGACTGATAGCCGCGCTAACAATCTTAATCGCCTTAATTTCTCTTAAAGCAGGACATGAACCGACCGGGCACGAGCCTCGGGTGGGTCAAGTTGAACAGATTACATCGGGAATTATTGATCTACGTGGCTTTTCAATTCTATCATTAATTAGCATGATTGATAGTTCAGCGCGAATTGGGTTTATCACTTTTCTTCCATTTTAATGATTCGCAAAGGTCTAAATGTTCCAGATATTGGGTTCTGTTTGGCATTACTGTTTAGTGGTGGAGCGATAGGCAAACTTGTCTGTGGATTTGTTGCTGACAAATTTGGTGTCCTGAGGACCGTGATGGTTTTGGAACTTCTGACGAGCGTCATAATATTTTTTATTATCGGGGTGGAGCTGCCAGTTATCATCATCTTGTTGCCGGTTTTGGGGGTTGCCCTTAATGGAACGTCTTCTGTTCTTTACGGAACGGTTGGAGATTTTGTAAGCTCCACACGTCAGGCACGTGCTTTTGGTATTTTTTATACACTTGGTATTGGCAGTGGAGCCGTTGCTCCTGTGCTTTACGGTATTCTGATTGATAGTTTTGATTTAAACGTGGCTTTATCGATTATAGCTTTGAGCATATTGATAACGCTTCCCTTGAGCTTCGTGTTGCAACCGTCCTATGCAGCGGCTGCTAAAAAAAATTGATATAGCCTACGTGAATAACATTATCGGTGAATTGATAGTGCTATAATTAGTTATTATCTCTGTTTTTGAGAGAGGTCGGGAGTTTTGCTTTGTGGCTGGGACATAGCAAGTGATCCTAGACGTGAGATTGCAGAAGGGAATTCGCGGCATGACTAAGGTCCTTGTACCGAGACCGAGCATTGTATATTGAGCAACTTCTCTCGGGGAAACGCTATGAACAACAAGTATCTTTATGAAGGTTCGGTTGCCCAACGCAATTGCCCGCCCAAAATCCCGCCTCATCGTTGCAAAAGCGTTCTTCGCCGCCAACCATTGTCGTGAACAGATGATGCCAGTTACGACAAATATCAAGCTCAGTTTTGACCCATTTGAGTGGGTTATTAGCATAATGTCGCCAATAGTCACCTTTGACGTTCAGGCCGGGGATGGCGGGAATCCAACTTTCCTCCAACCACAATAAGGGATCATGATATTTACCGAAATTTTGCGCAATTCTTCGGATTTCAGGATCATCCAACGCCAGCAACCGCCCGTCATCAATGACAGGTTCATTGTCCGCCAAATAGGTTGGGAAATAGAGATGGAGATGCCAATGACCCACCTTCATGCCCTGGCGTGCGGCTCGGCGCTCGTCCATAGAAGAAATAATCGTGCCAAATCCGATGTGAATGACGCCTGAGCGGACGCGTTCATATAGACAATTTACAAAACCTGAGGGGAAGTCCTTTCGCGGCCTGTGGATATGAGGATTGGTTCCAATGGATGCCTCCCACCAGTGCATAATACCCGGCCCTGGCATGCCGGGATATTGTACATCGTCCGTTTCCGCCATTAGCGCGCGCAGTTTATCCCCAAATTCGCCTCCTTCGTTGATTGCAACAACTTTACTATTTTGAATAATCAATTGTGTCCAATCCACAGGTGCAATGTGATTCGTGGTTCCGGCGATTACCCCGTTGCCATCTTCTTTATTAGGTAGAAATATCCAGGGCCGTCCGGTGATGTGGCCGGGCAGGTAAGTCTTGGCAAAGTGCGGGTTATCCGACCAAGTTTGATTGATTAAATCCCAGTTGTAGTTTTTTCGATCCCGATCATAGTATCCATCATGATTGGAAAACTCTATGTCTGTTCCTTCTGGATCAGTGATCCGAACTCTTTTGCAGCTGCGCACGCGTTCCCATGTCCACTCATCGATAGCTCTTAAGAGCTCATAAGGCATGGCATGCGCAGGTGATGCTAAGATTTCCGGTGTGATAAATGGCATCCGCTGAATTTTTATATGATCATCTACCAGTATTGGCCCGCCATAACCCCACAGTAGCTTGTCGTACTTTTGCTCGGAGGCCATCTGATCCCACTGGTCCATCCACTCTGCAAGTTCCTTAGTGCGGTAAAGATAATAATCCACTTCATCTGCGCCGACCCACTGAGGGATAGGACCTTTATTGACCCTCATGATTTCATATTTACATTTGTATTTTTCAAGAATTTTTTTACAGGCGTCTACAACAAGCTCATCATGCCAATTATCGACACGGAGTAAAACGCGTTCCCCCGGTTGTAAATCCCAGCACGCATGAAGCCCTTGATTATAGGGCCGTTTTGCAACCTGCTCTAGATAGGGTAAAAGCGCCTCAACATTGGAGATCTCGATGTAGGGTGGGCAGCGAGGGGGCCGTTTTGTTAGTAAAGGCGGCGATTCAAAGTGTGGTTTTTCCACGGAAGACATTCGTCACTCTCCTTATCGACTTCGTCAATAAACTATCCGATTGAAGCATTGATGCACTCGGCTGGCAACGTATCGTAATTAAGTGGTGCCACAAATTATTAGCGCGACCTTGTTTCAAGGATCGAAGCCTCACCATGGATCAATCGGGTTGAGTATGATAACTCCGTCACGTCTCACGATTTTATGGGAATTTACAATGGTATGTTTTAAGATTATCTGGGCTGATACGAGCGAAATTCTTAAACCACTCGCGCTCTTAATCGCGCGGGTGAATTAAAAGGCTTTAAAAAATATCAGATTCCCCCTCAGTTAATGTGAATTTCGAGTGCGGATCAAAATAGGTTGGGCTTGAAAAGGTACGTGCAGGAAACACTTGTGAAGACGTTGCGAGAGCTTTTTTTAATACATTAGATAAACATGGCATGCATAAAGATACTCGCACAGGTTTTTTCATAGGACTTAGTTATCCACCGTACTTGGCAGAGCGAACCATGAGTTTCCGGATTGGTGATACCTCGGTATTAAAGCCAAACATCACTCTCCATTTTATGACAGGCGTGTTGATAAATAATCGGGGTTTGGTTGTCACGGATAGCATTGTAACCACTGAGGTTGCTCCAGAACTGTTGGTTAATGTGCCGCGAGCAATTTTAATTATGAACCTATATTTTGAGCGGAGAAAATTCTATCCAAGAGCTATATAGCTCTTGGCTTCGTCTCAGACTTGGTTTAGATTTGAGAAAAATTACGCTTTGCATATCGAATTAGTTATTAAAAGGAAGTATTCGTGTACTTATCACGCCTTGCACACGCGCTGACAGATAGTGCATTTGGTGAGGGCGTGCGTGTGCCGAAGTACATACGGTTATCGTCAGAGATTGCCAATGCAATTGAAGCGGGCGAATTTCGTGCTGGGGAGCGACTGCCGGGCGAATCTGAATTGGCTGCTTATTTGCCAGCCAGTCTTGGCACTATTCAAAAAGCTTTAGCACATCTCGCAAAACTTGGTGCCGTGGTGCGCCGGCACGGTGCAGGCACCTTTGTCGCGAGGCCACCCAACCAATTACATGACCTCTGGCACTTCCGGTTTTTGGATGATGACGGAGTTGGGTTATTGCCGGTTTTTACAAGCGTCTCTCAAGTCAATTTGATTCCGCCCGGTGGTGCGTGGACGGATTTTTTGGGTGAAGAACGTGAGCATGTCCGGATTGATCGTGAAATTAATGTGAATCATGAGTTCAAGATCGCAAATCGGATCGTTCTCTCTGCGTCCCGATTTGGTGAGCTACTATCTGTTAAACCTAGGTCATTGGATAACGCGAATATCCGTGCTGTTTTGCGTGAACGATTCAATGCGCCGACTTATCGGGTCATTGAGCAAATAGGGGCTGAAACAATGCCTGATGAGATCTGCCAGGAACTTGGTATGAAGTTGGAATCGGTCGGGATGGTAGTGCATATTTTAGGGTTTGGGTTTTGTGACACGCCATTGAGTTATCAATTAGTATACACACCCCCTGATAGCCGTCGATTAGAAACTCGATCACATAATTTGCAATCTGCATAAGAAATTATACGAAAGGATATAGGGCATGCCTCATTCGACATATTTGCCACACCGCATGGGTGAAGCGGAAGTCAGTCCGACGGGTAGTTTCGAGGCCGGCTCTTTTGAGGAATTCACGCTAACGTATACGGCTGGTTATTTCGGTATTGATGATACAGGGTCAATCAAAATCGTGCATCGCTTTGCTTCGGATATGGGACGCCCTCAATTTGATGATCCTGAAGCTCCTAATTACACGACTGTTGAAGCATCTAACGGGGCTATCTTGCACGTAGAATATGACATGAAACGTAACATTCGACCGTGGGATAAGACGCTTTACATTAAAGTGGTGCGGGGTTTTTTAAGGGCGGGAGACCAGATTGTCGTGCGGTTTGGCGACCGCCGCCGTGGTAGTCCGGGTATTCGCATTCAAACTTTCTGCGAACAAACTTTTGAATTTCGCGTCTTGGTCGATGCCATCGCGACCTATAACTATGTGGAACTGCCGAAGCAACCGGAGATTGCTATCGTGCCAGGACCGCCAGCTAAATATAAGGCGGTCATGCCGACCGGTATAAGTATGGGGCAGAGCTTTAAACTGCGGATGAAGGGAGAGGACCGTTGGGGCAACCCGTCAGACCAATGCGCTGTTACATTCTCTCTAAGGGCATCGGCGCCAGTCGAGGGATTACCCGAAAGTGTGACCTTTAAAAAGGGTGCGTTCTCAGTAAATATTGAGGGCCTACGAGTGAATGAGCCATGTGACATGACTATTGATCTGGTTGCTGACAACGGCGTCGTTATCTGCACGTCGAACCCTATGCGAGTGACTGAAAGTGCAATTCTTCTGCCATACTGGGGAGACTTACATGGACAGTCGGAGGAGACAATTGGCACAAACTCGGCAAGGGATTTTTATGAATTTGCTCGAGACAAGGCCTTTTTGGATATTTGCGTGCACCAAGGTAATGACTTTCAGATCACGACGGAATTTTGGGAACACTTGAACAAACTTTCTGTCGAATTCACTAAAGATGACCAATTTGTAGTTTTTCCCGGATGGGAGTGGTCTGGTAACACGGGCTTAGGTGGTGACCGAAACGTACTCCATATGATGGAAGGCCGACAGATCCACCGTTCCTCCCATGCATTGGTTGATGATTTGTCTGATGTTGACACTGATTCTAATTCTGCGGCGGACTTGTTTGAGGCGCTAAAAGGTGAGGATTGCACTGTCTTTGCGCACATAGGCGGACGTTATGCTGACATCAAAATGGCCCATGATGATCGTTTGGAGCGGGCCGTTGAGGTGCACTCTGCTTGGGGGACATTCGAGTGGTTGGTTGAAGACGCCTTCGAGCAAGGTTATAGGGTCGGGATTGTCTCAAACTCTGATGGGCATAAGGGACGTCCCGGTGCCAGTCATCCCGGCGCCACGAAATTCGGCTCCTATGGGGGGCTTACCTGTGCTCTCGCGCCAGAATTTACTAGGGCGGGAGTAATGGATGCTATGAAGAAGCGCCATCATTATGGGACCACTGGTAATAGAGTGGTGTTAGATACCCGCGTGCGATTTGATAATCCAGCAGAACATTTTTCCGATGATCCAAACCTTGGCGACGTGACGTCTGAAATGACCGATGAGGCAATGATGGGTGATATCCTGAAATCTAGTGATGATGAAATTACGTTTACCGTTGATGTGCATGCATCGGCTCCGATTGAGCGGATTGATATTCGAAATGGCGCAGAAACTGTTGAAGTTTTCCGACCCTATAACGAAGCAGACCTTGGCACCCGTGTCCGTGTGCTTTGGGAAGGCTCTGAATACCGAGGTCGGGGCCGTGAGACTATTTGGGACGGGCACGCTGAATTTCTTGGCAATAGTTTTGCCCGTGTTGAACCTATTAATCGATTCAACCAAGATAAAATTTTTAATCCTGTTGACGGTAGGAGGCTGGAATGGACGGCGATTACCACTGGAGGCTTTGGAGGCTTTGATGCATGGTTGCAAGATGAGGAAGAGGGCTCAATAGATATTAAGACAGACCTTGTCTCCGAAGAGATCAAAGTGAGCGATATTGGTCGCGATGAATTAATTTTTGCCAATGGTGGTATTGATCGTCGTATCCGTATTTTTCGGTTGCCCAATGAGAACCGGCACCGCGCTGTCAAGTTGGAAAGGCGCTTGAAGTTGAATGCGGGTAGAGACAATGCATACTACGTTCGTATTACACAAGAGGATGGCCATTTTATCTGGTCTAGCCCCGTGTACGTCTTTAAGTGAGGGGGGCTACCATGCAATTAACAAATTATGAGGAAGCGATGCTGCGTGGTGAATTCGGTGAGCCTCGACGTCAGGCGTTGGCGCGTCAAGTGAAGATTGGGGGCTTCTTTGACGCGATAGATTTTGTTGAGGTCGCGCAGGCGCATATCATGGCGGATACAGAATCGTTAGGTGAAGCTGGTGTTCAGCACTTGGAGGAGTTGGCATGCTACCCGAGAGATCTGTGCAAAGTGTGTATTCCAACTCTCACAGACCCGCGCGGAGCAGACTTTAATGCCTATGAACGTATTAACCAAAACTTTAGCTTCGTTGAACTGGAGCGTCGTGCGGTGAGAGCATTTCGATCTCTTGGCGTAATGATGACGGATACCTGTATCAACTATCAAACAGTTATGCCGCCTGTATTAGGCGAACACCTAGCTATGGGAGACACCGGTGTGGTGATCTATTCAAACTCAGTTCAAGGTGCGCGTACAAACTACGAGGGTGGACCATCTGCCTTGGCGTCAGCTTTGACCGGCCGGACAGCGCGCTATGGATTCCATCTGGATGAGAAACGCCGGGGCACGGCTCTTTTTCACCTTGAGGTAACTCCGCGAAACTGGACGGAATGGGGTGTACTTGGTGGTATTGTTGGCAATGCTATGGGCTCGTATTTCCAAGTCCCTGTAATTGACGGCATTACAGGTCCTGCTCCAACGTCTGATGATCTTAAGCATTTCGGCGCGGCCTTGGCTAGTTATGGGTCAACCGCCATGTTTCACATAGTGGGTGTGACGCCGGAAGCGCCAAACGTTAGAGCAGTTTTTGACTCTACCCCCCCCAAATCAACTCGGATTTCTCTTGCTGATATTGAGGCCTTTATGGCGGGATATGGGGAGGGTGATGACAGTTTAGATGTCGTTGTTTTTGCGGCCCCGCAATTATCGATTATAGAATTAGAAAAGGTTTCAGAGCTATTGAGAGGTCGATCTATCAGCAGTGGAGTGACATTGCTAATAGCTACTAACCCAGAAAATAAACGTGCCGCCGAGCGTTTCGGGTTTGCTGACGTGATTGAAGAATCTGGTGCAGTTCTTCTCGAAGGTGTTTGTTTCTATAATATGCATGCCCGAGAGTTAGGAGAAGCTAATGGTTGGGCCCGTTTAATGACGAATTCCGCGAAGCTGACCAATATAATCGGGGGATATGGTTACGACCCTATTTTGGCTGAAATGGAGCGTTGTGTCGAGAGCGCAGTGGCCGGGAAAATCGTCTGATGGCTGACTTAGTTATCAAAGGTCACGCGGGTATCGGGCCAAGGGCTTCTGGCGAAGCGTTGGTGGCACATGATAACTTTTCGGCGCGTTATGATTTAGATCGAGTTAAGGGGGTGTTCTCGCGTCCAACTCACAAACTGTACGGTGAGAGTTTTTTGCAAAAGGTCTTGGTGCTTAATATTGCCAAAGGTGGTGTTGCAACGGCCTGGATGCTCCACACGATGAAACAGCGTAATATGGCTCCATCTGCGCTACTTCTTAATTGGGCTAATCCGATTATTGCGCAGGGCGCGGCTTTCGCTGATTTCCCGCTGATCGATCGGTTCAAAAACGATATTACACATCAGATTGAAACGGGAGATTTAGTTGAAGTCGATCCTTTGTCTGGTACTGTAACCGTTAGAGGACGTGGTTGAAATCATGGGTGGAAGGGAAATCGACCATTTAGTTTTGGCCGTTCGTGAATTGGAAACGGCTGCGCTAACCTATCAAAGACTTGGCTTTAAGCTGACGCCACAAGCTCAGCATCCATTTGGTACTGGAAACCGTTTGGCACAATTGCAAGGAAACTTTATTGAGATTTTATCGGTAACAGAGCCTGATTGGGTGTCGGAATCGGGGGAAGAAAAATTTAGTTTTGGGGCATATAACCGTAATTTTTTGGCGCGTAGGGAGGGCATATCAATGGTTTCGCTTCAAAGTACCGATTGGCTGAGAGACCGCATTGACTTTGAAATGGCTGGATTATCTTTGCATGCGCCCTTCGCTTTTACACGTATGGCTGTCCAGCCAGATGGGACTGAGGTTGAGATGGGTTTTGATCTGACCTTTGCATTTGATCCGAGTACTCCAAACGTTGTTTTTTTTACATGCTGTCATAGACATAGTCTAAACCATTTCTATAAAGTTGATTACCAAGCCCATCCAAACGGGGCAGAGAGAATTTCTGCCGTCTTTATAGAAAGTACCGATGTTGCAGGGACTGAACGACGTCTTAGTGCTCTTGGCGTTAATCGGACTTTATTTGAGATTGTGTCAGGGCAACGAGACGCTTTTACAGGATTTGCAATGGATGTTAGCGATTTAAGTGTGACACGCCAAATATTGTTAGACAGTGGTCTGGATTTGGATAATGCACCGGATGCAGTAACGATTGGGCCTGATTCTACCTTTGGTGTGACGGTTAAGTTTAGAGAGGAGGTTGGTGCATGAGGGAGGAAAATCTAATCGTATCGGTCTGGCGTGGTGATGGCGAGCAAGGAGAATACGTAGATTACAGGGTGCCCCGAGAGGAGAGCCAAACTGTACTGGATGTTGTGACCTATATCCAACGTAAGATCGACCCGACACTCAGTTACCGATTTTCATGCCGGGTGGGCATGTGCGGGTCCTGTGCTATGACGGTTAATGGTAAGCCGCGATGGACTTGTCGCACTCATGTGTCAAAGGTTGCACCTGACGGTAAATTGTCAGTTGGTCCACTTCGCATTATGAACGTGGTGAAGGATTTATCTGTTGAGATGTCGGATTTTTTTGAAAAATGGGTGCGAGCTGAAGGAAGATTTCACCCCACAAAAACCCGTTATGACGATTTTGATGCGATTAAACCTGCTGATAATAAGCGCAAGATTGCAAGCGCGGGCATTGAGTGCATTGGCTGTGGAATTTGTTATTCTGGGTGTGATGTAGTGGCCTGGAAAGCTGAATATTTAGGGCCTGCGGCATTGAATCGGGCATGGACGCTGGTAAATGATGTGCGTGATGGTGGTCAGATAGCGCGGCTAAATGCGATTGCCGGGGATGCCGGATGCCACGCGTGTCATTCGCAACAAGGCTGCGTTGAAAATTGCCCCAAGCACCTGAACCCAACAGCATCGATAGCTGGTTTGAAACGAGTTACAGCCTTCGCCGCTCTAAAAGGGGGATTGAAATGAGCGCGAGCAAAATCCAAGTTGAGGCAAGGTTATGGCTTGCACAGCGCCTAAGCGCATTCGTTTTGGCGCTTGGCGTAATTATTCATTTAGTAACAATCGTTTATGCTGTTAGAGGGGGTTTGAGCGCCTCAGAGGTAGTTGATCGTGTTGGTGGCAATCTTGGATGGTCGCTTTTCTATGGGATCTTTGTTGTCGCCGTCGCTGTTCACGCTCCAATCGGGTTGCGAGCAATATTGAATGAAATGACGTCTCTGACATCTCGCCGAGTTGATCTTCTCTGTTTTATAGCTGCCACGTTCCTTGTTGTTACAGGACTTCGAACCGTATTAGCCTTCCATCATTTGAGGGTGGGCTAATGAGGGGAAGCCATCGTAGTCATGCCAACTATTGGGCTTTTGGTTTGCACCGTATCTCTGGTATCCTATTGGCACTTTTTCTACCTATCCATTTTCACGTGCTGTACCTTGCTGTGCATAACGATAGTGTTTTTGATGAGTTTGTTTATTGGGCAGAGTCTCCTCTAGTTAAGGTTGCAGAGACCGTATTGGTGGTTTTATTGGCATTGCATTTGACTGGCGGAGTGAGGCTCCTCGCAATTGAGTTTTTTCCTTGGCGTGATTGGCAGAAAACGATTGTCGCCGTGACGACGGGGTTGAGTTTGGCAACTGGTTTAATCTTCCTTTTGAATGTGATCTGATATGAATATTACTAACCTCTCAACTTTTACAACAGATGTTCTCATACTTGGTTCTGGCGGGGCTGGGCTCTTTGGGGCATTACATGCGGTACAGGGGGCCCCGGATCTTAAAATCACAGTTGCGGTGAAAGGGTTGCTCGGAAAAAGTGGCTGCACTCGTATGGTACAAGGTGGCTATAACGTAGCGCTGGCGGAAGGTGACTCATTAGAGCGCCATTTCATGGACACAATCGAGGGTGGTAAATGGATTAACAATCAGGAATTATCGTGGATTTTAGTGAAACAAGCTCAAGTCCGTATTCGTGAACTCGAGAACGAACTTGGGTGCTTCTTTGATCGTAATCCCGACGGTAGCATCCATCAAAAAGCATTTGCTGGTCAAACCTTTGATCGAACTGTTCACAAGGGGGATTTGACGGGCATTGAAATTATTAATCGCCTCGCTGAGCAGGTCTGGGCCAGCGGAATCAATCGCCTAGAAGATCACCGCGCCGTTGCCTTGATTAAGACAGCCGATGGCAGCGCCATCTCAGGTGTGCTTATGATAGATATGCGAACGGGGCTATTTCTCTTTGTCAAAGCCAAGGCTGTTTTGGTTGCCACTGGTGGTGGCCCAACTATGTATAAGTATCACACGCCGTCTGGTGACAAAAGCTGTGATGGTCTGGCGATGTTATTGCATGCGGGGCTTCCTCTGCGCGATATGGAAATGGTGCAGTTCCACCCCACGGGTCTTGTAGCTGGGAAGGATACCCGGATCACCGGTACAATTATTGAGGAGGGTTTGCGTGGCTTTGGCGGTCATCTGCTGGCTGGTGATAAAGAACGTTTTATGCATAACTACGATGACCGTGAGGAACGCGCGACACGCGATATAGTTAGTCGCGCTATGTTTACTGAGATGCGCTCTGGTAATATTGGGGCCAACGGCGGACTTTATATCACTATGAAGCACCTCGATAATAATGAGGTGCGGCGTCTATTTAAGGGCATGGTTGAGCGATGTGCGGACTGCGGATTTGATTTAATTTCGGGTGACGTGGAAGTGGTGCCAACTGCTCATTACATGATGGGGGGCGTGATCTTTAATCAAGATTGTTCAACTGACATCGAGGGGCTATTTGCCGCTGGTGAAGATACTGGTGGCGTGCATGGGGCGAATAGACTGGGTGGTAACGGCGTCGCTAACTCGACAGTATTCGGTGGACTGGCTGGCGATACTATTGCCAAATGGACACCATACGCAGGTTCGCACAAAGACCCAGATACTGATAGTATCGAAGCAGCCATTTCTGCTTGTTGTGTCCCGTTAACCAAAAAACCCGGTATCTTGGAGGATATTCGAGAGAAACTTCATGAGACCATGTGGGAGGATGCAGGCATTATCCGTGATGCAGAGAGTTTAGCTCGGTCTAAAGAGGCCGTTAAAACATTAGATTTAGAACTAAATGAGATTGGTGTGAATGCCACTAATTTAGCTTATAATCTAACTTGGCATGACTGGATGAATTTGAAAAATCTAATGCTGGTGAGTCATGCGGTGATCGCGGCGGCAGAAGCGCGGGAGGACTCACGTGGTGCACATTTTAGGGCCGACTTTCCTGAAACCCGACATATACAAAATTCACGCTTTACCAAAGTGACATTGTCGGGGTCAGAAATCGCAGTAGATACAGAAGCGGTTCAGTTCACTCGCGTGAAACCAGGCGAAACTTTGTTGGAGGTAGACGCGGCTGAGTAACTATATTAATAAACATTCTGCCTATGCCGAAAGCGCAATTGTGTAGCCATATTCACCTGCATTTCGGGTTATCCAGTTAACGAGCTCCTCAGCATATGACCGGGTCACTGTGACTTCGAAAGTATCGTTGCAAAAGCAATCAATAATAATGTTTAAATGGCCTAAAAGCGTCAATGCGCATTGTCCTGTCTTAAAGTGGGAGGGGTGTAGGTCGAGTGGACATCCCGCAGCTAAAATATTTCGAACATCTTCTCCCTTGAGCCGCAGTGTGGCGCGGCCATGCGTGACGTCGTTGAGAGCACTACTCGGAACAGCAGCGCTCATTTTAAACACAAGTTCGCTGTGAGTTGAGCATGGTGCTTTGACTAGCCATCGGTCGGGTCCGACCCATAGCACGCGTATTTTTCCATTATCGTTTGTTTGTCCTGCAACAAGCGGTAGCTTTAATTCTAAAACTTTCTGAATAGGTGCGATAAAACCTGTGTCTTTTGGGTTGCCCTTAGCCAATATTAATACGCGCTCTGGCGCAGCCTCAATTAAAACACCCTGACCTCTCCTTGCTCCGTGAATACCATAACTAAAAAGGCCTTCGAACGCTGAGCGATTTTGGATATCAGGCATAAAGACGATCCCCTGCGGGGTCTATAAAAATAGGGGTGGTAATAGTCACGGCGACTGACTGGCGAGTAAGGGGGGAATGGGCCACGAGCGTTTCGCCGTGTCGGGCGCGCCCATTTTCCAAAAGGGCGAGTGCAACAGGATGACCAAGGCTTGGACTTGAGCACTGCGCTGTCACCTCGCCTTGGGATGCTATAGGATATGGCGCCCGAGGATCGCTGACAATCTGCCCTCCTCTTGGAATGTCTGTTTGTTTATCTTTTGGAATCAATCCTACCAGTTGACGACGTTCAGAGCTAACTAAGGCGGAACGCTTGGCCATAATCTGACCAACGAAAAGTTTTGTATTAGACATCATGTTACCGAAACCGAGATCGTCGGCGGTTGTGCGGCCGGTGATTTCACTCCCCGTGACGTGACCTTTCTCTATTCGGAGGATATTCATGGCTTCGGTGCCGTAGGGAGCGATGTCAAGATCCGATCCCACTTGAAGTATGTTTTGCCAAAAATCTGCGCCATAACCTGAGGGCACATTGATCTCGTAACCTAGTTCACCTGAAAAGCTAATACGAAATAGCCGTGTTGGGTAGTCAAATATTCGGCATTCTCGATACGCTAAAAATGGGCAACTCGTGTTTGAAAGATCAACATCTGAGGAGATCCGTGTAAGGAGCTCACGACTTAAAGGGCCTGCGATAGCGATTCCGGCCCAGTCATCAGTAACGGAGGTCATGCTCACGTCAAGGTCTGGCCAATGCACTTGGGACAACTTCTCAAGGTGTGTCATGACATTACCAGCCTGCGCTGTGGTAGTAGTCAGAAGGAATCGATTTTTTCCAATACGTGTTACCGTTCCATCATCGAGAACAAAGCCATCTTCACGCAGCATAACACCATAGCGAGATTTACCGATGGGGAGGTTAGTATAGCCGTTGATATATACACGATTAAGAAATTCGACGATATCGCGACCTTGTAAATCGATTTTACCCAATGTTGAGATATCGATAATTCCAACATTGTTGCGCACATTATGAACTTCACGGAAAATCGCCCGCTCCATCGGCTCACCGGGTTTTAAGTAACACTGCGCTCGTAACCAGTAACCTGCAGGTGCAAACAAGGCGCCCGCCGCTGCATGCAGGTGGTGCATGGGTGTTTTTCGAGTTAATGAAAGGCACTCGTGCGCGTTTGACCCGGCTACCGCACCCAATGTCATAGGTGAGCAAGGGGGACGAAAGGTAGTTGTTCCTACAGCCGGTATATCCTCGTTTCGAAGTCCAGCCATCAGAGCTAAACCGTTGACATTTGAGGTGCGACCTTGATCGGTACCCATACCTAGCGTGGTATAACGCTTCAAGTGTTCGACCGATATAAAGTTCTCCCGGTGCGCTAAAGCCACGTCCTCCGCAGTGACATCATTCTGATAATCTACAAAGCTTTTGCCATGATGTCCGTCTATTTGTGGGACGGCCCACAAGGCCTCAATATTATAGTTCACAATTTCTTGTGTCAGTAGTGGAGTTAAGGGTTGATGCGTTAGCGTGACATCGAGTCCTGCAGCTATTGCCGAATCCATACCCGCCTTTATGCCGTCATCAATACAATGTCGCAAGGTGAATACTCCATTTGAGGCACCTACTGAACGCTCACGTTGATAGGATATGTCTGGTATGAAGGCAGCCAAATTATCGTCATATCGAAGTTTACCGCGCGATTGAGAGAATAGATGCACCGACGGTGACCAGCCGCCAGAAATGGCAACCAAGTCACATTGGATTTTTAGGGCCTTGCCAACTGGTTGACGTGTGATCGGAGACAAGGCCATTACGCTCACGTTACGCACGGCTTTTGCACCATTTACCGTCACAACCGAATGGCCTTCTAAAATATTGATATCAAATGTATTTGCCATGTCTCTGTCGTTTGATGGAATCTTGTGGCGGGCATCCACAATAGAAATTACGTTTATGCCGGCCGCTACCAAATCGGAAGCTGCCGAATAGGCAGAACTGTTATTAGTAAAAACAACCGCGTGGTTGCCGGCGCGGACACCAAACCGATTAGCATAAGATTGTGCAGCTGAGGCTAACATGACGCCGGGCCGGTCGTTATTGGCAAAGACTAGAGGCCTCTCCAGAGCACCCGTCGCCAAGACAACTTCTTTTGCTCGGACCTGCCAGACTCGCTGACGAGGTTGATGAGGTAAAGGCTTCAAAAGATGATCTGAGACGCGCTCATTTAAGATCAACATGTTGTGATCGTAATAAGATGTAACCATCGTCCGAACTAAAAGTGTGACGTTTTCCATTGCATTTAGTTGCACTAATACACCTTCAATCCAATCATGGGTAGACTTGCCATCGATCTTTTCGTTTGAGCACAATAATGTGCCGCCGAACTGAGGGGCATCATCTGCTAATATCACGCGTGCTCCGCAGCGACCTGCTGAGAGCGCCGCGGATAAACCGGCGGCCCCTCCTCCCGCGACTAGGACATCACAATGCTTGAAGCGGTGCGTGTAGGTGTCAGGGTCGGGATCTTCAGCCGATTTCCCCATCCCTGCGACATGACGGATGAAATGTTCGTAAACCCTCCACACTTTTGCAGGCCACATAAAGGTTTTGTAATAAAACCCAGATGGGATCAATCCTTTGAAAACTGAATTGATTGCTCCAATATCAAATTGCAGGCATGGCCAACGGTTTTGACTCTGCGCGACCAAACCCTCATAAAGCTCGATCCGCGTAGCTTGCATGTTTGGTTCGGTCCGCGCACCTGTCCGGAGTTGAACAAGGGCGTTTGGCTCTTCTACACCTGCCGCGAAAATGCCGCGAGGTCGATGATATTTAAAACTGCGCCCAACTACTCGCACACCGTTGGCAAGCAATGCAGATGCCAGAGTATCCCCCGAGAAACCCAGATATCTTCTACCGTCAAACGTAAAATTCACTGGCTGTTCACGGTTGAGGTTCCCCCCGGTGGCATTACGATAATTGTTTTTGGGGTTTTGTTTCCTCATTTCACACCTTCTAAAAAACCATTAGAAAGCTTACTAGTTGCGTGTATTTCATGAGTTATCGTATCTCGATGGATTTTAAAGAATTTGCCGCATCCAGCGTGATGATGCCAAAGTTCATATTGCACTCCTCGCCGGGAATCGCGTTCATAAACAAATTTAAAATGTTCGGCCTCATTGACTGAGTCCATATTGGGTCGGCGAGCTGTTGCATCATCTATGTAAGAGAATTCCGTCTGCGCGCGTCGGCCACACCAGGGGCAAGTAATAAGCATCATCGTGTATTTACTCTCCTTTAGTGTGCTTTTGCTGTTGCGCCGTTACCAGACTCGTCGATCAAGGCGCCACTTTCGAATCGGTTTAAAGCGAATTTTATGTTCAGTTCATGTGGTGCGTCATTAGCTATGGTGTGGGCATACACCCAACCTGAACCCGGTGTGGCCTTGAAACCGCCATAACACCAGCCACCATTGATGAAGAAACCTTTTATATGAGATGTTGAGATGATGGGGCTTCCATCCATAGACATATCCATGATGCCGCCCCAAGTCCGCATCAACCGTAATCGGCCAAAAGCTGGAAATAATGAGACAACGTTTTGAGCAACGTCTTCGATGCGTGGAAAATTTCCACGCTGTGCATACGACGGGTAGAAATCTAGATCCCCACCAAAGACTAATTCTCCCTTGTCAGATTGGCTAATATACACATGTGCGGCTCCCGATGTGACGACGGTATTCAAGCACGGCTTTATTGGTTCAGAAACCATGGCTTGCAGTACATGTGTTTCGAGTGGCATACGCATACCTACCATTTCGCAGAGATGAGCAGTATGCCCCGCAACTGCGGTTGCGACTTTGGTTGCTCGGATAGGACCACGTGTTGTTTGGACACCTTTCACTTCGCCCGCGTGAACATCAATTCCGGTCACTTCACAATTTTGAATTATATCGATACCATATTTGTCGGCACCACGGGCAAATCCCCAAGCAACTGCATCGTGCCGCGCGGTGCCTGCGCGAGGCTGCAAAAGCCCACCTTTGACCGGGAAGCGAGTGCGAGAAGAGCAATTTAGCAAGGGAACAAGGACTTGTACTTGATTGAGTGAGAGCCATTCGGCATCAATGTTGTTGATCCGCATCGTGTTTCCGCGCCGTTGAAAGGCGTCAATCTGCGCGTCATTATGGGCGAGGTTCAAAACACCTCTGTGAGACATCATAACATTGTAATTTAAATCTTTGCTCAAGCCTTCCCAAAGCTGCATAGATTTCTCATAAAACAGGGTGTTACCAGGTTGTCCGTAATTTGAACGCACAATGGTTGTGTTGCGGCCTGTATTGCCGCCACCTAACCAACCTTTCTCTACGACGGCTACGTTTTTAATACCGTGATTTTTTGCTAGGTAGTAGGCGGTGGCTAGTCCGTGGCCTCCCCCGCCAATAATGACGATTTCGTATCTAGATTTTGGCTCTGGACTGCGCCAGACCTTAGGCCAATTTTGGTGATTTGATAATGCGTTGCGGGCGAGTGAAAATATAGAATAGCGTGTCATGGGCAGAGAGACTCAATTAATGCCATAGGTCTGCCACGCTAGCTTGTTCTTCGCAGGTGCGTATGCGCTGTAGCACGTCTGTTAAAACTTGCTTATCTAAACCTACGTGATCGGCACATAAGGTAAATTTGTTATCGAGCGCAGTGTCTGACATTGGTTTTTTTGGGGCACCGGTAACAATATTGTTAAAAAGTTTGAACGAATGACCGCTGACCGTGAGCACCTCAACCCGAGCACACTCCATAGCGACTTCGCCGGTTTCTGCTTTTGTGGTTAAACTTTGATCTTCAAACATTTGAATTTTAGTGCGAGCGTTTCTGATAGCCTCGGAAGATCGGGCCTCGGGTAAAAGATGATGAATTTGGAAGCCTCCATCAACCATTGTGCACCCAGCGGTAAAATCTATAGAAAACTGAGATTCCTGCATGGATTGTGGATTATTATAAACTAGACTTTTTGTTACCATGCGTGGCGCATGAACCGTAACCCTATCAATATCTTGAGCCCTTAAATTATTCGTGGACATTAAAAGTGATAGCGCCTCGAGTGAAGTATGGGTGGCTGTACAGCACGGGTAGGGTTTGACAAAAATTCCGGGTTCAATCAGCGCGTATTTTTCACCTAGTTGTTTTAATGGAGTCTGGTCAAAGTGATTATTACTAAATAATTTAGCGTATCCGCGATCGACCTCAAAGACGCTAGTGGGGCCAACTCCGCCAGCCTTTGCGAGCAGTGCTGCTCGCACCCCAGCGTTGGACGCTATACCGCATGACAGAGGTTTGGCATCCGTTCCAAGACCCGCTACCATTCCGCCCGCTCCGAATGCTGCCAGGGCAATCGCGGACGCCGTTTCCCTGCTGTCGAGACCAAAGACTTTTGCTGCGCCTGCTGCAGCACCTATGACTCCATAGATAGTCGTGCCCCACCATCCGTTAAACCAGGGGTCTGTCCCGGTAGCCAAACCGATGGAATAAGCACACTCCGAACCTGAGATTAACCCTAAAAGCAACGTTTTACCGTCTACCTCAGCGTGCTGAGCAGCAGCTATTACCGCTGGCCCAATGACGGCTGTACCATGGGTGATCCCGGCATACGATGTGTCGTCAAAATCTAAGACATGGGCAGCCACCCCATTGGCGAATGCCGCACCTGACGCCGTGGTAGTCCTATGGTCCCCAAATACTCGGGCTTTTCCGACACCGTGTTCTGTGAATGCTATTTTACGGGCCATATCCGCAGGGTTAAAATCAGCCCCTGCTATGCTCACGGCAAAGAGATCCACTAAGCAACGTTTGGCTATTCTGAGAGCTTCGGACGGGACATCGGAGATTTCCAAAGACGCAGTCCATTCTCCCATTTTAAGTGCGGCAGGATGTTCTATGGGGGTCATAATAAAAACGTAGTTACTGTCAAACGCTCTGTCACTTTATACAAAATACACCCGAGTAGTGGTAATAGTAATTATCGGTCCAGTCACGATAAATATGCCTTCTTCTATGCCCATCGCTGAGCTCTTCAAAATTAATTTGTGGAAAAATCTCCGCTTAGATTCTCGAGATAAAGCAAAAAGGAATTTGAAGGCAGTTGCTTTTAACTATTGAGGCTGGGTCTCAAACTTCCTGCTGCGCGGTAATAACAGCCAGAGCAGCAGCTGCAAATCTGGCTTCAGGTGGGTCTGCTCGCGATGTGAGGACAATTGGAACCTTTGCTCCTATAACGATACCGGCTGCCAAACCACTCATGAAATACGCCATCATTTTGAATAACCCATTACCCGTCTCGATATTTGGTACCACTAGAATATCGGCATTGCCTGCCACAGGACCACCGATACCTTTCAGTTTGGCTGCGTAAGGAGATATGGCGTTATCAAGAGCCAGGGGACCGGCAACAAGGGCGTTGATTACTTCCCCTTCGCGAGCTCTTTTAACAACCTCCGACGCATCGACGCTTGATGGCATTGCAGAACTAATTGATTCTGTGGCTGACAGGAGAGCTACGCGAGGGATGGGATTCCCTAAAGCACGAGCTAAAAATGCGGCATTATTAATTATGTCGATTTTAGTATCTGTGTTGGGTTTGACATTGATAGCCCCATCAGTAATAAAAAGGACACGGTCATTGTCCGGTACAGTCATATGGAAAATGTGGCTCAGGCGCCTCTCAGTCCGTAAACCCCGCTCTCTGTGAAGAACAGCTCTCATGAGCGAGTCTGTATGGATATGTCCCTTCATCAAAGCACTGACCTCGCCAGAATTAGCAAGGGCGACTGCAGCAGCTGATGCCTTATCCTCACCCGCTGCGTCCACGATATCAAAGTTTGGTATATGCCAACAAATACCCTTTGCTAATTTTGTGATAAGGCTTTTGTCACCTACTAAAACTGGTTCGATTAACCCAGCATCAGCCGCTTGTTTGGCACCCTGCAGAGCAATGGAGTTTTCTGCCCCCGCGATTGCCATGCGGATTTTTCTGAGGGTCTCTGTCTTCTTTAAAAGGTATTCGGGCACTTGGTACGGTTTGTCGCATAGCATGTTGCGTATTCCTCAGTAAAAAAAATTAACGGAGTGGATGACGTTTTGAGTCTTTCCAGCCCCGTTAAACATGCTGTAAACCGTGATTAAGCGGGTTGTTGCGGCCGCATATCGCTCGCATGGACACCAGCTACAACCACCGGCGCTTTCATTGCGTCGCGGCGGAAAGGCTCCCCCAACTCTTGGTTTAAAACGACTTCTATAAACGTGGTTATTCCATCTTCCATCTGGGCCTTAATCGCAGCTGCTAACGCGTTTGTTGTCTCTTGCATGGTTGTAACTTGGATGCCTTTAAGCGCGCAAGCATCTGCGATCTTTGCATAGCTTACATCTAGGTCTAATTCAGTACCCACAAAATTATCATCATACCAAAGAGTAGTGTTTCGTTTTTCAGCACCCCATTGGTAATTGCGAAATATTACCATGGTTATAGCAGGCCATTCGTCTCGGCCACATGCAGTCATCTCGTTCATAGATATTCCAAAAGCACCGTCACCAGCAAACCCAATTACGGGAGTGTCGGGGTTTCCAATTTTCGCACCTAATATCGACGGAAAACCGTATCCGCAGGGTCCAAACAGGCCGGGAGCCAGATACTTGCGGCCTTCTTCAAAGGTAGGGTAGGCGTTACCGATCGCACAATTGTTACCTATGTCCGATGAGATTATGGCATCGCCTGGCAAGGAGGATTGGATTGCACGCCACGCCATACGGGGACTCATGCGTTCAGGATGATTATCCCGCGCGCGCTGGTTCCACGTCGTGCCCGGGTCATCATCTTCGTGATCCATAGACGCTAACGTCTGTAGCCATCGAGATTTTGTTTCTGAAATTAGATCACTGCGTTTTTTTCGACCTTTATCACCGGCGGTTACAGCTAGCTGAGCTAAGATCTGCTGAGCAACTAATTTTGCATCACCCTGTATAGCCACGTCGACTTTTTTTGTAAGTCCAATCCGATCGGCATTCATATCAACTTGAATGATTTTGGCTTCACTGGGCCAATAGTCGATGCCGTAGCCTGGCAAAGTTGAGAACGGATTGAGACGTGTGCCTAGAGCCAAAACAACGTCAGCTTTGGCTATCAACTCCATACCTGCTTTGGAGCCATTGTAGCCGAGCGGGCCCGCGAAAAGTGGATGAGAGCCGGGAAAAGCATCATTATGCTGATAGCCGCAGCAAACAGGAGCAGTTAACCTTTCAGCCAAATCTTTGGATGCGTTGATACCGCCGGATAGGACCACGCCGGCGCCGTTAAGGATGATTGGAAATTCAGCCTCCGACAATAAATGTGCTGCATCTGCGATGGATTGCTGACCACCTGCCGTCCGCTCAATCCGGACAATCTGCGGCAGCTCAACATCAATTATCTGGGTCCAGTAATCCCTTGGCACGTTTATCTGTGCGGGTGCAGAGCCCCGCCACGCCTGCTCAATGACTCGGTTTAAGACCTCAGGAATACGAGTAGGGTCACGCACCTCTTCTTGATAACACACACATTCCTCAAACATGGCCATTTGATCGACCTCTTGAAAGCCTCCTTGACCAATCGTTTTGTTCGCAGCTTGAGGAGTTACCAAAAGCATGGGGGTATGATTCCAGTATGCCGTTTTAATGGGGGTAACGAAGTTGGTAATACCCGGTCCATTCTGCGCGATCGCCATAGACATTTTCCCAGTAGAACGAGTATAGCCATCGGCAATCATGCCGGCTGTGCACTCATGGGCGCAATCCCAGAATGTTATACCTGCTGTGGGGAAAAGATCGGAGATCGGCATCATTGCAGAACCAATAATGCCGAAAGCGTGCTCAATACCATGCATTTGTAAAACTTTAATAAAGGATTCCTCAGTATTCATCTTAGTCATAACTCTATTCCTCCACCGAACTTCAAAACTACACAGATAAATGTCACCCCAAAAAACTAACTATATCAGAGTATAGTCAAGCTCCTGAATAACACTCATAACAAAATCACTACTAACTGACACGAAAATCCGCAAAATATAATTTTTCCTGGCTGTTAAAAGTTTCTCATTTAACCCTCGTAGACTGATGTCGAACCCAAAAACGTGCACGGATCGACATAGTCATATCCCAAATCGTTTGCGACAGCTTTATATGTGACCTTGCCCTCGCATACATTCAAGCCATTGAGTAAATTAGGATCCTCTACTATGGCTTTTTTGTAGCCTTTATCAGCGATCGCCAGTGTGAAAGGCAAGGTCGCATTATTCAAGGCAAAGGTTGATGTATGTGAGACCGCACCGGGCATGTTAGCAACGCAATAGTGAACAACACTGTCTATGGTGTAAGTGGGTTTTGCGTGCGTAGTTGGACGTGAGTTTTCTGTACAACCCCCTTGATCAATTGCCACATCGCAAATCACTGAGCCGGTTTTCATGCGCGATATGAGGTCGCTGGTAATTAATTTCGGCGCTTCGGCACCCGGCACTAACACTGCACCAATGACAAGGTCGGCCTCGAGAATTTCCTCCTCAAGACTGAGATCAGTAGAGTAAAGGGTCTTAATTGATTGTCTAAAACGAGCTTCGAGAGAACGCATTGTTTCGATGTTTAGGTCTAAAATTGTTACATCTGCTCCCATCCCAACCGCTATATACGCTGCACTCTCGCCAACTATGCCTCCACCTACAATAACTACCTTGGCTGGACGTACGCCGGGAACCCCAGCAAGTAGGACGCCCGCCCCACCCTGCGTGCGTTCTAGGCAATGTGCACCTGCTTGTACCGACATACGGCCTGCAATTTGCGACATAGGCGCTAGTAAAGGAAGACCACCACCATTGTCTGTTACCGTTTCATAGGCTATGCACACTGCGCCACTATCAACCAAATCTCTGGTCTGTTGGGGGTCGGGAGCCAAGTGCAGGTATGTGAAGAGAATCTGGCCCTCGCGTAACATTTTCCTCTCAGCGACCTGTGGTTCCTTAACTTTGACGATCATATCCGCGGTTGCGAAAACCTCAGCAGCAGAGCCAAGAATTGTCGCCCCCGCTGTGCGGTAATCGTCATCGGTTCTAGAAATGCCATCACCAGCCTTCGTTTCTACAACGACTTGATGGTTATGACGAATAGCTTCACGCACGGAGTTGGGCGTCATCCCAACCCGATATTCGTGGTTCTTCACTTCTCTTGGAACCCCAATTCTCAACAGTTACTGCCTTTCCACCACAAAATATTATATCTCCCTTACCGTGACCGATTTAATAATTTAATCTCTTAAGCTTCTCATTGGTACGACGGTAGGTCCAGATGCTCACATAAAGCAGAACCAATTGCGCCAAACCTAAGAAGGAGCATGAGGTTTCCCTACAACGAGACTAACTCGTCAACTGATTTTGAGAGCGCTTTAATGCCCGATTTAATATCTTTTTCTGAGATAGAGGAAAAGCCAAGACGAAAATAATTCCGCGGTTTTGGTGTTTCGCCAAAATGCACGCTACCCGGTTCAATTATTACATCATGAGTTTTAGCAACGGCTGCAAGCTCGTCCCCGCAAATGCCTGTTGGGCCTTTTACCCAAAAGCTAGTGCCGCCAAACGTTGGCTGGCGGGTAGAATTGGGCATGTAGGTTTGTAACGCCTCGCCCATCTCTCGCCATCGCTCACGATACGCACGATGCAAGCGATTAACCAAGGTGTCATGATACCCTAAAGACAAAAATAGTGCCGCTGTTCGTTGATTGTTGTTTGGTGCGTGACGGAGCATTAGACGACGGAGTGAGCGGGCCTCCGCAATTAATTGACGTGAGGCCACCAAATAGCCGAGCCTTAGCCCGGGAAACATTGTCTTCGACAAACTTCCAACGTATATAACGTGGCCGTCTTGATCTAAAGTTTTAAGCGCTGGTGTTGGATCCTTAACGTAATTAGTTTCGGCTTCGTAGTCGTCTTCAATGATTACGAAGTCTTGTGTTGCAGCCTTTAGAAGGAGAGCTTCTCGGCGCTCCATAGGCATTGTGACAGTGGTCGGAAACTGGTGACTTGGAGTGGTGAACACGTAATTTGCCTCATCGAGGCGGTCATCGACGGGAAGCCCACGTTCATCGACAGGAACTAGAGTAATGCGTGGTGTCTTTAAAGCAAATATATTACGCGCATCTGTATAGCCGGGCTCTTCCATGATTACTGAAGTTGTAGGTGTCATAAGTAAACTAGACAGTAAATAGAGCGCATTTTGCGCTCCCATTGTGATCAGAATTTCATCAGTATCAGCATAAATACCACGGCGCGGCAGCAAGCGAGTACGGATTTGCTCCACGAGCATTGGATCATCCCTTTCGCGGCTGTCGCCGGTCCAAGCATCCATTCCACGTCGCCCAAGGGCTTGTCTGGAGCATTCACGCCAAGCGTTGACAGGAAATAATTCCTCATCAACTTGGCCATATATGAAGGGATAGCGAAATAACCGCCAATCCGTTGGTTTAACAATATTTTCCTGATTAGACGGCCGCACCCTAAACCGTGCGTCCCAATCCGGTGCAGTCTCTGACACAGTATTTTTTAAATACTTGGTAGTGGGGCGGCCATTTAGAATTTCAGGGTTGACGTAAAAGCCACTCCGTTCCCGGGCTACTAAGTAGCCGTCGTCGACCAAACCCTGGTAGGTAAGCACGACTGTATTTCTTGATACACCCAATGTTTTGGCCATCTTGCGGCTCGATGGTAAGGGCTCGCCTTTCGGAATTCTTGCTTCTAGTATTATAGTGACCAACATCTCGCGAATTTGCGACTGCAGGGATACGTTCTCAACCGGAGTTAGGTGAAATAAACTATCGCGCATCAGGATGGCCCAAGTTTAATTATAAATTGGCCCTACGGTGGAGCCAAGCAATACAGTAATTTAATGTATTGAGCGGCACAAGAAAATCCAACTAATCCGCAGAGCAGCGGCGCCAGGGTAGTTATCAACGTTCAATTTGTTTTTGAGAAGGATAAAAGATGCAATATCAAGCTAACGATCTCGAACAGCACTGGCTGCCATTTACGGCCAACCGAGAATTTAAAAACGATCCGAGGCTGATTGTTGGGGGTGAAGGTCTGTATATGAAAGATCATAAAGGAGGGACGGTGATTGATGGTTCATCGGGACTCTTTTGCTGCCCGCTTGGTCACGGTCGTAAGGAGATTGCGGAAGCGGTTTACCAGCAGTTATTAGAAAATGATTACGCATCACCATTTATGTTGTCGACGCCCGGCACATTTGAATTGGCAAATCGCGTTGCGCGCATTACGCCTGACTCAATTAACCACGTATTTTTTGTTAATTCTGGCTCCGAATCGGTCGATACCGCATTGAAAATGGTAATGGCTTACCACCGTGCACGCGGTGAGGGTCATCGCACGCGGTTTGTCTCACGTGAGCGTGCGTACCATGGCGTAAATATTGGCGGAATTTCTTTATCAGGTATGGTCAAAAATCGTGAGACCTTCTCTAGCGTGATGCCCAATGTAGTGACCATGCGTCATACTTGGAACCCAGATGAAACCTTTGTCCGTGGACAACCAGAGCACGGGGTTGAGTTGGCTGATGATTTAACACGATTTTGCGAGACTTATGGAGGGACCACGATCGCTGCCGTATTTGTTGAGCCGATTGCCGGCTCAACGGGGGTATTAGTTCCGCCTAAAGGGTATCTAGAGCGGCTTCGTGAGATCTGTGATGAACATGGTATACTGCTGGTTTTTGATGAGGTAATATGCGGGTTCGGTCGTTTAGGCTATGCGTTTGCCTCTGACGCTTTTGGCGTCACACCGGATATAATGACTATGGCTAAAGCTTTGACCAATGGTGCCCAACCCATGGGTGCAGTCGCTGTTGGCGATCACATATACAAAACTATTACGGAAGCAGCGCCTGAAAATGCGATTGAGTTCTTTCATGGTTACACATACTCCGGACACCCAGCCGCATGCGCAGCAGGTATTACGGTTCAAAAGATTTACGAAAAAGAAAATCTATTCGAAAAAAGCGCTGCCATGAGTGATTATTTCCTCGATGGCCTGTTTAGTCTTCGGGATTTGGATTGTATCAAAGATATCCGTGGCTTCGGAATGATGGGAGCCCTTGAACTAAAAGCCAAGGGTGCACCGGGTTTGAGGGGCACACAGGCGCAAAAGGATTGTTTCTGGAATGGCTTACACGTCAAATTTACAGGTGATGCGGGTATATTTGCTCCACCATTTATCAGCGAAAAAGAGCACATTGATGAAATGATGGATAAGATGCGAAAAACTCTGGAATCACTCTAGGGGTCATACATCAAAATAGTGAAAACGGGGTGTTGGAAACTGACTACTGTTGCGCGAAAAATGTCATTAGTGAGGCTATAAGCTTAAACCGTCACAAATTCGAGCTTGAATTCTTTCACAACCGCTCCGCTATTTTTCCATCTATAAACGCTGTAGTGTAAAATATCATCGTTCGAACGGAGGGAATAGTGGGGCTCAACGAGGTTAAATTAGCAAAAAAAGCCCTTTGATCGCATACCTACCACGAAGAGAAACGGAGCGAAAACAATCTTAACGTAAATTAATATGGCAGGGATTTTTTGGAGACACGCTTTTAGGTCGAGTTACCTCAAGCCTGTCAGTTTATAAAAAACGAGATATTCGGTTCAGTTTTGTTTGTGGTTCTTGCTCAAAGTTACGAAGAAGCGAAGGAATTGACCTCTAAAAATGAATACGGCAATGGGGCCGCAGTTTTTGCGCGTAATGGCGAAACTGGGCCGGATTGCGCTCAATCAATCAACATCGGAATGGTCGGGGTGCATTTGCCGATCCCTGTCCCCATTGCTTATCAAAGGGTTTGAAGGATGGGAGTCCTCATTTTTTAACTACTATGCGAGTAACGATTTGGACGCCATCAGTTTTTATACTCGGCTTAAACCGTTCACCGCACGATGGCTAAGTGGAATTTAAGAGGGAGCTGTATTTAACTTCTATTGGGGGAGTGATACTGGTAGCTAATTCGTTGAGGTGTTGTGATTAAAAAATGAGAGCGGTTTTGCAAAGAGTAAGCAACGCGAGCGTTGAAGTTGATGGAATTGTTGTGGGCGCAATTGACCTCGGTGTTTTAGTGCTGTTTTGCGCAGACCCACAAGATAACAGTGACCTTGCAAGCTATTTTGCAAAAAAAATAGCAGATATAAGAATCTTCGAAGATGCATTTGGTAAAATGAATCTGTCCGTAAAAGACGTTGGAGGCAGTGTGCTTGTGGTTAGTCAGTTCACGCTCGCAGCTAAATGGCGTAAAGGAAACCGGCCTAGTTTCTCAGCAGCAGCGCATCCTGACACCGGAGAGTGGGTTTATGATTTATTTTGTTATAAATTACGTGAGGAGGGCGTGCACTTGGAAACAGGGCATTTCGGAGCCAGTATGAGAGTTAATTCGACCAATGAAGGTCCTGTAACAATTGTCATGGACAATACACAAGATTAAAGGACGAGTAATTCACCCCTTCAAATATTTGAAAGGCCGTTTGGTAAGAAGTAGAACGTCAGCATAGACACGTGATTAGGGTTGGTGCTGGGCACAGGAAGTAGTTTAGAGATTGCTGAGTGGGTCCATAATATCTTCAGTTTTGACACGCGGTCAGGCATTAAAATTATGCTTATATTCCACGAGTCTGCATGGCGAGTATTTGATGTTTGCAGGCATTGTTTGCTGTTTTTTCCGTCTCACTTCTCTTTTTTCGAATGGATTGACCTTTAAATTGCAAATAAGATTACATGGTGCTGCCTCGGTTGGGCTGGTGATAGTAAGCTTTTAGTCCCGTCAACTTGGATGAAGGATGTTTTTAACTAACACATTTGGTCAATTAGGAGTGATCATTACACAATTTTCTACGTGGGGGAAACTGGCGCACAAAACGGTGCTATTTTATAGATAACTCCGTGGCCGTTCGATTAGACCGCGTGTTGCCATTAGACGGAGGATTACATGGGAAAACAATTGCCGAACGATGCCGAGGTAGTGATAGTTGGTGGTGGTGTGATCGGATGTTCCATCGCTTATCATCTTACAAAAATTGGTGTATCAGATGTTGTGTTGTTGGAACGCAAGCAATTGACTTCTGGAACAACTTGGCACGCAGCTGGTTTGATCGGCCAATTACGCGACTCTAAAAATATGACGGAGTTGGCCAAATACACTGCTGAGCTTTACTTGGGTCTTGAGGAAGAGACACAACAAGCTACTGGTTACAAAATCAATGGCTCTCTCTCCCTTGCCACAACAAAAGGCAGAATGGAAGATTTAGTGCGTAGAGCAGACTTGGCCAAGGTATTTGGTTTAAGGGTTGATGTCGTCGGGCCCCTAGAATGCAGGGATATGTATCCGTTGATAAGTACTGACGGCATAATCGGGGGGACATACATACCCACTGATGGTCAAGCGGATCCCGTCGGTGTAACTCAAGCATTGGCCAAGGGGGCGCGTAATGGTGGGGCGCAAATATTCGAAAACGTACTGGTCGAGAATGTCATTGTTGAGGGTGGCTGCGCCGTCGGTGTTTCAACTAAAACTGAAGATATTAAGGCGCGACATGTTGTTCTGGCTTCTGGCATGTGGACGCGGCAATTAGCAGGCCAGATTGGCATACGAGTTCCGCTTCATGCGTGTGAGCATTTTTATATTTTGACAGAGCCCTTTTCAGGTGTGACTCCCAATCTGCCTGTTCTCAGAGACTATGATGCCTGCGCTTATTTTAAAGAGGATGCCGGTAAAATACTGTTAGGAGCGTTTGAACCCATTGCGAAGCCTTGGGGGATGGATGGTATTCCGGAGGACTTTTCTTTTGACGAATTGCCGGGTGACTTTGAGCATTTTGAGCCGATTTTAATGGCTGCAGTCGAGCGTATGCCTGCGCTGGAACACGCAGGTATTCAAACTTTTTTCTGCGGACCTGAGAGTTTCACACCGGATGATAAATATCAAATTGGACCAGTACCTGAGGTTGATAACTTGTTTATAGCAGCGGGGATGAATTCTATTGGCATTCAATCGGCCGGTGGTGTTGGAAAGGTCCTTGCTGACTGGATCAAAGACGGTTATCCGCCCATGGATATTGTCGACGTTGATATTCGCCGAAATATGCCGTTTCAATCGAATGCAAAGTACTTACATGACCGTGTTTCGGAGACGCTTGGCTTGTTGTATGCAGTGCATTGGCCATTTTATCAGTATCAGACGTCACGCAGCGTGCGTAGTTCGCCATTGCACCAAAAGCACGTCGAGGCTCGAGCGTGTTTTGGAGAAGTTGCAGGGTGGGAACGGCCAAACTGGTTTGCGCCTGAAGGGGTCAGTCCTGATTACGAATACAGCTTTGAGCGTCAAAATTGGTTTGAATATTCAAAAGCCGAACATTTGGCAGTTCGCGCTAAGGCCGGTATCATTGATCTGTCATCCTTTGCGAAATTTAGACTGCAAGGCAGAGATTCAGAGGGCATATTAAATTGGATTTGCGCAAACAATGTTCCGACGGAACCTGGGCATATTGTATATACTCAATGGCTGAATGGCCGAGGTGGTATTGAGGCAGATCTGACAGTTACTCGGGTTGCTGAAAATGATTTTCTAATTGTCACATCGCCGGGAGGGCAAGTGCGCGATTTTCACTGGCTTCAGAGCCACATACCCCATGATTCGCATGCATTTGCAACAGACGTCACTTCGAGCTACGCCGTGTTGGCTGTTATGGGCCCGGACGCGCGCAATATCCTTCAATCCCTCACTCCGTCAAACCTCTCCAACCAAGCATTTCCGTTTGCGGCGAGTCGTGAAATCGAACTTGGGTATGGGTACGTTCGGGCGTCTAGAATAACATATGTTGGTGAACTTGGCTGGGAGCTGTACGTGCCTACGGAGTTTGCAAGTGGGATCTACGATACGCTGATGGATGGTGCTAATGGCAAGTTAGTACCGGTTGGAATGCATGCAGTGAATTCACTACGTATAGAGAAGGGGTACAAGCACTGGGGTCACGATATTACAGATGAAGATACCCCCTTGGAAGCGGGGCTCGGGTTTGCAATTGCATGGGACAAACAAGGCGGATTTAATGGTCGGGATGCTCTGATCAAACGGCGAGAACGCGTTGTGAATAGGGTGTTTCTCCAATTTTTACTCGAAGACCCCTTCGCTATGCTATACCATAATGAGCCGATTTATCGCGATGGGGAGATTGTTGGATATTTGACATCTGGGGCCTATGGGCACTCACTAGGGGGATCTGTAGGTCTCGGGTATGTTGATTGCATTGAAGGTATAAGTTCTGCATTAGAACAGGCACGGCAATATCAGATAGAAGTCGCCGGAGAGAAAATCGCTGCCAAACCCTCGTTAACTCCCATCTACGATCCTAAAAGCCATCGGATCAGGGGATAATCGGTCTAAGATATTGCCGTCTGGAGAAGGAGAAGGGTGAGATTTAAACGTTTTCAAAAACCTCTTCCTCGCACTTTTTATCTATTAATCGATAAAGAATTTGGAAACCCGGTGAAGGTAGAGAAATAACCGTCCTAAACCTGCTTAAAATACTCTATACGGCGATGGTTCCGATGGCGACATCGGTACGAGTGCTGCGGTGGTGTATCAAGGCCATCACCTGAGACAACGATGTTTTTGACTTCGTTATCAATTTTACGTAACAGAAGGGTGAGGCGAACTCGATTTAAAGCGAATAGACGCCTCAGGCTTGCGCGGAAGGTAAACTGCTTAATAAATTGAGAGCATCGTGAATAGAAGTTGGAGTAGCAAATGTCCCTTAAAACTCCTTATTTGATGTTTCTTGGCGATGCGGCAGATCAATTGGCGGCAAAAACCGCAAGTGGGGTGGTGCATTGGCGCTCGGAGATTTGCATTGGGCAGCTTCGATTGAAAGGGTGTAATGCCGATCTAGGGTTGCCAGAAATGACATTGGAGGCTGCCGTTAACGCGGGCGCTAAAACACTCGTTGTAGGCGTTGCCAATCGCGGAGGTTTAATTAGTAAGCTCTGGATTGATATTCTGGTTAGAGCGCTGGAGGCCGGTTTTGATATCGCTAGTGGGCTGCATAGTAAGTTGGCAGATGTTCCAGATTTGCACGAGACTGCTGCGCGTCATGGTTGTAAACTTATCGATATTCGCCATTCCGAACGCTTATTTGAAGTGGGAAACGGGAAGAAACGACGTGGTAAGAGATTACTGCCTGTAGGCACAGATTGCTCGGTTGGTAAAATGTATACGGCTCTTGCGCTCGAGCGTGAGATGTTGGCGCGAGGCATGAATGCAACATTTCGGGCGACGGGACAGACAGGAATTTTCATTGCTGGGGAGGGTATCTCGGTTGATGCGGTCGTTGCTGATTTTATTTCCGGTGCGACTGAGTGGCTAACACCGGAAAATGAACCGGACCATTGGGATATTGTTGAGGGGCAAGGCTCTCTATTTCACGCATCCTATGCGGGTGTAAGTATCGGTCTTATCCATGGAGCACAACCGGATGCATTGGTGCTTTGTCATGAACCAACGCGGTCTCATATGCGTGGTCTACTGGGCCAAGCCTTACCCTCAATTTCAGACTGTATTGCCGCCAATGAGATGGCGGCTCAGCTAACAAACCCAAAATCTAAATGTGTTGGTATATCGATCGACACACATCACATGGCTTCAGGCAGTGCGTTAGAGTATTTGGCCAGACTGGAGAATGAGTATGGACTGCCTGCTGTTGACCCTGTTTTGACAGGAGTAGAAAAAATTTTAGATAACCTTTAGTGAGACTGGCGATGTCAACCCGTGAGCTTTCTATTGAGACTGAATCTTGGCCGTTGGCCAGACCGTTTGTAATCTCACGTGGTGTTAAAACCACCGCTGAGGTAATTGTTGTAGAGATTTCCGACGGTCAAGAAAGTGGCCGAGGTGAATGCGTTCCTTATACATACTACGGTGAAACTTTGGAAAATGTGCGCAATGCGATTATGTCCCAGCGGATGATGGTTGAAAAAGGAATAACACGTAACGAATTATGGGGGCAAATGGTGCCGGGTGCCGCCCGTAATGCGATAGACTCAGCGCTTTGGGACCTTGAGGCTAAGCAACGGGGCCAGCCTGTTTGGAAATTGGCACAATTACCTCAGCCTTCGCCCATGGTAACGGCCCAGACTATATCCATTGGTAGCGTTGAAGACATGGCTCTTGCTGCCTCTTTTTTGTCTGAAGCGCCTCTGATTAAGGCTAAGCTTGATGCTTCCAACGTTTTGGACCGTGTTGCGGCAGTTCGAAAAAGCGCGCCAGATTGCCGATTAATCATTGATGCAAATGAGGCATGGGATATGAGTTTATTAGAGGAGGTGGCGCCAAGACTTGCTGACCTCGGGGTAGAAATGATTGAGCAACCTCTTAAATCTAATTGGGATAGTCTTCTTCAGGACTTCAATTGCCCAATAACATTGTGTGCTGATGAGTCATGTCATACTAATGCAGATTTGAATCGGCTTAAATCACGCTATGACATGGTAAATATTAAGCTCGATAAGGCAGGTGGGCTGACTGAGGCTCTTAATATGGTGCATATCGCGCAATCTTTGGATATGAAGATTATGATTGGATGTATGGTGGGAACCTCACTAGCCATGGCACCCGCCACTATGTTGGCGCCTTTTTCTGAATACTTAGATTTAGACGGCCCATTACTATTGAGAGAAGACCGAGACAATGGTTTAGTCTTTGATGGCGGGAATATTCAGCCGTTATCAGCTAAACTCTGGGGTTAGCCAGAAATTA
This sequence comes from Magnetovibrio sp., assembly GCA_002690705.1. Classification (GTDB taxonomy): domain Bacteria; phylum Pseudomonadota; class Alphaproteobacteria; order Rhodospirillales; family Casp-alpha2; genus TMED8. The sequence goes on along the minus strand of NZFO01000016.1, from coordinate 133,053 downwards.
ACCAGAGAGGATATTGTGACAAAAAAACATCAGGAAATTCGCGACGCCGTTACTCAACTATGTACTCATTATCCCGGCGAATACTGGCGTAATAAAGACCGCGAAGAGGCCTATCCTTCCGAGTTTGTTGAGGCTTTGACCATGGCGGGTTTTTTAGGTTGTTTGATTCCAGAGAAATATGGTGGCAGTGGGCTTGGCCTCTCTGAAGCGTCGGCAGTGATGGAAGAAATACAAGCCTCGGGGTGCAATGGGGGTGCATGTCATGCGCAAATGTATACCATGGGGACAGTTCTTCGCCATGGTAGTGAAGACCAAAAACGCATGTTACTTCCCGGGATAGCGCGGGGGGATTTGCGTCTACAAGCCTTTGGAGTGACGGAGCCTACATCCGGCACTGATACGAGCCGCATAAAAACAACTGCTGTTAAAGACGGAAATAACTATCGAATAAATGGTCAAAAAGTATGGACGTCACGAATTAAGTATTCGGACTTTATGTTATTGTTGGCGAGGACACAGCCTCGAGAGGCTGGTGCTAAGCCTCACCATGGCATGTCTGTATTTTTGATTGATATTCGAAATGCAGAGAAAAATGGGCTAACCATCAAGCCGCTCCGCGCTATGGTCAATCACGCAACTACTGAAGTTTTCTTTGATGACTTGAAAGTTCCTGCATCCGCTCTTGTAGGAGAAGAGGGTATGGGTTTCCGCTATATTCTTGACGGGTTAAATGCTGAGCGCATTCTGATAGCTGCTGAGTGCGTAGGTGACTCACGTTGGTTTATCGAGAGGGCGACCACTTATGCTAAGGAGCGTGAGGTATTTGATCGCCCGATTGGTAAAAACCAGGGTGTTCAGTTCCCAATAGCTCGAAGCTACGCTGAAACGCAAGCTGCGTCGCTTATGGTAGAGAGTGCAGCGGATTTATTTGACTCGGGAGATAGCTGCGGGGCTGAGGCTAATATGGCAAAGTTACTCGCAGCGGACGCATCTTGGAGAGCTGCAGATATGTGTCTTCAAACCCACGGCGGATTTGGTTTTGCAGAAGAGTATGATGTGGAGCGCAAATTTCGCGAAACCAGATTGTATCAGGTTGCACCGATCTCAACCAACCTGATTTTATCCTATATTGCTGAGCACGTCCTTGGCTTACCTCGATCTTTCTAATTATAGGCAGAAAGCATGAAAACAGATATAAGTTACCTTAAATCATGGGTAGGGAAGTTTGAAGAGCGTTTTAATAAGATATCTCCAGAACCAATGGCTGGGTTGGCGGCTACATTGGATCGAAGTGATGATTTAGATCCGAAGATAGGGGACCCAGTGCCACCAGCGGGGCATTGGCTGTATTTTTTACCTGTTCATCCAATGTCAGATTTAGGGTCAGATGGCCATGGTAAACGTGGTGGATTTTTGCCGCCCGTTGATCTTCCACATCGCATGTGGGCCGGCGGTAGGATTGAGTTCTTAGGACAGTTAAGGATCGGTGATACGGCACGTCGTGTATCGACGATTAAGAGCGTTAGCCATAAGCGAGGTAAAAGTGGGGACCTTGTTTTTGTTGTTGTAGAACACCAAATCTTCAGCCAGGGTTGCCTTGCGATTTCTGAGGAACATGACATCGTATATCGTGACTCTTCCTCACCCCAGCAGAACTCGTTGCCAGATAAGCCGGCTCCCACGGGGGCCCTATGGACCCGTACCGTAAAACCTGATCCCATATTGTTGTTTCGCTACTCGGCGCTAACGTTTAACAGCCATCGCATACATTATGATTTGGCCTACGCTACCAAAAAAGAAGGGTATTCTGGATTAATAGTACACGGTCCATTGATCGCCACTCTTCTCATGGATTTATGTTGCCGCGAAAGTTCAAAGATGTCATTGACAGGATTCAACTATCGTGCAGTGAGCCCTATCTTTGACACCGGACCATTTAGTGTGAATGGCTCTCCCTCGGAAGATGGGACGCAAGCAACAATGTGGGCAACTACTAACACAGGAGGCTTAGCCATGCGAGCCGAAGCGGAGTTTGGCAGGTAGCATGGCTAATAGTTCAGTTGAGAACTTTGATGCAATTATTGTGTTGGGGGCGGCTCAAATGCCAGATGGTTCATCTAGTCCAGCTATTGAACGGCGCGTAGCTAGGGCTGCTGAATTATGGCGCGATAACGTGGGCGAAAGATTAATATTATCAGGTGGGAAGACCATATCAGATATTCCTGAGGCGGAAACTATGGCGGATTTAGCCAGAAGTATGGGGGTGCCAAATGACGTGATAGAATTGGAGACGTAATCGACACGTACACTCGAAAACGCTGTTTTTTCCATTGAAATTATTCGAAGGAACGGTTGGAGAAACGTTTTGGTCTTAACCGATGATTTTCATCTTACCCGGGCAAAATTTTGTTTTCATGCTTTGGGGCAACCGGTATCCATGGAAAAAGTATCGAATCCGATGACGGGAATTATATTATTTTACTGGATTAGAGAATTGGTCGCACGGCTTATTTACCCCCGTCAGGTGCGTGCCTATCAAGGTCGGTGGTAATCAATTTACCTTAATCTTCTCCTAGTTAAGGAAAGACCATTGCTTTTAGTTAAGGAAAGACCATTGCTTTTGATGGCGCACCGCTGCTTTATTGACCTATGTCTGATGAATATGAGTAATCTCTCTAAAATGATTAAAGATCCTAACTATCAACATAAACCCAAACCCAAACCCAAACCCAAACCGATGAATGGTTTGCGTGTCCTCGATATAGCGACTTTCGTAGCTGCACCGCATGCCGCATCAATCCTTGGTGAATTTGGGGCAGACGTAATAAAAATCGAAAATCCGAATGGGGGTGATCCTTGGCGTCGGTTTGGGACGGCGTCGGAAGAGCCTGATAGATCTTTGGCATGGTTAAGCGAGGCTCGTAATAAGAGATCGATCACATTGAATTTTCGCAAGCTTGAGGGGGTTGAAATTTTTAAGCGACTAGTTCGAAGCGCCGACGTTGTGTGCGAGAACTTTCGCCCGGGCACGCTTGAAAAATGGGGGCTTGGTTGGGATGTGTTACAGAGAATTAACCCTGGCCTAGTACTGTTGCGTGTTACCGGATATGGACAGGACGGGCCCTATAAGGATCGGCCAGGATTCGCTCGTATTGGGCATGCTGTTGGCGGATTAACCTATTTGTCTGGTCTACCCGGAGAAGTACCTGTGACGCCGGGGTCAACTTCCTTGGGTGACTATATTACTGGAATGTATGGCGCTATTGGAGTGCTAATGGCCCTTCGGCACAGGGATGTATCGGGTGTTGGACAGATTGTGGACATGGCTCTTTACGAATCGGTTTTCAGGGTTCTGGACGAAATAGTACCGCGCTATGCACGTCACGACTATATCCGAGAGCCGGAGGGAACAGGTACGATCAATGCCTGTCCGCATGGTCATTTTGTCTGTGCAGATGGGAAGTTTTTCGCCATCGCGTGCACAACGGATAAAATGTTCGAGCGCTTGTGTCTGGCAATGGATCGACGGGATTTAGTTAGTGCCTATGGTGCGCAGCAAGAGCGTTTAGCAGCTCGAGATAAAGTCATTAAAGAGGTTAATATTTGGGCCGGTTCACTACCCCGAGACGAATTGCTAGCTCAGTGTATAAAGAACGATGTCCCGGCAGGACCAATTAATTCGATAGCTGATATATTTAATGATCCACATTTTAAGGCGCGAAAGGACATGGTAGCAGTTGATGTTCCGGGTATTGGTGAAGTCGTTGTTCCAAACGTGTTTCCGAAGCTCACAGAATCGCCGGGAGAGGTTCAAAGCCTCGGGCCGTCTCTAGGTGACGCTAATTTGGCAATTTATGGCGACGAGCTTGGATTGACTGCGTCGGAAATCGATGCGCTAAAGGCTCGAGGGGTAGTCTAAATGTCGGGGATTCCTTTTGTTCGTGATTTGGATTTTGAATATGGTGTATGCCAACCCGTCGCGCCAAAGTTACGGCGTGTAATTGCAAGAAATCCGGGCCTATTCACATTTCATGGGACTGGAACATATATAGTGGGCGAGGGAGAAGTGGCTATTATCGACCCCGGTCCCCTAATCGATGAGCATATAGAGGCATTACTGTCGGCCGTAGCCGGGGAGATTGTTACCCATATTTTCATAACGCACACCCACAGTGATCATTCGCCGGCGGCTACTCCTATAAAAAAGGCTGTTAATGCCCCAACTTTTGGTTTTGGTCAGCATCAACCGGGTACATATTGGGTCGACTCGGACTTGCCCCCGTCTAAAGGCATTGATGCTGACTTTCTTCCGGATTACAGCTTGAAAGACGGCGAGACTATCGAAGCCGCAGGCTTTGTCTTCGAGGCTGTCCATACACCGGGACATATACATAATCATCTTTGTTTTTCGGTTAAAGAATTAGATATTTTTTTCTCTGGGGACCATGTGATGGGTTGGTCTACAACCATCGTTGCACCACCCGATGGAGATATGCGGGATTATATGGACTCCTTAAACAAAGTTTTGGCAAGGAATGATCGTACTTACTGGCCAACACATGGCCCAGCTTTGACCGAAGCGAAAAAGTATGTGAGGGCGTTACTAACGCATCGCATGGAACGGGAGGTTGCAATCGCTGACGCTCTATCGAGGGGTTCGGAGACTATAAGTGAGTTAGTCTCACTTCTTTACCGCAATGTCCCCAAACAGCTTCATTCCGCAGCTGGCAGTACAGTGCTGTCTCATTTAGTACATATGATTCAGACTGGTCGGGTGCAATGCGAGGGACTTCCCCGAGAAAACTCTAGGTTTGGCTTGTCATGAACGATTTTGAAGCAAATTCGTTACACATTCCGGAGGCTCTCCCAGCGGCAACTATAATGTTAATTCGAGATAAACCAGCAGGTATGGAAGTGCTGTTGTTGCGGAAAGCGGCAGGTACGCACTTTGCGGGCGGGGCAATGGTGTTCCCCGGTGGTAAAATGGAGTCTTATGACGAGGAGTGGGCTATGCGTTTGGGTATAGAAACCCAGCCTTTCGCAGCTCTGAAACTAGCTGCTATACGTGAGATGTATGAGGAGTGCCACATCCTATTATGCAATAACGAAAAGACACAGTGTCCATTGAGTGAGGATAAGCTGAAAACGCTTCTGGGAGATGAATTTAGGCAAAATTTTTTTAAAGCGATGCGGCGGCATTCACTGTATCCTGCAATTAATCAACTGAAGCGCTTTGCTCATTGGGTCACGCCGCCCATGCGCTCTAAACGCTACGACACACATTTTTTTGTTGCTCGCGCACCAGCTGGCCAATGGAAGTTGATTGTTGATGGATTTGAAATCGTTGAGGGTAATTGGCGCCGTCCGAAAGATATATTAGAGGACGTTTATCTAGGACGGTTGAAATTAATATTGCCCACAATGATGAATTTGATGAAGCTCGGGCAATCTAAAACCGTGGATAGTGTTCTGGCTCGTGCCGAGCGGGAGAATGTTATCTGTATTCAGCCGAAAAGGGAGGAAACAGAGGATGGCCCGCGCATTATCATTCCTGAAGAAGCCGGTTATGGAGTGACACACATACAACCCAACTTTTTGCGTCCCTCATAAAACATTTTTATCATTATTTTAACGAAGGATTGCTGTTTGCTGGGAGCATAGAGTTCCCAGCCCGCCACTTTGCAAGTTGATTTTTTCGACGTTTAGTAAATTCCTTCTCCCGCTCCTCGGAGCTAGTAGATGCCATTTTTTGTTGTTGGTGAAGGGACTGTTCGGCGCGTCGCATTTTTGCCAAATGCATTAACGATATTCGACCGTCCTTCTGATAGCGCCATGCATTCAGTTGTCTGCGCCTGATTTGTTGAAGTGCGGTGGTCCCTTCAGGTGGTTGGTATCGGCGGGCACGGAATGCCATGCTCAGTTTATCAGACAACCTATAATCGATTGCACTGTATTGGGTGTTAACTAGTTTAGTAATTGCTTGGGTTTTAAATGTATCTTTTTTACCGGTGGCTATTCCCTCGGACGGAATCTGGAACACACTTGCGGCTCTCCAAACTCCTAAAACTTTGGTCCGATAAAGTGCGGCAAGCTTCGGCATAGAGGAATGGTAATGGCCTACTGCTGTAGTCCAACTTTTGGTTTTCTCATACAGTTGGCGTAAATACTTTGCACCATAAAGCGCGTTTGTATTCGGATCGATTATTTCGGCTAGAGTCTTAAAGAAAGCACCATGGTATTTAAGATTAATTTGCATGCAACCGACATCAATATTCTCTGTACCCTCTGTCAATAAAATCTCAACTTCTGCCAAAGCCTCTATTTTGGTGTTGAAAAATTTTCCCTTGCCTTTGGCCCTCACGGTCCACGGCCAGGCAATATTTACCTGTTGTGATGGGTGCCAGCGACCTGACTCTGTCTTTGAGATAGCGCTCAGCAAACGGTCAGGAATTTTTAATCGTTGCTCCGCATAACGTACGGCGATTTCACAATATTTCGGATTATTGTTGTATCCTTGATGAACAGTTGGTTCCGCAAAAACGTTGCGATCAGTAATCAGGGCCACACTAAAAATACAGAATATGGTAATTTTTATCGCCATGTCTCACTAACTCCCCCTAAAAACCATGCAAAGGCGATGCCAGGATTCTGCAATGGAATAAAGGTACATCTCATAGCGCGCGTTGCATGATGACCTGATCGAGCCATTTCTCGTGTTTAAATCCGCAGGCCGGGATAATACCAACGTGATGGAAACCAGCTTTTTTATGAAGGCCAATGGAAGGGTAATTAGCTGAGTCGCCGATAATTGCAACCATGCGCCTAAACCCTAGAAAAGTGCATTGGCTGATAAGGGCATCAAGCAATGTAAGTCCTATTCCGCGCCTCGCGGCATCGTTCGCAACATAAACGGAATTTTCCACTGTGAATTGATATGCAGGCCTCGGCCTATAAGAGCAAACGTATGCGTATCCCAAGACCTCGCCATCTATTGTGCCAACGTAGTATGGGTATTTGTTTTTAGTAATTGTATCGTGACGAGTAACCATCTCGTCAATTTCTGGTGGCGTTTTCTCCCAACTACCAACCCCATGTAATACGTGGTAGGCATAAATAGACTGAATGGCCGGTATATCCTGATGGCGGGCATCTCTAACCATAACTTTATCGCTCATTTGCATGTTATCGCTATCATTCTGCAGCCTTAACGGACGTGTGACGCATCAATACGCGGTTGGAAGTATCCGATATGGACCTAATCAGACAGGAAATGTCGTGCGCTAACTTGGGGAGTCCCGGTGCACGCTCGATAGCTTGTTCATCCATGTATAAGTTGCGATTAATTTCGATTTGGAGGGCATGAACTCCCTTTCGGGGTTGGCCGTAGCAACGTGTTATATAGCCACCAGCATAAGGTTTATTCCACGTTACATTATACCCGAGTTCCGTAAAACCCTCCAATGCAGCTTTGGTAATTGCTGCATGGCATGATGTGCCGTGCAAATCTCCCAGCACAATGTCCACATTTTTCAACGACTGACCACGCCTATTTGGAGTAAAGTTTGAGGGCATGGAATGGCAGTCAATTACTACTGCGGTCCCAAATTGGGCCAATGTCTGGTTAATCAATCTCAATAAAGTATCGTGATATGGATAATAGCATTTGTCTATCCTGGTCTTGGCTTCTTTAAATGTCATTAAATCGTTACGAATTTGAAGCCCCTCAGCTACAATCTTAGGAATAGTGCCCAAACCCGCCGATATTCGAACTGATTTTGTGCGAACAAAGTCTGGTAACTGGCAATCAAACATCTCTGGGTCAAGCTCATAAGGCGGACGGTTCGCGTCCACAAAAGCGCGAGGGAAAAGCGCCCGAAGCAGCGGTGCACCCAAGCTTCGTGCGGAGGCGTAAATCTCGTCAACAAAGGCATCTTCGGAACGCCTTAGTTGCAAAAGATCAAGGGATGAAGCCGCAATGAACTCTGGAGGATAATCTCGGCCGCTGTGTGGGGAGGAAAATATTAGAGGTATGGTTTGGCACTTGGGGGCTTGTATCTCCCAAGTCACCTTATCTAAAAAAGTAAACTCTGACTTTGGCACAGGGGAAACAACTCCTTGCTTCGGATGCTAATCTTATTGCACGCTAATGGCAGCACTGCCGATGGGGCTTGTCAATGCTAAGGCAAGAAAGTACACACTTAATAATTCCGTTTATGGGCTAAGAGATCGGGCGCGTAGCTCAGCGGGAGAGCACCTCGTTGACATCGAGGGGGTCACTGGTTCAATCCCAGTCGTGCCCACCACGAAAACCCCAGGCCTAAAGCCTGGGGTTTTTTTCACAGGTTTGATGATGAGAGCTTGTTGGACAGATGGTCGGTGTTCTTTATGGTAAGGTGTCAGGAGCAGGTTCGTCATTTCAAAGTTTCAGCCATTCGTTTTATCAACTTTTTCTCGAGTATATTTTTTTCATAGGGTTTCATCTTGCTCCATTGTCTGCACTCACGCCGGGTGCGTCCACAACCTATACACCACCTGTTGGGCCCTAAAAATTCACAAATATTAATGCATGGGCTTTTATGTCGTGGCATGGGCAAGCCTTTAAATTCCGTACCGGCCTATCATCGGAATAACGTCTCTCCGACGCAGAAACTATAGTTCGACGAGATACCTTTTTTTACTTGGTATTAGGACTACCATCTCACCTTAAGTTATATTATAACAATATCGCATAGATAAAGTCAGGTCGAAAACATGACCCCATGCTTAAAAACACTTAATCTTTCCCTTTTTTGAGCTCATGCCGCATCATTAATTGAAAAAACATTGTTGTTTACGGATAATTACCAAAAAAGTGACTAACCTTATGAGGAAAACTATGAACGAAATTTCACAAGTCCCGGTAACCGTCCTGACAGGCTTTCTTGGTGCCGGAAAAACGACCCTTCTTAACCGCATACTCACTGAACGTCACGGAAAGCGCTATGCTGTAATCGTAAATGAGTTTGGGGAAGAAGGCATCGATAACGAACTCGTTGTGGATGCTGATGAAGAAGTCTTTGAAATGAATAATGGGTGTATCTGCTGCACCGTGCGTGGTGATTTGATTAGAATCCTCGGGGGTCTTATGAAGCGAGGTGACAAATTCGATTCTATTATAGTTGAAACAACAGGGCTGGCCGACCCAGGGCCTGTTGCCCAGACATTTTTTGTTGATGAAGACGTTGCTGATAGAACGCGTTTGGATGCTATCGTGACCGTGGCTGACGCGGTTCATCTCGAGGGACAATTGGGCGAACATCATGAAGCCGAGGAGCAGGTCGCATTCGCTGATGTGCTGCTCCTGAACAAGACGGACCTTGTTAGTTCCGAGCAGCTTGAGCGGATAGAAGACAGAATTCGCCTTATCAATCCTTATACAAAAATTATCAGAACCGAGCACTGTAGCACGTCATTGGATGAGGTGATCGGGCTAAATACATTTAGCCTCGATCGCGTGCTGGAGGTAGAGCCAGACTTTTTGACTTCTGATCACGATCACGAACATGACGACGATATTAAAAGCCTTTGTCTAGTCTCGGATAAGCCTCTTGACTCAGAAAAGTTCCAAACTTGGTTCGGCAACCTTATTCAAACACGTGGTGCAGATATTTTAAGGTCTAAGGGTATCCTCGAATTCAAAGACGATAACGACAGATTTGTGTTTCAGGGGGTTCATATGCTTATGGACGGGGCACCAATGGGGCCTTGGCCTGAGGGTAAACGCACGTCTCGCCTTGTATTCATTGGACGTAATCTCGATGCTATGGATTTAGAAAATGGATTCGCTGCATGCCGAGCGACCTAATAGCTGAGGAACCTCGGCGCGTTCGGCGTGGTTGCTTCGAGGAATCTGTGCTTCAACGGACAGGGCTCAATCTTGAGGCCGGTGCTCCCGCTACAGGCGCTAAGTTAGTTGGTGCCTACGTCGTGGCAAGTTTTGGCGATGGAACACTCAGATTCTTTCACTCTGAGGAGCCGCCTATTACTGTACAAGCGCACCGGGGGGCCATTCTTTGCCTCTCATCGGATAACGGAACCGACAATGTCTTAACTGGGGGTGACGATGGGCGCTTCCTCCGCGTCTCACCTGAAGGCACCATCGACGAGATTGCAAGTTTTGGTTCACGCTGGGTGGATAGCGTTGCGGCAGGCCAAGGGTGGCGCGCGTGCTCATCGGGGAATGTTGCTTATCTATGGGGGGCGGAAGATATGGACCCCATATCTTTTGAGCATCCGAGTACGGTTGGAGGCCTCGCCTTTGACGCTAAAGCAACACGGCTAGCCGTTTCGCACTATGGCGGAGCAACAGTTTGGGAACGGCGGAAACGCGGATGGAGAGCTAAGAAATTGATCTGGAAAGGCTCTCATGGAGAATTATCCTTCAGTCCAAACGGGAAGTTCCTTGTTACGGCAATGCAGGAGAACGCCCTCCACGGATGGCGACTCCGCGACAAGGTGGATATGCGAATGTCTGGCTATCCCGCAAAGGTGAAGAGTTTTGCCTGGGTTGGTGACGAACCGTACCTAGCGACCTCTGGCGCAAATGAAGCGATCTGCTGGCCTTTTGACGGCAAAGATGGTCCCTTGGGACGTGAGCCTCTGACCTGTGCTTATGGCGGTAAGCAAATCTGCACAGTGGTTGCAGGCTTTCCCGGTATTCCGGGTGTTTTCGCCGGGTTTGCCGATGGAGCAGTGCTTGCCGAACAACTAACATCGGAGCCCACTGGTATGGTGATTAAGGGATCAAGCGGTTCGGCGGTCACTGCTCTTGCAATATCACCAAAAGGATGGGTATTAGTTGGCGAGGGATCAGGTCGCGTTCTCTGGTGTCAGCTGGCTGGGGACGTTGAATAATGAATCTGTTTAATCGCCGGAGGACATCTGGTCGCGCCGGTTCAATCAAGACATGGGTGGGTGAGGAGCTTGGGCTCAACGACAGCGACCTTGTCACTGTGGCTGAACTCGTGTGCAATGAACCTGATTGCCCACCGATTGAGACCTTAATTTCGGTGCATAAAGCTGACGGAAGTCGCCGAGATTGGCGAATACATAAGCCTTTAGCTGAAATGACCCAGACAGATGTGCTAAAACATATTATCGACGGGGTCCGCACTGAATAAATGAGGTCGGCTTGGTTGTGAAATCGGACCGTTCCATAAAACATAAAACGAACGCAGTCTTATCTAATCACCTGAAATTCAGAATTGGCTGGAAGTCCGGTCAATACAGGGGTTTGATATTTTTTAGCATTCGCCAAAAATCATGGCAGCACTTTAAGAAAGAAGCTTATTTACTGGTATGCAAGATGCTGTTAAGCGTTGCACATGTAGCAAATTTCAACCTGTGGGCAGAGAAAATCTTTAAGATAGCCGCGCGGCGGGGGTAAATGGGGTTACCTATCAAGTTTTGACCTTGCGACGAACTGGTATACTTAATAAATTTAATGATCAGAGGGACGTATTTGAAAAAACATAAGAGAACATTTAATAATTTTCCAAAAATCATTACGCGGATTGACATTATTATGAACCAAGTCTCTTTAGAAAACTTGTGTCGTAATAAATTTCCACTCCCTGTAAGGAAGAAAATCTCATGACCACCGTTGTTTATCATAATTCAGACTGTGGAACGTCAAGAAATGTAGTCGAGATAATTCGATTGTCGGGCAGAGAGCCGGTAATAATTGAATATTTGAAGTCTGGATGGACAAGACCTCAATTACTGGGGCTTTTTGCTGTGGCTGGTATTACGCCTCGTGATGCTTTGCGGATAAAAAAATCTCCCGCGGAGGAGCTTGGTTTGACGGATTCCAAAATAGATAATGAAAAACTAATAGATGCAATGATAGCGAATCCAATACTCGTCAACCGACCAATTGTGTGCACGCCTAAAGGTGTACGACTGTGTCGTCCATCCGAGAAAGTGCTGGAGATACTTGAGGACTCAGATGTCGGCAACTTATTAAAGGATGGTAATTAGATGTTAGAGTGTGATCGATAAAGCAGTTCTCTCCGCGCAGGATATATTTGTATTTCCGCGGGCGATAGAGCCGGAGGCAGTTTAGTAAAAAAGTTGCAGAAGATACAGGGCGTTGCCAATACAGATCAAAATTTTTGATATTTAAGCTGCTGCTTTGTGTCGTTTTCTATTTTCCACGCCACAGCCCCTTCAATTAAAGTAATGAGCATGTTTGGTGAACCAGAAGTCACGCCCTTTCTGCACAACACCCCTGCCATCGTAAACCTTAAATTATTTGAAGTACTATGGTCATGCCGTTTCTACTGAACACTTTGGACAAATACTCTAGGCCTATGAGCCGTGGTTGGGTAGCCAACATTTATCACGGTTAAACGTACAAGGGCATTGGAGGTATTCAATGGTCGAGATTTCGGGTTTTATCAAATTGACCCTTCTCTAAACTATTTACCGTGAAGGCGAAAAGTTTACAGGTTTGATAATTTTGTTCTCTTGTGAGATCAGCATGCCCGCTGATTTTTTTTTGTAAATTGCCCAAGCCGGGTCGGTATCGCGAGCGTGCCGTCGTTTCTCCATGTCAGCAAAATCTATGTATCCCCAGAGATGAATTACTTGGTTGAGGGTTCCAATCACGGTCTCGAAATATCCGATAAGATTACCGAGGTGTTTTAGTTGTATGGGCAAACCGCAGTCTTTAAAAAGTGCAATATAAATTTGCGATTTACCATGTTTAATATTGTAAGTTCTATGATCAATAATCATCGATACCTCCATTCGATTGGTTAGTGTTTGTATTAAGTATTTGGACAGGTTGGTAAAACGTTGCTGTGCTGCCGACAATACCAGCGAGAAAAAGGCAAAAAAGTTATAATACAGCACTTTTTATCATATCCCCGCATGACAAGGGTAAGGAATGTCCGCTGTCTAATGAATAGGATACCAGTATCATAACGTCGGCCAGTGGGATTTAAACAACCAAAGATCAAAGGGAAAATTTTGTGAACGAATGATCAAATATTTGATCCAAAATCTTAATGCGCAAAAAGTTTTGCGGGGCAGAGTAAGAATAAGCAAATAAGACTCAATCGCGTTTTAACAATTTTATGGATTCAAACTAGGGGCTTTTTTTTTATTCTTGCCCATGTATCCCTTAGCTCAAGTGTGCGATTAAATATCAGCGCGCTATCTGAACTGTCAGGGTCGGAACAGAAATAGCCCAGTCGTTCAAATTGAACCGTTTCGCCGTTTTTTATAAACTTAAGGGACGGTTCTAGTCGACAATCTGCCAATCGCTCCAAGGAGTTGGGATTTATCTCTTTGACCACGTCATGTGTTACGTCTGGTTCCGCAGAGGAGAATAGATGATGATATAGGCGAACCTCGGCAGCAAGTGCATGCTTAGCGGAAACCCAATGCATTGTGGCTTTGACTTTCCGTCCATCAGGTGCATTTCCCCCTTTAGTTTTTGGGTCGTATGTACACCGAAGCTCTTTAACGTTTCCCCATTCATCCTTAATAACATCGCGGCATGTTAGGAAATAAGCGTATCGGAGACGGACTTCGCGCCCGGGAGCTAATCGATAGAATTTTTTAGGTGGGTCTTCCATAAAGTCCTCATGCTCAATAAAGAGTTCTCTCGAGAACGGAATTGTTCGTGACCCTGCTTCCGGCGTCTCTGGGTTATTTATAGCATTTAATCCTTCAGTTTGATCTTCAGGATAATTTTCAATGATTACCTTTAGTGGTCGGAGAACAGCCATACGGCGCTCAGCAGACTTGTTTAGGCGTTCACGCACGCAGTGCTCCAGTAATGCGACCTCAATGATTGCATCTGATTTCGTAACGCCAACTTTCTCGGCAAAGTCTCGTAACGCTGAGGCTGGGACACCCCGCCGCCGGAGTCCGGAGATAGTTGGCATCCGAGGATCATCCCATCCGTTAACGTGTCCGTCCTTAACGAGTTGAATCAAAAGTCGTTTAGAGAGGACTGTATGTGTTAAATTTAAGCGAGAAAACTCGTATTGCAGGGGTTGCGACGGCGTGGGAAGGTTTTCGATTAACCAATTGTAAAGCGGCTTGTGGTCTTCAAATTCGAGGGTGCAAATGGAGTGAGTTACTAATTCGATGGCATCGGATTGACCGTGGGCGAAATCATAAGTTGGATAAATGTGCCAAGCCCCGCCGGTGCGCGGGTGTGGGGCGTTTACGATCCTGTAAAGGACAGGGTCTCGCAAATTTATGTTGCCACTCTTCATATCAATCTTTGCGCGTAACACCCTAGATCCTTCGTTAAATTTTCCGGCGCGCATCTCCCTAAATAAGTCCAAGTTTTCGGAAGTCGGTCGGTCTCGATAGGGGCTATCTTCCCCGGGATTGGTCAGTGTGCCTCGGTATTTGCGAATTTCATCAGCGCTTAACTCATCAACGTAAGCAAGTTGATTCTCAATTAAGTACAACGCCCATTCATACAGCTGTTCGAAATTATCGGAAGCGAAGTAGAGGTGTTCACCCCAATCAAAACCGAGCCATTTTACATCTTTTTTTATGGCCTCTATGAATTCTTCCTCTTCCCTTGCGGGGTTTGTGTCATCGAACCGTAAATGGCAGCGACCTTTGAATTCTGTGGCAACACCAAAATTTAAGCAGATGGATTTTGCATGGCCAATATGTAGATATCCATTCGGTTCAGGAGGGAACCGGGTCACGACCCCGTCCACCCGCCCGTTTTCGAGATCGCTTTGAATGACGTCTCGAATAAAATTTTTATTAGGGGGAGTGCTATCTATTGTCATCTGGTTATTACTCTATTGGAAACGGAGGTCTGTATTAAGCTAAGTTTTGCCTGCTGAAAAGACGTCTCGTAAGTATTGTTTTTTTTGTCACTACCGTCTCATACTAATATGTGGACGCGTAAAAAGGATTCATCATGACGCAGGTTACGTTGGAAAGCTTATTGAACCCATCTTCAGTTGCTATCCTCGGTGCGACTGATGATATTCGTCGTGTTGGCGCTCGCGTTATGCGTTATATGCTTGAGGGCAGTTTTAAGGGACCTGTTTATCCAATCAATATCAAGCGTAAGGTAGTTCAGGGGGCAAAGGCATATTCGTCGATTTTGGATATTCCCGGTTCTGTCGAGCTGGTTATTCTGGCGATCCCAGCTTCGCAAATCACCCAAGCCCTCCACGATAGCGCCAAAATGGGAGCCAAAGCGGCGGTTGTATTTTCATCGGGTTTCGCCGAGATGGGTGAGGATGGCAAAGTCATGCAAGCCGAGTTACACGCCACTGCCGTGGAACTAGAGATTAGGCTGCTGGGTCCCAATTGTTTGGGCTGCGTGAGTGTGCAGAACGGCGTAATGGCAACATTCTCCAGCAATTTTATGAACGCTGCTCCTAAATGGTGATCTGTTGCAATTGTCTCACAAAGCGGTGCATTCGGGGCACATTTGTATTCCTTAGCCCGGTCAAGGGGCATTGGTTTGTCTCACTGGATTACGACGGGGAATGAGGTCGATATCTCAATAGCTGAGTGCATAGATGTTCTTGTTGACCGAGTGGAAGTAAATACATTGGTTATTTATGCTGAAGGTATAAATGATCCCCGGGGTTTGCAAAGGTCGTTGATCAAAGCGCGGGCGGCTCACAAACCAGTGATTTTCCTCAAAGTAGGTCGCACAGAAGCTGGCGCAGAGGCGGCTGAAAGTCACACAGCCTCACTCGCCGTTTCTGACTCGGTTTGTGATGCCTTTTTCAAGCAGCACGGGGTATTTCGTGCTAATACGACGGAAGACATGATTGATATGGCTTATGCGTGTCAAATGGGTCTCTTCCCCAGAGGACGTAACTTGGGTATTATTACAGCCTCTGGAGGAGTTGGCGTGCAGATGGCGGACTGTGCAATTAAGCATGGTCTTGAGATCCCAATACTCCCGAACGAAGTCCAAGACAAAGTCCGCAAAATCCTACCATACGCGGCTGTCCGGAATCCTGTAGACGTGACAGCGATGGCGATTGACAATCCCGCCTATTATCTTACTCCAGTTTTCGATGCTGTACTAAGTAGTGAAGATATCAACTCGGTCGGAATTTTTTTTACTCCTGGTCAGGGAACCCATGAATTTACAGATTTGATCTTAAAAACGCTTGAAAGGATGCGTAAATGCCAATCACCAAAAGTAATTTCTATTAACATTATTTTGCCTGATGATGTGCGAGCGCGCTACGAAGATCTCGGTCACACGGTATTTGACACCCCGGATAAAGCGGTTGCTAGCTTGGCTATACTGGCAAATTTTAGAGAGAGTTTTGAACGTGGCGAGGGCGCGCGGCCGCCAAGGCTCCCTTTGGATATCCAGCCCATCCCTACCTATGCGATTAATGAGGTCCAATCTAAAAATATTTTGCGTTCGGCGGGTATTTCGGTGGTGCGTGAAAAATTAGTTACTAATGCGGTGGCGGCAGTAGATGCGGCGATTGATATTGGTCTACCTGTAGTTATGAAAATATCTTCGGCCGACATACAGCACAAAACTGAAATTGGTGGTGTTCTCATTGGTGTTGAAACGACGGCTGATGTACATGAGGGCTTTGGAGCCTTGATGCTGCGTGCTGAAGGAAATATGCCACAGGCAAAGCTTGATGGTGTAATAGTGAGTGAGATGATTTCAGACGGCGTTGAAACAGTGATTGGGAGCAGCATCGACCCAACTTTTGGGCCTGTTGTAATGTTTGGATTGGGTGGAATTTTCGTGGAAGTTATCCAAGATATCACCTTCCGCATAGCACCCTTTGGTATAGATGAAGCTGAAAGTATGATTAGGGAGATACAATCATTTGAGGTGCTTATGGGCGCGCGAGGAGGTGTTGCAGTTGATCTGGTTTCACTAGCGAGTACGTTATCTCAGGTATCTGTGTTTGCTTCTGAAAATGCAGATGACATGTTGAGCTTAGATATCAATCCCTTTATGGCATTACCAAATGGTGGGGTGGCATTAGATGCTTTAATAGTGGCGAAAGACTGATAGTTTTAAGTCCTCAGAAAAATTAAATGGTAATTCAACTCTGTGGTTTTATAAAATAATTCATGTTGTACCCAATGTGCGAGGGTCTCTCAGCGAATAGTGAGTTTATCTAATTTGAATTGCAGCCTCCATCGAAATGAGGATGGATCCAATTAACCCAGCAATTCAGAACGGAAGTTAGTAATTTTGAATGAATTAGGGATCGTGTTTTAGATTAATGAATGATGATGATTTTATCATTAAAAAACATTCTGTGATACTCTCTGGCCATCGAACCAGCGTTTCCCTTGAAAATTTATTTTGGTCGGAATTGCGATGGTTCGCTGAGATAGATGGGTCCTCGATTAGTCGACTGATCGAAAAAATCGACAGTACTCGCGAGGGTAATCTATCGAGTGCAATAAGAGTATACGTTGTGCGACGCCTCAAACACTTTTAAGTATACTTCACGGTTACAGTCCGTGCGTCAAGACGCCCGCAATTAAGTGTCTTAATGTAATCCCCGAAATAAGGGGGAGATATAAGCCGTGTTAGATACAGTAATCAGAGTGACTTTAAATCCCATTCGCGATACCCAATAGGTTAAAAGTGATTTTAGAGAGATTAAACTAAGGTGGGCCGGAAACTCTCACTCAATTTTTAAGTTGGTGGGTTTTTAAAGCTTAAATAATTGTTTTAGAAGCCTTTCCGGTGAAATTTGTTGAGATTTTTCATCCTTGGATCGTTTTGAGGGAGACAATTGTGGATTGTTTGATGACCTTTGATTTTGTTGTTGGGGTCCTTGCAGAATACCGCGAAGGATTCTCCTAACACTTTTTGGCGCTTTATTTAACAGTGTGTCAGCGTTGGGTATTGAAGCTCCCGAATTAAACACCGTTCCTGTATTGATTCTAACATTTGGCTCCTCAAGCGAGCCCATTATGGTAAACGGTATGGCCCGGCCTAACCCGCGAACCCGTTCCTTTAACAGGCTTGTAAGCAATGTTTCCGCCACTGTGATTTCACCTTTAAGGTTAATGGTCCAATTCGAGAGGTCGATTTCTCCGCCAGCACTGCCATCACCTGCCAACGATGCGAGTCTCAGGTCGCGGGTTGTAGCGATCCCACTCATCACGTTAAATGACGCTCCAATATGAGCTTTTTTATCGGTAGAAATGCCAGCTAACCGATTCAGTGCTTGTAAAAGGTCAAAAATACTGGCCAACACACTGCCCTCAGCGGCGTTATTCACGTCGATCGCTGATATATTGAATCTTGCTTTCCCACCAAGCTTCTCCACGAGCGCAGAGATGCTTGTGCCGCTAGTGTTAATATTAAAATCTGCATCCATTTTTCCTTTCGCACTTTGCTTGCCGGTGGTGGTTTGAAGCAAACTCCCGACACTCAATCCTCTCATATTAGCCTGAGCCCTAATCGAATTATTTCCTACATTAATGTTTGCTGTAGAGAGCACCGTGCCCCCAAATAAACGGGCTTGAAAGCGACTCAGATTTAAAATACCTCCTGATATTTCGGCGTTGATGTTTGAATTTCGTGCAATCAATTGCCGATAAACCAGCTTATCAGACTCCAGGTTGATTAGCGCGTCAAACTCATTGAGAGCTGATAGGCTTAGTGGTGATGTAGACCAATGACTTAGCTTCACATTACGCAAATGAGGTAAAGAATAATCATCATTACCCATAGGAAAAAGCCAAGCTGCAGGAATTAGTTGGGGGCTAAAGTTAGGTATCCCAGCATTTTTTTGGGCTGGAAGGAATTTCTCAATGTTTAATACCCCAGTTTTCAGCGTGGCTGTGATATGTGGTTTGGCAGGCAGAAAATTTGCAGTTATTTCGCCACTAACTTTAGTTTGGCCAATAAACCCAGATAACTCAGAGAAATGAAATATGTTTTTTCCAGCCTTAAATTTAGTTTTTAACTCGACCCTACCTATTTTTCTGGAGGGACGATAATTAAAATCTAATCTCCTAAGGAAACTGCGCAGATTTCTGTGCGTAAATGAAGTCTTTCCGCTTAGAACTCCCGTGCTCGAGAGAGGAGACAGGCGCCCGTCAAATTTGATTTTGGCACCAGCCATGCTAATTGCTGCGTTTAAAGAAGGCGAAATTAGGTTACCATACATCTGTCCTTTTAGCACAATTGTACCAAGTTTTTTCGTATTGATTGGTAACCGCTCTCCCGCCAGCGTCAAAACTGAATTTACATTCGGGATCGATATGCCAAATGATAGATTTTCTACTGAGGGGAAGCTAGTTAACTCTGACAGCCGACCGGATATATTTGCTGTCGCCTCCGCAAGGCTTCCAATACTGAATCGCCGTAGGTCTAAATTCCCATTGTTAAGGGTGCCCTCAGTGACTAAATCTTTGACAGGTACCCCGCCATAAATAAGGGATTTAACGTGAACATTGAAGTTTGCGTCAAATGAACTCAATGCGTTAAGTACGGCGAATGGATCATTCGATGTTGGTGCTTTAGATCTTGTAGCATTATGCTTTTGTTCATTGCTTGCGCTATTTTTCTGGACCAGTCCCTTTGTCCTTAAAGTTTTTCGGGTGGAGGTTGTTTGAGCGAGATATGCGTCGATATTTAAACGATCGAGAACAACTGCGACACCAAGTCCTATGCGTTTTCTTCGTGCTAATGTTAGGCTGCCTTGAATCGTTGAGCTATCAAATCGGAAATTGACCCCCGTAGCTTGTACTTGCTCAGGTGTTGCAACGAGATTAGCGTTAAAAATAATTTTACGGAGGCGGTCGGTTGGAAGAGGCGGCAGTGAAACTCCTAGCCATGCAGCTATTGCGCGAAAATCATTAATTGTGGCCTCCACGTTGCCGGTGAATTTAGGTAGCTTATCGTCTGTGGACAAACGCCCTGAAAGTATCGCATCCGAACCTCCCGGAAGTTGAGCAGATATTTGTCCAATACTTAGTTCGCCTTTTGTGAGTTCTGCATTAATTGCAAGATCTCGAATCACCCCGTTGCGGTATCCAATGGCATCGGTTGTTAAAATGATTGAACCTTCAAAATTTTTCGGCATTGCAAAGACTTGCGCTGCGGTTCGCTTGGTTGATACAATTGGGGTGTTTTTATTTTTAGCAGGCTTACTCGACTTCGTGGTTTGGGTGAAAGTGTATTGTTTTTTTTGATTATCAGCTTGAGGATTAGTCGACTTGAAAGTTGTTAATAGCTCGTTAAGATCAAACTGCTTGATTGCTACTATAGCACCAAAACGGGTAGGGGAGGTTAGATCAACTTCTACATCTCCAGTCGCCCGTATTCCTGCGACGTCGACTCTAATTTCATTGAGGGAGACAGCCTCTGTTGATGCGGACACAGAACCTGAGAGTTTAATGGGTAATTCCCGCGACAGGTGTGGCACTCTTATGCTAGATTGTTTGAGGATATCCCGCAAATCTCTCCCCTCAACTCCAATTTTCCCCTTAAAAAGGGGGGTGTTGAGATTTACTAAAGTACCGCTCAACTCAGCAAAAATACTACCAGAACCGAGTTTTATATCAGCATTGATAGGGACTGTTCGATTTTGGATAAGTTGTCCTATCGAAGCTGTGTACTCTATTGGAATGCCCCGTAAAATTAAGCTTCCTGAGGTTTCTGCGGGGCCTTTTATAGATGTTGCTGTGATGGTCGCGTTTACTTGTTCGGCGCGTTCTATCCTTCTGTCGACCATATCTCGGTAGGTGATTATGCCATTTTCAATAACGAAGTTATCAAACGCTATTTCTGGTGCATTTATTCCCTGATTTTTATCAGGAGTTGGGACAAAGGTGTGTTTTTTCTCTGCCTTTCTCTGAATTTTTGCAAAAGTCCAATTTGTTTGACCATCCACAAATTTCTCTAATTCGATAATTGGTTCGATAAGCTTGACTGTCTTTACATGGACCCGACCTAAAAATAGAGGTAACAACGCAACACGTAACTCGACAGCCTTAAGCACTGCTATTTTTGGGGCATGGCCGCTTGGGCTATTAGCGAGCGTAATTTTGTTAGCGACTAGAGTCGGCGACGGCCATAGCGTAACATCTAATGGCCCATCGATACTTAGGTCTCGTCCCGTAAATTCAACGAACTTACTCGTAAGTTGCCCTTTGTACTGGCTCCAATCGATAACGCTGGGCGCTGCAAAGATACCGCCGACGAAAAGCGTGAATAAGATAGCAATAAACCAAACAAATTTGCGCACGGTAGATCCCTGATCTGAAATACTTAACACTTCTCTGGCGGAAAAACTCACAACTTAAAAGACTTGATATTTATATTAGGAGTCTAGAGGCTCGAAGTATCTACGACAACACCATGAGAGCCCGGAAATCGTTCACATTTGTATAGGTAGGACCGCTCATGATTAAATCATCCAGTGGTTGGAAGAAACTATAGGAATCATTGCACTGTAATAACGCTCGTGGATCCAAGCCTATTTGGTGAGCGCGGTTTATACTGTCTGGTGTGAGTTGAGCGCCAGCATTGTTCTCAGAGCCATCAATCCCGTCCGTGTCGCAAGCAATCGCATAAATATTCTGCGTTCCAGCTAGCTCGATTGCCATCGCAAGTATGTATTCAGCGTTTGGGCCGCCTCGCCCTTTACCTTTTACAGTTACGGTCAATTCGCCTCCAGACAAAATAACTGCGGGCGTCTCTATTATACCCGTTCCTTCTTTGATACTCAGTGCGAGTTGTGCGTGCTCAACCCCAATGTCCCGGGCTTCGCCCTCAAGATTAGAGCCTAAGATCAGTGTTTTAAGGCCACACGCCGCTGCAATTTTTTCTGCCGCTTCTAAACTTGCCTGTGGTTTGGCGATCACATGGGTCTCGCTATTTGAGAATGCTACAGATCCGGGTTTTGGGGTTTCATTGAGTCCTTCTCGGATTATATTCGTGGCTACATTAGGCAAAGACATATCGTATTTGGTAATGATTTTACGCGCATCCTCGAAGGTTTTTGGATCCGGCATGGTCGGGCCTGAGCCTATTATTTCTGGAGCATCTCCAGTTACATCAGAGATCAAAAGATTTACAATTCTTGCTGGATGGATTGCTTCGGCCAATCTGCCACCTTTGATTGCGGAAAGATGCTTCCTGACACAATTCATCTCTGTAATTGTCGCACCCGAGCACAAAAGTGCTTCGTTGATGGCCTGTTTATCCGCCAGTGTCATGCCGTTCGGCGGAAGTGTGAGTAAGGAAGACGCTCCACCTGACATCAGCATAATGCATAAGTCGTCCGATCCCAGACTTTGGGCGATCTCCAATGTCCTTTTTGCTGCGTTTAGGCCTGCTTCATCGGGTAATGGATGAGATGCTTCAACAATCTCGATGCTCTCGCAATCTTTTGCGTAGCCGTACCTAGTGATAACGAGGCCTGAGATTGGACTTTTCCAGTGCTTTTCAACTGCCCAAGCCATTGAAGCCGATGCTTTACCGGCCCCTAGTACAACGGTACGCCCCTTGGGAGCCGACGGAAGAAAATTAGAAACACACAGCGAGGGGTCAGCTGCCGCTGTAGCTGCGTCAAACATCCGTCGTAAGAGGAGTTTAGGATTAATTGTACTCATTTAAGGACAAACTTTTCACTTACTGATTTTGAAGGTCCACAATTTCCCCCGGGTTCATGATGTCGCCTGGATCAAGTGTTGTTTTGAGGGCGATCATTACACTTAGCGCCTCCCCATGTTCACCGGTACATGTCCCCTCCATGGACAGAGCACGCCCAATCATTCTTCGGTTTAATTCCTTAGCCTGCTCTAATTCCTCTGGATCATCTGGGTTCATAACTAGTACTAAATGGAAGTTTCCATCGCCAACGTGACCCACAATCGGCGCTAAGACATCAGATTTTTCAATATCCTTTTTGGTTTCTAAGATGCATTCGGTGAGGCGAGAGAGTGGAACGCAAACGTCTGTTGCCATTCCCTTTGCACCGGGACGCAAGGCGAGAGCAGCGTAATAAGCATCATGTCGGGCTTGCCATAAGCGGGCACGGTCCTCGGCACGCGTGGCCCATTGAAAATCAGCCGCGCCAAGTTCAGAAGCAATGCTTTGTGCAGCTATCGATTGGTCCTTAACCCCATTCACAGATCCATGAAACTCAAAAAAAAGTGTGGGTTTTACCGGGTAATCGTATCCTGAATATTTATTAATAGCTTCCATTTGAACCTCATCAAGAAGCTCAATTCTGGCTAAAGGTATGCCACTATGGATCGTTTCGATAACAGTATTTACGGCAGATTTTAAATCGGGGAACGAGGCAACAGCTGCCGATATGGCTTCTGGTATACCGTATAATTTTAGTGTTATCTCGGTTATTACACCAAGCGTTCCTTCTGAGCCAACAAATAGCCTAGTTAGATCGTACCCGGCTGCAGATTTGCGGGCCCGCCTTGCTGTTTTGATTAATCTGCCATCTGCTAAGACAACTTCCATTGCCAATACGTTCTCTCGCATAGTGCCATAAAGAACGGCGTTCGTACCGGAGGCTCGGGTCGCAGCCATTCCTCCCAAGCTGGCATCGGCGCCAGGATCAATTGGAAAGAATAGACCTTTATCTCGGAGATATTCATTCAATTGTTTACGTTTGACGCCCGGTTGCACACGTACATCCATATCTTCCGCATTTACTTCCAGAATTTTGTTCATCTCCATGAGATTGATACACACGCCCCCGCGCAGGGCAGCGACATGTCCTTCCAACGAAGTTCCGGTACCAAACGGAATCACTGGCACGCCATGCTCGGCGCATACCTTGACTATATCTATGACTTCCTCTGTGTCGGTGGGGAATACTACGGCGTCGGGTAAATGACTGGCGTGATACGACTCATCATGTCCGTGCTGTTCCCGGACACTTCTAGCCGTACTGAGCCTGTTTTTGACAATGCCACGTAACTTTCCGATGAAAACATCATTCAGGACGGCGGTTTCGGGTACCAATTGTTTCCCCCTTTTTACCTAGCCAGTAATTTACGTCTGTTAGCTTAAATTTTAAATTTAAGCTAATTCATTTGGTTCTCGGCTAATTAAATATAGAAATGAACATAAAAAACCCTTTGCTATGCATTGTAACGTGCATTTAAATTATGGACTGGATCGAAAACAAATGCCACGTTAGACAGAGCAAGAAGTCTGGTCGCCCCTAAGCATAGTGTTTTTTGAAATGTCCGGGCGGGGTAATATAGTTTGTGCATGATAGAGATTGTGCCTTATCCTTTTGTCTAAATCACCCCCCTAACCAGACGTAGTACTCACCTCCGTGTCAAAAGCATTTAAAGCAAAGTTTGGAACAAATATTTCATGGAGAAGCAACTATTTTCATTAAAATTATATTTTTAAACTGTCGTGATGTCCCAACCCTACCTATGTTCCGGTACAAATTTTAGATCTGTGAACTAAGTAAGACATTATCTTAATTTGATTACACAATTTTTACTAACCAGCAGCTTTCTAATCATTAATAAACAACGGTGCTTAAGCAGACAATCTTAACAATGCTGCTTATATGCGTGTTTCGCGAGAGGATCTCCCGAAGCTTATTATAGTCCAGGTGGCTTTGGTCCGCCAGTTGCCCAGTCCAACAGCTCAACAGTGTGAACGACAGGTAATGCCGGTGTAATTGCAGTGCGGCTAGTGAGCTGTTGTAAGCACCCGATATTACCCGTTGCAATTACTTCTCCACCCGAGGCGTAAATATTTTCAAGTTTGCGAGTTCTTAATTGGTCTGCAAGGTCAGGTTGCAAAATATTGTAAGTTCCTGCCGATCCGCAACAAAGATGGCTCTCTTTCGGTTCGCGAACCTCAAAACCTACTTTCGTAAGTAAGTTTTTTGGTAATGTTGTGATTTTTTGCCCATGCTGCATCGAGCATGCTGAATGGTACGTCACGATTGGAAAATCGTTTAAAGAACAAATAGAGGGTTTCAAAATTAGATCACTCATGAACTCTGTAATGTCGCGTGTCTTTTTGGAGATCATATGGGCGCGTTCAGCCCAGTCTGCATCCTCACTTAAAAGAAACCCGTAGTCTTTCACTGTAGTGCCACATCCTGATGCGTTGATAATGATTGCGTCAGCCGATCGACTAACGTCTAAATTTGACCATACCTTAATATTTGTTTTTGCAGCTTTGTGAGCGCTGCTTTGAAGCCCCATATGATGGACAAGCGCGCCACAACATCCAGCGCCATCAGCTACCAAAACATCGCAGCCATGGCGGGTTAAAAGCCTGATCGTGGCCTCATTGATAGACGGTCGAAGAACTTTTTGAGCACAGCCAGTCATCAAAATAACGCGTTTTTTTGGACTTCCTTCAGCAGGGTACAGCCCGGGGCCATCAGATGCGGGCGAGAGATGCACTTTTTTTGGTGTCATTTTCATTAAATTGTGAAGCCGGCCGGGCATTAAATTAGCAAACGGACGTGCTAGTTGGGCACAGATAAGGGCAACCCGAAAGCGCATAGGATATGGGAGAACAAGAGCTAAAAATTGACGGAGTATCCGTTCCATGAATGGACGTACATAGGTTTTTGCAACTTGCATTCGAACCTCATCTACGAGGTGCATATAATCTACGGATGCTGGGCAGGTGGTCATACATGATAGGCAGCCCAAGCATCGGTCTGTATGGCGAACCAATTTTTCAGTCGGTGGATGGCCGTTTTCTAATAGTTCTTTATATTGATAGATTCGGCCACGAGGGCTATCTAACTCGTTGCCGAGGAGAACATACGTTGGGCAAGTGGCAGTGCAGAACCCGCAATGAACGCATTTTCTGAGGATATCATTAGCAATTTTTATACCGGGCTCAGCCAACTGTTCGGATGTGAAAAGAGTTTGCACTTCTTCCTCATATATCGTCGTGCATGCGGCCCGGGTTAAGGATCCCGTTTGGGTCAAAGCCCTCTTTTATCCGCTTTGTAATTGAGTGCATGGGACCATCTAGTGGGTGAAATGTGGACACTGTTGCGCGCATCTTATCAGGGGCGCGGAATAGGGTAGCATGCCCGCCAACCTCGCGAACAAACGAGCGTACGACTTCGGCTAGCGCGTCTTCGCGAGGCTCCATCGCTAGCCAGACAAGTCCGCCACCCCAGTCGTATAGTGCGTCGCCCGGATTTCCCTCAAGAATTTTTAAGGCGACGCGTGATCCTTCGGAAGGTGGGACGGAAAGTTTCCAAATTAAGCGATTCATGTCGTGAGTAAAGAAGTCTAAATCCCGGATTTCTCGCCATAAGATAGTTGAATTTGTGGTATGTAATTCTTCAGTTGATCCGTACCTTCCAAGTAACTGTCGTAATTCGCGACATCTATGCTCGACTGAGGGGCCGGGCCCCTCAACACGTACGGCAGTAATTGCGCTTCCTGTTTCGGCAATAAATTGCACACCAGATAAATGAGCTAACGCTGCTGGTACGTGGGCGGCACCCGAGACCTCGTGCGGGCTGGCCATTGCATCCCCTAAAGCCTTGACGCCACCATGATCGTAGCTGCCATCCTGAGCCCAACAGATCAGCACGGTTCGAACTTTTTCAGGCGCTGGCAAAACTTTTATAGTGGCTTCCGTGAGTACGGCTAAAGTTCCATACGAACCAGCCATTAGTTTTGATAGATCGAATCCAGTGACGTTTTTAACCACTCGACTTCCAGATTTAAAAGTCTCGCCACGACCACTTACTGCATTGAATCCTAGAAAATGATCTCGTGCTGCGCCAGCTTGTATCCGTCTAGGACCCGCAAGATTACATGATAAAATACCTGCGAGTGTTGCGGCCCCCGAGGGGGTTCCCATTAACTTCCCAAAGTCTGGTGGTTCAAATGCTATTACCTGATTGTTCTCGGCCAATGCTTGTTGAATTTGGTTAATTGGGGTTGCCGCGCTTGCACTGAGAACTAGTTCGGAGGCTTCGTAATACAAAATTGCGTTAAGGGCAGATAAATCGAGGACTGGTAAGCCACTCATTGGGCGGCCTAATCTGATTTTTGTTCCTGCACCACGGATATCGAGTGCCACCGCGCTGTTGGTAGCCCATTGAATGATGTCTAGCACCTCGTCTGCATCACCGGGTTTAAGAATCTCGCCCATAGTCTTTACCTCAAAATCTAGGAATATCCGGGAATGGCAAGCTTCCTTTATGCACATGCATCTTACCTAATTCAGCACAGCGATGCAGCGTTGGATATACTTTACCGGGATTCAATAAATGCCCCGGATCGAAAGCGCACTTAAGACGCTGTTGTTGCTTGAGATCTTCCTCTGTAAACATTTCACCCATTAGATCCCGCTTTTCTACACCTACACCATGCTCTCCAGTGAGAACGCCACCGACTTGTACGCACAGGCGTAGAATATCTGCGCCCAAAGCTTCAGCCGCTTCCATTTCGCCCTCGTTATTTGCGTCAAACAAAATCAAAGGGTGTAAGTTTCCGTCTCCAGCATGGAAAACGTTGGCAACTCTCAGACCATATTTTTGTGACAATATTGACATCTGGCGTAATACGTAAGCGAGTTGACCTCGTGGAATAGTACCATCCATACACAGATAGTCAGGTGATAAGCGTCCGACGGCAGGAAAGGCAGCTTTTCGGCCTGACCAAAATTTTAATCGTTCCTCTTCGTCTTCACTAACTTTAATGTATGTGGCGTTATTATTTGTGGCGATTCGCTCCACTTTTGAAATCAGGTGCTCAACTTCTGGTGCTGGGCCGTCCAATTCAACAATAAGGAGTGCTGCCACGTTTCTAGGATAACCGGCGTTGACAAAGTCCTCTGCTGCTTGGATAGCAAATGTGTCCATCATCTCCATCCCGCCCGGGATAATTCCAGCACCGATTATTGCTGCCACACAATCTCCTGCTGATTCGCACGATTCAAACCCAAGAAGGAGCGCTTTGGCTATTTCTGGTTTACGCAGTATGCGTACAGTTACCTCCGTGATTATACCCAACAAGCCCTCTGACCCCGTAACAACTCCAAGCAGATCATAGGAACTTGGATCTAGGTGTTTTCCTCCGATGCGAATCACTTCTCCGTTCATCATAACCATTTCGATTCCTAGCAGATTATTAGTCGTAAGGCCATATTTCAAGCAATGGACACCGCCGGAATTTTCGGCAACATTTCCACCAATTGAACATGCAATTTGACTGGATGGATCCGGTGCATAATAAAATCCACGATCTTCAACACATTGAGTGATAGCTAAATTTGTAACACCGGGCTGCGTTGTGACGCATCGATTATCGTAATCTATCTCGAGGATTTTGTTGAATTTACTGAGGCCCAAAGTAATAGCATCCTCGAGTGGCAGGGCTCCGCCTGAGAGACCCGTTCCTGCACCCCGCGGTACAATTTTCACATCGTTTTTATAGCAGTATGCCATAATTTGAGAAACTTGTTTGGTAGTTTCCGGAAGCACTACAACTAGAGGTAGTTGTCGGTAGGCCATTAGGCCATCGCACTCGAAAGCCTTTAACTCACCCTCATCGGCAATAAGGCCCTCACCGGGCACGATACTATGCAAGTCGTTTATTATCTGTGAGCGTCGATCAATGATGGTTTGATCCGGTTTTGGCATTTCCATCTTACAGGCTCCTGAGGTGCTTATGGACGTTAAACAAATTGTTTAAAACTTTTTTTAAACCTAATGGTTCTAACTAATGTGTGCATTTACAGCTAAGCACGATCCGATCGTTATGCTTTTATTGGTTGTTGAACCGCTTGTTCTTTAATTGGCAGGTGAAGAATAGCGGAGAGCAGCCCGATTATTATACCTGCCCACCATATTGGCATATAGCTGCCCGTACTATCGTAAATATACCCACCGAGCCAAACACCAAGAAAACTCCCGACTTGATGGCTGAAAAAAACAATTGAAAATAATGTCCCCATATATCGAGGACCAAACATCACCGCTACTAAAGCCGACGTCAAAGGAATAGTGCTCAGCCATAATAGACCCATTGCAATAGAGAATATGGCCACAGTCTCTATGGTGATTGGTAAGCTAACGAAAATAAAGATAGTTAGGGCACGAAGCAAATAAAGTATGCCCAGTAGATATTTTTTTGGAAATCGATTACCCAATATACCTGCTGTGAAGGCTCCAACGACATTGAAAATCCCAATGAGTGCGAGCGACCAAGCGCCAGATTCGGGAGGTAAGCCAGCATCGGATAGAAAAGCAGGCATATGCACGCCAATAAAGGCCACATGAAAACCGCAGACAAAAAAACCTGCGGCTAACAACCAGTAGCTTCGGTCGGAAGTCGCCAATCGTATAGTGTTACTTAGGCCATCTCTAGTGAATTCCCCAGTGCGGCCGCTTAGGTCTGTGTCGTTGGGATTACCTCGAAGAAAATACGCGCAGCCGATTATGGTCGTCGCCGCCATGGCCAGAATAACAAAAGTGCTAGACCAACCATATTGATTAAGAAAAATTTGACCAATGGGAACAACGGTAAACTGTCCAGCTGCGCCACAGGCGGTTACTAGACCTAGACCAAAAACCCTTTGGTTCTCGGGTAATGCTCTACCGACAGCTCCTAATACTACCGCAAGAGCGCAACCAGATTGCGCCATCCCAAGCAATAAGCCAGCGGAAAGTTGAAAATAAAGCGGGTCTGCGACCTCTGCCATTGTGTACAAACCAGTAACGTAGAGGACCCCCCCAGCGGCTACAACCCGGCCCGTACCATGCTTGTCTGCGATAGCAGCGGCAAAGGGCTGTAAAATTCCCCAAATAAGATTTTGAAGTGCGATCGCAAACGCAAAGACTTCGCGACCCCAACCGAGATCTAGGCTCATAGGCTTGAGGAAGAGCCCCATACTTGCCCGTAAACCCATTCCTATTAATACGCTGAAAATCCCTGCAACCAAAATTGCGATAGGCAGTCGGTACGGTTTCGCAACAGTATCCATGTGATTTAAGTTTCCAATAGCAATAAAGCTCTATTCCGCGAGAGAGCACCAAAGCTATAATAAGGAAAATGTCTCGCTGGAACAACTATGGAGAAAACAGAGTATTTTTATACTACTCATTGACTAAAGCGGCGTAGTGTACTTCCCACCTTACCCTTGACGAGCTTTGAAACGCGGGTTTTTTTTATTAATTACATAGACTCGCCCTTTTCGGCGAACAACCCGGCAATTTTTTTCTCGGGCTTTGGCAGATTTAAGGGAGTTTCTAACTTTCATCAGCCTTTTCTCACTTCACGTTCTATATATTTGTGTGGTTCCGCGAGCTAAGTAAGCTACGGGAAGGTGGAGTAAATGTCAAATGTGACGCCAGTTGTAGGGGGTTTTTAGGCAAAATATTTTAGCGGAAGGCTTTTAATTTTCCTAACTAAGCGTAGACTCCAAACTCATTATGAGTTCCATTTCTGCCTCTGTCGCTTCGACTGATAACTTGACAGGTATTGCTTGGATGGTTGTGTATTCCGCGTTAATGGCGGGTATGCATGTTTGCGTCCGTATAGTGTCTGATGATCTGCACCCATTTGAGATCGCATTTTTCCGAAATCTATTTGCACTTTTTGTTCTCCTTCCATGGTTTTGGAAACTTGGTTTATCACCTTTGCGGACAAAGAGGTTTGGGTTATTATTCTCCCGGGGTGTCCTGAATACGATATGTATGATGGCGTTTTTTACGGCTTTATCTATCGGAAATTTGGCCGAGGTCGCGGCTTTGTCCTTTACGGCGCCGATCTACGCTACCATCATTGGAGTGTTCGTATTTCATGAGACTGTTGGATTAAGACGGTGGGGCGCTATCCTTCTCGGCTTCATAGGAGTTTTGGTCATAATTCGCCCGGGCTTTGAGGAAATTGGGCATAGTCAAATATTGGTTTTGATGTCTGCCTTGGGTTGGGCTGTATGCATGATTATGGTTAAAGAATTAGGACGAACTGAGTCAGCGATTACCATAACTGCCTACATGTCCCTAGTTATGGCGCCACTATCGCTCGGACCCGCCCTGCATGTCTGGGTCACCCCTAACATGGAGCAACTTGGTATTTTGATATTTCTTGGCGCATTAGGTGGACTTGGTCAATTGGCCCTCGCGCAGTCTCTGCGTTTGGCAGAAACTCATGTGGTTACGCCGTTTGATTTTCTACGTCTTATTTTCATCTCGGCTTTAGGCTTCGTGATATTTGATCAAGTGCCAGACAGCTTTGTCTGGTTGGGTGGTGTTATGATTTTTGCGGCTGTAGTGTTTATTGCATTCCGAGAACATATACGAGAACGGGATGCTGGTTTGAGCGCGAATTAAGGCGGGCGATAGAAACGGATAATGCTGTGTAATCAACGTCACCTTTTTGATATCGCGGACGGCATTACATATTTGAATACGGCTGCGTATTCCCCATTGTTGACAGCGGCATTTGTTGCTGGCGAAGAGGGCCTGAAGCGGAAGTATCATCCGTGGGATCTTGATATTGCGCTTCCCTCGGTTGAGGCTGAGGTAGTGAGAAAACTGTTTGCAGAGCTAATTGGTGCTAAAGTTGACGATGTCGCAATCGTAAACTCAGCGTCTTATGGGATCGAAACAGCTGCTCGTAACCTTCACCTATCGCGCGGTCAGAAAGTTGTAGTAATTCAGGATCAATTTCCATCAAATATCTTCTCTTGGCGCCGACTAGCCGTCGAATCAAAGGCTAAACTATTATTTGTTGCGCGACCAGTCGATGGAAACTGGACAGAGGCCGTCCTCAAAACTTTAGATCAAACAGTGGGGATAGCGGCACTTCCACCTTGTCATTGGTCGGATGGTAGCACCTTGGATCTCGTGGCGATCGGCGCTAGGTGCAGAGAGCTTGGGGTCCCTCTTGTCGTGGATGCAACGCAGGCTGCAGGAGCAATGTCATTTGATGTTCAGAAAATTCAACCAGATTTTGTTGCATGCGCCGCGTATAAATGGTTACTGTGTCCCTACACCATTGCATTTCTGTATGCGGCGCCTCACCAACAAACTGGAACCCCGCTCGAATTTCATCGTTGGAATCACTCAGATCCATCTCCCGTAGCGTCTAAAATGGGATACTCAAAAGACTATCATGTTGGGGCGAGGCGATACGACATGGGAGAAGTTAATAATTTAATACATCTTCCTATGGCGAAAGCCTCTCTCATTCAGCTTACGGCGTGGACACCGGATGCAATTCAGGGATATCTGAGACCGATTACAGATTACGTGGCTAATGAGGCTGAAAAACGAGGTTGGCAGGTGCCGCCGCCAGATCATCGAGTAGGTCATTTTATTGGCATGACCCCATCTAGTTTGATTTCAGGCGATTTAGTTGGAAGATTGCAGAAAGACGGTATTCATATCTCGAAACGTGGAACGGGTCTGCGCATTAGCCCTTATTTATTCAACGAACATGACGATATTTCGAGGCTGTTTGCAGCGCTTGATAAGGCTATAACGTAAGCTGCATTATGCACTGCAAATTCTTTTTTAGATAATTTGTGAAGGAACTTATATCATGGTTCATGCAGCTGAACGCACACGTCGCATTACAACTTCTGCTAGTTCAGCCGCCACTCAGCGAGCACGGGAACTAACAGCATTGGGGCACGATATTATCGTTTTAACCCAGGGCCAGCCCGACTTTGAAACTCCGGACTATATTATTGAAGCGGCGACAGCTGCGATGCGCAACGGGGAAACACGCTACACGCCTGTAACGGGAACGGTTGCCCTTCGTGACGCAATTCGTTTTAAATTCATGCGAGATAACAGGATCGACTTCACCGATGACCAGGTTATGGCTTCGAATGGTGGAAAACAAATAATTTATAACGCACTTATGAGTACGCTTGAACCGGGTGATGAGGTGATTACTTCAGCACCTTATTGGGTTTCGTATATTGACATGACGAAGTTTGCTGAAGGGGTTCCTGTTGTCATAGAATGTCGCGGAGACAATGAGTTCAAGTTAACACCCACACAGTTAGCCCAATCAATAACCCCAAAAACTCGATGGGTAATCTTGAATTCCCCTAACAATCCCGCCGGCGGAGTCTACACTGACCGGGAGTTGAGTGCACTCGCCAATGTGATATCACCCTATGAGCGCATTATGGTAATGTCCGATGATATTTATGAACATATAATCTATGATGACCAGAGCTATTCGACTATGGCTAGTGCAGCACCAGATCTCGTGGATAGAATATTAACGATTAATGGGGTCTCTAAGGCATATTCTATGACGGGATGGCGGATTGGTTTTTGTGGCGGTCCGGCACCCCTGATAAAAACAATGTCGAAACTGCAAAATCAGAGTACTGGTAACCCATGCTCTGTGTCACAAGCTGCGGCTGTTGCTGCCCTAACAGGTTCGTTGGATGTAGTCCGCGAACGGACAGCCGCTTTTCAAGTTCGTCGCAATAAAGTTATTGCCATGCTTAACGATGTACCAGGATTGACATGTCAAAGTCCTGGAGGGGCGTTTTACGCCTACCCCAATTGTTCTGAGCTTATTGGCAGGAAAACCCCGGCTGGCAGCATTATGGAAACGGACCGCGATGTAGTTTTGTATTTGATGGAATGCGCAGGCGTGGCCGCGGTGCACGGTGCGGCTTACGGGTTAACTCCGCACTTTAGGCTATCTATCGCTGCTTCCACGGATGAATTAGAAGAGGCTTGTCACCGCATTCAAGCTGCCTGCCAGGCACTATTTTAAAGGTCCTTGTAAGTCGGTGAGCTCTAATCGGTCCTTGTCCCACCCCCTGCTGGGTATGGGTATGATGTCAGCGGCAGTTCTGTTCTTAACGGCTATGAATGCGGCGATTAAAATAATTGGCCCGGACTATCATCCCGCACAGGTCGCGTTTGTCCGCAATCTGATTGCGGCGGTAGTTATTGTCCCCTTCATACTCAAGTCAGGAGGGGGGCGTGTTCTTAGAACGAGGCGTCCATGGGCACATGCGGCAAGATCGCTCGGTGGCGTCATTGGCAATATTCTTTTTTTCTATTCGTTTGTTAGGCTGCCTCTCGTAGAGGTTATGGTGATATCGCAGGCGGTACCCGTAATTGTTGCACTTTTAGCGGCTATGATTTTAAAGGAAAAGGTAGGGTGGCGTAGGTGGGGGGCAATTGTTACTGGTTTTATTGGGGTTATTGTGACTATCGATCCAGTGGGATCGGTTGAGCCTGCTACATGGGCCGCTGTCGGGGGGACGGCTCTCTGGGCGGGCACAATACTTATGATGCGAAGCCTGGGACGCACTGAAAGTCCCTATGCAGTTGCATTCTATTACATGGTTACTGGGACCATAATGACAGCGGCACTCCAGCCATGGATTTGGCAATCAATTCCTTGGGGAACTTATATACTCTTTTTTGCTGCCGGCGTTTTTGGCGCTTTTGGACAAATCTTGATGACGTATGCGTTGAAAGTTGCTGATGCCTCAGTTGTTAGTCCCTTTAATTACACAGCTATACTATGGGGTCTTCTTTTTGATCTTGCTATTTGGGGGGGGGGGCCTACGTCTAATACAATATGGGGGGCGGCGATTATTACGGCGGCGGGGCTTTATTTGTTTCGCCGAGAAGCCCTCCACAGAGTGAGAAAAAACAATAACAAAGTTTAATTTTTAGAGTGAGATGGATACTAGCGAACGCAGCGTAAGGCACCCAAATTAGGCCTGTTCCGTTGGGAGTGGGTTACACGGGTTGCATTGAACGAGTGCATTGGGCCTAAAGGATTGTTGTCTGTCCAAAGGACGTTAAACTTAATGTGCCCAGTACCAATTAGCGTCTACTCGGCGTTGAGATGGCGTAATCTTCTTTTAAAGAATAGTGCAGTAAGCATCCACGGAAACATTCAGATCCAGTATTTTACGTGCGGAAACTAGATTAATTTTTTTATAACGACGAGGTAAAGCTCACGATTGAGTCAAGGGCAGTCTCCCAATTCATTTGTTGGGTGCGGCATGATTTTTTTCTTGGCTTGAAGCTGTGATCTCCATCCTCCAGCCATTGTAACTGGACCCTTGCGCTTAGAGCATAATTTTTTACCTCTTCTTTTGTTCCAAAGGGGTCACGTGTACCTTGGCAAATTAGCGTAGGTGTTTTGAGCCTTTCAAGGTGTTTTAAGCGGTCCGGATGTGGAGGGACTCTCGGAGCGTGGAAGGGATAACCGAGGCAGACCAGCCCGGCAACGTCAGTTTGATCAGCAATAAAAGAGGCCATTCGGCCACCCATTGATTTGCCGCCGATAATTAAAGGCCTGGATGGGCGTAGTTTTTTGATGACTGTGCGCCAAGTCTCGATTAAAATTTTTGGGTGATTGGGAGGTTTCTTCTGCCCACTTTCTCTGCGTTCAGCCATATACGGGAATTCAAACCGAGCTACAATAAAGTCGCGTGCAGCCAAACCTTCTGCAAAAGCCTGCATAAATGGACTATCCATCGGTGCCCCCGCGCCGTGCGCTAGGCATATGGTATGGAATGCCTCTTTTGAGCCGTTAACCAATATGTTTAGAGAACTCACAAACAACCACCGGCAACCCGAATATTGGCTCCTGCCACATATCCGGACTTATTTGACAACAACCATAAAATGGCTGCTGCTACTCCATCTGGTTGACCGGGGCGTCCCATGAGTATTAGTGTATGGGCGTTGGCTAATTTGTCTTTTGGTGGCATATCGGTCTCTGTTATGCCCGGTGCCACGGTGTTTACGCGAATTCCCTCACCGGCAACTTCTTGCGACAAGCCAATTGTCAAACTATTTACCGCTCCTTTGGATGCGGCATATATAACGCCACAACCCGGGTCGCCAAAGTGAGCGGAGCCAAATGAAACATTTACAATCCCGCCACCTCGGCCACCATGGTTGGTTGACATATGCTGAATAGCTTCACGTGCGCACAGAAAATAACCGCGTACGTTGATTTCCAGAACAATAGTTATATCCATATTTGATAGCGACTCAACCCGGCCGTGGGGGCCATGAATGCCGGCGTTGTTGACAAGACCTGTAATTCGACCAAATTTTTCTAAAATAAAATCGAACATGGCTACCACATCACTCTCGATTGCAACATTTGCTCTCACAATTAAGGCTGTCCCACCACCTGCCCTTATATCAGCTGCGACCGACTGCGCGGCATGTTCGTTGACATTATAATTTATCGCAAGAATATGGCCTGCTTCTGCACACGCCTTTGCAGTTTGAGCTCCAATCCCACGAGATTCACCTGTAATTAAGGTTATTGATCTCATTGCATGAACTCAGCGAAAAAGTCATTACCCTTGTCGTCAATTACGATAAAAGCTGGAAAATTTTCAATATCTATTTTCCAAATTGCTTCCATGCCAAGCTCCTCGTATTCGACTAATTTAACACCTTTTATGCAATCTTTGGCTAGTCGTGCAGCTGGGCCACCGATAGACCCAAGATAAAATCCTCCATGTATTTTGCATGACTCTGTCACCAAGCTCGAGCGATTACCTTTTGCGAGCATTATCAAAGAGCCTCCGGCTGCTTGAAACTGATCTACGTAAGGGTCCATTCGTCCGGCCGTCGTTGGGCCAAAAGATCCCGAAGCATAGCCTTTTGGTGTCTTGGCAGGACCGGCGTAGTAAACGCCGTAATCCTTGAAGTACTGAGGTAACTGCTCGCCGGAATCAATCCGCTCCTTAAGTTTAGCGTGCGCAATGTCACGTGCTACGATTAAGGCTCCGGATAGATTAAGTCGGGTTTTAATGGGGTATTTAGAGAGCGTTGCACGAACCTTATCCATAGACTGATTGAGATCAATATCGATTACGTCTTTATTCAGGTCTTCGTTGGTAATGTCAGGCATGTATTTAGCCGGGTTAGTTTCCAACTGTTCTAAAAAAACACCGTTGCGTGTGATTTTGGCTTTAATTTGTCTATCCGCCGAGCACGAAACACCGACTCCCACTGGACATGAAGCGCCATGTCGCGCTAATCGAATAACACGCACGTCATGGCAGAAATATTTACCACCAAACTGAGCGCCAATACCCAGCTTTTGAGTAATAGCCAGTATCTTTGCTTCCCATTCTAAGTCACGATATGCTTGGCCATAAGGATTCCCGTGAGTTGGTAATGCATCAAGGTATCTGCATGACGCCAATTTTGTTGCTTTAAGTGTCATCTCGGCTGAAGTTCCACCTATGACTATAGCAAGATGGTACGGCGGACACGCAGCTGTGCCGAGTGTGCGGATCTTTTTATCAAGGAAATCTAATAACGCCTCTTCATTTAACAAGGCTTTAGTCTGTTGATACAAGAAAGTCTTGTTCGCAGATCCGCCGCCTTTGGCTATGAATAAGAATGAGTATTCATCGCCATCGGTTGCATGAAGATCGAATTGAACGGGCATATTGTCACCAGTATTCACTTCGGCGAACATGTCCATAGGTGAGACCATTGAGTAACGTAGGTTATTTTCAGCATAAGCTTGGCGAATACCCTCTGCTAAGACTGCTTCGTCGTTGAAACCCGTCCAGACACCTTGACCTTTCTTGCCAAAGACTAAAGCGTTACCCGTGTCTTGGCACATGGGTAGGATACCACCCGCAGCTATATTGGCGTTTTTTAAAAGGTCGAGCGCAACATACCTATCATTTTCTGAGGCCTCAGGGTCGCTCAGAATACTGGCCAATTGCTCTAAGTGCTTAGGACGTAGTAGATGCGAAACATCCCGATAAGCCTCGTTAGCCAACCGTTTCATCACATCTGCTTCTATCGTTAAAACTTCCTGATTTTTGAACTTTGAGATGCAGATTGATGCATCTGATAGCTTACGGTACGGCGTATAGTCTTCGCTAAGTTCAAACATTGTACGGTGGATGAAATCAGTCATATTCTCCTCACGAAAACATTAGTATTTTTCTAATGTGTGATCTGAAACAGATGACAAATTATTTTTTCCGGAAAGTATCTAAGGCGATCACTTCACCAGTTTTCCTATTTTTTTTATCACCCTTATCGCTGCTAACTAAATTTTTTGGGCTTGGGGCATCGCTTGAATTTACGGGATCGATGCTCAATGCCTCGAAGTCCTCCTCATCCATTTCTAAGGTTTTCAACTGTAACCCAAAGTTTACACTCGGGTCAGCGAACGAGGTGACCGCATCAAACGGAATCTCCAATTTTTCTGGTTTTCCATTGAACCGCAGCTCCACGGAGAAACCTTGTTCCGTGACAGTCAAATTATCGAACTGATGTTGCAACACAATGGTCATTTCATCTGGGTGCTGTTCGCTAAGGTAGGGGGGAATCCTAACGCCTGTATTTTCAGTTTTGAACGTCACGTAAAAGTGATGATCACCGTAAAGGCCCTCGTCAGCAATCAGCGCTAGTGAACGATGGATTACTTGGCGCAATGCTTCTTCGAACCAGATATCATATTGAAATTTATCTTCAACCATCGCTTTATTTTACTCTGGAATTGCCGATGACAAAAGCCCTGACGCGTTGAAAAAAACAGGCTGTTATTTTTCGGAAAATAATGATGGATTGATTTAAATCGTGACCTTACGGTCTTTGCTTTTTTTACGCAGTAAAAGTGGGGGCTTCTGTTGCCAGGTGCCACCCGAACCCCGCCTTACGGTGCTAACCGAAAGGGCTTTAAAAGTGGTTCACCAGGCCGCATTACGCAGCCAGGCGAGCCTCAGCATAGTTGTCGTTTGCAACTATAAAATTTGGTCCGGTAACGGCGGAACCCCACCGAGCAAAAACCAAGCCTTTATTACGCACGTCGATCCTATTTCGCCCCCTAAACTCCCTTAAGGATTTAAATCCTAACTAACTAAAAAGCTTAATTGGTGGAGGCGCCGGGCACTGCCCCCGGGTCCGCAACGCTTATTTCGCAGGGCGTTTATCACCATAGCTGGCATACCAGCATATATAGTATAGGCGTTAGAGCCGGCATTTCGCAAGCGAGTAAGCATTAAAATTATCTGAATTATTTAAACCACACTCTGCCACGAAGGTGTCTTGCATAGGTGTTCTCTGAGGGAAACCTTTACGAATTCATATAAAACGATACGATTTGTTTTTGTTTACTGTGTAAGTCGTGATCGATGCAATGTCTGTTAAAAGCTTTACATCGAAATAAAAATGTCACAAATGATAAATCGGCGATTAAGGTGGCTGGTTCGGACACAGTGAGTAATTCTTCACAAGCGAGTAAGAGAAATGATAAGTTTTCATTTTTGATGTATTGAATAACCCTTGAGAGGGACAATCAAATTAATCTAGAGCTCTCATAATTGTCCGGCTCTCCCGCATAAAAATCATGAAGCTTTGGGGTCGAGAGCCTCCTGTAATCCGTCCCCAAAAAAATTAAACGAGATGACAGTAAAGAAAATCATCATGCCCGGCCAAATGGCAAGTTGCGGTGAGGACCACATCAAATCCTGCGAACCCGTCAACATGTTGCCCCAACTGGCTGTAGGGGGTTGAATGCCCATACCGAGAAAACTGAGTACGGATTCTAACAATATTATATTCCCTACGGATAAGGTTGTGGCCACGATAATAGTGGAGAAAATGTTGGGAAGTATGTGATACGATACGATACGCGGTGCGGAGGCACCAAGAGCCTCAGCCGCAAGAACAAAAGCTTGATTTTTTAAGGCTAACGTCTCAGCTCGAACGAGACGGGCGACCGTTGTCCACCCAAAAAGCGCAATCACAAAAATTATTCGATAAAGTGCTATGTTTTCTGATTGAGTACTCGCCTCAGAAATACCTAATTTTGAGAGATCAAGTGCGACCAAAACTATTAAAAGAGGAAGGAGCGGCAACGAAATAATTCCGTCGGTGAAACGCATGAGCATACTATCTAAATGACCGCCCGAATACCCCGCTAAAAGACCAACTGCTGTGCCTATTACAGTTGAGAATAAAGTAGCGAATAGCGCAACAGCCAGCGAAATTTGTCCGCCGTATGATAGTCGGATAAAAATATCACGGCCGAGGTCATCTGTACCCAAGGGATGGTCAAGTGAAGGACCTTGCAAGCGCGATTTTAAGTCGACACTGTTGGCATCTAATCCCAGCCAAGTTTCCGTTAGCGGCGCTGTTAACGCGGTTGTGATAAGTAGACATAGTATGACGGTGCTCGCCATCGCAAGTTTGTTTCGCTGAAAGCGCTCCCAGCGCCGCTGAGAGATATGTCCAAAGCCGTCAGAGATTGCGTGTGTCATCATCTTGAACCGCTCCCCGTGTCTAGGGAAATGCGCGGATCAATTGCAGCGTAGGCAAGATCAACGAGTATATTCCCCAATAAAGTCATAAATGTTGCGAATAGCAGCCCTACTAGTGCGAGGTTAAAGTCATTGCCTAGTACCGAGTCAAAAATCATTTTTCCGATCCCACGCCATGAAAACATCGTTTCAGTAACCAATGCACCTGAAAACAAAGAACCGAAGCTCAGGGCCACTACAGTAATGAATGGCAAGAGAGCATTCCTGAGAGCATGCCTCAGTACGACGGAGGTTTGGCTCAGACCTTTCGCTCGGGCTGTTCTAATAAAATCGAGGCGCATCACTTGAATTGTGCTAGCGCGAATAAAGCGCACGTAGCTGCCCACAGAATGAACCGCAAGAACGCTAACCGGCAACAACATATGCTTTAAGATATCTGCTAAGCTGTCGTCACCGATAGTTCCCATCCCGCTGGCAGGCAACCATCCTAGCGTGACCGAAAATATGATCATTACCAAGAGGGCGAGCCAAAAGGGGGGTATGGAGAT
The DNA here is from genome assembly GCA_002690705.1 of Magnetovibrio sp. Classification (GTDB taxonomy): domain Bacteria; phylum Pseudomonadota; class Alphaproteobacteria; order Rhodospirillales; family Casp-alpha2; genus TMED8. The sequence goes on along the minus strand of NZFO01000016.1, from coordinate 92,262 downwards.
ACCAGCAAAACATAAAAAATTAATAATGTAATCGAACCACGAATTAGGTTTTACAGCGACGAAAATCCCGATTGGTATAGACACAGTGAGCGCTAATCCAATGGCTGAAGACATTAAGATCAGCGTATTCACAAGGTAGGGAAACATTACTGTAAGTGCTGGTTTCGCGTGAATACGTGAGAATCCAAAATCTCCTTGGACCGCTGATGACAACCAATGACCGTACCGCTCTATAACCGGCTTATCTAAACCGTGTAATGCTTTTAATTGCGCGATGTCTGCGGATGTCAATTCGGGGTTGGAGGTGATCCTTTCATCAATAGGATCGCCCGGCATCAAACCAATCAACCCATAAATAATGAAGGACATAATCAACAAAAGGACAATCATTTCTATAAACCGGGTTAACGCAAAACGCAGCATTACTGATGTCCTTGTTGTCCATCTCATATCGACTTCGTCGGTAGAACCTCGATTTTTGAGGTGAGAGGCCGACGGAGCAGTAATCATTAGTCTGTGGTCTGTCTCGCAAGACATATTGTTTTTGCCAAGGATATGCGAGTTGATGCGAAAACACAAAGCAACCAAGGATGAAGATCTGGCATTATTTTGAGACCGACCCGCGGTGTTTTGAATGTTTGTTATCGGATCATAAAGATCAGTGATAATCTGAGGGTGCTTAAAAATTTGGGTCCAAGGGTTTCGGAACTTTTGTCTAAGTCCCATGTCTTGCATGGCCGGAGAATTTTTTGGCGTATCTATTTTGTGGGCCCATTAACTGCATATCATACGAAGGCAGCTCGAATAAGCGTGATTGTTACTTTGGGGGTGTTCCACTAGTGGTTATAGCTTGGCTAGATCCTCAATCCGTTTAACCAGTTCATTGCTTATTGGAATACCGTCCAATCTGCGCTCCTCCATGGTGCGGAATTCAATCTCACCCGGAAGCAAGATTTCACCCTCTTTATTGTAAGGAGCACATGTTTTGATTTTTTCTACAAAGACCCTCATGCGATGATCAAACTCCTCCCGCTCGATAATTGTTGATGGATTGATCGCCAAGAAAAAGTGACTTACTCCTTGTGGCTCGCGTGCAGCCCACATATCGCCAACGTCATCTAAAAAGCGACCACCAGATAATATTCCTGACAAAATTTCAACGGCGAGTGCCAAACCATAACCTTTATGACCACCGATGAATTGAATAAAACCCTCAAGTCCTGCCTGAGGGTTTGTTGTTGGATTGCCATCTCGGTCCAAGGCCCAACCTGCAGGCATTGCCCTCCCAGTATCCCGGAGGGCCCGCATTTTTCCTCTGGCGGCGATACTTAAGGCTATATCCAGAATAAAAGGAGCATTCCCTTTACAAGGCGCGGCAAACCCTACCGGATTATTACCAAGCAGCAAATCTCGTCCACCATGGGGTACCATTGAAGGTGATGCAGTCGTGCCGGAGATAAGAATTAGTCCTGCTATGGTTGCCGCGAATCCATAAGGTGCCATAGCCCCTAAGTGGTTAGAGTTTCGAACGCTGACAAAGCCTAATCCCGTTTTTATCGCCTTGTTAATAGATATCTCCAGTGCCCGCGCGGCGACCACCTGGCCTTGACCACCACCGCCATCGATGATGGCTACAGAGGCCGCTTTGTCATATTCTTTAATTTGAGGTACGGCGGGCACAACGCCGGCACGAATACGTTTTATATATTGTTCTACTCTGTGGACGCCATGAGTACTAATCCCCATTAGTTCAGTCGTTATTAAGAGCTCAGCGGTGGTCTCAGAATCAGCAATGTTAAAGCCGGTGTTTAAAAATGCTGAGACCGTAAGCTTTTTAAGCTCTTCTGCCTTCAAAACAACAATTTGGCTCATTGATCACTCACTTGATGACAGTCTTGTTATGGGTGATAGTTAGTCGAACCTATCGGAAGATCAATATTGTATAGTTCCTTTCGTACCTATTTACCAATTTTGGAGTAATTTATTATTTTTAGGTTGGGCGAACCGAAGGCTACAAAATTTAAACCCTTAAAAATCTGAATAATGATGAAAATAACCAAACCGTAGATGAGTAAACCAATTTTTATTCATAAAGTTTGAAAAAATAAACTAGCATAAATCGTAGTTTTACCGATTCTTTAGCGAGCGCTTTCCTCAGTCCAGCTTGACCATACGGCTAAATTTGTTATTCCGTTAATTGAGCAATTAGGAATCTTCATAAATGCAACAATACCTCGACCTGCTTCGCCAAGTTAGAGAGAAAGGCACGTTACGCGCTGATCGTACGGGAACCGGAACTCTGAGTATATTTGGTCATCAAATGCGGTTTGACCTTAGTAAGGGCTTTCCAATATTAACTACTAAGAAATTACACCTTAGTTCGATTATCCATGAACTACTCTGGTTTTTAGCTGGTGATACCAATATCAGATATTTACAGGACAATAATGTTTTTATTTGGGATGAATGGGCCGATGAAAATGGAGAGCTCGGTCCCGTATATGGGCACCAGTGGAGATCTTGGCCAGCGCCAAATGGAAAAAAAATCGATCAGATTTCTAAAGTGATTGATAGCCTCAAGTTAACGCCATATTCACGCCGCCACGTCGTCTCCGCTTGGAATGTCTCAGAAGTCGACAAGATGGCGTTGCCACCATGTCACTGTTTATTCCAATTCTACGTTGCCAATGGAAACCTATCTTGTCAGCTTTATCAGCGTAGTTGTGATATTTTCTTGGGCGTTCCTTTTAATATTGCATCCTATGCGTTGATGACCATGATGGTAGCGCAGGTATGTAAACTAGAGGTGGGAGATTTTGTCCATACATTAGGCGATGCGCATATTTATACTAATCATTTGGAGCAAGCGGATAAGCAACTAACCCGTGCGCCACTAAAATTGCCAAAAATGAAGATTAACAGTGATGTAGAGAATCTATTTGAGTTCCGATTTGAGGACTTTGAGTTGGTGGGATATGAAGCGCATCCTCATATTTCAGCCCCGATTGCAGTGTAATGAGAACGAGCCTTATCGTTGCCATGGCAGAAAATAGAGTGATTGGGATTCAAGGTGAGATTCCTTGGTATGTATCGGCTGACCTAAAATATTTTAAGCAGATTACCATGGGGCTACCAGTGATTATGGGGCGCAAAACGTATGAGTCGATAGGGAAGGCACTGCCAGGCCGGAGGAATCTAGTAATTACATCAAGTCAAGTTTTTGCGCCTCCAGATGCTGATGTTGTTCACGATATACAAAGTGCATTCAAACAAGCGCGCGCGATTGCTAAAATAGAGGGCGGAGAAGAGATTTTTGTAATTGGCGGCTCAGAGGTTTATGCACAATGCCTTGGCGAAGCTGACCGTATCTATCTCACACTTATCCACGGTGATTTTCCCGGGGACGTATTCTTCCCAGAATTAGATGAAGGTGGATGGATTGAGAGCTCTCGAGTGACGCATCCGCCGGAGGATATTGGTGGTCCGTCGTTTAGCTTTACGATACTCAACAGATTAGCATAAACATTTGGTTGGTCAATATTACAACGTTAAAGTTGCTGTCATATCGTCGATCTTGAGAATTGTGCCTCCAAATCTATTTTAGACAACTTTAATTTTCGTCAATGCGAACAGCCACAAACCTCATTCCACTCTGGCTTTGAAGATGAAGTAGTACTGATTTCCGGTCTGCTTTTTTCGCCGCCTTAATTTTTTCACGGACATCCGCCGGTATTAAAATCTTTTCTTGGCTCACCTCGATGATAAGGTCACCGGGGCGAATATTTTTTTCAGCCGCTTGGCCGCCCTCAGTAACCTTCGTAACTACCACACCGTTGACATCGGGCTTGAGTTTAAACCTCTCGCGTACCTTTTCATGAATAGAAGAAATGGTAACACCCAATTCATTTATTACGAGTTCTTTCGATGGAGTATTAGACTTTTTTGATGCAATTTTTTGACCATCTTTAAGTTCGCCTACAGCCACGGTCAGTATTTTATCATTGCCTTCACGCCAGACTTCAACTGCAACGGGCTTACCGACCTCTGTTTCCGCTACGATTCGAGGTAACGAACGCATTTCTCCTACATCCTTGCCATCGAATTTAAGAATGACGTCCCCGTATTTAATCCCACCTTTGGCGGCCGGGCTTTGGTCAATGACGCTTGCGACTAATGCACCTCCGACTTGATCAAGGCCCAGAGTTTCAGCAATCTCTCCAGTTACAGCTTGGATGTGCACCCCGAGCCATCCGCGTTTTACGGTGCCGGATTTGCGAAGTTGGTCAATAACTGGTTCTGCCGTTGAAGTGGGGATTGCAAATCCAATACCGACGCTCCCGCCAGAGGGAGAGAAAATTGCGGTATTAATGCCTATCACTTGACCTTTTAAGTTAAACATCGGGCCACCGGAGTTCCCACGATTAATAGATGCGTCCGTTTGAATAAAATCGTCGTAGGGGCCAGCGTTAATATCGCGACCACGAGCTGAAATTATGCCTGCCGTAACCGTACCACCCAAGCCAAATGGGTTGCCGATCGCAACAACCCAGTCACCGACCCGAGCCTTTCGTGAGTTGCCGAACGATACGGCGGGAAGTTTTTTTTCACTCTTAACTTTCAACACTGCCAGATCAGTTTTTGGATCACGGCCGATTAATTTGGCCTTCAAACGCGTATCATCGTGGAGTATGACTGAGATTTCGTCTGCCTCTGCGATGACATGGTTGTTAGTAACAACAAAGCCGTCTTCACTAATTATGAAGCCCGATCCTAGGGAGGTTGCGCGTCGCGAGGGTGTGTTGGGCTGGTTACGATCAAAAAATTCCTTGAAAAAATCCTCAAAAGGAGAGCCGGGTGGTAACTGTGGCATTGCTGGCCCTTGACGCCCCTCAACATTTTGTGTCGTAGAAATATTTACTACCGAAGGAAGAAGCGTGGCTGCTAGCTGAGCAAAACTCTCGGGTGCTGTTTTGGCATTTGATTCGAGCGACCAGAGCCCCACAATCGAAACTAATGTCATGGCCACAAACCGGCGCCGAAAGATCCCTGAGAGACGGTTAGAGCTAACAATTGCAGTCATGTTGGATTTCCTCGTAAATTTAAAACCTAAAGCCACTTAAATTGTATAGTTTAGAGCCGGGAAGGTATCATTACTTGGTGGCGGAGGGTGCCTAAAAGTGCAACAGTCATTTGCGACGAATATGACATACGTTTGGCGAAGCTAATCAGTTTTTTCGTCAATGCCATCAACGTGTTAATACAGATCATTACCTTTTTTACCCTCGCACCACCCAAACAATGAAGACGCCGAGGCTCGCTGCAATAAGTCCTGCTGCCCGCAAATTTGATGCGGGTTGATCAAGGACACTAGCCATCATCTTTTTCATCCCCTCAGGAAATAATGCGTAAGCAATACCCTCAATGGCGATGGCTAGAGCCAATGCGGTGATTAAATCAGCCACGATGCGTTTTTGTCCGCCCTCAAACCCCTATTTTGGGTTCCCGGAACCGAAAAAGCGAAAAAACTCAGAGTCTGGGCTTAGAACCATTGTTGTACCTTCACCCAAGGCTTCGCCATAAGCTTCCATGGATCGATAAAAATCGAAAAATTCCGGATCTTTGCCAAAAGCCGACCCTAAAATCCTATTCCGCTCGCCTTCTCCTTCGCCTCGTAAAATTTGAGAGCTTCTTTGGGCTTCAGCAATGATGATCGTACGATCACGATCGGCTTCCGCCTGAATGCGCAGTTTCTGCTGCTCACCGACAGCTCGCAGTTGAGCGGCGTTTGCGACGCGGTCTGAACGCATTCTATTGTAAACTGACTGAGCAGTCGCTTCCGGCAAATCTGTACGACCAATACGAACGTCGACAACTTCGACTCCAAACTCCGGAGCGAAAGCCTTCATCTGTTCAGCAATCCTCGACATAACTTGCGCACGTTTTTCAGTCAGCATGTCTCCCAACAGAATTTTACCAATGCCTGCCCGGATTGCCGCGTTTAGGCGCGAGCCAAACACATCTCGAAAATTTGCATCAGTCTGAGCGCGTTTCCGATACTCGAGCGGGTCTTTAATTTTGTATCGTGCAAAAGCATCCACATTCACCCGTTTTTGATCAGCTAATATAATTTCCTGTGCAGGGGGATCGAGATCTAAAATTCGTGAGTCATAAAATTCGGCGTTTTGAACGAATGGCAGCTTCACATGGAGACCCGGAGCTTGGACAACACGTACAGGGTTACCAAATTGTAAAATTAAGGCCTGTTGTGTTTGATGCACCGTAAAAAGGGCGCTCGCCGCGATAATCGCCCCAATTACAAGAATGATGCCGGAAATGACTAAAATTGATTTATTCATAATTACTGTCCTGTTGCACGTTTCTTGAGTTCAGGTAATGGCAGATACGGCACCACTCCTCCGGAAGATCCGTCTTGTCCCCTGTCAATTATCACTTTCTCAGACTTACTAAAGACATCCTGCATACGTTCGAGAAATAGTCTTCGAGTCGTAACATCTTTTGCGGCTAAATAGGTCTTGTAAACCGAGAGAAACCGTTTAGCTTCACCGTCCGCTTCTTTCACGACCTGCTCCTTGTATGCAGTTGCTGCCTGTATCATCTTTTGTGCTTCACCTTTCGCCCGCGGCACGATGTCGTTCTTGTAAGCTGTAGCCTCATTAACCGATCGCTCTTGGTCTTGTTTGGCTCGCTGAACGTCATTGAATGCATCAATAACTTCTTGAGGGGGGTCAACTTTCAAGAGTTGTATTTCTGCAATGGAAATGCCAGTTTTGTAGTCATCAAGGATCTTCTGCAGTAGGTCTTTGGCGTCTTGCTGCACTGTTTGACGTTTAACGGTAAGTGCGTCTTCAAGAGACGTTTGGCCAATAACTTCGCGCATTGAGCTCTCCGCCGCCAGTTTAATGGTCAGCTGGGGGTCGCGGATATTAAATAAGAACTCTGCAGCATTTTTAATTCGCCATTGAACCACGAAGTCAATATCAATTATATTTTGGTCTGAAGTTAGCATCAAACTCTCCAGAGGAACGTCTCTTCCAGCACTGCGCCCTGCTCCAGTACCTCGAAAGCCAATATTCAAGGTGTTGGTGCGCTCGACGTCTAACTTTATGACCCCACCAATAGGACTCGGGAACCACATGTGCAAACCAGGTCCCGTCCGTTCCACAAATTCTCCAAACAGCATCCGCACACCAACTTCGCCCGGGTTGATCCTGTAAATACCACTGAAGGCCCAGAGAGCGATGACAGCTACCGCAATTATCACAATGCCCTTTGCACCGCCAGCGCCGGGCAGAAAACTCTTTACTTTATCCTGGCTGCGTTTGAGCAACTCTTCGAGGTCCGGCGGCTGAGGTCCTCGCCCACCGCCACCAAATGGCCCGCCGCCGCCGCCCCATGGGCCGCCGCCGTTTCCGCCGCCGCCACCGCTGCCCCAAGGGCCGCCACCTTGTGATTTCCCAGCCATTTGAAGTCCTTTCGCTCATAAATAGTGAGGGACAATTATGCCACTACGCTTGAAAAACAAAAAACTTACGCTTATTCCTAGTAGGTAGGCAGACCATATACAATGCCTAGCCAGAGTGAATATCGGTGTATCAAGCGGAGTTTGCAAGGTTATGACGGATATCAACAAAGAACAGGTCCTAAAAGTACTTGCGGGTGTGGTCGACCCAATCAGTAAAAAAGGCATTGTTTCTGCAGGCATGGTGAGCGGTTTACAGGTCAAAGATGGCCACGTTGCGTTCGCGATAGAAGTAGATCCGGCCAATGGCCCGCAGATGGAGCCACTGCGTAAGGAGGTCGAAAAACTTGTTTACGCGATGGCCGGGGTTTTAACAGCTACGGTGGTACTTACGGCAGAAAAAGCATCCGGCCATACTCAACCCTCGCAACAGCAGGCTGCACAACAGCAGTCTCAGCACCAAGCCTCTGCCATAAGCCCTTTGCCGGGGGTACGTTCGATAATAGCGGTTGCGTCTGGTAAAGGTGGTGTTGGTAAATCAACTACCTCGGCTAATCTGGCTTTAGCGCTCTCCGCGAACGGAAAAAAAGTTGGCCTCATGGATGCTGATATTTATGGCCCATCCATGCCCCGGATGATGGGGATCACGGGACAACCAGTGTCGAACGACGGTAAGATTTTAGAGGCGATGGAAAACTACGGCGTAAAGGTCATGTCGATGGGTTTTTTAATCGAAGACGACACTCCTATGATATGGCGTGGCCCAATGGTCCAATCCGCGTTGGAACAAATGATGCGCGACGTAAATTGGGGAGAATTAGACGTGCTCGTCGTTGACTTGCCACCAGGGACTGGTGATGCACAACTAACTATGGCGCAAAGAGTTCCTCTAACGGGCGCCGTTATAGTTTCCACGCCCCAAGACATCGCACTTCTGGATGCACGAAAGGGGCTCAATATGTTCAGGAAGGTCAATGTCCCAGTGCTCGGGATAATCGAAAACATGAGTTACTTTAATTGTCCGCAATGCGGTCATCGTTCAGAAATTTTCTCCCATGGGGGTGCGCGGGCGGAAGCGGACCGTTTGGCCTGTGACTTCTTGGGTGAAATTCCATTGGATATTGATATCCGCACTACCTCAGATAAGGGTTCGCCGATTGTCATTTCTCAACCCCTGGGAGAGCTTGCCAAGTGTTACAGGGCAATCGCAATAGAAGTGGCCGGTAAAATCGACGACGTCTTAGCCGAGAGGGAGACGAGCACACCCAAGATTATCATTCAGTAGCGCGGCTCCAATTAGCATTTGTCGGCGTTTCATGGCCGAAATATATTATGGCATTTTCATTCTAAGTTCAGGCATCACAAATCTCTGGCAGGGGGCGCAAAGAGACTTTGGGGCGAAACCGTGGAAATCATCGATAGGGATAGCGCAAGATATTTGTATGGAAAACGATTTATTTGTGATGATATACAGATACAAACGCACTAACCCACGGCTGAGAAATCCGCGCTGATCTGAGTGCAAATGAACTTATTAAATGTTGTCGCAACTCAGTTTTTCGCACTGGATATCCACGGCGAACAGAAACATTCTGACGGCTTTAGGCAGAAACCTCTCATGCAAATGTGTTGGAGGTCGGATCCCGTGGCGTGGCATTCGAACCATCAAAAACAAATTCTTCAAGCCGGTATCCCTGATAAAATAACATTGCGTTTAAGTCGCCATGTTCAATCTTTGCAGGCGCATTATCGGCCACAATAGGTTTGCCATGAAAAGCAACACCTAATCCAGCCGCCTGAATCATTGGAAGATCATTTGCGCCGTCGCCGACTGCTGCGGTATCGGTCGTGGACAGATCTAATTCCCTAATTTTTGCAATCAGGGTGTCTAGTTTCACGTCTTTGGTGACAATTCGACCCTCAACCTTGCCTGTTAGTATGCCATTCTTCAGGTCAAGTTTATTAGCGTGGTGCTCATGAAATTTACACCGGACTGCGACGCGCGAGGAAAAATAGGAAAAGCCGCCAGAGATCAGAACACAATGGCCCCCGTTTCTTGCCATCGTCGCGACTAATGGAATAGCACCGGGAGTAATTTCAACCCCCTCGTAAGTCTCGGATAATCTTGATTCTGAGAGGCCTTTGAGCATTGCAACGCGATCATGAAGTGCTTGTTCGAAATCTAATTGGCCCCTCATTGCGAGATGAGTAATTTCGGAGACTTGGTTTTTCACACCAGCGTAATGGGAGAGGTCATCGAGCGTTTCAGAGGTAATTATAGTTGAATCCATATCCGCAAATAATAATTTTTTACGCCTATTTTCAACTCCTTGAGCGTGTAAATCAACGGGAATACCCTTCAATGTTTCACGTCCGATGCTCAAGATTATATCAAGTTGTCCGAGTAACGGAATATCCACGGCCCAATTTTCAGCGAGCCAATCTGCTGTGCCACACTTGATCCCTCGGGCATTGAGGGCATGAGTTACCCGCGTGACTAACCCGAAATGCAAGTGACCCGGGCTGGCTGCGACCAATGTTAAAACATTATCCATGATATTTCCCTAAACGAGGATGTGCTGGTATGCAAAACATAGTTAGAGAAATGGCCATGAATCGCGGTAAAGAGCTTAAAATAGTTATAGTGACTGGTCCGACGGCGAGCGGGAAATCCCAACTGGCAACAAATATTTCAACCCATTTTGGTGGAGAAATTATCAACGCAGATAGTATGCAAGTTTATCGGGATCTAAGAATTCTCTCGGCAAGGCCGAAACCTGAGGAAGAAATGCAATTACCTCATCACCTTTATGGTGTTGTGGCTGCGTCAAAACGTTGCTCTGCGGGAGAATGGTTACGAATGGCAAAAGCTGTAATTTACGACATTCATAGCCGTGGGACTTTGCCGGTAGTTTGTGGAGGTACAGGGCTGTACATAAAAGTTTTAATGGAGGGGATAGCCCAGATACCAAGTGTGCCTGAAGCACTGGCCTCTGAGGGACGTTCGCTACTGCAACTTCACGGGATACAAGCAGTCTATCAGAGATTGCTGGAATTGGATAAAAATGCTGCTGATAGACTTAACCCCAACGATACTCATCGCATTCTAAGAGCTTATGAGGTCATTCGGGCGACTGGCCGCTCGTTGAATGAGTGGCAAAGCGGGAGCTTATCTTTGAGCCCTCTTAATGCCTGCTTCATAATTGTTTGTTTGATGCCAGATCGAGTAGCTCTCTACAGAAAAATTGAGGATAGGATCGACGAAATGTTACAAGCGGGTGCGCTAGAGGAGGTTGCAGCGCTAAACAGGTTGAAAATTGACCCAGAAATGCCAGTGATGAAAGCACTCGGTGTTCCTAGTTTTCGAAATTACCTTAACGGGAACTGCAACTTAGAGAATTCAGTTAAAGACGCTAAACAGGTGACGAGGAATTATGCTAAGCGCCAGATGACATGGTTTCGCAACCAAATAAAGCCTGACATCGTTCATGCAAATTTTGGCGCGGAAGCCTTTGATTGCATAAAACCAATCTTGGCTTCTCGCTTGGTCCACCGAAAACAAAAAAACTAAGACAGCCGAGGAGAATGAGATTTTTATTACATGCTCGGCTCTCTAAGCACACCTCTCGAATCAAAAAATAATTTTTCAAAGATTAAGCGATTCTCCATAAAAACGTGGACAATTGGGGTGTCTATTTCGAAAAGATTGATTGCAAAATATTATTAAATAATAAATAAATTTAAAATTACGTAATAAAATTATCTAAAATATGAAAAAACTTTCTGAAAGTTCCTGGATTTCTATTGACCGTTTCGTCTTCAGTGACTAAGTTCCGGGCAGCTTGCTGTCGAGACATTTAGTTTAAGTAATAAAACTAAACGGAAAGCACGTTAGGTGGGCAGCTAGTGCTGTTGCTTTGATGTTTTTTTACAGCAGATTCGAGACTAATATTTTAGCGAACAAACAAGTGGGCGTGCGCGCGAGATTTGTTGCTGGTGCTTGGTACTATCGGGAGAGAGATAATGGCTAAAGATAAAATGAGTGGTTCAGACATATTGCTCAAGGCGCTCGACGAGCAAGGGGTGACAGATATTTTTGGTTACCCCGGCGGTGCGGTGTTGCCTATTTACGACTCAATTTTTCAACAAACTAAGATTCGTCATGTTCTCGTTCGACAAGAGGGTGGCGCCGTTCATGCTGCAGAGGGTTATTCACGTTCAACCGGGAAAGTGGGCGTGGTTCTCGTTACGTCGGGGCCCGGCGCAACAAATGCTGTTACGGGCCTGACCGATGCTCTTATGGACAGTGTGCCTATCGTATGTCTAACCGGTCAGGTGCCTACGCATCTTATTGGCAATGATGCTTTTCAAGAGGCGGATACCACGGGAATAACCCGCCCGTGTACAAAGCATAATTATTTAGTTAAGAGCGTTGAAGACCTCGCACGTGTGGTTCACGAGGCTTTTTACGTGGCACGTAGTGGGCGCCCCGGCCCCGTTGTTATTGATCTCCCTAAAGACGTATTGATGGCATTGGGGGATTATACGCAAAAGTCTAAAGTGGAGGTTAGAAGTTATAAACCCCGGATTAAGGGCGATTTGGCACTGATTGAGGCAGCGGTTCAAGCTATCGCTAATTCCAAGCGCCCAATTATTTACGCTGGTGGCGGTGTTGTAAACTCCGGTCCAAGTGCGTCACAGCTGCTGACTCAATTCGTCAAGTTAACAGGTGCTCCATGCACGTTAACTTTGATGGGATTGGGAGCGTTTCCCGCGTCAGAAAAGCAATACCTCGGAATGGTGGGGATGCACGGCACTTACGAGGCCAACCTTGCTATGCATGATGCCGACGTTATGGTTTGCATCGGCGCTCGCTTTGATGACCGTGTTACCGGCCGCCTAGACGCGTTTGCACCGCGTGCGTTGAAGATCCACGTGGATATTGATCCCTCAAGTATTAATAAAAACGTACAGGTTGACATTCCTATTGTCGGTGACGTTGGTCACGTGCTCGAAGACATGATCAAGGTTTGGCGTTCGACCCAAGCTAAAACTGATAAAAGTGCGTTGAACGGGTGGTGGAGTGAGATAGCAAAATGGCGCAGCGTCGACTGCTTAAAATTCGCGCAAGATGGCGACATAATTAAGCCCCAGTATGCCATACAACGCCTCTACGAACTGACAAAAAAAGATGAGCGGGATGTCTATATTTCTACTGAAGTAGGGCAGCATCAAATGTGGGCAGCGCAATACTTCGGTTTCGAGAAACCCAATAGATGGATGACTTCAGGGGGTTTAGGCACCATGGGCTATGGATTGCCCGCTGCTATGGGGGTGCAAGTAGCGCATCCTGATGCCCTATGTATCGACATAGCAGGTGAAGCATCATACCTGATGAACATGCAGGAACTCTCCACTATCAAGCAATACCGCTTACCAGTGAAATCATTCATTTTAAATAATTTTTACATGGGTATGGTCCGTCAATGGCAGGAATTATTGCATGGTGGGCGATATTCGGAGAGTTACATGTCAAGTTTACCGGACTTCAAAAAGCTCGCAGAGTCATTTGGCATGGTAGGCTTGCAGGCGACAAAGCCGAGTGAGGTTGATGAAGTTATTAATGAGATGATTAAGACCGATAATGCAGTAATCTGCGACATTCATGTGGATCAGTCAGAAAACTGTTTTCCCATGATACCCTCTGGAGCTGCGCACAATGAAATGCTGCTCGGTCCCAACGATAAGGCAGAAAAGCCAGTATCTGAAGAAGGTATGGTGCTAGTATAATGCAGTGAATAACTCAGTATTTCGATTACACGTTCAGAAATTTTTTGAAACTCCTTAAATCTGATAACGTGTGGACTGTTTTGACGGCTGACTGGGAGTAAAAAGGTGAGCGTCCCAACGAGTGAGGCAAAAAATCACACAATAGCTGTCTTGGTAGATAATGAACCGGGTGTTTTGGCCCGTGTAATTGGCTTGTTTTCGGGGCGTGGCTTCAATATTGAGAGTTTAACCGTTGCGCAAACAGACTACCAAAATGCACTTAGCCGAATTACAATTGTGACGACTGGAACGCCTATGATCATCGCACAAATTAAATCGCAATTGCATCGACTTGTTCCGGTGCATGATGTGAGCGATTTAACAATGGACGGAGAGAGTGTTGAACGTGAGCTGGCGCTTGTTAAAGTGTCTGGGGTCGGGGAGACACGAGTTGAAAGCCTGCGCATTGCAGATGTTTTCCGTGCCCGGGTTGTTGATAGCACCAACAAATCGTTCGTATTCGAGATTGTTGGCCAGTCTAGCAAAGTTGATGCTTTTATCAAATTGATGCAACCACTGGGACTCATCGATGTTTCACGTACCGGTATCGCTGCCATTTCGCGTGGTGCTGATGCCATGGACCCAGTAGGCTGAATAACCGCCTCCAAATTGAGAATTGTTAAACGAAGGATAAAAAAATGCGAGTTTATTATGATCGCGATGCCGATGTGAACCTTATCAAGGATAAAAAAATCGCTATTGCTGGTTATGGAAGTCAAGGCCATGCACATGCATTAAATCTTCGGGATTCTGGGGTAAAGGATGTTGTGGTGGTACTTCGGCCTGGATCCGGCTCTACAAAAAAAGCGCAGGCAGATGGCTTTACGGTCATGGAGGCTTCTGACGCAGCCAAGGCATCTGATATCTTTATGATCTTGACCCCTGATGAGGGCCAAGCGACCCTCTACAGTGAGCATCTAGTGAATAATTTAAAGTCAGGATCAGCTTTAGCGTTTGCGCATGGTTTAAACGTACACTTTGGATTGATTGAGCCACGGAGAGATCTAGATGTCTTTATGATTGCGCCAAAAGGCCCTGGTCATACTGTCCGCTCTGAATATCAGCGTGGCGCAGGCGTCCCGAGCTTGATAGCTGTTGCACAAGACGCCTCAAAGAATGCCCAAGAAATTGGAATTTCTTATGCAGCGGCATTGGGCGCTGGACGCGCAGGTATTGTAGAAACAACGTTTAAGGAAGAATGTGAAACAGATCTTTTTGGCGAACAGGCAGTGCTGTGCGGTGGTTTGTCGGCCATGATCATGGCTGGTTATGAAACCTTGGTCGAAGCTGGATATGCACCTGAAATGGCGTATTTTGAATGCTGCCATGAAGTAAAGTTGATCGTTGACTTGATCTATGAAGGTGGTATCGCGAATATGCGGTATTCAGTTTCAAATACAGCAGAATACGGGGATTACATGTCTGGTCCACGCGTCATTACGGATGAGACCAAAGAGCGAATGAAGGATATCCTTGACGACATTCAATCCGGCCGATTTGTAAAACAATGGATGTTGGAAAATCAAGCTGGCTTGCCAAACTTTAAAGCAGAACGTCGCCGGGCAGCAGAGCACGGTGTCGAACAGGTCGGCGAAAAGCTCCGGGCTATGATGCCATGGATTTCTGAAAACGCTCTAGTTAACAAGGAAAAAAATTAGTTTTTCAGCGGCTGTTCCAAACGGATCCCATCCTCTTTGGATCGGTTTAGACTTCTGATGGCCGTGTTATTTGCACCCGCTACCTTGAAGCAATACTGTGAGTGTTTTTAACTAATCTGAAACCCTAATATAGAGAGATTATGTGAAACCGACTTGACAACACCACGTGCATCGGTGTTTTTTTAGTTTGATATTGGCTACGACCAGCCAACACATTACGGATTGAGCGACAGTTATGATTGGCCAAAGTAACATTTTGATGCTGACACAAGGTGGGATGTTACGCAGAGTTTTACTATCGCTCTACTCTCTGGTTGGGTTAGATCAGTTCCTTCGACTTAGTAACCCCTGAGCGCTGATTTCTGGCCAAAAATATGCCAATTTCGGTCAGACACGCTCAGGGGGGAAGTCTCAATCACTCCGAGATATCTAACTAAGTTCACAAAAGGATTGCTCAAATGACTATTCAAACAGATCAGAACCAAAGACGAGTTATCATCTTTGATACAACCCTGCGTGATGGAGAGCAATCACCGGGTTGCTCTATGAATTTGGAGGAAAAACTGCGCGTCGCAAAGATGCTAGAAACCATGGGGGTAGATGTGATCGAATCGGGATTTCCGGTTGCGTCTTCGGGTGATTTTCAAGCTGTGAATGAAGTCTCTAAGATCATCAAGGACGCTGTAGTATGCGGTTTAGCGCGCTCTAGTAATACGGATATTGATAGTGCTGGCGAAGCTTTGAAACCTGCTGAGCGAAAGCGCATTCATACTTTCATTTCGACAAGCCCTCTTCATATGAGCGTTAAATTACAAATGGATCCGGGAGATGTGCATCAGGCGGTAATTGATAGTGTTAATCGGGCTAGGAAATATACGGATGATGTTGAGTGGTCGGCAGAGGACGGAACTCGCACCGAGCACGATTTCCTCTGTCGCTGCGTAGAGAGTGCTATTGCGGCGGGAGCTACAACTGTTAACATTCCTGATACGGTGGGTTACACGGTGCCCGATGAATACGCAACTCTGATCAGAATGATTATGGATAGAGTGCCAAATATTGATAAAGCATGTGTTTCTGTTCACTGTCACAATGACTTAGGGTTGGCGGTAGCAAACTCATTAGCCGCCGTTTCCGCCGGTGCGCGACAAGTTGAATGCACGATTAATGGGATTGGCGAGCGGGCAGGCAATGCGTCTCTAGAAGAAATTGTTATGGCGTTGCGGACGCGCAATGATGTGATGCCGTATGATAATAATATAAACACCCGTGATATTACTAAAGCGTCGCGAATTGTCTCGGGTGTAACTGGGTTTGCTGTCCAACCAAACAAAGCAATCGTTGGCGCCAACGCTTTTGCTCATGAGGCAGGTATCCATCAGGATGGCGTATTAAAAGATGCGTCCACATATGAAATTATGACACCCGAGTCAGTTGGGCTCGCCAAAAATAAATTGGTATTGGGGAAGCATTCCGGTCGTCATGCATTCAGCGAAAAACTTAGTGAACTGGGTTATGAATTAGGCAGCAATGCCAAGCAAGACGCCTTTCGCCGTTTTAAAGATCTCGCGGATTTAAAAAAGGATGTTTATGACGAAGATATAATTGCCTTGGTTGACGACGAGGTGGTCATGAGTGCGAATGATCGAGTTAAATTGCTATCGTTGGAGATAAAATGCGGGACGGTTCATCGGCCCCCGAGAGCACACATGAAACTCGACGTGGATGGGGCAGTGAAAAATTGCAACTCCTCCGGCGACGGGCCAGTGGATGCCGCGTTTAACGGAATCAAGAAATTGTTTCCGCATGCAGCTCGTTTACAGCTTTATCAAGTGCATGCTGTCACGGAAGGTACCGATGCTCAAGCTGAGGTAACTGTTCGCCTCGAGGAAAACGGAAAAACTGTAAATGGATCAGGCACTGACACAGACACAATGGTAGCATCTGTCAAAGCTTATGTGCACGCTTTGAATAAACTTATGGTGAAACGTGAAAAAACTGCCCCAGTGGCGGTTTCTGTCTAGTAACACATGTCGTAAGCCCGTATACTAAGGCTGATCGTTGGATATTAATCATTCATTGACTATTTTTCGTTAGTGAGACTCAATGTTTTCGCGTCTTTTTGGATTTTTATCGGCTGATATGGCCATCGATTTGGGGACGGCCAATACTCTGGTCTTCGTCAAGGGCAGGGGTATTGTCCTGAACGAGCCATCGGTTGTTGCGATAGCTGAGGTAAAAGGTAAGAAGCAAGTTCTTGCCGTTGGTGAAGAGGCTAAGCAGATGCTCGGCCGTACGCCGGGAAATATTCGGGCTATACGCCCTTTGAGGGACGGGGTGATCGCCGACTTCGAAGTTGCTGAAGAGATGATTAAATATTTTATCCGCAAGGTTCACAATCGCAGGAGTTTTGCAGCGCCTGTTGTAGTGGTATGTGTGCCGTCGGGATCGACTGCTGTTGAGCGTCGAGCCATACAAGACTCCGCAGAAAATGCGGGGGCACGAAAAGTTTATCTCATTGAAGAGCCGATGGCTGCTGCGATCGGCGCGGGATTACCAGTTACTGAACCTACTGGATCAATGGTAGTTGATATTGGTGGCGGTACAACGGAAGTTGCTGTCTTATCCCTTGGTGGAATAGTTTATTCGCGCTCTGTTCGAGTAGGTGGGGATAAAATGGATGAAGCCATTATCGCTTATATCCGCCGCAACCATAATCTACTGGTTGGCGAAGGGAGCGCAGCGAGGATAAAAGAAGATATAGGGTGTGCATGTCCTCCCGAAGCCACTGATGGTCAGACCATGGAGATTAAAGGTCGAGATCTAATGAATGGCGTTCCAAAGGAACTGATTATCTCTGAACGGCAAATAGCTGAGAGCTTAGCTGAGCCCGTTGGTGCGATTATTGAGGCCGTAAAAGTCGCGCTGGAACACACTGCTCCTGAACTTGCAGCGGATATTGTTGACAAGGGAATAGTCTTAACTGGCGGCGGGGCACTTTTAGGTAACATGGACTTTGTCCTTCGCCATGCGACTGGTTTGCCGGTCTCCATCGCTGACGATCCACTCAGTTGTGTGGTATTAGGAACTGGACGTGCGCTTGAGGAAATGAAACGTTTGAAAGACGTTCTCACTTCTATGTATTAGCCGCATATTTATCGGTCAGAATTACCTAAAAAGCAATATTATTGGTAAGCAGTTCCCGCCATTACTTCATCTTTGTTGCAAGATTGCAGTAAGCTATTGCAATGTATTGTTCATTTAGAATCGGGAAATTTAGCACGTTTATTAAAGTTTGGCTAAGGATTAGTAATTATACTTCAGGCCTTTGGTTACAATATTTTTATACAAAATACATTTCATATTTTAGTTGCTGGAAGTGTACAGGTGAATAGGCACAGTTTCCATTGAAAGATACCACACGAACTGTCAATCGTATTGCTCAACCCGTAAAAGCGCTTGCTAATCGCTTTGCCTTTATGGCGCTGATTCTCGCGGCTGTCGCCTTAATAGTGCTTGGGCGCGTTGATGTCGCCACGATAGACAACGTGCGCTCCCAAGTTACTGATGCAATGGTGCCAATTTTAAACGCTCTCTCTCGGCCAAAAATTACGCTCAGCCGATGGATTGATCAAGGTCAAGCATTACTGAAAGTTCGCGCTCAAAACATTGCATTGATTAAAGACCGCGAGCGTCTAATGCAGTGGGAGGCGGCAGCCCGTAAACTGGAGGCTGAAAACCGAATTTTAAGAGACTTGTTGAATTTTCAACCAGAGCCAGCGATTAGCTTTGTATCAAGCCGCGTAGTAGCGGATGCGGGTGGTGCATTCGTTCACTCGATGATTATGAATGCGGGGACAAATGCGGGGGTGGCTAAGGGACAGGCTGTTGTAACAGGCGATGGATTATTAGGTAGGGTCGCAAATGTAGGACGAAGGTCGGGCCGCATATTATTGATTACAGATTTAAACTCAAGGGTTCCAATAGTTATTGAGTCGTCGCGAGTTAGAGCGATTATGGCAGGTAACAATACCAATCGCCCGCGGCTGATCCACCTGCCTACCGATGCGGTAATTGCTAGGGGCGACCGCGTAGTCACGTCTGGACATGCTGGAGCGTTCCCCCCCGGTTTGCCAATTGGTATCGTCGCCTCAGTGAGTGATATGGGAATTGAGATTCTCCCGTTTGTCACGCATGACCGGGTTGAGTTTGTGCGAGTATTGAATTTTGGTCTTCACGGAATTATTGAGGATCTCTCCCAAGCCTCCGGTGTAAACGGACATAATTGAGGTAAAGGTATGCGCCGAACAATTTGGAATCGTTTGGATGCTCTAGGCCGCGAAATGACGCCATTTTTTTTTGGTATCTTATTGATTCTTTTTAGTGTTATTATATTTCAGATGCCTAGCTGGGCCCGTGTCGCGCCTTTATTCTCGCTAATGGTGATCTACCATTGGACGGTTTACCGCCCGGATTTGATGCCGGGTTATGCAGTGTTTCTAATCGGATTGCTACAGGACGTCTTTTGCGGCACCCCCCTCGGCGTTATTACGTTGGTTTACATTACGGTATATGGAATTTTGATATTTCAACAACGGTATCTTACAGGAAGGACATTTTTTGTTGTTTGGCTCGGATTCGTATTGCTCTCAGCACTTACAATGATGTTAATTTGGCTGGCGGTTTCTGCGCTAGGCGGAGGTATCTCAGACTTAAACGCGATGTTGCATCAATTTTTATTGAGCGCAGGGTTTTACCCGTTGTTAGCGCGTCTATTTTTAATCTGGCAAATTAAAATCCTTCGGCCAGTTTGATATGCTTCGCGACAACGAGCGCCATAAACACTTCAATCGTCGGGCTGCTATCTTGGGTGGCGGCAAAGCCTTATTACTATCTATTCTGGCAGGCAGGCTTTATTATTTGCAGGTTGTCGAGGCAGACAGATACAGAACCCTGGCTGATGAAAATCGTATAAATTTGCGTCTGTTACCCCCGTTGAGAGGAAGGATTGTTGACCGGCTCGGCATTCCTTTAGCTGACAATCAACAAAATTATAGGGTGCTATTAATCCCAGAGGACGCACGGAGTCTGCACGCTACGATGAATGCGCTCGATCAAGTTATACCTCTAAGTGACGGCGAAAGGCGCAGGATACTAAGGGATGTTAAGCGCAACCGCAGTTTTGTTCCAGTAACTGTGAGGGAAAACCTAAGTTGGAAAAGTGCTGCGCAAATTGAGGTAAATTCCCCAGACCTGCCCGGCATCATGATTGATGTTGGTCAAAGTAGGAGTTATCCGCATGGCCAAGAGCTTGCTCACGTAATGGGGTACGTAGCGGCTGTGTCTCCGGCCGAGCAAACTGGAGATCCCTTACTTGAACTTCCTGGATTCCGGGTTGGTAAAGCAGGGTTAGAAAAAATCCATGATTTACGATTACGCGGCAAAAGTGGCAGTTCGCAAGTTGAGGTGAATGCCTACGGGCGTGTTATTCGTGAACTTGAACGCCGGGAGGGTGAGCCAGGAGCTGAAGTCAATCTCACGATTGATATCGCTTTGCAGAGAACCGTTAATCATCGGCTCAAAAATCAGAGTGCAGCTGCCGTTGCTATTGATGTTCATTCCGGTGAGGTGTTGGCTATGGCATCAAGTCCAGCCTTCGACCCTAATGCGTTTAATCAAGGTTTAAAAGTGGCGGATTGGCAGGCACTTATTAATAATCCGCGCGCTCCACTCATAAACAAAGCAATTGCTGGTCGTTACGCGCCCGGCTCTACTTTTAAAATGATTGTTTTGTTGGCAGCACTGGAGAGAGGAGTAGTAAATACAAGTACTCAATTTTTTTGTAATAGCTTCATAAACCTGGGGGACGCGCGGTTCCATTGTTGGAGTAAACATGGTCATGGATTTGTCAATGCCAATGACGCAATCTCTCAGTCATGTGATGTTTATTTCTATGAAATAGCAAAAAGAACTGGTATTGAGAGAATTGCGTCTATGGCTAAAAGATTTGGCCTTGGTTCGCCTTTAGGGATTGATTTGCCGGGCGAACTGGCGGGCCTGGTGCCGACACCAAAGTGGAAGCGTCAGGCCTATGAGGCAGCTTGGCAAAAAGGTGAAACGGTAATCACGGGAATTGGGCAAGGCTATTTATTAGCCACACCCCTGCAGTTATCGGTCATGACGGCTAGGATGGTTAATGGTGGCTTTGCAGTGACCCCGCGATTAACTCGGGATGTTTCTGGGTTAAAGAGTGGCGACTCAGAGAATGAACAAAAATTCAAGAGTTTAGGAATTCCAACGCGCCATCTCGACATAGTGCGGGCTGCCATGGGTGACGTTGTCAATTCACCGACCGGAACTGCGCGAGGATCTCGCATCGAGGAACCAGAGTGGAAAATGGGTGGTAAGACGGGTACCGTCCAAGTGCGTCGCATATCGAAGTCGGAGCGTGAACAGGGGGTTGTCAAAAATCAAGATCTACCATGGAAAGAGCGGGATCACGCAATTTTCGTTGGTTATGCGCCCATGGAAAACCCGCGGTATGCGGTGTCCGTTGTAGTCGAACATGGCGGCAGTGGGTCAAAAACAGCTGCACCTATTGCACGTGATATTTTGCTCGAAGCACAGAGGCGTCGCTCCTCCCAATCAACTGTTGCACGAGTCGTCGGCAGTCTGGAGACTATTCAAAAAAAGCGGGATAATTAGGGATGAGAGAAGATAGTCTTAACCCTCCAAGTTTTACTCTACTACAAAAGCTAATACATATCCGCTGGATCTTTGTACTACTGGTCATTGCTGTGGCATTCATCGGTGTAGCGATGCTGTTCTCGGCAGCGAACGGTAACTTTCAACCCTGGGCCAGTCGCCATCTAGCCCGTTTGGGAGTTGGGATCGGGGTCATGCTCTGTATCGCGCTCGTGGATATTCGCATATGGCTAAAGTTTGCTTATTTATTCTATGGTTTTAGCTTAATTTTACTTATCCTTGTTGAGGTTATGGGTTTCATTGGTATGGGGGCGCAAAGGTGGCTCGACCTTGGTTATTTTAATTTGCAGCCATCCGAAATAATGAAAATCACTCTAGTACTTGCCTTGGCTAGATATTTCCACGGTATGGGCATGGAAGATATTGATCGTCCAACACGGTTATTAATTCCACTTGTAATGGTAGGGATACCCACAGTGCTAATATTGCGGCAACCAGACCTAGGAACTGCTATAATGCTAGTTATGGCAAGTGGGGGGTTATTTTTTGTTGCGGGTGTGCGCTTATGGAAGTTTGGGGCGCTCGCAGTTCTTGGCTTGGCTTTAATGCCTGTAAGTTGGCAATTTCTTCACAGTTATCAAAAGAGACGGATCATGACCTTTTTGAATCCAGAGTCGGATCCGCTGGGGGCCGGTTACCATATCATTCAGTCGAAGATAGCGCTTGGGTCTGGAGGGGTATCTGGAAGAGGGTTTATGCAGGGGACTCAGGGCCACCTTAGATTTCTTCCTGAGATGCAAACTGATTTTATTTTTACGATGTTGGCTGAGGAATTTGGAATGATTGGGGCCCTCGGGTTAATAAGCCTTTACATTTTACTTCTTGTCTATGGGTTTGCTATTGCAATGCGTTCCCATAGTCATTTTGGTCGGTTAGTCGGGATGGGTGTAACGGTAACGTTCTTCCTCTACGTCTTCATAAATATAGCCATGGTTATGGGGTTAATCCCTGTGGTTGGTGTGCCTTTGCCCTTAATATCTTACGGGGGCACGGCGATGATGACCCTGTTAATTGGGTTTGGATTATTAATGGGGGTATGGGTCCACCGTGATGTGGTTATTGGTCGACGTGGTGGCGACCGTGCTTAATTATTTCTTTATGGATGAATCGGTCTGGCAAGTGGGCTGTAGGGGTGAATTGAGACAGTCTCGCAGCCGTTTCAGTAATGGTTGTGATGACTTTAATAATGAACGCTTGTGAGATGCAACTTGATCACGTGGTCATTAATGTAAAGTTTGGCATGGATGAAGCAGCTCGCCGTTTTAAGACCTTAGGCTTTGTTCTCACACCAAAGGGAAGGCATTCGTTAGGGTCAATCAATCATCTGATGATTTTTGGAACAAACTATCTCGAACTCATTGGCTTACCAGTTGGTGAGATTACAAATCGACGAGATATTTTGAAGGCACCCGTAGGTTTAAATGGTTTAGTTTTTAAAACTGATAACGTCGATAAAATTTATACGCACTTAAAAATTCTTGATATGGCAGGTGATCCGCCGCTCTCTTTTTCACGACCTATCGAACTTGGCGGCGTGGAGCATCAGGTGCGGTTCCGCACGGTGACTGTTCGTCCTGATGTGTTTCCCGCTGGTCGCGTATATTTCTGTGAACATCGAACCCCTGAATTTGTGTGGCGACCTGAGTGGCAAGGACATGCCAATGGGGTTCGAAGCATTCCAGAGATAATTGTTGTCGCCGATCCGCCGGGCGGGCAGTGCGAAAAGTTTGCTCAATTGCTCGGTATAGGAGCTGTAAATGGAGTGATCAAGTTTAAAGGCGGACAGCTCTCAATAATGAGCTCTGTTAAGTACGCTGAACGCTATAAAAAATTAGCGTCGCCTTTTGGTCAGCAATTGTCAATGTTCGGCGGTATCTCTTTCTCAGCCATGAACCGCTCGTATATCAATCACCTTGATTTTCTTGACTGTAATATTTTGGTCTATAATAATCGCACCTTGATTAGGCTTGATGCTTTGGATACGGTTTTAGAATTTTGCGATTAACATTAAAAACCGTGTACATTTTTTACACTCGGACTACATTCGCCACGCTCAACTCGTTTGACCGCCTTAATGATACCAATGTTTGCCGATGCATCGATATTCACTTCGGCAGCTTTTTCGACAACTAAACCATTTAAAAAATCGATCTCTGTACGTCTGCTTTTCTCGATGTCCTGGCCCATGGAAGGGCGTTGTTGGTTTGAACGCCGTTTCATGTTTTCGAATAAATGTGACTCAACACGATCCATCGCATCAGAGTCGCCATCGACGGCACGGACTACATCTTCTGGGGACATTCCATATATATTTTCCAACTCAAATCCATGGGCCCATCCTACAGTAATAGCTTCGGCAGCGATACGCAGGCTTAGTTTACGAGTGTAATCGTCGGAGTCATTGGCGTTTCCTCCACGACCAGTGGCAGCTGCGATGGGGTTTCGCATGCAGTTGACAACAAGCTTTGACCAACGTTCACCCCACAAATTTGTGGTAACACTGGCGCTATCGACCAAAGAAAGTAATTCGGCAACCATGCAGGCCCGTTGTGAGAAACGTCCATGTGGCTCACCAATGCGAAAAATCATGTGCTGGGCACCGCCAAGTTTAATATTCCGCTTAATGTGTCCGGGTCCATCCAATTCAACAGAGATGGTTGAAGCGATACAACCGAGCACTTTTCCCCAACCCACAACTGCAGCGATGCGCTCTTCATTCATGCCGTTTTGAAGCGAGACTATGAACCCCGTCGAAGTTAGATATGCACGAATCATTTCAGTTGCCCAAATGGTATCATAAGACTTTACGCTGATGAATGCGAAATCAAAATTCCTTGTGTTTGCAATTTTCTGAAGCTCTGTAATATGCAGTGTGGTCACGTTTTGCGTGAAGCACTCTGGTTCAGTTTGCCCTTGCAGTGTAAGCCCACTGGAGCGCATGCGCTCAACGTGTTCTGGCCATGGGTCGATCAACGTAACATCTGTTCCTGCGCGAGCAAGGTAAGCTCCAACGTGCCCGCCAAGGGCGCCAGAACCAACAATTGCGATTTTGGGGTTCATGTGTTTTTTAATTTGATTAAGTTTGAGCTGTGGTTGTCTCCGAGGAGGAAGCGCATGGCTGCATTGGTCTTGTCGCCACCTTGGTTAATCGGTATTGTCTTTTGCTCTTCGCGTTGACGAAGCCTGAAGGCATATTCGTTTGGAATCATGAAAAAAGGATCCTTAATCCCAAGTTCATGGGCGGCGTGAACGGGCCAATCAGCGTTCCAAAGTAGTTCACGAGCCAGCGCAATGAGGTCGGCTTTAGAGGCGCGCAGTATATCCTCCGCTTGCTGTGCTTTCGTTATACCCCCTACCGCAATAGTCATCACATCTGCGTCTCGCTTAATACGCTCGCAAAACCCCACTTGGTAACCGGGGATCCTAGGAACTGGGGGCATTGTACTGCCGCCGCTAATGCCGCCAGAGGATACATCAATTAGGTCAATATGACGGCTCTTCAACTCTTGGGACAAGCTGATAGAATCGGGCAGAGACCAAATTCCACCCTCACCATCTACTGCTGAGATTCTATAAAATACAGGCCGGTCGGGGCAGGCACTGCGAACGACCTCTGCAACTTCTAACGCAAACCGCATGCGGCCTGCTAAATCGCCACCGTAAGAATCCTTTCGATGGTTGCTGACCGGAGATAGAAATTGATGGATGAGATATCCGTGTGCACCATGTATTTCAATCACATCGTATCCCGCATCCAGACTTCGATGAGTCGCTACGCGAAATGCCTCGATTACGGTTTTGATGTCATCACGATCCATTTCTTTTGGTAAAAAATGCCGGGGTAATTGGTTGAGTGCGCTTGGAGCAAGTCCCTGCCACGGCGGGTACCCGGTCTGGCTATCCTGATCTATTAATGGTCTCCAGCTCTCAGTCGCAGTGTGACATGAGGCTTTTCGACCAGCGTGACCCAATTGAATTGCAGGGACTGCGCCCTGTTCACGTATAAGGTTTGTTAATCTGAGGTACGCTTTTACATGTTTCTTTTTATACAGCCCTGCGCACGCATAGGTTTTTCTTCCTCGTCGTTCTACAGCCGTTTCCTCACCAAAAACTAAACCGGCACCACCGGCCGCCAAACGGCCAAGATGCATGATCTGCCAGTCGGTTGGTTCTCCGTCATCGGAGTGATATTGGCACATTGGTGCCACGACTACTCGATTGGGAAGCTCAACCCCCCGGATAGAGATTGGCTGAAACAATAATGGAACCTTGTTATTGGTTACCGCACTTTGCTTTTCAATAATTACATTTTTTTTCATCGCGTGGGGCCGAAGAAAGATAGGACAGTTGGGTTATAACTAAAAACTAAAGCGTAAATCAAAATATTACCACTTTTATCCCGTGTGCCGCATATCCACAACCGAGGGGATATGATAGGGAAGAAAACTTTGATAAGTGTGAACAAAATTTTTTGTTAGGGTTAACTCGCGTAAAGCCACAGTCATGATTGGAAAAAATCCACATATTCTTGTATAAGCTGGGCCTATCCTTGTGACATTAAGTATGCTCAGTTATTACCCTTTTAAAACTATTATTAGGCAACTGGTTTGTTTTTGGGATTAAATACGGGAGGATACCTCCTCATTCTGCAATTCGCGACCGCATTTGAACTCAACAGTATCGGCTCGTTAAGAATAATAAAACTAGACCCTGTTCCACCTGCTCAAAACGTGCAAGGCTTTGGTACGCTCAAATTAAATTGAACAAATATTGACGAAAAAATAACAAATCTGCGAGATTGTGACGATCCGAAGCTTTGATTATTCTCGATAGATATTGTTAGGATCATTAAAATTGCCGTTCGTGCGAATAAAAAGGAAGATATTATGGGTATAAGTGTCCGCGTGGCTCTAGTTTTAGCCGTCGGACTTGCAGTTTTTGTCCCTCAACTTGCCGGGGCGGATGGTGGGTTGTCATTGGCAACAAAGCGGTTGTTTGACGCCGTATGGTCAGACGATATAGATGGCGTTAAAGCAAGCGTTGTCGGTGGCGCTGATCTGGATGCGGTCAATGAATTTGGCATCCGGCCTGTCGATTTGGCCGTGGACAAAGGGCATTATGGCGTCGCACATTATTTGCTTTCAGTAAAACAAATGCAAAATCAGTCCCCCAGTGGATTGCAGAGCCCAAGTTTGAGTGACCTAAAAGTTTCAGTGCCGCCCGTTCAATCGGTACCTGTTACCATTGTTAAAGCGTCGAAGGTCGGCACTAGTCAAAAGCCCCTTTTGTCGCAGTCATCTCCCGCTGTTAGTGCCGAGACAAAGCGTGCACCAATTGCTGAGACGATGTGGCAGCCATCAGTTATAGCCCCCAAAAACGTGACCCCAAAAATTCAGATCATCGGAACTGTGCGACCACAACCATCTATTCAAGCTCAAATCAAAGATATAATGTCCGCGAATAGCCAGGTTAGCGAAAAGGTTCGTGATAGGGCTAAACAACAAACCGACCCAATTAATCAGGGTTTTGAATTTCCTGATATTATCGATAAATCTGAAAATCGTGTAGAGCGATCAAAATCTCTAGGTCCTCCTCGCTCAGCCAGGCCTAGCCAGCAGTTAGATGAAGATCGAGTATTATCGAACATTGGAGATGGTCAGGTGCCTGATAATATGAAATCTGATTTAGCGCCAAATGATCAGAACCCCTCTATTAAAGTCACCCAAAAGCCAGTGGGTGTATTCGAATCCGTGACAGGTTTGGATCAAAGAAAAATTCTTGAAAAATTTAAAGGTTTTTTAAAATTCAAGGAAGTCCCCACAACAAAAGAAGGAGATATTACCAAAGCGCGCCAGCCGTCTGTAGCTGCGATAAAGTTAGCGGAGCGCATCCCGGGACAGGAAGATTTGAAACCGCTGGCAGAGGGTCTCTGGAAGCCGTCTGGAAAGGCAGTCAACGCTACTGCGCCAAAACTTAAGATCATTGGAACTGCGCAACCGCAGCCATCAATTCCCTCGGTTTATTCACCGGTGACCCCAGTCAATCAAGAAACCAACGTAAAGTCCACTAATCAAGTTTCAAATTCAAATCCATTTATGGGTAAGATTGCGAGCTTTTTGAATATAATAAAAACGTCTGAGAAAAAACCAGAACCTGGACCAAGCCCTGTTAAATCAACTGAGACTGACGCGAGCAAAGAAAATCAGACCGCGGACAAGGTACAGGATTTTGAGGCTACAAAAGAGTTAGTTAATATAAAAATTGCATCAACCACCGCAACGGAAGGATTGGCGTCTGCGGATACACAAGTACCGGATGGGCAGGAAAAGGTACGGGAGGTTCTTGATAAAAGATCATTATTTCAAGGTTTGAGCACGTTTTTCCAGTCAGTTGACCCACCCTTAGAAAATGTGAAGTCTGTTCCTAAATCCATTGAGCCCTTTACCACTGAATTGGAAGCACGGTATGAGGAGCCAGCCTCTCTCGCAGAAGTAATATCAATTGTTGAATCGCCTAACTTACGCAAAGACCAGACGGAGAACCTTGACGGAGCAGAGGAACCCACGGCACGCTCCATGCCGTCCTTGGTTTCTCGGATGACGGGCATGCAAGTGCCATCGTCAGAACAGAGGGCTCCCAATGGGGTACATGGAACAGCCTTGCCAGTGCCATATGCTGCGTCAGACACTTATGTGGGTCAAGTTTCTAGGGATAACCCGATTTTGCAAGTTGGACCGCAGCTTTCTGGGAAAAAAGTGCTGCAGCCATCCATAGCCTCAGAGCCCTTGTCTGTTGAAGCAGTGACTAGCTCAGTCGAATATTCAGGCTTAGTTAGCGTGTCCAAACCTGAGGCAGCTGATAACGAGAAAAATGCTAGAACTTTTCGAGATGAAGAGCGTTCGAAGCCATCTATGGTTGAACGTATTGTGAAAATTTTCACGCCATCATCAGACGAGCTAGTCGAAACGGAGCGCGCTGGTAGTCTTGGGGCTGAGCCAAAAGCCTTGGCGAAAAGAACGAGAAAGGCATCAGTTACCGCCGAAACAAGTTTGCAGGTTGGCATAGAACCCATCAACAGCACCAAAGTTATTTCTTCTTTTCTCGCTACACCGCCACCATCGCAGATCCTGAGTCCGTCATTTAAACGCGAGAATATTTTAAATTATTCAAAATCTGACGAACGTGTCAGTGAGATTGTAGAAGAAAAAATTGAAACGCAAGAGCACGTGAGATCATTGCCAGCCGATCGGGCTGTGACCGAATTCAAATCAATAAAAACCCAGGCAGTCAATCAAGAGTTAGACGGAGGTTATCACTCAGTTCCGCACGATTCGGCAAGGCGGGCGTCTCTAATTATCGCTGAGGTGAAGCCCGTTCTTCAAGATAGCTGGGAGGTTCCCGACATACGAGAGAGCGAGGCAAATGAGATTGCTAGGCAGAGTAAATCCAAGGACCGGGATAGTCACTCAAATCCAGTACTAAGTAATTTTTTGGACTTACCAAAAACCGAGGTATCCGAGAACAATATTCTTCCTGTTGTGGGAGCCGCGCTACCGACTTCCGCGTCAACGCCCCCACCCTTTCAAAGGTTAAATTACTCCAAGAGCTCAACAACAAGTATTGAGCCGCCAGAGCCTAAAATGCCTGATCAGCGGAGTGATGACAGAGGGACAGAATACACTCCTCGATCAATACCTACATTGGCTGAGCGCGCGCTTGAAACATTTTCCCCTGCTTCCAGAGAGCCAGAAATTAGCGATGTGGACACATCTCTCGATGTAGTTCGGTTGAAATTAATTCAAGCTTCACCTGAATCTCCTAGCAACCCGGAATCTCAGACGTTTTCTGAGGGAATCTCCCTTGGCAGGACAGGTAGTCAACCCGTGGCAAATCGATCCCAACAGTCTCATAAAGGCAAGTCACCGCTCAAAACCGCAGCTTTTTCAACTCAATCGAGGGAGAACCCTGTCATAGTTGCGGTGCCGGTTGCACCTCAAGTACGAGAGTTAGTAGTTGAGTTAGCACCAAGTCATATCAAATTATCACAAGTTAAAAATATTTGGAAGACATCGGGAAATGGGATTCAAGCTATAATGCCAGATGTTAATACTATCGTGGCCGCTGAGATCTCCTCAAGAGGCCCAAGCGTAAGTTCAATTATGAATCCTGCAGCAGACAATAAAAAGTCACTCGGATTTATCGATTGGGTTACCGGTATTGTTGACACAAAGAAAACATCTAAAAACACGGCCGAGCAAGCAATTCTCAATTCGGTCTCACCCGCCGACAAACCGAATGCTCAAATCGCTACAAATGCGATCGACCCTATAGCTAACAAAGTAAAGGCGTCAACTGCGGCGACGCTCGGCGAGGGGAGTTTTGATAAGAAGTCTATGAACCTGCCGATTCCGCCCGCAAAGAGAGCTTCGGGAGTACCTGATAGTTCTAGCCAAGAAATTTCGAAGAATAAATTAAAGTCTTTTGGTTTGGGCCGATTGGGTCCGGAGGTCCAGCCGGAGCCGTTTTGGCAACCCACAGGAGACCCAACACAAATGGAAACTCCAAACATTAAAATTGTTGGAACCGCTCAACCACAACCAACGATCTCATCGTTGGATCTGGACATGAAATCAGCTAATAAAAAGATTAAGGTAAGGCCAAGCGCCGCATCTGATACGGCAAGAAAACTTGAGATCATAGCGAATGCAAAGCTTACTTCGGTTTCAGAGGACAAAACTCCTGTGGCTGATATCATCTCGAAGGTTGAAGCGGCAAACCATGATTTCAAATCAAAATCAGCTGACATGATGCCAAATATTATACGGACAGATGATCTGGCAACGCTCCCACCCGTAAATCGCAGGGTAAAAGCCCCAGCTCTTGGTATCACAATTAAAAATCCGGCTGAGATTAAAACTTCACTTAACGCGTCGGTCGCATTAAGGAATGTCTCGTTTAACTTTGGATTGGATCATAAGTTAGGGAAAAATGTCTCCGTGAGACCGAAGTCAGACACTGTTTGTATTGAAAAAAAGCGATGGCAAACACAATTCTGTATTGAAACAATTTCTTGGCCGAAAGATATTGCAACTGCATTTGATGTAAAGTCGTCAATTTACCGCGGAACGAGGGGAATTGTGCAATATGTTGAGGGGAATGCAGTTCAAATTCATGCACTTTTTCCATCTGGAGAAGTGTGGGCGATAAGTGAACATTTCAAAAATTTATATGGGCCACCAACCGAAATGCCAGAGACTTGGACCGCCCTAATTGGTGCGCCTAAGCGCCCAAACCGTGTAATGCGTTGGCATAGCCAAGACGAAAAATCAGGAAAAGAAACACTTTTAGAAATACGCGAAATAGACGATTTGCGTTGGTCGGCTCCTCCTGACACTAAAAATGGGGTGGTACGAATTCTGAACAAAGGCACTGGTTCGGTCTTTCAGCTATTATCAAAAACAGATTTGCTATTGGTCACGTTACGAAACAAGAACTGACTATTATGCCATAACGGTAATGAAACGAGGTATAATACAGAGTTACCAGGCTGATAATGTGCCCGCTTGGATCACACAAGTTTGTTAAGTGTACATGATTGGGGAAAAAGAAATGATTGAGAATACCACTATCTTGGCGATGACTTACTTGCAATGACGCCTTCTTGATACCGTGAACGTGCGGGCGGACGACTGCCTGTCATTACAGATTTGGCGTGTTTGCTTGCAATTCGTGATGCGCTATCGGAGGGATACGTCATAGCAGCTTGGATCGACCCTAACGTGTCAATTTTCAACCCAATTGAATTTTCTTTGCCACTTATGGAAGAATTCGCTTTTTCCCGGGAAATCTGGATGCAACCTGATAAAAAAAATGGGGGCGTAAGGGGATTTCGCAATGTCCATAATGCGGTCTGTTGCTTTAGCGATGATAATCCGTTTCTCGATTTTTAAATCGATGCTTGTAAAAGGATCATTGGCCGTTTTAAGGGTGGAATACCGAACCAGATTGTAGGCACCAAATTATTAAGTGCGCTCTAAAATATCATCGGCGTTTCGCTTATTAAAACTGTGTGTATGCTTAGTCCCAAAGTTGCAACTGATATTGCGCGCGGCGGTGGAGGATCCCATGCCCTTTTGGTTGCGGAAACGAAATAGTCTATTTATACGGTAAATTAAAGTGGCTCTCTTTTTGGATGTGAAGTGGATGGCGTGAGCTTTAGTGGAAAGCTTATTGAATTAGTGATTGCTCGATTGTTGGAGAATGGGGGCCTACTATCCTGTAATAAAAGCTGTAGCCATTAATATCTGCAATAAGAGTTATATTATCACACCGTTGGTTCAGCAGATAACACTTTTTTAATACCTGCGCTTACGTGCTTATGTATTAAAGTGGTTACACAATTAAGTTATCATATCTAAAAAGCTCAACTAAGTTTTTACGTTTTAATCGAGGCTATATCTGAGTTGTGAAACTACAAATCAAACTTAAAGGTAGTCTTATTCATTTGAATTGCCATTGTTCAGTGTTAAGCTATGGGAAGAAAGCTATTTATACTTAGCCTAGTATTTTAGAGGGCTTCGCAGCCTTTCCGTATATACAAAACAATAACAAAGAAGAACAAGATGGAACAAAACATCAGTGAAAATGAAGAACAAAAGCAAAGGGAAAATTGTGGGAAAACACTTCTTGATCTGCCTGTACTAAATATAGCTATAATGGCCCTAACTAATAAAGGTGAGTGGCACATGTGCACTGATAGGTATTCTTGGAACGCGCCGCCTGCCTCTAAAATTTTATTTATCATTCACAGTGGCAATCAATTTTCAGGCGACGTGTTGATGTCTAAATTAACACGAGAAGATGCCCGAAAAAATCATTTAGAACAGATTATGTCAGATCAAGGACTAGAACGAAGCATGTTATCGGGTGTTGGGCATGCAACTTTTACCGCTGGGGCAGGCTTTTTCAGCTCACTTGGGCGAGGCACTTCTGAGATTATCCTGAATCGTAAAGTTGCCTAGAGTGATCTGCGGGAGGACGATGGAGAGTGTTTTAATAGTAATTTGTCGCCAGCATCAAGACCAACCCAGAGTCAAAAAACGGAGCTACTACATCGGTCGGGACGAATGATAATGATGGTATGGAATTCTCTATTTCGTAGCGGAGGGCATGGTGTACACATAGGCCCAAAAGCCAACTATCTTGAATGGTGTCTTAAAAAATTAGGAACAATAATTTATCGCTAAAGGACTATTCGAGGGTAAACGTATTAGAGGCAAGAGTGGTTACTTGCTTAATTTTGGTTCTGAAAATGCTGACACTCCATCTCATAATAACTAAGTTGAAATGACCCCAATTGAGCAACGAGGGATCCATCGTGAACTAAGTTTTTGTAATGTTATCGAGCTTGACCAATCCGGGGAATTAACAGTTGGGAGGCTCGGAGAATTTAAGTGGCAAGAATAGCAAGTGAGTACAATGACTATTGTAGGTTAGAGTAAGCTCTATGAAGAAAAATCGAGTATTCCATATGTGTAGTTCGGAGGAATGGGCCCTAGCACAAATAAAAGGTGAGTACTCGGGTTCCTCCCAAGACCAAGCCGATGGTTTTATACATTTTTCTACCAAGTCGCAAATTCGATCTAGTGCCGCGAAGCATAGGGCTGGGCAAGGGGGGCTTGTGCTACTTAGCGTTGATCCAGAAAAACTCAATAAACTTATAAAATGGGAGCTTGCTCGAGGCGGGGAATTATTTCCCCATGTATACGGGAATTTGCCATTAAACGCAGTTGAGCGAGTAGATCCATTACCCCTAAATGCGGACGGGGTACACCAATTCCCTGAGTATATAAATGGTGATTGATCTTTACTCGACATTACAGCCACTTATTTTTCGCTTGAATCCAGAGACCGCTCATAGCCTAGCAATTTGGGCTTTGAAATGGGGCTTAGCCGGCTTTGATCGAGTTCCAGACCCGGATATTTTAGCTGTGTCTTTGTGGGGCAAAAAGTTCCCCAATCCCATAGGGCTTGCCGCAGGATTTGACAAAGATGCGGAGGTGCCAGATGCCGTGTTGAGGCTTGGTTTTGGATTTACAGAAATTGGATCGGTTACGCCAAGGCCACAACAGGGGAACCCAACCCCGCGCCTCTTTCGTTTAAAGGCAGATCATGGTGTGATTAATCGGATGGGTTTTAATAATTCAGGCTTGGGCGCGGCTCGCCAACAACTTGAATCGCGTCATAAAAAAGAGGGTGGTTGTGTGGGCGTTAATTTAGGTAAAAATAAGGATAGCCCTAGTGCGGTTGATGATTATTTGGCTGGTGTACGTGAATTGGGCCCGGTGGCGGATTATCTTGTGGTTAACGTATCGTCGCCGAACACACCGGGTTTACGGGAACTACAAGGGAAACAGCCTTTACGTCTAATACTATCAAAAGTCTTTAAACAATTAAATGAGCTTGATCTCGATAGCAAGCCGCCAGTTCTTCTCAAGGTCTCTCCAGATCTGACCGATGAGGATAAATCGGATATTGCGGATGTCGCCTTGGAAATTGGTGTTGATGGATTAATTGCAACCAATACGACTACGCAACGTCCGTTAAACTTGATCGGAAAAAAACGAGATGAAATAGGTGGTTTGAGCGGTGCCCCCTTGATGCAACTGTCCACGTCAGTTCTTTACGATTTTTACCGTTTAGTTGGAGGAAAGATCCCTATTATCGGTGTAGGTGGTGTCACATCGGGCGCAGACGCTTACACAAAAATACGGGCTGGCGCGCATTTGGTGCAATTATACTCGGCCTTACTTTATGGTGGCCCTCAATTAGTGAGGCGAATTAAAGATGATCTTGCAACTCTACTCTTGCGTGACGGTTTCAAATCGGTGACCCACGCTGTGGGGGCGGATCATCTGTGATTAAAAACATTTAGCAAATTAATTACACATGACTAAAGTCCGTGTTTGGTTTGGTCCTCGGATATGCTCCAATACTTTTGCAGTATCAAAAACACGTAAGGCGCCGCTATAACCATGAAGGTTACACGGATTACGTGGTGGGTGGAGACGAATGCTACGTCAATTCCCATAGAAAGGCTAATTAAAGTCATTTCTGCTACACCGCCGGGTGCGAAAGCAAGCCATATAGCATGAAAGGGTAAACCGGTCAGATGACTTAAGCCACTCGCGCAGGCTGCAGCCAGAGCGACCATAAATATTGTACTAGCGGCTGCGGCCATCATGACCTTGAAAAGTCGAAAAATTGAAACGCCGGCGAAGCGAGCGCCAATGCCAGTTCCGATGACTAACTGAGCTAAATTAACCAATTCTACGGGGGGTTTTGCCTCTGTTATACCCATCAAGTGGACTATCGCACTTAACACCATCGGACCTAAAATCTGCGCTGATGGGAAATTCAAAAATTTGAACAATGGGAATCCAAGGGCACATGCAATTAATATCAATCCATCTCGGATTTGAAGGTTTGTGAGGCTACCGAGAGACTCCAACCCGCCAGGGATGTAGCCCTCAAAAATCCTAAAGTAGAGAGGAATTATTAGAACCGTGAGCAAAATGCGGACCGAGTGGACCAACCCTATGCGCCGCTCATCCCCTCCCCAGTCTGTACCGATGATAGCCATTGTCGCCAAGCCACCGGGTGTTGCAGAAAAATAAGCTGACACCGGCCCAAAATCCATAATTTTGTACAGAAAAGCTCCAACACAACCAATGACTACAGCAACAAAAATTAACATGACCAATATGCTAGGGACCCAAAGATCAACTTGCCCTAAAGTCTCAGGTGTGAAAGCGCTACCAAGCATTATACCCAATACTGGAACCATAAAGCTTCTTAAGCGACGAGAGCCACGTACTGGCGCACCCATGAGCGCGGCCACTGTTGTAAATACCATAGCCCCGATCATCCACGCTAAGGGCATAGTCAGCCAGTGGAACACTAATCCCCCGAGGGTGCCGATCGTTAAGCTCATTCCAATTAACATAAACCAGCGCGTGAGTGACATACGACGTTGGAACATTAGCGTTCGTCCTAAATTATTTCCCGGTTCTTCGCTACTGGCTAAGTTGGATTGATCGGTATTTGCCCGCCTCAAGGCTCGAACTGCTCCTTTATTATACGTTCTTCGAGGTTATGCTCTGGATCAAAGAGTAAAGTTAACGCGATGCTGCGATCCTCAGAGACCGTTACACGGCGTATACTGCGTACTTCATGAAAATCAGCAGTAGCGCTCACACATCGGAATTCCGCATCGCCAATGTGAAATTCAACAGTAGCTGTGGATGGTAAAAGGGCACCACGCCAACGTCTTGGCCTAAATGCGCTGATTGGAGTTAATGCTAGTACTTCGCCACTCAACGGAATAATAGGGCCAGCAGCTGATAAATTATAAGCCGTAGATCCGGCTGGCGTTGCAACTAATACCCCGTCGCAGATCATCTCTTCCATTCTTTGCACACCGTCTACTAAAATTTTTATTTTAGCTGTGTGGCGAGCTTGGCGGAGTAAAGCTACCTCGTTAATAGCGAGAGCCTCATGCGTCTCCCCGTAATCTGTGGTTGCCGTCATTCGTAATGGGTATAATTTTGCGCCTTGTGCGCGGTTTAAACGCTCAGTCAGGGTGTCCTCTTCGTAAGGGTTCATCATGAATCCTACAGAGCCTCTATTCATGCCATAAATTGGCGTGCCTAGGGCCATATGCTCGTGTAGCATATGTAAGACAAAGCCATCGCCCCCGAGAGCTACAACCACATCTGCTTCTTCTGGAATGCAATTCCCGTAACGTTTGGTTAGACGTCTCAACGCGCTTTGGGCCTCTGGCTGATCCGACGCGGCAAAGGCAATATTTTGGCTATTCATTAAAGATCCACTTAATCGTCAATTACGAGCAGAATAAGCAATTGAGGGGTATCCGGCAAACCCCGTTATTTGATTAATACGCAATTTATTTTGGTAACCGATATCTCCGGTGCGATAACAAATTTTCGTCGGTGCTAATCTGAGGTAATTGAGAAACGACTATATTTCTTGTACAAACCTTCTCTTGGAGACCATTACCATACTATACCAATTAACAAGTTTACGAACTTTAAAAATCATACTAACGGTAAAAGAATGCAAACGGAAGATCGACGAGACACGATAAGTAAGCGTTTTTGGCGCATGATGCGCTTGCGTGTAATAATGCCGATGCTTCGTGCTCGCCATAGTCCGGAGTTCACGGCTCGTGGTGTTGCAATAGGTATCGGTTTCGGGTTGACGCCCACTGTTGGTATACAAATTCCTATCGTAATAGGAATTTGGGCTATAATAAGGGCGATAGCGCCACGTTGGAGATTTAATCTAATCGCTAGCTTGGCGTGGGTTTGGCTCTCAAATGTGTTTACTTTTGTTCCGCTTTACTATGCTTTTCTAGTCACAGGAAGGGTAATAATGGGCGAGAGCAATGCTTTGCCCGGCTACACCACGTTTGGTGAGGAACTTACGGCAGCAATGAATGTTGATTCGGATGGAATCTCTGCTTTGGGGCAGCAGCTGAGTAATCTATTTAATCTATATGGTGCGCCGATGCTGGTTGGCTGCCTTCCTTGGGCCGTTATTGGAGCGTGGGGTGGCTATATTTGGACTAATGCATTCTTGCATCGCCGTCAAAGAATATTGATGATTAAACGCTCCGCGCAAGGTCAGGTGCCAGATATTTAAAGTAAAAGTGATTCTTGCGCTATCTCTACAGCAATGTGAGCTGGTGACGGTC
The DNA here is from genome assembly GCA_002690705.1 of Magnetovibrio sp. GTDB lineage: Bacteria > Pseudomonadota > Alphaproteobacteria > Rhodospirillales > Casp-alpha2 > TMED8. The sequence continues at coordinate 54,755 of NZFO01000016.1, read as the reverse complement.
ACGGTCCCAATCTTGGGCATAATCAACGCATCGTTCTAAATCCTCAGTCAGCATGTAGCGTTCCTCGATGAGATGTTTGGCGGCCTCTCTGATTGCCGCGACATACCCCTCCTTGTTTCCGTAACGAGCTTCAATGGAGGATCGGGGATCCCCCGTAATGTTGCGCTCAAAATCTGTCTCTGGAAACGGTATTGTGGAACCTGAAAATTTGTACTTTGCACCGTGGCCTTGGCCGCGCGCACGCAAGTTCCAACCTGTATATGTCGCTAGTGGGGCCATTACCATTGGGGCGAGCAGGCAGCCTTTGTCGTTTCCATCTTCATCAACCGCGGGTACTTGAGTGGGATATCCCATCGCGTTGACCAGGACTGGCGGCTCTTGTAAAAAACCGTTATCAAATTCTGGTCCAAAGTCAAAAAGCGGTAAGTCAGCCGGTCCCCGAGTTAGCATGACACCCGGAATAGCCGGAAACTGCACTCGCCATTCCGCGGCAGTGAGTAGTGTGCCATCTGCGCGTTTTGGGTAACGGCTCTCAGGCGGTTTTATGCCGTTGGTAGCCCAACTATCTAAGTTATCAAGCGTAGCCCGGAAGAACATAGAGGTGCGAACAACATTAGGAAAATTTTGACACGGACCTTTCGATGGTTTTTTTAACATTGGGTCAGCGTAATGCTCGGAGCTGCCCCAAATGTAAATCCGCACATTATCCGGTAAAGCGAGATCATTACCCTCGGTATCGGTATGAATTAGTGATCCTCGGCGCTGCCAGTACTCAGTGGCAGTCTGAGTATGCATTATGAGGGGATCAGTATCTGGATGCCTTAATATTGAGTCGCACCGACCCGTTAGATGATCTGTGGTCTCCGCGTAGGCAAATGGAAAGCGGTCTGCGCAATTATCCCGAACTTCATGTTCTTGACCTGCTGGGGATACTACATTTGCGAAACGATGGTTCATCCACATTAGTCCCCCTCCTGAGACATGCGGGAGTACACCATCAAAAACCTGACGTCCTTCTGAGTCAGTGTTATAGCCATTATATATGAAATCGCGGATAGCACGGCCCGTTTGTGAGCGACCCCAACCGTAAGCCTTTTCTATCCCGCCAGCCCGTGCGACTGGGTTGGTGGTCCCGGCGCTATCTTTTTTGCCGTATTTTAAAAAGCTGATTAGATCCCGAACGGCGACGTGGCCCAATCCGAGAATTAATGGGTCTCGGGCGGTATATATTAATTCATAAATGTATCCGGGTTCAAAGCTACCGGGTAGGTAGATGTTACTATTAGATGGCACAATAGCGGTTTGCTTTGAAACCCCATCTAACCCCGCACCGCCCTCGTTACGAGCAAACATCCAATGATCTGGTGGGATAACTTCACGAGGGGCCGTTGCGTAGGGGCGTCGGGTCAAAATAGCTTTCGATGTATCCAGAGATATAGTCGGGTAGCTCCGTGTATTGGACCACCCTGATAAGGGTTGCGAGGTAATGCCCTCATGCTCAAGTATGAACTCTGAGCGAACTTGACCGGTGATTGAGTGACCATCTTCCATCGCTAACGGTAGTTTCAGCAAAAAGCGTCCGTCGCCAGCAAGCAAGTCGCCTTGCCAAGCAGAAAATACGATCGTATAGCCTCGCCGAAATAGGAAACCGTTACCGGCATGCTTGGGTTTAATCGGGTCGTTCGAACCGATGGCGTCATTAAAAAATTGTAAAGATCTAATGTTACCTCGATTTCCCCAATCATAAAAAATTCGCCGATTACTTTGAGAGGCATTTACAGGGCGAAGGATCATGAAATCGGCACTAAATTCTACAAGCCCATCTGAATTTTGAAACGCGTTGTGCAGATCTGTAATCCCCGCCTGCGCGGGCGCGGTAGGGTCTACTGAATAATGCGCTATGCCTTTGATCCGTTCATATGACCCTGTCTCACCAAAGGCAATTCCGCCTGCGAAAGGCTGTGTCTCTGTGATCTCCAGCTGTATGTGATTATTCATACTCTTTCTTTTCCCATGTCATCGGATCACATCTTGATTAAGGATTTAGAGACAACTTATTAGCATAGCGGCTAGTCGCTTAAAAGAGGGGGTCTTGAATGTGTCTGTAGCTCATGATCTAAGAATTTCCTGCGAAACGCTCGATTACCCGTTAAACGACTTTGTTTGGAGAGAGTTCATGTCAGATCAAATTAGCGCCGCCCATATTCTTCGCTCGATAGATAAGCAGGGGAAGGAAGCCGCCCTTAAAGAAATCGAAGATCTTAAGATAGAAATTGAAGACGGTGCAGATTTTGCCGATCTTGCCGTTGTAAACTCCGATTGTCCGTCCGGTGCAAGCGGGGGTGATTTGGGATCATTTGGAAAAGGGGCTATGGTTCCGGAGTTTGAAAAAGCCGCTTTTGCTCTGAAAGTTGGCGAAGTTTCTGGCCCTGTAGAAACGAGCTTTGGTTACCATCTAATTCATCGCACGGAATAGTAATTGAACCGCTAGCTCATTAGGCTCCTACAAATGCGTTTTAATTTTAATGAAGATGCTAGATCAAGTGTTTCCTCGTTGCGGGCCCAACTTGTTGCACAAGTATTGGAGTATCATGCTCCTTTGTGCAATTGAGATTAGCAGTTTTTATCTGTTTACGGATAGATAAAGTCTGATCGAATTTGTATTGGGACATATAGGCTGGAAGCGATTACGAAATGGTTGCGCCTTTTCCGCGTCCTCGAAAAAACCTACCGATACTTCATATAAGAACAAATCCGAGATCATCAGATAAGAACCCCGTCTATTTCATACTTTGCGTTAGGGTCCTCTATTTCAAGTAACCAGATATCTGGGTCGAGGGCAATCTGTTTTGCGATGTACGCTTCACCATCTATATCTAATGAGGTTAGTTCGCCAAATGCTTTGACCCAAGCTTGCTCACCATCAACGGTTTGGCATCGGGTAAGAATGACGCAGGTGCCATCTAAGCGATCTAACTTGATTAAGATCGAACCCGCATCCGGGTCTCCCCGTCGCCTTATAACAGCTGGCAAGAGGTTTCTATCGCAAACACGAAGATGTGCCTTAATCCAGATTTCAGTTTTAATGCGTATTGTTTTCATAAAGATAAATCTAGTCCTATTAAACGATTATTTGCTCAGGTATTTGAAAGAAGCTCTATATAGTTTTTAAAACTACAGTAATGAGGAGCAGATATCATACTGTTCCACAAATGATCACTGTATTCGATTTTGCAGGTGTATAATGTTATGAGACTAAGGCTTTACCCTATCTGTAACGCTATAAACGTTGGAATCCTCGCGACTGACCCGCTGCAGATAAGCTTCAAATGATAGCTGGACCTGATCTTGCTTCGATGGCAATGCAGGAGTGTCTTAGGCCGATTAAATCATATTTTTTTTGCACTCAAACTATACTTCAACCATGTCATATTTGGGCAATAGCCGGGATATCTGTGATGCATAGGTATCGGACCTAACATTGAGAGATTATATGGCGCGTTCACCTATGATCATATATTTTTTGTGATAAGAAGGGTTTAACGCAATAATTTGTGTAGATTTCTTAAACTAACTACTCACTGGCACGAAATTCTGAGAGTGACGTGGATGGTGTAATAGCCTCAGGGTCTACTCTGAGTTCTATGAGAGCAGGCTTGCCGCAGTTTTTTGCTCGCTGAAAAGCAGCGGGAAAGTCTTCAGTTAATGTGACTAACTCTCCATGGGCTCCGTATGCTGAGGCAAGAAGTTGAAAATTTGGGTTAGAGAGAGTCGTGCCTATGGTGCGGCCAGGAAAGCTCTTTTCTTGATGCATGCGGATAGTGCCATACATCCCGTTATTCACGATCAGTATTATAACGTTGATGCCGTGATGGATGGCTGTTGCTAATTCCTGGCCAGTCATCAAGAAATCACCATCGCCGGCCAACGTTACGACGCAGCGGTTTGGATATATACTTTTTGCAACGATTCCGGCTGGCACCCCATACCCCATAGATCCGGACGTCGGTGCTAACTGAGTGTTGAAATTGCGGTAGCGGTAGAAGCGGTGTAAAAAACTCGCGAAATTTCCCGCACCATTTGTAACAACCGCATCGTCTTCCATTGCTTCTCTCAGCATATGCACAATAATTCCAAGATTGACACCACCCGGTACTTTTGTAGGTTCGCTCCACATTCGGTAGTCAGCATGTGCTTGCTGAGCGCTCTCTGCCCACGAGGGTTTTATGGACCCCATTTCCCTAAGGTTTTGGGCAAAGGTAGTCATTCCTGAATTGATTGCTAATACTGGGCGGTAAACGCGACCCAATTCTTCCGCGCCTGGATAGATGTGCACAAGGTCTTGCTCAGGAATGGGTGCGCGCAAAAGAGAGTAGCCAGATGTAGTGATCTCACCTAATCGGGTTCCGATAGCGACAAGGAGATCTGTCTTTGAAATTCGCTCTGCTAATTTTGGGTTGATTCCGATACCAACATCGCCGGCGTAGTTTGGGTGTTCATTGTTAAATAGGTGCTGACATCGAAAAGCGCATGCAACAGGAAGATGGTTAACTTCTGCAAAAACTTGAACATTGTCGACTGCGGTTTGCGACCAAAAATTTCCGCCGAGAAGAATCATCGGGCTCTTGGCCTTTAAGAAACGTGATCGTAACTCTTCTATTTCATGGGTGTGCGGGGCTGGTTGAATACGGTGTGCTGGGCTTAGTGCAGGTACGGGGGCCTGATCGTCCAGCATGTCCTCGGGTATGGACAACACAACTGGCCCGGGCCTGCCAGCCATCGCCGTATGGTAGGCGCGGTTGATATACTCGGGAATACGCTCCGCGTAATCAATTTCTGCGACCCATTTGGCCATTGAACCAAACATGTGACGATAATCAATCTCCTGAAAGGCTTCGCGGTCTCTCATAGTGCGGCTTACTTGACCGACGAAAAGAATAAAAGGCGTTGAATCCTGAAACGCCACGTGCACGCCACTTGATGCATTAGTAGCACCCGGCCCTCGAGTTACAAAGCACAGTCCGGGTTTGCCGGTTAGTTTACCGAAGGCCTCGGCCATCATGGCCGCTCCACCCTCATGTCGGCAGGTAATTAGTTGTATACTTGGCACATTATATAGGGCATTTAATGCGCTCAGATAACTCTCTCCGGGAACGCAAAACGCCATGTTCGCGTCATTAATGACCAGAGAGTCAATTAATACCTGACCACCGGTGAGAAAATTATGTCCTTTTTCCACTTTGCTGCCTCCGTTCGAAGCCTTGTTCCATCTCAAATTTTGCAGAGTATCAAAATACTCACAACGGGTATCGTATCAAAAAAAGCCAAAAAATAAAAAGAAGCCAGTATACCCTAGTCCATCATTGATACCGTGGTCGGTATTGGTCATCAAACGCCAATAATGTCGCATCGCGAATTTATGTGGGATTTAAATGCGCCAATTGCGTATATTTATTTGCCTCAGTAAAACCCTTTATCGTTGTACATGGTTGAACCTGATGTGCCTTCGTTGGCAGATATTTGAAGGTATGGTAATTTTATCTCTGTAATTTATTGGGGGGAATTTATGTCCAATTACAATGGTCCTTTGAGCCGTTTTACCATTCTTGACCTCACGCGTGTCCGTTCAGGGCCCACGGCAGTGCGACATCTGGCAGATTGGGGCGCGAACGTTATAAAAATTGAGGCGCCCACCGCAGTAGACAAGTCCCGTGGTATGGGGGGTGCGCGTAATGGTCCCGACTATCAGAATATTCATCGCAACAAACGTAGCCTCAGTCTCAATTTGAAGGAGGAAGAGGGTGTTGAAATCTTTAAGAAGTTACTAGTTGATGCAGATGTCGTAGTTGAGAACTATCGTCCAGATGTAAAAGGCCGATTGGGGATCGATTATAGGAGTTTGAAAGCTATTAATCCTAAGATCATTTTAGCCAGTATTTCTGGGTTCGGCCAGGGTGGGCCATATGCTCAACACCCGGGCTTCGATCAAATCGCTCAGGGTATGGGTGGGTTAATGTCGGTAACTGGTCTGCCCGGACAGGGACCTGTTCGTGTTGGTATACCGATAGCTGATCTAACAGCAGGTAACTACACGACTATCGCTATATTGATTGGATTGCTTGAGCGGGAAGTATCGGGAGAGGGGCAGTGGGTACATACTTCGCTATTGGAAGCCATGATTGCCATGCTGGACTTTCAGGCTGCCAGGTGGTTGATCGCTGGTGACGTAGCGCCTCAGGCTGGGAATAATCATCCAACGTCAATCCCGACCGGTGTCTTTAAAACGAAGGATGGACACATAAATATTGCGGCAGCTGGCGATGTTATGTGGGATAGACTTTGTGACGTCTTGGACGCACCGGATATGCATGATCATCCGAATTATGCGACTGGGAGGGCTCGATCTGAGAACCGAAATTCGGTCAATGCGCAGATTGAGGAGTACACAGTTACCAAGAGCTCGGCAGAGTGGATTGATGTAATGACTGAAGCCGGTGTCCCATGTGGGCCGATCTATAGTATTGATGAGGTGTTTAGTGATCCACAAGTTGAACACGTTAATATGCAGCATCCTGTTCGTCACCCAGTATTGGGAGAAATGAATTTGGTTGGGCAAGCGATAAATTTTAGTCGTTATAAGCCAAAAACTGGGATGCCTACCCCAGAGAGTGGAGAGCACACGGATGATATATTATCGGAATTAAAATTCGATGCAGATGCGATTGCAGACCTTCGGGCGAGAGGAATTATATAAGGTCAGAACCAAGCGTAGCTGCGCTATTGATGTTGGTGATGATCATAAACAAAACTCTCAGTCTGTATAGTTGGCAAGAGAGGAAGGGCCCGTAGGACCCGCCATTACTCAATAGTTGAGTCCGGTCTGTCAGACAATTTCTCTCTTTTGAGGTTCCATATATTTCTCAATTTTGCGGGCGAGTTATTACGACGTTAGCCGCCGTAGCGGTAGATCATAACTGCATATTTTTTTGGTTGGTGGTTGAAGAAATTTCTGCGAAAACGATGTCAGGAAAAATAGAGATGTAAATAATCGATGCCACGAATGAGTGACCGTTATTGAGGGCAAGAGAGGAAATACCCTTGCATATTTTTTTTGATCAACCTCCAAAATTCCTCAAGCACTCGGGAGCTTTAATTTCGGGATGAGTGCTCGGACTTGATGGGGGTTGACTATTTTTTCGAACGCGGATCAGCCATTGTTTACTAGAAGATTTACAAGCGGTATATGGAGGCTGGGCAGAACTAATGACATAGGTTTTGAATAATAGTCTTTTAAATTGATTTTTAGTAAAATTATGTTGCGCGTCCGCAGGTCTGCTGTATTAAAAAAAGCGATTTGTTGAATATTTTCGGGGTTTCAGTTATCTGCCACAGCGTTTTTTATTCGCAAAAAACTGTCTGGGCATCCAAAATATCTCATACTATCCTCAGGCCATGAGTGAGCATAGTTGAACCTGTTTCCGTGATTCCAATAGCGGCTTTTGCCAGTCCCTTAACAAGTTTAGCTCCCAATGCCCCTTAAAAACTCAACTTTGGCTTATATCCCGTTATTCTTCAAATACCATTTGGTGAAGCCATGTAGCTAGGTAGAGATCGTTCTCTCCTCTAAGCCGTAGATTGGGTTTATTGGAACATTCGCTTCGATAACCAATACCCAGCGGGATTTTTTATCTTATGTTCTTAAATACAAAACATCAAAGATAATAATTAATTTGAGATCTGTCTGGATTAATAAAAACCGATCTATTCCACATAGACTAGCATTTCGATTATGAACAGAGACGTAAGGCCCGATTTTTCAGGAGCGAACCAACGCACACCCGATCTCAGGCTCAATTGTCTGCGGGAAATAGATCCTTGAGTGTATAGAAATTATCTAATCAGCTTGTTTGAACAGCTTTACTGTCGGGTCTAAAGGGCTACCCTTGGCATTTTCTAATTTTAGTTTTTTGAATCTTCTCGATTTCCATACTTATCTCTCAGAAGCCGGAGGGAGCCAGACGAACGACACTAATAGTCGTCAATCTTAATCTGGTTGGGGAGATCACATAAATACTAAAAAAAGTCAGTGTTTATGGTATTGACTGTGTGTCATTTTCTTGTCCTTTAAAACTGGCATTTTAATGGTAATGATGCCTTTTTTAGAAAAATACAGGGTAACTTGGACTGTATCTCCAGTGTTGAGATTTTGCTTGAGGTCTGAAAACATTAAATGGAAGCCACCGGGCTTGAGATCTGCGTTGCCATCCATAGGAATATTGATAAATGGAATCTGACGCATGCGCATTACGTCGCCGTCAAAAGTGTGTGCGTGTAATTCCGTGGTTTTTGAGACGGCTGTCTCAGCTCGAATAAGTTGATCAGGCTCACCGTGGTTTGAGATGGTCAAGTACCCAACACCGTTTTTCGCATTAGGTGGTGTCGACCGTATCCATGCGTTACTTATTTCTAACTTGCCGATGGTCCAAATTTGAGATCCCGCGTGTATTTGCAGTGGAAAGATACAAATGGTCCCTATAAGAGAGATAATAGTAAGACGATTTTGTGTCTTCATCAGATGTAAACCATAATTTTAAGCGTATACGAATGGTCCTCAGAAAGCAAAAAATTTACTGACAAACTCTCGTTTTCGAGATGACATATCTCAAGGCTTTAATCACTTTTTTGGTCAGTAATCACCACTCGCCAATGTAACCATTATAATAAAAATTTAAAAGGTAAGTGTCTTAATTAAAGAGATAAGATTCCGTGATTACTGATCATTCGATGAGATAGGGCATTGTTCACTTACAATTATGGTCGTCGCTGTCATACTCATTGGTAATTTGACAAATTTGATTTTTGAATTTTTGATTTTTCTTAATTCGGTTTTTGAAAGGAACTAAGATGGACTTAACTATGAATGGCCGAAAGGCTGTGATTACAGGTGGCAGCGTTGGACTTGGACTTGCAATGGCCAAACGGTTCGTGAGTGCTGGAGCGGAGGTAACTTTGGTTGCTCGACGAGAAAAAAATCTTGAGGATGCAAAGGCCATGATTGAGTCAGTGGGGGGAAAAGCGCATTCTATAGTTGGCGACGTATCCACGGCGGACGGGTGTAAGGCCGTATTTGTTAATACGACTTCAGTCATGGGACGTATTGATATACTGGTCAATAACGCGGGGTCTTCGCAACGGGGTCCATTTGTAGATATTGAAGATAAGGTATGGCAAGCCGATATTGATTTAAAACTTTTTGCTGCAATTCGACTCTGTCGCTTAGCTTTACCTCAAATGCGGAAGCGAAAATGGGGGCGAGTGATCAACATTTTGAATACGGGTGCTAAGGTGCCGCCGGCTGAGGGTGCCCCTACATCAGTGACCCGAGCTGCGGGAATGGCGTTGACTAAAGTAATGGCAAAAGAGTTTGTGTCGGACAATGTATTGGTCAATGCGTTGCTGGTTGGGCGCATAGAGAGTGAGCAATGGGTTCGTCGACACGAGTTGGAGAATAATAATCGCAGTTTGGAGGACTTCTATTCTGAAATTGGTGCAACATTGCCTATGGGCAGGTTGGGAACTGCTGAAGAATTTGCAAATGCAGCCTGTTTTTTAGCATCTGACCAAGGGAGCTATATTTCAGGAGCAGCGTTGAATGTAGATGGAGGGCTTTGTGACGTCGTTTGACAATATTTTTTGATTGAATTTCCGGGAGGGCCTCCACAAAAGTGGGGGCCCTCCTGTCTTAAATGCACATAATAAATTTTAGAAATTATAATCTTTCTCACCGTGGTAGGCGAGATCCATCCCCTCCGTGATTTCATCATCGCTGGCGCGAAGCGTTGTGAGTGAGGAAGTAAATTTTAAGATAATGTAACTTGCAAAAGCTGACCAAATGACAATAGCGACCGCGCCTGTGGCTTGGACGCCTAATTGTCCTAAAATTGTAGTCCCTTCGGGAAGGCCAACACCGCCAAAAATCGCGACGCCAAATATGGCTGCGAGCAAGGTGCCTATAATTCCCCCGATACCATGGACGGCAAAAACATCGAGAGAGTCATCGATATAAAAGGTATTTTTAACAATGCTTACAGCATAATAGCAGACAATACCCCCAGCCAGGCCGATACAAAATCCTCCGATAGGGCCAACGAATCCGGAAGCAGGCGTGATTGTAGCTAGTCCCGCGACCATTCCCGTTACAATGCCAATCAGGGATGGCTTGCCGAATGTTTTCCATTCAATAACAACCCAGGTCAGCGATGCAGTAGCCGCAGAAATGTGCGTCACGGTCATTGCCATACCTGCATTACCATCTGCAGAAAGGGCACTACCTGCGTTAAAACCGAACCAGCCAACCCACAGCATCGCTGCGCCGATCATTGTTAGGCCGGGACTATGTGGTGGCTGGAGATTTGTTGGGAAGCCGTTTCGATTACCAAGAGTTTTTACAACTATAAGAACGGAAGTTCCAGCCGTTGCATGAACGACGAGACCCCCGGCAAAATCCATGACTCCCATGCTTGCCAGCCATCCACCTCCCCATACCCAATGGCAAACAGGTGCGTAGATAAAAATTAGCCAAAGAGTTGAGAAAACTATCACCGCTGAAAAGCGCATGCGTTCAACATAAGCACCGACCATAAGTGCTGGAGTGATAATAGCGAACGTCATCTGAAACATAAAAAACACGGATTCTGGAATGTCACCAGTAAGAGACTCAAATCCTATACCGTTCATGAATACCTTTCCCAGTCCGCCAATAATAGCATTCATGGCGCCACCGTTATCAAATGCCAAGCTATATAGCAGAACCAACCATAACACTGATGCCATGCACGCGATTGTGAAGCAGTGCATCATAACAGACAGTACATTTTTGGCTTGAACCAGGCCGGCATAAAATAAAGCGAGGCCGGGCAGAGTCATAAATAGTACCAGAGCGGTTGATGTTAAAATCCATGCCGTATTGGCTGCATCCAGTGTATCTGTTGCTGAGGCTGGATCGGGCGCTATCAGCAGCAACCCTACGCCAAGCAACGGTATTGAAATAGAGTTTAAATTAATTTTCATAACACCAGATCCCCCCTGTGTTTTTGTCACCTTAATCTTTGATTTAATTCAATATGTTAAAAAATTAGTCAGAATTTTTGATATATGACTTAATAATTCGCAAAAATTAACCCTAATCCTGCGTTTTGCGGAGTGTAATACTCAACGAGCAAAATTGGGGCCAGTTTTAGATAATTATCGTTAATATTCTATATCAGACATAAAAAAATTATTGTAGTTCTTGCAAAGCTGTGTGCCGGTTCAAGAAATATATATTGTTCAAAGCTCGTTTGCCTCGCTGATGATTTTTGGTAATTGGCACTTATTTTGTTGGCGTGTTGCATTTGACTTATCGGGTTATTCTTAAAAAAGTTACCCAGATATTTTCATCGGCAAGCACAAGGGCGGGACGGGAGGAGTTAGAAAACTAGCAGTAAATTAAAATGGAGGCGGGGCTGGGTTGTATCCAGGGAGTTGTTGAGATCGCTTGGTACCTGTAATGAACGCTTATTGAAAAAACATGTTGAGAGGGGTTTGTGCCTCAGCGAGACAAGACGTGATGGTAGGTTCAGATGTGACTATAACTGGATTTTTAAAACCACGGTTGGTTGGTATAGATCAGGCATTAAAAGCATTTTAAGACTGATTTTGAAACCTCGCCCCAACTATTATTCACAAAACGGGATTTGACCGGCACGCTGGCCCAGACAGGGAGAAGATATTTATTTTACGTACTGCATTAAAAAATGGCATGGGTTCAATCAACTGCGCGGGTCAATAATGATTTTCGAGCGGGCCATGCCTTCTTAGAAATTCAAAGCCAGTGCATGATGTCGAATATGGTCTTCCATGAATGTTGCCATAAGATAATAGCTGTGGTCATAGCCGTCATGTATACGCAGTTCCACCGGCTGCCCACTTGCACGACAAGCTTCAACAAACAGGTCCGGTTTTAACTGTTCTTTGAGAAAAGTATCAGCACTACCTTGGTCAATAAGGATTTTCCCATGTACTTTTTTACCCAAATTTACGAGTTCTGTGGCATCATAGTGTATCCATGTTTGTTGGTCAGGTCCCAAGTATCCGGTAAGCGCTTTTTTACCCCACGGACACTGCATGGGGGCAACAATTGGAGCGAATGCAGATACGGTTTTATAATGGGAAGGATTTTTCAAAGCGATCGTTAACGCGCCGTGACCACCCATTGAATGACCGAAGATGCCGGCCCGTTCGTTATCTATGGGGAAGTGGCTCGCAATTAATATGGGAAGTTCGCTCGTCACGTAACTATACATACGGTACATCCCAGACCAAGGGGCTACAGTAGCGTCGACATAAAACCCCGCACCCGAACCAAAATCATAAGAGTCATCTTCGCCGCTGTAACCCGCACCACGCGGACTAGTATCTGGGCAAACAACGGCTATTTTATGCTGGGCGGCGAAGCGTTGAAAACCGCTCTTTGTCGTCACATTTTCTTGTGTACAGGTTAATCCAGAGAGGTAATAAACTACCGGAACTCGATCATTGGTGTCTTTCAAGGGCATAAATACGCTCAATTCCATCTCGCAAGATGTCTCTCGGGAGGTATGGCGATAAACGCCCTGTGTTCCACCATATATCTTTTGTTCGCTGACTGTAGTAAATGGCATGAGGACTAGTAAACCACCACGGATCTTATGCTCTCGCCCGTGTGCATTAGATCGAATGCATTGTTGATCTCTGCCAGTGGCAGGGTGTGTGTAATTAAATCGTCAATATTGATCTTGCCGTCCATATACCAGTCAACGATCTTTGGCACGTCGGTGCGACCCTTGGCTCCGCCAAACGCCGTACCACGCCAGACGCGACCTGTCACCAATTGGAATGGGCGTGTAGATATTTCTTGGCCAGCTCCCGCTACACCGATAATAGTACTTTCCCCCCAACCTTTGTGGCAGCATTCCAGTGCCTGACGCATAGTTGTTGTGTTGCCGATGCACTCAAAGGAATGGTCTGCACCTCCGTTGGTAAGGTCTACAAGATAGGGTACTAAATCTTCCTCCACCTCTTTAGGATTAACAAAGTCTGTCATCCCAAATTTTTCAGCTATTGATTTACGGCTGTTATTAAGATCAACACCGATGATTTTATCTGCTCCGACGAGTCGCGCTCCTTGAATAACATTGAGCCCGATGCCACCCAAGCCGAACACTATGACATTATCGCCGGGTTGAACCTTCGCCGTGTAGATCACTGCGCCAACTCCGGTAGTGACGCCGCAGCCAATGTAGCAAATTTTATCGAACGGTGCATCTGGACGGACCTTTGCTAGGGCGATCTCCGGCAACACTGTGTAATTTGAAAATGTTGAGCACCCCATATAATGGTGGATTTTCTCTCCGTTGAGTGAGAAGCGCGACGAGCCGTCAGGCATCAAACCTTGACCCTGCGTTTCCCGAATAGCTTGACACAAGTTAGTGCGACCTGATGTGCAGTAACTACATTGACGGCACTCCGGGGTATAAAGTGGGATCACGTGATCGCCTGGAACTACCGAGGTTACATTTGGGCCCGTCTCAACAACTACCCCTGCTCCCTCATGTCCTAGGATCGCAGGAAAGACGCCTTCCGGATCGTCACCAGAGCGCGTAAATTCATCCGTGTGGCAGATACCAGTAGCTTTAACTTCGATTAACACTTCGCCCGTGCGCGGCCCTTCTAAATGAACAGTTTCAATACTTAGTGGTTCTCCGGCTCTAAAAGCGACGGCAGCTTGTGTCTCCATCATTCCCTCCCTAGTAACCTGAGTTTAGGCCCGTTCCCAGCGTGCCGTTGCGATAATAGAATTTGCGCCTAAACTGAGCCAATTACAACTAATCCAATCAGAAATCTTTGACATCGCGTCAGAAATTACTTTTGTTTTAAATTTTGTCTGTTTTTAGATGGGTTTGGATAGTTTCATTCAGCGGCGGACAGGTATTGGCTTGAAAAATTTAATTCTTTTACTGTTTTCTGTATTTATTGGCTGCATAATTATAGAGGTAGCGGCGCGGCTTATTTATGATATGCCAAAACCCTATGCTCTGAACCCTCGGGCCTTTGTGTTTGACTCACGGGGGTTTTGGTCGGGCTACCCGGGGTTCGAGGGAGTGTTTGACAACCGCATAGATTTCTCTGGTTCACGCGTACGGATCACTGATATGGGAGATCGGTGGGTCCCGTGTCGTAAGGATACAGAGAAAAGCGCTCGTCGAGTATTTTTAATTGGCGATAGTCAAACTTTTGGTTGGGGCTTATCAGACGCGGATACTTGGGCGAACAAATTACAATGTGAACTAAATGATAGTGGCGAGGCCACCGCTATATACAATCTCGCAGTACCCGGCACGCAAGTTGATCAATATTGGGAGCGTGGATACCGCCAAGTTGCAGATATTGTGGTAAAAGGGGACATAGTCATTCTCTCTATGACTTGGAATGACTTAGCCACGTTTTATGCGAGCGAAGATTTTGTCAGTAGCGTTATTGAAAAAGCGCGCATAGAGAATTCTTTGAGTGGAAACAAGGATTTTAAACAAATAACTAACGTGGAGAGCTCCGAAGATGTTCCAGAAAACTCTAAAATAAAGAAATTAAAGACGCAGATCACCCAACCAGCGACATATCTAAATATACCTACCTGGCGATATCAGGTATACAGAGACTACGGTATTTTCGTCCCTTCGTTTGATAACTTTAAAATTTTTTTGGACACAATGATCTTTACCTCTGCGGCGTTTCGAGCAGCTTTGTTTAAAATGAAGTTACTATATTACAGGTTTCGTGACCCAAATGCTTTTCAGAAAAAGGTAAACCCTAACTCGTTTAAAAATAATTTCTCAGTGATCGCCGCATTAAGTGAAATTATTGGACACCGTGGAGCTGAGTTGTGGGTTCAGCTTCTTCCAAGCCGTTTATTTTTTGTTGATGAATTATATGTTTCGTACTCCAGAGGTGGAACTGCTTTTCCTGCGAGAGACTATTTAGGGTTTGTGGCAACTCCGTTTTGTGAAAACCTAAATTTAAAATGTGTCAATCGCTTTGAGGTTTTGAGAACGACTAAGCGCGGCGAGCATACTTTTTTGTTCGATGGACATTATAACCCTGCTGGCGCTCAAATAATAGCCAAAGCATTACTTAAAGACATTACTTCCCAAAAGAACCCAAAGAGAGCACTCAAATAACATTTTCTGCTTGTAAGGCCAGTATGTCTTCCGAATTGACATCTGCTAATTCACGAAGCACCTCCTCTGTATGCTGTCCCAATGTGGGCGGTGGTCGGTTTGTTTCCGTTGGAGTCCTGCTCATTTTGATTGGGCTATTAATTAACGTTATTTTCTCGCAGCCGGTCTCGGGGTATTCGATATCAATTTTCATGCCACGTGCAACGATGTGGTTATCTGCAAAAACTTGTTTAAGATCATTGATAGGCCCGCAACTAATAGAGTTGGCCTCCATCGTTTCGACCCAGAATTCTGTTGTTTTCTTGTCAATAATGGCCTGAACGTGTGGAATTAATACCTCACGATGTGCGAGTCGCTCGCTATTGGTTGCAAAGCGCACGTCCTCGGCAAGTTCTGGTCGGTCGGCGACTTCGCAAAAGCGCTTGAATTGACTATCGTTACCTATCGCTAAAATAATATCTCCATTAGACGTTTTGAACGCTTGATAAGGAACAATATTTGGATGTGCGTTACCTAAACGCGGAGGTACTTTACCAGTTGTAAGGTAATTCATACCTTGAATGGATGAGAAGGCTACCATTACGTCGAGCATTCCTATGTCAATGTGCTGCCCTTCGCCCGTTAGTGCCTGATGGCGAAGAGCTGCGTTAATTGCGACACCTGCGTACATACCCGCCATGAGATCAGCGACGGGGATAGCGGATTTCATCGGTGAGCCCTCAGGCTCACCGTTAAGGCTCATAATGCCGCTCATGGCTTGAATTAAAACATCGTATCCGGGGCGAGAGGCGTAGGGTCCGAATTGTCCAAAGCCAGTGATTGAGCAGTAAATTAGATTAGGAAATTCATCTTTTAAGTCGTCGTAACCCAGCCCGTATTGCGCCAAGCCATTAGTTTTAAAGTTTTCGACTAAGACCTGAGACTTCGAGATCATTCTTTTTGCCAGCTTTTGTCCTGACAACTTTGAAATGTCCAATGTTACGGATCGCTTGTTTCGGTTGGCGGCACAAAAATAGGCGCTTTCGCTTGTGTTAGTACCATCAGTCTTTTTTATGTAAGGTGGTGCAAATTTGCGGGTGTCATCGCCAGAACCGGGGCGCTCTATCTTGATTACGTCGGCACCTAAGTCTGCGAGCATTTGTGTGCAAGATGGGCCCGCTAGGACCCGGGTAAAATCAAAAACGCGTATGCCTTGTAGCGGGCCGGGCATGGGTTAATCTCCTTTTATTTAAATCTTCAAAATAAAACCGGTTTTCTTAAAATATATGGGCTGGTCCGTGCTTAAAAGCATTTTGAGTTCGCACTAAATTTGCCTCTGCGATTCAGCGTAGTGCTTCCAATGTTTTGATTAGATTAAAGCGGCTAGTAAAAGCATTTTTTGAGCCGTTGGAGACTATCTCGTGGACGCTTTGATTTTTTGGGAGCTATATTTTGGTGCCACCTGATGCGTACCTTTTAAGTTATCCTCTTTTGCTTGAAGAAAACGAGGAGGCTGCCGAGATAAATTGATCTACAGCACTTTTTTTCGTGTTGAAAGCCGTAACTAACCGACAAATACCCGGGTCCCAACGGTTATCGTAAAACACGAAGCCCTGAGTTTTAAGCTCTTGCGCCATTCCATCGGGCAAACGCGGAAAAAGCATGTTAGCCTCCACAGGGTAAGGAAAATCAACACCGGGGATTTCCTTCAGTCCTTTATATAGTCGTTGGGCCATGGCATTGGCATGCCTAGCGTTATTAAGCCAAAGGTCATTCTCGAGATATGCTGACATTTGCGCAGCAAGCAAACGCATTTTTGAAAATAAATGCCCGGTACGTTTTCGCTTGAAGGCAAATTCATCCGCTAAGGCAGGGTCAAATATTATAACAGCCTCACACCCAAGGGCCCCGTTCTTTGTTGCCCCGAACGAGAGGATGTCAACACCAGCTTTCCAACTCATTTCAGCGGGGGTCCAACTCTGCTCAACAAGAGCATTGGCGAAACGTGCGCCGTCCATGTGCAAACGCAGGCCATTCTCACGACATACGTTAGATAACGTTGAGAGTTCCTTAGGTGAGTGGATCGTGCCCATTTCTGATGCCTGAGTAACAGATGCGGCTGATGGCTGAAGCATATGTACATCTCCCCTGCCGTTCGCAGCTTTTTGCGTAAGGTCGATCGGACACATTTTCCCCCGCAACCCGTCCACGGGTATTAGGCGTGCGCCGCCAGAGAAAAATTCAGGGGCGCCACATTCATCCTCATAAATGTGAGATGTCCAATGGCACAGAACGGAGCCGTGGGACGGTGTTATGGCGGAAATGGCTAGTGCATTTGCAGCGGTGCCAGTAGCTACGAGAAAAATTTCAGCTTCAGTCTCAAATGTTTCCTGTAAGCGGGATTTCACTGACAAGGTTAGCTCATCCCCTCCGTACCCGGGAGTATCTCCCTCATTAGCAATAAGCAAAGATTGCAATATTTCTGGGGCGGCCCCCGTTACGTTGTCGCTGGCAAAATTCACAGGGTTTACTCCAGTTTTTTTTGTTCTGAGATAACGATTTTTAATTCGGTAAAAGCGATGCCTGTTGAGTTCAAAAGGTGAGCGGCAGTTGCAACGGTCTCTCCATAGCTGACCCCGATAATAAACCATATCAGTTCTGGTTCATAGGCCATAGCTAAATCACGCGCCGATGGGAGGGGTGGACGATCGGGGTGGGAATGGTAATGACCAATTATTTTTTCATTTTTTGACGAACCGAAAATTTGGCGCATCAGATCAAACCGGATCTGAGGATCGATCTCAAAGCTGACTCGTGGATCCCCGCAGGTTACATTAGGGCTCGGCACGGCTCTTATAACCCGTGTTTGTTGTTTGTTATTTCGAGAGCCTGTTAACAAACCGCAGCATTCGAAAGGGTAAGCATCCTCCGCGGCGAGAGTGACCTGATCAAATATGAATTGTTTAATTTCGATCATTGGTCGATGCGAATCCTCCCCAAATGAACGCCGTTTCCAATATCTATTACTACAACCTGATGGCACGGTCCAATTGGGCCGATTGTCAGATAAACACGGTTGTCATCCGGATGAATATCTTCAATTACACATTCTGGTGAGAGCTGTAGTAAAATGTCATTAAATGGGTTGGTAGATGGATTCTCGTGTTTGTTTTGTTTAATTTTTGGTGTGGTGAGAAAAATATCAGTCAGTGTCCAATTGGGATTTTGAGACTTTTTAAAAAATCCATACCCAATGAGCATAAGTGCACTGACAATTAAAAATGTGAGAATGATAATAAGGGACTTGAGCCAGCGCATGAATTTAGTCCAGTCTATTTCAGTCAGTTAGGTTAGGCACAAATAATGAAGCATGACGTCACATATACCGTGCGCGCTGGTGAAAACAAGGTCGGGCAACGTTTAGATCGCGTGTTAGCGGATGCCGTGCCGTCGTTATCAAGGAGTCGAATACAGGACTTGATAGCAAAGGGTTGTGTGGTTGACTCGTCAGGACACCCTATCAATGACCCGGCATCGAAAGCAAGGGCAGCTTGTAATTACAAAATTCATGTCCCGCCGCCAGCGCCCGCCATACTGTATGCTGAAGATATTCCACTGGATGTTGTTTTTGAGGATGAACATCTGATCGTAATAGATAAACCCACCGGAATGGTTGTTCATCCTGCGCCCGGTCATAGCCACGGAACATTGGTGAATGCGCTTTTATATCATTGCAGAGGAACTTTGTCCGGTATTGGAGGAGTGACTCGGCCGGGCATAGTGCATCGTCTGGATAAAGACACCAGCGGTTTAATCGTTGCTGCAAAATCAAGCGAGGCGCACCAAGGTCTTTCGGAGCTTTTTGAGCGGCACGAGATTGTGCGGGCATACAAAACGTTAGTTTGGGGAGTGCCTGCTCCTCTGAGAGGTAAAGTAGAGGGAAACATTGGTCGATCCTTTGTCAACCGAAAGAAAATGGCGATAGTAAAACGCGGAGGCAAGATGGCAATTACGCACTATATCACCCAGCGTCCGTTTGGCACCAACGCAGCGCTTGTAGAATGTCGTTTAGAAACTGGCCGCACGCATCAGATCAGAGTGCACATGGCGTCTATTGGACACCCTATTATTGGTGACAGAATTTATGGGGGTAAGCTGAGCCGATTACCCAAATCAGCACCGGACATATTAGTTAAATCTATTAAGGCCGTCTCAAGTCAGTTACTCCACGCATATTTGCTGGGCTTCAGACACCCTATAACTGGAGCCTCTTTTAGGTGGCATTCATCTAATATGGGTGAAATTAATCAAGTCAGAAAAGTGCTAGAGACGCATACTAAGTTGTAACATCACAGAACTTGACCAACGACCGCATTGTATATCAGTGGCATTGGGGTAACACAGTCTGGATGGACGGGATTTGCGTGGTGTGTACCCCCCCCCGGATTTTCTTTGGGTTAAACGAACGAATGATACAGGGGTTAGTTTGTGCAAATTTTTTGTGATCTATGGTTCATGAAAAACCGTAAAGACACATAATTAACGTGTTACGAAAAGCTAGGATAGGAGATGCAGACAATGGGTTTTAGAAGTACCTCTTCAGCTATGTTTCCCGAAGAAAATTTAACCAGTTATTTGCAACGCACGCGTTCTTACCCAATGTTAGAAGCGGAGCAAGAGGCAGAGTTGGCTAGACGATGGCGCGACCTTGGCGACTCCGATGCAATGGAATTAATGGTCACTAGCCACCTTAGGTTGGTAGTTAAAATCGCCATGGGTTACAGAGGATATGGACTACCTATCTCTGACCTGATAGCGGAAGGTAACGTGGGTATGATGCAGGCTGTAAATAAATTTGACCCCAGCCGAGGCTTTAGGTTAGCAACCTACGCGATGTGGTGGATCAGAGCATCAATGCAAGAATACATTTTGCATTCGTGGTCACTAGTTAAGATTGGGACCACTGCAGCACAAAAGAAATTATTTTTTAATCTTCGCAAACTGAAAGCACACATTGGTGCCCTTGATGAAGGCGATTTACGACCTGAGCAGGTTAGTGAGATTTCATCGCGCCTTAAAGTGTCTGATATTGAAGTTATTAACATGAACAGGCGTATGGCCGGAGCCGACCCTTCGTTGAACGCTCCCATGGCAGAGGATGGTGAGGGAGAATGGCAGGACGGTTTAGTGGAGGAAGGACCTAATCAAGAAACTTTATTGGGTGACTCGGAAGAACTCAACGGACGCAGATTGCTTCTAAAAAATGCATTGAGTGCTTTATCACATCGTGAAAGACATATTATCACCGAGCGGCGTATGAAAGATGTTCCGACAACACTGCAAAATCTCAGTGACACGTACGGTATTTCTCGTGAGCGCGTGCGGCAAATTGAGGTTCGGGCGTTTGAGAAACTCCGTAAAACTGTCAAAAATGCAATGATCGAGCACAGAGTTATGCATTAGGGGGTAGGGGAGGTTGCCCCCCCGGCTCAGTCATTAAAGCGACTTCAGGCCCCCATTCTTTAACAATTGCGACTTGAGTTGTTTTTAATACACTTACGCGTCGCTCGGCTAAAACGTTAAGAACCGCACTTACCACAGGAGGTACCACCGAGTACATCAACCAGCCGAAACCCGCAGCAGCATAAATCACCAGCATAGTAAAGATATCTGTGATGGCCGCTGTTGCCGCGTCAATAGAATGATTATCGGTCCACAGCTTCATTAAGTACGGGAACACTCCGCAAATATTTAGGCCTCCAACACAAAATGTAGCAGAGTGTTGCTCTGTACGATCACATAATTTAGCCACTCCAGTGGGAAGCATTCCGGGGATGAGTATTATCAGCGTGGGCAGTGAGAATAGTGCCAGCAATACCAAAACAGTACCGCCCGCCATAATCTTGGTCCAATCTTTTTCATTCGAGGTCTGCACGGACATGTTACTAAAGTACACCTAACCTAAGCCGGTCACAAATAAGATTGATATGACCGCGAGGCTAAGAAGAATTGAAATTGTGGCGGCAGCTTGCTGGCCCGAAAGCTCACCTTGGGCTACGCGCTCTTCATCAGCACCCTCAATGCTACGAATTTCCTCCTCTGCAGCCAGCCATTCTGTCTGCGCGGCGATAAAGCCCTCATGATCTTCGCGCCGCTTTTCAGAATCGTCGATTAAATTAAAAAGTTCTGGCATGCTACCTTTGCGGACAAGTTTTGGAATTTCGCGCTCTAAGTGTTCTTGGGTCTGACGATTATGATATGCACTAATAGCTGGTCCCAACAAGCCGCCCACCCAACTGGAGAGTGCGAGCATGGGAGGAGAGCGGAGTTTCCATTGTAAGAGGGCTAGTAAGCTTAACATACCAATTGTTGATGTATCCTCTTTTGGAGATGCAAATGCTTTCAAGTGAGGATGAGTATCTGAGTCAAATCTCGCCGCGATAAAACCTGCAACATGCCGGTCGATTGGATTACTCGACGTATCTGCAGAGACTGCAGAACCCTCGAGAGCGGGTAGCAATTGCTCAATGACAAGTACATTATGCCTCACAATTAATGGACTCAAGCAGGGTAATCCCGGACAAGATGCATAAGCAATCCGCTCAAGACCATAGCCGGGGTCCTTTATTGAGAGCAGACTGCGGAATTGGTCAAAGTTTTTCCGCGCATCAAGGAGCTTTTGGCCGACACGCTCATGGCCTGAAAACCACAGGCTAGCAATATCATGATTCAAGATGTCTGCAGATTCTTGAGGTCCCCCTTCTTTGTTCCAAATAGTGCCCAGTAAGGTACCATAACCATCTGGCATGAAAGTCAGTCCCTTGTACTGAATGGGTGAGTTTGGGTCCATAAGGATGGCCACTTTTGTTAGCATAAAAGCGTCAGAGCCTTGGTGACTATCTTCAAAAAAATTCCGTGCTTGAATAATGCCCCGAATAGTTTGTAGTAGTCCAAGATTTGAAGGATGACGTTTAATCCAATTGGCAAATTCATCTCCCTGAATCACGCGTGCTGCGTCTTCAACGTGCTGACAAAAATGCCAACATAAAGTTTCAAATGTTAAATGCTCACGTTTACGAAACCGGAACGGAATGTCAGCCTTGATCGGTGGTAATCTCTTTACGGTTTCAACCATTTCGCCCTTGGCCCAGCTATCAGCATCCTCATATGTCCATCGGATTGATGGATCGTCAGCCATCATTGATCGCAGGGGCCCTATCAAGGCAAGCGGTAACCGGATATTATTGCAAATACCCTCATAACTTCCGTTCTCTAAACGATTATGAAGAACCTTTTCCTCTTTGATTTTTGCCACTGGGTTACGTCCTATGACCAAGTGGATAATTGACACCGCAAGCGCAAAAATATCGTCACGGCTATCTCCTGTGCCGCGCCCTTCCGGTTGGCAAATAGCTCTATATACGGGTTCGTATAGCGAAGGTTGATCAAAACCGGGCGGTGAGGTTACGCATGGTCCAAGCACAATTTCCTCCAAATCCTCATCTAAAAAGTAAAGATTGTCGGCTCGAATAGCCCGATGAGGGCCCACTTCTTCCTCAATTGTATGGATAGCTTCAAGTAAAGGTTCGGCAACCTTTTTTGGTACATCGTACTCTGTGATCTTTGTTTCCTGTGTACTCAAGCGAGTCAAGACCCTACCACCCAAAGGACTCTCATAAATAACTACGAGCGTCGATTGCCCGAGAGGAGGCCAATAAACGACGTCCCACTCAATAAGAGTCAATAGGCCGGGATAATAATGACCAACCATTTTTTTTATGATGTCAATACGGACCGGAAGTCCGGGGGTACATGCCAACGCAAAAAGTTTTTGACTGATATCGTGGCGATTTTCTACAAAAAAAGCCTTTGCTGAAGGTTGATCGAATTCAGGAAGGCGTCTATCCGCATCGACCTGATATAGTTCACGGACCACTATTGGTCCATCACGGTTTTCAATAACCGGCTGTTGCTGCGTCGGCGGCAGAAGGCCGTCGTCGTTAGCACGTTCGTTGGTTTCCGCGGGAGGGATTAACCTGCTTGGTACGTCCGCTCCCGGCTTTTCCATTTCCAAAGGCTGTTCTGCCATGGTTCAGGTTCCCGGTAGGATTGGTGGAGTCGCTGACAATTCTCAACAGCCACAGTCACAGCCGTAGATTAGCCACTAATTAATGACAAAACAATGTAAGTTTTATGGAGGCTGAAACTGAGCTAACTTTCAATCTGTAAAGGGATCATGCACTAGGATCGTATCATCGCGTTCTGGACTTGTTGAAAGCAATGCGACTGGAGCTTCGATAAGCTCTTCGATACGCCTGACGTATTTCACAGCTGTTGCTGGAAGGTCTGCCCAAGACCGAGCTCCTTGTGTGCTGTCCGACCATCCTTCGAGCGTTTCATAGACGGGTTCAACGCGCTCTTGTTTAATCGTTGAGGCTGGAAGGTGACTTAACACCTTATTAGAGAGTTTATAGCCAACACAAACCTTCAATTTTTCCATACCGTCAAGAACATCAAGTTTGGTCAAGGCTATCCCGTCAATACCATTTACTTTAATGGCTTGTCGCACCATTACCGCATCGAACCATCCACATCGTCTTGCACGCCCCGTAACCGTCCCAAATTCTTGACCGCGGTCTCCGAGTAACTGGCCAACTCGATTGTCTTGTTCGGTGGGAAAGGGTCCGCCGCCGACACGGGTTGTGTATGCCTTGGTGATACCGAGGACAAAGCCGATAGCTTTGGGACCTTGACCTGATCCAATGGCCGCTTGCGCGGCTACTGTGTTAGAGGACGTCACGTAGGGATAGGTCCCGTGATCTATATCTAGCATAGTGCCTTGAGCGCCTTCGAAAAGAATTCGCTGGCCGTGTGAACGGGCTTGATCAAGAATCTGCCATGTTGTCTCTGTGTAGGGTTCTAGTTTGGGGGCAACCTCCCTTAATTCATCCAACAATTTGATTTTGTTAACCTCCTCCATATCCATACCTCGCAGAAGGGCATTATGATGAAAGAGAAGGCGATCAATTTTGTCCTCCAAAACATCAAGCTCGGATAGGTCCCCAAGTCTAATTGCGCGACGCGCGATTTTATCTTCATAGGCTGGTCCAATCCCTCGCCCGGTGGTACCAATTTTACCTTGACCAGCGGCCTTTTCACGCGCCAAGTCCAAGTTACGATGTAACGGCAGGATAAGGACAGTTCCTTCAGATATTCGAAGGTTCGTCGGGTTGATTTTTACGCCCTCTGACCTCACTGTTTCAATTTCCATGAGCAGGGCCCACGGATCAAGTGCCACCCCGTTACCGATCACCGATAACTTCCCGGGTCTAACAATGCCGGACGGTAACAGGCTTAATTTGTAGGTAACCCCATCAATGACGAGTGTATGGCCTGCATTATGACCACCTTGAAAGCGAACCACCACATCAGCGCGTTCGGATAACCAATCAACGATTTTTCCTTTGCCCTCATCGCCCCACTGAGCGCCAATTACGACCACATTGGCCATGGTATTGCCTCCGGTTTTAAAAATACTTTAATCAATCTTATAAATTTTACTGCCTCGAATTAGGTGCGTGCATTTCATACGTCGAGCTTCGGCTTCGATGTCCTTAACTTCACTTAAACCATTAATTACCCGCCATCCTTGGTCGCGGAACTTATTCGCATCATTGGTTTTTTGCCCTACCGGGTGAAAAGCTTGGGGTTCTATCTCAGGGCGTGGTAACGCCTTGATTACTGTATCCATAAAAAGAGTAAGGCCCGTTGAAGGTTCTTCCGAGCCGTTTGGGGCTCTGGTTTGATATCTTCCGCCTCTGCCAAGTTCACCACGTACGTTTTTGGCGAAGAAACTGTAGGATACGCCGGAATGGTATTCAAAACCCCTATTTTCACTGGCGTCCACCGTTAACGAGAGGTTGGGGGCGACAAAGCGGATGGCTTCAATAACAGCACTTAATGACTCTCGCTCTATATCAGGGACATGGTCGAGTTGCAAATTTGATAAGGTTGCCATTATGCTATTAGCAGGGCCGACCGCATTGAGCATAATCGAGAGAGTTTTTGCAGCTTCAGGGCCTAAGCGACCAGATAATGACACTATCCCTGCAACATCTTTTTTGTTAAGAGCATCTCTTATTAACGAGGTTGTATCTTTATTAAGATTCAAACTAGCGCAGTAGGCTGGCACAAGTGTAGGTATGGTTAGGTCTACAGAAACTTCTTTAATACCTAGTTTTGTTAACCCATCAACGGCCATGGATATTACTTCCGCATCTGCGTTTGGTAGATCAGCGCCAATTAACTCTACGCCGACCTGAGCGAATTGACGTTCGGGTCTAGCGTGCGATCCGCGTACTCGGATAACTTGACCTGCATAGCTCAATCGCAGGGGACGAGGTTGATTAGCAAGACGCGACGTCGCAATACGAGCTAATTGAGGGGTCATGTCAGAGCGAAGAGCAAGCATGCGTTGTGATAAAGGGTCCATGAGCCTAAAGGTATCTTGACTAATCGCTTTTCCTAAGCCAGAGAGTAACGTCTCCTCAAACTCAAAAAGTGGCGGATTAATGCGCTCGTAGCCAAAAGTTGAGAAGTGTTTGATTATCCGCTCCAACTGTGCGGCCTCAAAAGCTGCATCAGGTGGTAAAACATCCGAGGTTCCGGGTGGTAGCAATGCGGTGGCTTGGTTTTCGGTCACGGGTTGCTTGTTCCTCTCCGAGATGCCAACTTAAATCTTAATTTGGACGTTCAGTTCTCAAAGTCTTTGGACTTAATTATTTTGTTTAGACGGTCTTGAGGAAGATAATAAATCCGACAAGCTTACGTAGCGAAAATCTACCCAGAGGGCAAGAGATACGGCACAGGTCAATAACAAGTTTTACATCAGGCGGTTCCCAAATTACTGGTGAGAGAATTCAGTATGGCTCCAGTGTACTCTTTTTTTTGTTAGCCAATAGTGTTTGGCGTACTGTGCACTTGTACGTGTAAACGCACTCTTTGTATTGCCCCCCATTATCTCAATTTTGGTCCGCTCGTAACACTTCTGGAAGCCGTTTTCGCAGCTTCCAGTACTATATTAATTTAAACAGGGTGATTGTTTCTTCGCGCTGTCTACGGAGCTACAGCTCAGCGAGCCTCCCACGTGAATGTTACACAAATTTATGTGAGCTCCCTGTGTGTTAATCTCTATAACGATAAGGCCAAGTCTGAATTTTAAATATTAGAGAGTTATTGCTGAGCAGAGGTGTACCAGAGTGGTTTAGTTTATGTACATTAATTGTGAGGGGTGCATCTTCTAAAACAAGTAGGTCTCTCATTCGCAGAGCACTCTAAATCTGACTTTTCATAACAAATTTTCAATCTTAATCATTAACCAGTGCGCTAATAATATCTAATGTATCGGATTAATGATCTCAAAAAACATAAATTGGGCGTGCTTCCGGCTCCACTGGTCAAATTGACACTTAAACTGTCTAGGATTAAGACGGCTAGATTAACTTTTTTGGAAAAATTTTTTTCTATTCGGCACAACCTTGAGATCCTATAAAATCGGACTTTTTCCATTCAGAATCACCGCATTTTGGCGTCTCGTAAGATGACTTTAGTTCAATGAGTCTTCGTTTGGTATTGCGTTTGCAGACAATACAAGTGATTTTGAAGGGGTAACATTTTTGGGACTAAACTCACTTTTTGATTATGTGGTCGCTTTACTAATGCTTTTCTCGAGGAATTGGGTTGGGTTTGCACTTCCACTTTGCTTTTGCTTGATTCAATTGACATTGCGCGAAAAAGCCGGGCCATTTTGGCAATGGCATCTACTTGATCCCAGTTATTTCTATCTCCTCGATGCGCTCAACTTAATCAATGGTTATACACCGGGCCATATGTATCACCCGGGTGTAACTAATCAATTATTCGGTGCCATCGTGATTACAATATTTACGCTTTTCTCGAGCATTTCAGTTACTGAAGCTGTATTAGCTGATCCGGAATTTTTTCTAACCCGCATCTCAGATGGTCTGCTTTTGTTAAATACCCTAGCGCTAACAATCTTGGGATTTACTGGGCGTGCGATGTTTGGTTCCTGGGTACCGGCGGTTTCGTGCCAATTGGCACCATTTATGTCAACGATTATTCTCAAGCATGCTTTTATCCCGAAACCCGAGTCTTTACTGGTTTTTGGAACCTCTTTAATGATTGCGTTAAGTTTGAACTCTCTACGCCATGTTGAGTGTAATAATAGAATATCCGCCTATTTTGGAGGCCTTGCTGGCTTCTTACTTGCGACGAAAATCACCGCAATGCCTGTTCTGATTTTACCCTTATTTTTGATCCGCCACACAAAGGGTGTAGTTGTTTATGTTGGAGTGTCTCTAGCTGCTTTTACCTTTTTCTTCCTGCCATCCATTGGCGGATTA
The DNA here is from genome assembly GCA_002690705.1 of Magnetovibrio sp. Lineage (GTDB taxonomy): Bacteria > Pseudomonadota > Alphaproteobacteria > Rhodospirillales > Casp-alpha2 > TMED8. The sequence continues at coordinate 27,100 of NZFO01000016.1, read as the reverse complement.
GAGACATTCATGAATTGGATATTTAATGTGGTCGTGACGACCGGACCTTATAACAGTGGTGAGTTAGGGGTCATGGCTCCGGGAGAGTTATGGAATGGATTTCTAAACATTCTGAAGCGCCCCAGTTTACTGGTGCCAATGTTATTAACTATAATCGTATTGTTTCTTATGTGTATTTCCCATCGGCGGAATCACTTCTTTGGAAGCGATGAGCAGTGGCTTATAGTTGGAGTAAGCCTCGCCCAATTGGCGCAAGCCATCTTAGTTGCCAAACAGCCAACAGCCTTTTACATGATTCCCTCTTATATGCTTGGGGCGGTTTCTATGACATTTTGTATTCGCGCACTTTATAAGATGCGCCCCATAAGAATTAAAATACCCATAAAAGCTGAGACAGCGGGAGCGATCATCCTCGTAATATTTTTGACAACGCAGGTAGCTTTATCCAAGAAAATAGATCATCAGTTTGCAGAACGTCGATTGCAAGCAACATATGTTGATAATAATGCGTTTGCGAGTTGCGCGCGCATATATGTATACGGTGCAAGTGCGCTAGTATATGCGATGTATCTGGCTAATAAGGTTACAGGGAAAAGATACTCGACGGAGTTGAAAGCCAAATTTCCATCTTTTGATTTTTGGATTGATGATTGGTGGATATGGGAACCAGTAACTCTCCGCAATTGGGACGGAGCCCTTAAATTTTCAGATGTTATTTCCAAATACCCTTGTGTTTATGCTCGTGGTACTAGGCTCAAAACATCGAGCGAGATTTTTAATGCTACACCTTACTTTAAAATTAATTCCCATTGTTTTGCTGGTGCTGAAAAGGTCGTCGTTATGGGGACGGATTGTCAAGGGGGACAAAAATAAACTTTTTTCAACCTAGAAAGTTGAGAAGGCCGGTTCTGAAGAGTCTTAGCTACATCGTCTAAATGAGACTGTAATGCAGATTCTCAAGTCATGAATGACTCAGTACCAATGACAAAAAAGCGACTAAGTGAAAATTGCATGTACGCTCTGAGTCCACTAGGCTACATTGCTTTTCATAGTTATGGCCTTGCAGCAACTAATTGGAAAATACTTCTAGCCCATGGATACAGTTTCTTACATCCATCGAAATATTGACAGACGTGATTTGTTCCCCAGAATCTGCGTTGAAAGCGGTTACAGTTGCTGGAGATGATCCAATAATCACAACTTTATCGCTAAAGACACAAAGTCCGCGAACGAATTGCGGTTTGGCAATTTGGTGGCCGAGATGCAGCCCTTCCATCTGCTCTTTGGGATAGGAAACGGATGGAAATTCAAGAATTTTCTGCCCTTTAGAATTTGTTTTTACAGCTCGGCCATTTTCCGTATCGTTGTAAATGAAATTGTTCAGAAATGGCTGAGCATTGTGTGCGCCAAGAGGTATCGGAATAACTTTTTCTAACCGTTCTCCAGCCATCCGATACAGCCATTTCCCTCTATGAAGCGAAATATATAACTCCTGATCATTGTTAGTGCTTACTGTATTGAGATGGGTAACATCATTTCTGGCTGGTCCATGTGAATTGTTTGGGTCAAACCAATTTATTAATGCGCCGGCAGGGCGTTCAATGCCAAGAACACGCCATAGAAACTTATTTAAGCGTCTGTTCCACTCATCCCGGACACAATAACCATCTACGCATTTGTGCGTGTTGAGATTTATTGATATCAGCGAATCAAAACCGCTCGATGTTACCCACAAGTGATTCCCTATTGTAACCATTTCGTGCAGGTCGCCAAAATATGCATTCTCAATTTCGTCGATTTGATTAAATAATCGATCAAAAACAAGAATTGAGTCATTGTTCGCAATGTAGGTTAAGTTGTTAAAAAAAGCGATCCCGCGTAAGCCCCGTTCAGCTCCTCGACCTCGAAAACTTATATTTGAACGATCCCAACTTAATACTTGCTCGGATCGACCAGCATTAAGGTCAACTAAGTACAAGCCACCGTGAGCATGACTGTGCTCACTCGATCGTATAACCGAACTCGCAAGAATTTTTGGAAGAACAAGCATAATAGGGAAAAGTACCCAGGGAAACCGCGAATTTAACCAACTAATATTCTAAAATGATGACGTAGTTATTGCTGCTTTAACCTGTTCCGTCAAAATCTCTGAGAGAAACTAAGATAGGCTTATTGTAAAAAGTAAAGATTTTTATGTTAATAACATGCTTTAGTCGTTTTTAAGGAGTGGACTTTACACTCCAAAATTACTGATAAGCCCTAATTTAAATTTTTTGTAAGGGACTTTTGTGCTGGGCTCGATTGCATTGACGTAACAAGGCGCTTTAATTTATTTGACTAGGTCAATAAATTTTAAAAGTTTGTATTGTGGCTGGAAACAGTCAAGGTGGCCGTTAGCTGAGGTTGGGCTTACCAATCTTTAGCTAAAAAACCAGCATCAATTTGCCTTATTTTGACAGAAGGCGTTGTAATGGCAATTTAGGTACGTTGCGGCCGTCAAAATTTAAAAATGCAATGAGAAACTGGAAACCTAAAATAATCGGTAATGCCGCGAGGATGACGGTCCCGGCGGTTGCAGGAATTTTAGAAAAATATGCATGTGCCCAATTATACCCTCCAAACATAATGCCAAATATTATCATTAGTGCGGCTAATAAAAGCTCGATGGTTGCAATATTGATCTCACGAATAAAATAAGTGAATATTAAGCGTCGCCATGTACAAATTAAGTGTTTGATTAAAAATTCCGGGACGATTTTTGGTATATCAATACCGCTTCTCTCCGTGCCGTAACGTGCAGTCATTGGCATGTCGTATACCACGGCACGGGCAATACCGAGATAATATAGCATGTGTGATTCAAAGAAATAACCCTTAGAAATTCGCTCTAGGGGTAACTCGTCAAGCGCCGTTGAATGCAGGGCAGTGAAGCCATTCGTTGGATCGAGTATATTCCAATAACCGCTTGAAAATTTTGAAGCCAAGGATAAGGCAAAATTACCTAATATCCGTTGCCATGGCATGTCCGCTATCCCCCTAATACTGTTAAATCGATTGCCTTTGGCGTAATCGGCATCTCCTCTAATTATCGGAGCGATCAGGCGAGATATGAGGCGGCCGTCCATTTGTCCGTCACCATCCATTTTTACAAAAATCGAGTGGCCGTCGTTATGAGCCTGAACATAGCCCGATATTGTCGCGCCACCTACCCCCATGTTTTGCTCATGATAAATTACACGAATTCTCTTGTCATCGCTTTGAGCTTTGACAAAAGCGCCTGTATTGTCTGGGCATTTGTCATCTATTATGTAGATGGTATTTACTTCAGGACCAATGCCCGCGACAACATCAAGAATATGCGAGGTCTCGCGATAACAGGGAATGATTACAGCCACATTCTGCGAAGCCTCCTCGTCAGGGTTTGTTTTCAGATTACTAACCATTTCATACTCATCATTCATTGTTTTCAGATTACAAATCTTAACAGACGTATTCAAGCAGGCTAATTGAACGGTGGAATGCTGGCCAAGGCCTTTTGATCGCGTTAATATATCAATGGAAATGATGTTTAAAAATTGCGAAATTCCATTGGGTCTAAAAACAACAAGGGAGGCAAAATGCCACATAAGTATTCTGGCATATTGAAACTCGTTGGGTTACTGGAGGACTTGGACGCAGATGCTTTAGAGGTAATTGGGCGATGTTGTGGCTGGAAATTCTATCCAGCCCAAGAGCAGATTATTGATCGGCAAAGTGAGTCGACCGATGTGTTCTTTGTTATTGAGGGCGGGGTGCGTGTAGTTAACTATTCCGTTTCGGGTCGCGAAATTACTTTGGATGATATTGATCAAGGGGGCCACTTTGGTGAATTGGCCGCCATTGATGGCGAACCTAGATTGGCAAGTGTTATGTCGCTCACACCTTGTAGAGTAGCTACGCTTTCACAGGATTATTTTGTGGAAATGGTCCACAATTATCCCTCTGTTGCCTTCAAGGTAATGCGGGACTTGGCGGCAGTAGTGCGTAATTCCACAGAACGGGTAATGGATTTGAGTACTCTAGCGGCGAATATTCGTGTGCAAGCTGATTTGCTACGTTTAGCGACAAACAATATGGTTGATAGGGAAAAAGCTTCTATATCGCCGATCCCAGTTCATAGTGACGTGGCAAGTAGAGTCAGTACATCCCGTGAGACTGTTGCTCGTGTAATGAATGACCTTGCTCGGCAAGGCATTGTTGATCGTCAGAAAGACGCTTTAATTATCAGCAATGTTAAGTTGCTCCGTCAGATGGTGGAGAAAGTGCGAGGCGACTGACAAACAAACAATTCATACCTGTGTTTGACTTGGCCATTGGAATATCTCACCATTCGATGGATGAGGAGTATCGGTGCATCATAGGTTTCGCACTTCATTTAGTAAATCGCTCGGTTATTTAAAGTGCTGGATTTGCTTAAGAACTGTGTAGCGAGTGTTCTCTCTCTGTGAATCCAGTTCTAATCGTGTGGGTCTCTCTTATGGCAAAAAGTATCCTTATAGTCGAAGATAATAAGCTGAATATGAAGCTTCTTAATGATTTACTTCAGGCCCACGGCTACCAAACAGTTCAAAGCATGAATGGCCGTGACGTTGTGAATTTAGGGAGGTCGAATAAGCCAGATCTTATTTTAATGGATATTCAACTGCCAGATATTTCAGGGCTTGAAGTTATTAAATTGTTAAAAGCCGATGATGATCTCAAAACTATTCCTATTATCGCGGTTACAGCGTTCGCGATGAGAGGTGATGAAGAAAAAATCATAGATGGGGGTTGTGACGATTACATCGCTAAACCCATCTCCGTGCCTTTGTTTTTAGATACTGTTGCTAAAATTCTAGAAAAGTAAGAAGGGGAACCAAAATGTCAGGGATGTATTTTATGGCTCAACTTTGGCACCCTAATAAGTAATTCCAGTAGGCGCGATTATTTAATTTTACCTTCTTTGAATGTAACGTGTCTGCGAGCGACAGGGTCGTATTTACGGAATTCCATTTTCTCAGTATGATTACGGGGATTCTTTTTAGTCACATAATAATAACCAGTACCCGCGGTACTTTCGAGCTTAATTTGAATACTCGCTGGTTTAGCCATAGGCTTTACTCCCCGATTAGTATTTACAGCAGGAAAGTTACAGCGTCTTCAGATGAAGTCAAGCGATACCCGCGGCAACATTAATTTCGTGTCTGAGATGAGATCGCCGCAATACTGAGACTGCGAGCAAATAAATCACGATCTGAAACTAGTTGTTTTGCTATGCGGAGATCTGTGGTGGATTGCTGTTGTGAGGACGGACAAGTACTGCGTAAATCTGTTCGGACTTGGTTATCTCGCTCACCGGTTACCCGCCATGATGCAAAGACAGAGCGAATTGTCAGCCGTTTGGCTATAGCCCGGTCGATAGCTGGTTTTAGACCCGTTTTTTTCTCATTGGTACATATGTTTGGTAGAACGCCGAGACCGTGTAGAGCATAACCTGAAGGTGCAAGGAAGCGGGACCAAGTTAAGGTAATTTCGCCATCATTAGGCAATCGGATAACGGTTTGAATGGTACCTTTACCATACGATGAAGTGCCCACGATCACGGCCCGCTCTCTATCTTGTAATGCAGCCGCGACAATTTCAGACGCCGATGCGGATTTACCATCGATGATGACGACTATTGGGAGACCTTGTGCTAGGTCGCGTCCGCCTGCTTTGTACAGGTGGAGACTATCCGGATGGCGACCGCGAGTTGTTAGAATTTTTCCATGGGTCAGCATTAGGTCGGCAACTTTTACTGATTGTTTTAAAAGACCACCGGTATTGCCCCGAAGATCAAGCACAATACCTCTAAGGCTATCAGATGTCAGGGCTTTGGCTTTACGAATCTCGTTTGCAAGAGAATGAGCAGTCCCTTGATTAAAGTTTGAAATATTCAGATAAAGAATAAGTTCTTCTAGACGAGCATTAACTGAGATCGGCATAATTTGGCGCCTTAATAGAGTCATGCTTATGGAGCGTTCTTCCAAAGGACGGAAAAGTCTCAGCCTTACGGAAGAGCCTTTTGGCCCTCGCAATTTAAGAGCGACCTTGTCTGCGTTCTCGGGAAGGGCCTCACCATTGATATGGGTAATTACGTCTTCTTGGCGCAAACCTGCCTCAGCGGCAGGCGTTCCTGCCATTACCTCAGTGATAATCACCAAATTTGAGTTTTTTGAAAATCTAATTCCGATCCCGCCAAAACCCTCGCGGTTGGCTCTGTTAATACGAGCTTCATCTGCGCCTGCGTATCTTGAAAAAACATCCAGACCTGCTAGAGCCCCATCGAATACGGCTTCATAGATTTTTTCGGGGCTGGCCCGGTTCATTTCAATTGAATAGGAGCGGGCTTGAACAGCGAAGTTTGCAATTATCTCGGCCCAAGATCGGCTAGTCCCGTATGCAGGCATGGCATGGACAGCAACTTTTTTTCCATTCATAATAAGGAATACTGTTTGTTCATCGATAGATGCAGTGAGGGCAGGATCGATTGCGGCAAACCCTCTGATTCCCTCTAGTGCGATTTTTTTAAGATCGACGTTATTAATATATTTTTCTGCAATACTCCGGTATCCGGCGTCAAATACCTCAATAATCTCTGTAATATGGGTCTGGGTGGGGGTTGTAGTTTTTGGCGGTGGCGCGCTGCATCCAACTACTCCAATAGACACGGCCAGCATAGAGGCACAAAGCAATAAATTAGAAATATTAATCATGGGCACAATAATCTCACCAAACATGCTAACTCGTCATCTAAAAAATGCAGGTCAGTGCTCCGCTTAGTCTGATTTTGATCTCCTGTAGTTTTGTTTTGTGTTTTTTCTGTGTTTGCTCGTTTTTGCTTCGGAGGCGCGCTTAGACGAACCTGAGGATGGGCTGTCCCCGAGAATTTCAAAGATCATACCACCGGTTATAGGGATTGCTTCTAAAAGTGTTACTTCGATCTTTTGCCCGATACGATATGTTCGACCTGTCTTGCGTCCCTTTAATTGGTGCAGTGTCTCATTATGAACGTAGAAATCTTGTGGGAGACTTCGGATTGGAACCAAGCCATCAGCGCCTGTTTGATCCAGCTTGATAAACAGTCCAGCGCGGGTCGCGCCGCTGATCTGAGCGTTAAATTTAGCGCCGATTTGGTTTGATAAATATTGTGCTGTGTAGCGGTCTATGGCTTCGCGCTCCGCGCTAGCGGCCCTGCGCTCCAAGTTTGATAGCTGTTTTCCGAATTTATTCAGCATGTCTAGATCTTGGGCATTATCATCCTCTTCCAACTTCAGGCTCGAAAGCAGCGACCTATGAACCAGCAGGTCTGCATATCTCCGGATAGGAGAAGTAAAGTGACAATACCGTCGAAGGGATAGGCCGAAGTGCCCAATGTTATGAGTGCTGTATTCAGCTTGTGCTTGTGAGCGCAACACAATTTCGGCAACCATTTGCTGGTAGGGGGTATCTGACACTTTGCGCAGAATCTGATTGAACTGAATGGGTTTGACGGTTTGGCCTTTTGAAAAGTTTAAGTTAAGCGATTTAAGAAATATGGATAATGCATTAATCTTTTTTATCGATGGTTGATCATGAACGCGATATAAAAAGGGGGTCTTTGCTGTCTCGAGTATTTCAGCAGCCGCCACATTTGCTGCAATCATGAATTCCTCGATTAATTTGTGGCTTTCTAAACGTGCCCGCTCCCGAATTATTTTGACTGTCCCATCAGGACTAAGAACGACATGGCGCTCTGCCAGCTCAAGTTCTAGCACCTGTCTACTATCACGGGCACGAGATAAAGCGAAGTAAGCCTGATATAGCGGATGCACCACGCGGTTTATAAAATTTACTTCGAGGTCGGAATCCGATCCATCATAAGCAGCTTGAATTTGGTCGTATGTTAATCGTGCGACTGATCGCATTAAAGCGCGTTCAAATTTGTGACCTAACATCTTTCCCTCTGTGTTAATCCAAAAATGAACAGCCACACATGGACGGTCTTCATCAGGTTTTAATGAACACCAACCGTTTGATAGCGTTTCTGGCAACATAGGCACGACGCGGTCTGGGAAATACACGGAATTTCCCCTTTTTTGAGCTTCGAGATCTAGCGCTGAACCGGGTTGCACGTACCATGACACATCTGCGATTGCTACAATGCAGTGCCAACCGCCTGGGTTAGTTGGTGAGGTATCAGGCTCAGCCCAGACAGCATCATCGAAATCGCGTGCATCTACACCATCGATGGTGACAAGGGGTAAGCCTCTTAAATCCGCTCGATTTTGTTTGGGCGCTGCGGTTGCTTCTTTGGCCACAGCCTCAACATCTGAGGGAAAAATAAAGGGGATTTCATGTTGATGAATGGCAACCAAACTAAAGTCTCTTAGTTCCCTCTTACTATGTAAACTCTCAATTACTCTCGCGCGGCGCAAACCAAAATTTTTCCCGGGTATAATCTCAGCCCGGACCAAGTCACCGGACTCGGCCTCGCCGTGATCACCTTTTTCAACGAACAGTTCGTGCCTCTCACCGCGTTTTGTTTGACGAATTCGAAACCCTTTCCCCGACCGAGAGAGTATGCCGAGTACTTGTGATGGAACTCGGTTAATGGGGCGGATGGTTTTTCCTATGAGTCCAGTACTGGATTTGCTTATCCTAATTAGAGCAGTGTCTCCGATCCCTAACTCAGGGCGACCTCCTCGCTCAGGGGAGATTAAAATTGGCGGCGGCGCTTTATTACCATCCCAATTTAGTGGCAATGCGAATACGTCCCCGTCTTCGTTTATTCTTGATACTCGGACAACTAGGAACTCAGGCAAATCCCCAGATTTAACAAATTTTTGCCTATGCCGTTTTTGGATTATCCCCTCATCAGACATATCACGCAGTAATTTTTTAAGTTGTTTTTTTTGCTCCGGGTTTAACTTAAATGCCCGCGCTATCTCACGTTTGCCAATTTTGTGGGGGCTCTCTTCTATGAGATTTATGATTTCTTGACGCGTTGGAAATGGCGGCGTGGACTTGATCACGATAGGCGTTAGGTTATTGAGGCTGATGAGGACTTCTTTCGGGGCGCCTGATTTACCCCTCCTTTGCCGCGAGTTTTTGGGCCCTTAGAGCTGCCCTTTGCCGCTTTTTCATCTAGAAGTTTGATGGCGATTTCCAGAGTGAGAATATCTTCATCCATGTCCTTTGGTAATGTTGCCATTAGCTTTCCGTGTTTTACGTACGGTCCCCATCGTCCGGTACGTTGAGTGACGGGCTTATCGTCTCGAGGATGTGGGCCCAATGTCTTCGGGGGATCCTTTCGTGGTGCATCAGCAAATAGATGCACAGCGCGGTTGAGCCCAACAGTCAAAATATCATCGTCATCTTTCAATGAAACATAGGTAGCGCCCATTTTTATATATGGTCCAAATCGGCCTATAGCTGCGGTAATTAATTCGCTAGTTTCTGGGTGCGTTCCAATTTCACGCGGTAATGCGAGCAAGCCAAGTGCTTTTTCCAAGTCCACATCTGCTGGATCTAAAGCGCGCGGTAGTGACGACCGCTTGGGTTTAGGTTTCTTTTTGTCCTCGCTTTGGGGTCCTCCGAGTTGCACGTACCAACCGTATGGCCCTTGCCGGAGCGTTACCATTTCTCCAGTTGTCGGGTCGCACCCAAGTTCTTTAGGGCCACCTCCACCGGCCGCGTTGGTATTTTCGTCATTAACTGCGAGAGGCCGAGTGTATCGACAATCTGGGTAATTTGTACAACCGATAAAAGCTCCAAATTTACCTATCTTTAAATTTAAACGCCCACCGTCGCACACAGGACAATTCCGAGGATCTTTACCGTCTCCTAAATCACGAAAAAAATGTGGTCCAAGAATTCCATCTAATTGATCAAGGACGTGGGTGATTCGCAATTCTTTTGTTCCATCAATGGCGATGGAAAAAGCGTCCCAGAACTCTCTGAGCACATCTTTCCAATTAACCTTGCCGCCTGATATGTCATCGAGCTTATTTTCGAGTTCGGCCGTAAAATCGTATGCCACGTAGCGGGTGAAAAAGCTCTCCAAAAATGCAGTGACTACACGTCCGCGATCTTCGGGTGTAAATCGACGGTTCTCTAGAACGACATAATCACGATCCTGCAAGACGGATATTATGCTTGCGTATGTCGATGGGCGTCCTATGCCCAGTTCCTCTAACGTCTTGACGAGGCTGGCTTCAGAATAACGCGGGGGAGGCTGAGTAAAGTGTTGTTCCGGTGTGATGGGCCCGCGAACTAAATCACTACCGGCCTCTAATGGTGGAAGGATTCGCTCATTTCCCTCCGTATCAGCTTGGACTAAGTCGTCCCGCCCCTCATGGTAAAGTCGCCAAAAGCCATCGAAAGCAACTACAGAACCCGTGGCGTGAAATTGGACCAAAGTATCCTTGGACTGTATGTCGACTGCAACCTGATTTAGTACAGCTGACTCCATTTGGCTGGCTACCGTGCGTTGCCAAATCAATCGATAAAGTGCTAGCTGATCTTTGTCGAGATAATCCTTAATATCTTTTGGACGACGGCAAGGGTCAGTTGGCCGAATGGCCTCGTGAGCCTCTTGAGCGTTTTTGGCTTTAGATTTGTAAACTCTGGCGCTCTCTGGAACATACTCGCTTCCATAATTTTCACTAATCAGAGAACGACACACACTTATGGCCTCATTTGCCATTTGTACGCCGTCAGTACGCATATAAGTTATTAGTCCAACGGTATCCCCGCCTATGTTGATACCCTCGTAAAGCTTTTGAGCGACCTGCATAGTGCGTCGCGCTGAAAATCTTAGTTTACGGGATGCTTCCTGTTGTAGAGTAGATGTCGTAAATGGGGGGGAGGGATTTCGGCGTGTTTTTTTGCGTTCGACAGAGGCAACTTGAAAATTCTTACCTTCGATTACTGAAACTGCATTTAATGCCACCTCTTCATTACCAATATGCAACTTGGCAAGCTTGGAGCCTTCGAGGTGGGTGAGCTGCGCGAAAAAAGGCTTACCTTCTGTAGTCTCAAATTCGGACTTTATAGACCAGTATTCTTGTTGGATGAAGTTTTCAATTGCTGTTTCACGTTCGCAAATGAGTCGGAGGGCGACAGATTGAACGCGCCCGGCGGACCGGCTACCAGGTAATTTACGCCAGAGCACAGGAGATAACGTAAAACCAACGAGGTAGTCCAACGCTCGACGAGCAAGATACGCCTCAACTAACTCATAGTCTAAATCACGTGGTTCTTTAAACGCCCCAAGTATTGCATCTCTCGTAATCTCGTTGAATACAACCCTTTTTACGTCAATGCCGTCGAGGCAATTGTCGTTTTTTAGAAGTTCGCGAACATGCCACGAGATGGCCTCACCTTCGCGATCCGGATCAGTAGCCAGATATAATTTATCCGCTCCTTTGAGGGCGTTGGCTATATCTTTAACGTGCTTCTTCGCTTTCCCGTCAACCTCCCAATTCATTAAAAAATCGTTGTCGGGCTTGACTGAACCATCCTTTGAGGGCAGGTCGCGCACGTGCCCATAACTAGCCAAAACGGTATAATCACTGCCTAAATATTTATTGATCGTTTTTGCTTTGCTTGGCGACTCGACAATTACAACGCTATTCATGTCTGGATCGACTCCTTGAACGGGCTCGACCATCTTGGAGGCTCAATTCTGAGGTCATTCGATGGACGAGCAAAACAAAAACGAGGGCAGAAGTGGCAATTTCGGGAGGAATTGTCAACCAGAGGATAATTGAACACCTCATTTTAAAGAGGTCATATACAGAAATATAAAGTTGGAATCTTTAAGTTTGTATTCCCCCTCAAATTATGTCGGCTTAGGGTTGAGCACATTCAATAATGTACTGAAGTGGAAAAACAGCTCTAATGGTTTGCTAAATAACCTCCAAGAAACTAATAGATTTTTGGAAAAATTTTAGAATGACGAATTGAAATCAGTCAACAATCTTGAGATGGTTAATTTAAGTCGTATGTAGCCCTTACTTGGCTCAAAAGGTTAGTCCGGGCCCACGGGATTTGGTCAAATAATATCGTATATGACCTAAAACTCTTCATGTGAATGACAACACCGTGATGAGTTAGGCTGGTACTTTATATCGAGATATTCGGGCACGGGGTGTTTTGGCAGTATGTCCAATGGAAAAAGTTATTAGATGACGATTTCAATTGTGATTCTTTGAGCTAAATTTTAGGCTTTGGCACTGGGGCGAGATGAGACTTTACCGTGCCAGTTTCGAAGAGCGGTTTGATCTTCCCGAGGTCTTTTCTTGACCACGCGGGCGAAGTCTAACGCACAGAGAGCTGCTATGTCAGCAACTGTATACTCGTCGCCAGAAATAAATGAGGAGTGTTGTAATCTTTGATCCAGCATTTGATAAAAATTATCAATACGCATTAAACCGCGTTCAGCAAGCTCAGGTATCTGAGCAAAGGAGTTTGGTCCAGCGAGCGCCCGGTCTTTAAAAAATTCAATGGAATTACGAACTGCGTCCGCAACAGCCGAAAGGCCCTCGTGTTCCACACGGCGATGCCACATTTCAACGTTGGCCTTACTTAAGGCGCTGGTACCAAACAGTGAGGGTTTAGGCTTGATTTCATCTAAATAGCGGCAGATTGCCACGCTCTCGGTTATGATAGTGCCATCGTCTAATTCTAACGCCGGAACACATTGCCGGGGATTAATTGCTTTAAATTGATTCTCCGTCTGTTCGCGTGCACCTAAATCCACTGTGACAAGTTCAATATCAACACCTTTTTCAGCAGCGAATATACGTACCCGTCTTGGGTTTGGCGCTCGATTGAAATCGTACAGCTTCATCAGGAACTTCCTCTCATTTTTTTTCTGGTTGGTCATAAGACATTGTGGCATCTTTGCAGCCTATTTTGACCTCTTCCCCTGACCGCAACCTCCGTATATTCTCATGATGGCGGGTTAGGCCTAACAGCGTCAATCCGCCTGTCATGAGCCCCTGGGGGACTGCGCCCATCCAAAAGGCAAACGCAGGTGCTATCAATAACGCGACTATTGAGGCTAAGGATGAGTAGCGAGAGGTCCCAGCAACAACGAGCCAAGCGATACAGGCGGCTATACCTGCGGGCCAACAAGCATATAATAGAACGCCAAGTGTGGTAGCGAATCCTTTTCCGCCCTTGAAATCTAACCAGATTGGAAAATTGTGGCCCACCACTGCCATGAAGCCTGCAATAAGTCCGCAATCCGAGCCCCATAACATTGTCGCGCTTAAAGCGGCGACCACCCCTTTACCTGAATCACCCAAAAAGGTCAGCAAGGCTAAAAACTTGTTACCGGTCCGCAAAACATTAGTGGCACCAATGTTTTTAGAGCCAACCTCACGAATATCTCCGAGACCGGCTGAATGAGTTAAGAGAAACCCAAAAGGAATGGAGCCCGCCGCATAACCAAAAATAATCGCCATTAATTGATATATTTGCGGGTCTTGCACCGTATTACTCTCCTCGCCGGAATACGCTTCGGCCGTCGACAATGGTCTGTAGGACTTCACCTTGCACAGGTCTGCCGTCAAATGGAGAGTTTTTTGATTTTGAACTCAGCCGATCCTCCGTAACCTTCCATCCTTTTTCAGGTGAAAAAACTAATAAGTCAGCTGCGGCTCCGGCTTCTAGCCGACCCGCTGCTAGACCCATTAATTCGGCTGGTTTATTGGTAATTAATGAGATAGCATCGATTAAGCTCATATGACCATTATGGTATAGTTCAAGGGTGACTGGGAGGAGTGTCTCTAGGCCAGTTCCGCCATACGCGGCTTCACTAAACGGCAGGCGCTTAGCTTCTTCGTCCTCTGGTCGATGGTCAGATGCAACAGTATCGATGGTTCCATCAATCAACCCAGCGATGATTGCTTGTCGATCCTTTTCTGCCCGCAACGGTGGCGATAATTTGGCAAAAGTCCTGTAATCTCCGACAGCTAATTCATTGAGTGCGAAATATGGTGGCGCTGTATCACATGTTATGTGGAGACCTGCATTTTTAGCATTTCGAACTGCATCGACCGCTTCAGCTGTTGAGAGATGGGCGAAATGAAGTCGACCACCTGTCATTTTTGCCAATCGTATATCGCGCTCAACCATAATTATCTCGGCTTCAACTGGCGTGCCTGCTAATCCAAGCCGCGTCGCTGTTTCGCCCGCGTTCATAACGCCACCAGCGGACAATGAGGGCTCCTCAGCATGCTGAACAATTACAAATCCGAATGGTTGAGCGTAGCTAAGTGCACGATGTAAAACTTGAGCATCCTTGACTGGCTTTACGCCGTCCGTAAATGCCAACGCACCTGATTCTGATAACAGCGCCATCTCAGATAATTCTTTTCCATCTAGGCCCTTTGTTACCGTCCCATAGCAATAGACTTTAGCCAGTCCGTGCTTGCGAGCTCGCCGAGCGATGAATTCCAAGGTGGACATGTCATCTATTACGGGCTTTGTGTTAGGCAGGCAAACCATGCTCGTTACGCCGCCCGCAACGGCTGCCCGGCCTGCCGTTGCCAAAGTCTCCTTGTGCTCTTCTCCCGGCTCACCAGTGTACATGCGCATGTCGACTAGACCCGGTGATAAACAAGCTCCAGCACAATCAATAATTCTGGCGTCGTCTCCCGCACCACTATTGAATAACCCAGCCCCTGCTGCAACGATTCGCTCGCCATCGGTCAAGACGCCTCCGGGCGAGTCGGTCTCCGATGCGGGGTCAATGAGCCGGGCGTTGACATACGCTGTTAGACTTGGGACCTCGTCTGTTCCCGCCATGTTAATTAGTTCTCAACTCTGGTCTATCGAGATTTTCTGTCAAAATCTCAAGACAAGCCATACGCACAGCTACGCCCATTTCCACTTGCTCGCGAATGACGCTGCGCCCGAAATCATCTGCCACTTCTGCATCTATCTCCACCCCTCTGTTCATAGGACCCGGGTGCATAATTAACGCATCAGACTTGGCGTTAGCCAACTTAGGGTAATCGAGGCCAAAGTGGGTGAAGTATTCCCTAATCGATGGAAAAAAACCACCATGCATGCGCTCTTGCTGAAGCCGCAACATCATAACGATGTCACAATTTTTCAAGCCAGCGGCCATTTCATGGAAGACTTCAGCACCTAAATGCTCGATGCCCGGCGGGATTAAAGTGGCTGGAGCGATTAATCGGACGCGCGCGCCCATCGCGAGGAGAAGATGAATATTGGAACGCGCAACCCTTGAATGAGTAATATCGCCGCAGATCGCAACCTGGAGACCTTGAAGGGTGCCGCGCCGCCTGCGGATAGTGAGGGCATCCAACAAAGCTTGTGTTGGGTGCTCGTGACTACCATCACCCGCATTGATTACTGCACAATTCACCTTTTCTGATAGTAATTTTACTGCCCCCGAACTCTGATGTCTGACGACTAGGACATCCGGGTGCATGGCGTTAAGAGTCATTGCTGTGTCTATCAGTGTTTCGCCTTTTTTTATCGAACTTGTGGAAAGAGACATGTTAATGACATCTCCGCCGAGGCGTTTACCAGCCAACTCAAAGGATGTCCTAGTTCGAGTAGAATGCTCAAAGAACAAATTTATTATAGTGCGTCCGCGGAGCAGAGATTTTTTTTTATCAATTCGGCGGTTTTGCTCAACGTAGTTTTCTGACCGATCGAGCAAGACAGTGATTTCGTCAGGAGAGAGACCTTCGATACCAAGTAAATGTCGATGAGGAAAAAATGGTCGATCAGAGCTGCCATCACACATTCACGCACTATAGAACTGAGGGCATTGTCAGGCAAGCGTGCAACTGATCTGGGCATTACGTCACAGATTACCAATAAAACGTCTAAAGCAAGAGAAAGCCTGAGCTGAGAGTAACATTAAACTCCACTATAGATTTTGCAATTCTACTTGGTTTAATAAACCATTTATTGAAAAGTGTCGCCGCCTGCTCATCGTATCTAACAAAGGTTACGAAAAGCACTTGGTGACGTTCATACTATTGGGCTTAGCCGAGTAAGCACTTTATCTAAATACAAATGCTACGTGAAATCAGGGTCAAAATGAACCTGAGGCTAATGTAATTTCAAAAGTTTGTTTATATCTTTTTTACAAGGAAGTGTGTCAGTTTACTTTACTGTTATATTAGTTCGACTCTTTAGTAGTAACTCTATTCGTGATGGCAGACCGTTGCACCTTGATTTCACATAGATATTACGTTGAGTAGGCAATTGCCTTCGATCTCGGCGTTGGCTACTGTTTCATGTGCAGTAATTAGCTCATCATAGTCATATATTTGTCGCGGAGCATGCCTCAGGCGCTTTGCTTCCAACCAAGTCTCAATTGTTTCAAAAGCAGACTCTTGAGCTTCAGCTGGCATGGAAAAAATAGCAAAAGGTCGAATTAGGATATTCGATTGCATTAGCGGAAGAAATGGAAATTCTGGGTTTGTGATTGCGTCCGAGCCATAGCTTGTCAATATCCCATTCGGTTTTATTATGCGAGAAGCACTCGCAATATTTTCTCCGAAGGCCACATCAATAAAGCGATCCACACCGATACCATTTGTTAAGTCTCTGACTGCTTCGAGCAAACTTTCCTCTTTGTAATTGACAACATGGTCTGCACCCAATTCACGCGTTCGGTCGGCTTTACCTGATGTGCTTGCCGTTGCAATAACTGTTGCACCGGCTATTTTAGCCATCTGAATCGCATACTGACCAACCCGGCCGGTTCCCCCTGTTATCAATATGGTCTTTTGATCGATACAACCGTCAGCAAAACAGCCACGATGCGCTGTTACAGCAGGAACACCGAGGCACGCTCCGTCAACAAAGCTCTCATCACTAGGCAAATGTCGCGCCTGTCGCGCCGGGAGGCAACAATATTCCGCGGCGGTTCCATACGGACGTCCTGCTTGTGCACCAAACAACCACACGCGCTCCCCAACTCGGCTTGGCTTGACATTTTTGCCAACTGCTTCAATCACGCCACTACCATCATTGTTTGGTATTATTAATGGGAACTCTCCGAGTTCGCGGCCTGTTGTACGCCTTTTCACATCGGTTGGGTTAATTGCGGATACGTGAATTTTAACAAGAACGTCATCTGGTCCCAATCCTGGTGTCGTAAATACATCATTATGTAAAACATTAACAGCTGGCCCGGGCTTTTTATACCACCATGCTCGCATCTATTTGCTCCTTTTTCATATAGCCTTTTTAAAATCCCGCATCGAGTGCCCCTTGCAGGATGTATGCCGCGGCCATTTTATCTACCACTTTACCGCGTTTTTTGCGGGGCATGTCAGCCTCACGCACTAACACTCTCTCAACAGCAGCCGTTGATAACCGTTCGTCCCAAAATGTAAGAGGAAGATCGACTTTGGCCATAAGATTATTTGCAAATTGTCGGGTCGCCTGACATCTAGGGCCTTCAGTGCCGTCCATGCTGATGGGAAGGCCTAAGATGATGCCACCGATCGACCGTTCTTCAAATAGTGTCATCAGTCTAGTTAAGTCATCTCGGAATTTCCCGCGTTTGAAAGTCATCAATGGGCTCGCAATCATTCTGTTGACATCCGAAACGGCCATGCCGATTGTTAGGGAACCTAGATCGATGCCAAGAAGGCATTGCCCAGGTTGCAGCATTTCTTTTGCGCTTACGAGGTCTAAAATAGCCATGCTTGTTTTTACAGGCCGAAAGCATTGGATAAAAGGGCACGGATGCCGACCAATGAAATTTGTGGTTAATATTTTGGTAATTTCTTTATCTGTCAGCCGCTTAGTTGGTCCCGCCATCATTTTTGTAATGACGGCGGCGGCAGTTTATGCCGCTGAGAATATCGACGATAATAAGTCAGAAAAAGCTCTTACAATTCTTGGGGTAACCGTGAGCCCGCTCAATAGGCGTTACCTAGTTTTGAAGGATGCTAACGTTCGCGCGCTGCCCAAAACGGCCTCAAAACGTGTTATGGGGTTGAAGGCCGGGGACCATGTTTTTGGCGTTGGCCGGGTTAAAGGTCCTTGGATAGCAGTGCGGAAGGATAAAACACCAATTGGTTTTGTGTATCAACCCATTCTTATGCCAATTATCGATGGTGCTTTGGCTAATCCTATCAAAGGCTCGGTGGCAATTGCGGATAAGCGTTGCAAATTCAAAATTATTTATCGAGGCAAGACGGGCGCGAAAACACAAAAATTTGAGTTTGCTGACTACGAAGTTTACTGGGTTTGCGCGAATCCGGTTGCCTCCAGCCAAAAAAAAGAATTAGGGTTCTGCACACCAATGTTTTTTACGGAAGGCCCTCATCAAGGAACGGTTGAGGCTGAGCATCAAATCACAGTAGATTTATTGGAGCTGGGAAGTGACCTAGAAGATGTGTTTTCAACTCATCTGCTTTGGAACTGGGAGCAAGGTCAGGTAAAATTTGACGCGGGTAGTGTGCCTAACTTTGTTAAAAAGAAAGTGCCAAAATCACGAAAAGCTATGACACTTCATGATGCACTGGTAGAGGCAGCTTCGATGGCTGCACGCTCATGGACCAAGGAAGCTTGGTTGGCGCTTAACCAGAAACAAATAGATTAAACTCAGCTTATCCTAATCCCGAGCATACAAAATCAAATGGTCTAGATAGAGACCGTAATACATTTGAATCGACAGATAATGCTCGCCTCTGTGCCAAAACAATGAATTGTGTCCTACAAGTCGAATGATCGGGGTTCCTGTGCTTGCCGTTGTGGAAACCGGATGATACCGTTTTGTCCCTTTAAATCGAAGTACACGGAACTTGCCTAATGTCATTGAGCCTTGAGGATGTCAATAAAATTGCAGCTCTTGCACGGATCCATATCGGAGATGAGGAACGTGATGCCCTTGTTGGTGAATTGAACAATATTATTGATTGGGTGGAGATGTTGTCCGAAGTAGGTACCGATGGCGTTGCGCCGATGACAACAGTTGCTGATATGCAAGTGCTCATGCGAGAAGATTTGGTCTCTGATGGTGATTCATCTGAGAACGTGCTTGGGAATGCCCCTGATCGGCAGGGTGATTTTTACGCTGTGCCAAAAGTCGTAGTGTGAGTATTGTGGTTGAACTCACCCAGCTAACGATCGCAGAAGCTGCGAGCATGTTGAGCGCGGGGCATGTCTCCGCTGAGGAATTACTGGTGGCGCATCTTGAGGTGGGCGAAAACGCCGACAAGCTCAACGCAATGATAACCAGAACCACCGATCGAGCGCTAAAACAGGCTCGACAATCTGACCATCGCCGCGTAAATGGAGAGTCTCTTGGGCCGATGGATGGTATCCCAATAGCTGTGAAGGACCTTTTTTGCACAAAAGGCGTTAAAACGACAGCCGCATCTAAAATCTTAGAGGGCTTTGTGCCCTCATACGAGTCGACTGTAACTCAAAATCTTTGGAGTGCAGGTGCGGTATTACTTGGTAAAACTAACCTTGATGAGTTTGCGATGGGATCAGCAAACATGACGTCGTATTTCGGCCCCGTAAAGAATCCATGGCGAGCCCGTAGCGGTCCCGCCGCAGGTAAGGATATCGTGTCGGGAGGGTCTTCAGGCGGCTCAGCTGCTATCGTGGCAGCGCGGGCAGCTCTCGGTGCGATTGGAACGGACACAGGCGGTTCAATCCGCCAGCCTGCTAGTTTTTGCGGGATTGTGGGTATGAAGCCCACTTATGGCCGTTGCTCGCGTTGGGGCATTATTGCGTTTGCATCCAGCTTGGATCAAGCAGGACCAATGGCGCGGTGCGTAGAAGACACAGCCATTATGCTGCAGGCTATGGCAGGGCATGATCCGAATGATTCGACGTCGGCATCTATAGCTGTTCCAGATTTTTGTGCAGCACTGGGGGACGGTGTTAAAGGGTTGCGGGTGGGAATTCCAAAAGAGTACACGATGAACGACATGCCCGCTGAGGTGCAAGCTACTTGGGATCAAGGGCGTGAATGGTTAGAACATGCTGGGGCTACGTGCACTGAAATTTCTCTGCCGTACACAGATTACGCATTACCCTGCTACTATATTGTAGCGCCGGCGGAGGCGTCGTCAAACCTAGCACGGTACGATGGCGTTCGATACGGTTTACGTATCGATGGGGACACTTTGGATGAAATGTATCAGAACACTCGCGGCGCAGGTTTTGGTCCTGAGGTTCGCCGGCGCATTATGATTGGTACGTATGTGCTGTCAGCAGGCTATTACGATGCCTACTACGTCAAAGCTCAAAAGGTTCGGTCACTAATTGCGCGCGATTTTGAGACATCATTTTTTGACGTTGATGTGATCTTGACACCAACGGCGCCCAGCTCCGCCTTTGCCATTGGTGAAAAAATGGACGACCCACTAGCTATGTACCTCAATGATATTTTCACGGTTCCAGCATCGATGGCCGGATTACCTGCGATAAGCGTGCCGACACGATTAGATGGTGCTGGTTTGCCGCTGGGATTGCAATTAATTGGCCGGGCATTCGACGAAGACACAATATTTCGTGCTGCCAAAGTGCTCGAGGACGCAGCACACTTCAAGTGTATACCATGAGTTACATGATTCATGGGGAAACGGGGGCTTGGGAGGTGATCATCGGACTTGAGGTACACGCCCAAGTAACTGCTAAGTCGAAGCTATTTTCTAGCTCGTCTACTAAATTTGGAGGAAAGCCCAACCATCAGGTGTCTTTAATTGATGCAGCTATGCCTGGGATGCTGCCTGTAATTAACAAGCATTGCATCGAGCAAGCTGTTAAAACCGGACTGGGACTCAGAGCTAAAATCAATTTATATTCCGTTTTTGAGCGAAAGAACTATTTTTACGCGGATCTTCCCCAAGGCTATCAAATAAGCCAATACCTCTACCCAATAGTGGGTGAGGGAATAGTAANATTGGATAATGATGATGGGACTGAGCGGTTAGTGGGGATAGAACGACTGCATATGGAGCAGGATGCTGGCAAATCTATGCATGACCAGGACCCCAGACGCTCGCTTATAGACCTTAATCGTTCCGGTATATGTCTGATGGAAATTGTATCAAAACCAGATATTCGCTCCCCAGTTGAGGCTGGCAAGTACTTGCGAAAATTACGATCAATTATGCGCTACTTGGGTACTTGTGACGGCAACATGGCAGAGGGCTCGATGCGTGCTGATGTGAACGTTTCAGTGCGTCTTCCCGGAGAGAATTTGCGGACGCGGGTTGAAATTAAAAATGTTAACTCTGTTCGATTCGTTATGCAGGCTATCGAAATCGAGGCCGCACGCCAAGTTGAGCTTTGGGAAGATGGTGGAGAAGTTTCACAGGAGACAAGGCTATTTGACCCCAACAAGGGTNTGACTCGTACAATGCGTTCAAAGGAGTTTGCCCACGACTACCGTTATTTCCCTGACCCTGATCTGCTACCGTTAAATTTGACTGAGGAGTTTGTTAAAGAAATACAGGCAACTTTACCCGAACTGCCCGACCAAAAACATCAGCGATTCATGAATGAATTTGGCCTTTCATCGTACGACGCTGAGGTACTGGTCAACGAAAAACGAAATGCAGAATATTTTGAGGAAGTAATTAACGGCAAAGAGAGGGGGCTGCGGGATCCTAAGGTAGTGGTCAACTGGATAACAACTAATCTATTTGGCGCCCTTAAAGCGGTTAATTTAAATATTGAGGAAAGTCCAATATCTGCTGATCAGCTTGGTCAATTACTCGATTTACTTGCGAATGAAACAATCTCGAGTAGCACAGCTAAAAATGTTTTTGAGCTTATGTTCGAGACAGGGCGTAACGCCGCTGATCTCGTTGAGGAGAGGGGCCTGAAGCAAATTTCAGATGCGAATGCTATCGAAGGCGCTGTCGATCAAGTAATAAGGGACAATTATGAACGCGCAAATGAAGTGCGTGAGGGTAATGAAAAAGCGATAGGATGGTTCGTCGGGCAGGTAATGAAAGCTACTGACGGTAAGGTTAACCCACAAGCTGTCAATCAATTATTGAGAAAAAAATTAAGGTCAGATTGAGTTTCAGGAGGGTAAATTTTTCGGCTNACTGCATACTTGGCAACATACCCTCATTTTGGATGTTCCTGTCTTAAATTGATTGAAGTTGCTCATTAATGCTATGACGACTTCGTAAAGGAGATGTCATGACTAAAAACACATTGGTCTTTAACATTTATTAGTGGTGCATAGTGCTCCAGTTCCCGTTCAGGAGCAACGGCGTATTTGGGAAATTGGGCTTTATTGTATCGCGTTCCTCGATCGGGTCGGTATGTTCCACAGCCATAACTCACCGGGGCACGCGCCTTGAGTATTTGGCCCATGAGAAAAGGGGTATTCCAATTGGACAAGAAATCAATTGCTGTAATAGCGACTGGGGATATGGGGCACGGTGTTGGCAGAGTGTTGCGAGAGCACGGTTATCGCGTGATGACGTGCCTTGCGGGCCGGAGTGAGCGATCATGTAAACTTGCTCTTGAGGCAGGGATAGAGGATCTTCCAGACTTAAAAACTGTTGCCTTGGAAGCAGATATATTTCTTTCCATTCTACCGCCAGACTCGGCCGTCGAGCTTGCCAGTAGGATGGCTGCACGAATCACCGAGGTAAGCCGCTCAATCACCTATGTAGATTGCAATGCGGTTGCTCCCGAAACAGCAGCTGAGATAAGTCGTATTGTCACCACTGCTGGAGCATCTTTCATTGACGCGGGTATCATAGGCTTGGCCCCGGGAAAGGCATTGCCCAGATTTTATGTTTCGGGCGATGACACTTCAGCTATGGAGGCACTAGACGGGTGCGGATTTACTGTGATTCCCATGTTGGGTGGTGGCTGTCAAGCTTCCGCAATTAAGATGTGCTACGCAGCGCTCACAAAGGGGACATGGTCTTTGCATACCGCAGTCTTATTAGCCGCTCATCAACTAGGCGTTTCAAATACCCTTATAGATGAGCTCTCTGCGAGTCAGGCGGAAGACCTTGAGCGTATGAGGGCACGTGTCCCTCTGATATCTGCTGATTCTGGGCGTTGGGTTGGTGAGATGGAACAAATCGCTCTAACTTTTGGGGAAGTCGGCGTGCCAAATAGTTTTCATAAAGGAGCTGCTGAAATTTTTAAGATATTGGCGAAGACCCCTCTAGCTAATGAGACCCGGGAGAGCATGGATACTAGTCGAACCATAGCAGACGTTGTACCTATCTTTGCTAAGCACTTGCATACTTCGGCGAAATAAAAGTTTTGGAATTTAGCTCGCAATACTTACCCACACATGGGGGAGACCTCGACGCTGCAAACGTTAGGTTTGGGCTCCCGGAGAGGGGGTGGCTTGATCTTTCAACAGGCATAAATCCCATACATTACAACTTTGAGGAGTTACCACCTACTGTATTTACACGGCTTCCAGACCAGTCGTTGTCAGAAACTCTTATAGTGGCTGCAAAGTCTTACTATCGCACTTCATCAGCAATTGTTCCCGGTGCGGGAAGCCAGGCCTTTATACGAAGTCTCCCAAATCTCTTCGAGCCAACTGAAGTCGCAATTTTAGCTCCAACTTATTCTGAACATGAAAAGGCCTGGAAACAGGGGGGGCATAGCGTATCTTTAGTCGATAACATAGAAGCTTTAGCTCAGTACCAGGTGGCAATTGTTGTCAATCCTAACAACCCTACAGGTCATGCATGGCCTACGAATGACCTTATTAAGATTGGTTGTGATTTGGAGAAAAAAGGCGGCATACTTATCGTAGACGAGGCTTTCTGTGACGTCCAACCCGGGATTAGCTTAGCACCAATTCTGCCAATAGATGGCGTTGTTGTTCTTCGATCTTTCGGTAAGTTTTTCGGTTTGGCCGGAATACGATTGGGTTTTGTGCTATGTTCGCATGAATTTGCAGAGCAATTATCACACTCATTAGGCCCGTGGCCAGTATCTGGACCAGCACTAAGTATCGGAGCCCAAGCGCTAAGGGATAGTGAGTGGCACACGCAGACCCGTTCTCGCTTAACGTCCGACTGCGCGCGGCTCGATGAGATATTTGAGAGATTTGGTAATAAAGTGATTGGGGGCACTGATTTATTTCGCCTGATTGCAACCGATGGTAGAATGTTACACGAGCATTTAGCGCAGCAGGGCATATGGACACGAGTTTTTCACAATAATTCAAATATCCTTCGTTGCGGATTGCCAGGCAACGATGCTGATTGGTGTCGTTTAGAGGCTGCGCTCAGTGTTTTCTAAGTTAGATGTACGCTTACGAACACTGCATTAAAGTTTTTTTGCAGGTTTGCCGGCAACTCTTATCCTTTTTAGGGCAACTTTCTGTGCAAAATTTGTATATTGCCATGCAGTCGCGTTGTGTATTTTGTTTACCAAAGGCAGAGGGGATACTCGCACAACTTGATTTGCAGGTTGCTCTTTCTGCTCTACCCTCTTTTCGGATGCACCGCTCCATACATTGCATAACGTTCTTCGATTGTACAAATTTTTGATTAGCAAACTGTTTGAACAAATCATCCGCCTGAACGGGCAACACATTACACGTCTGTGTGACAATTAATATGAGACATTGAAATGATAAATGTCTTAGCATTTAGGTTCTCTCCTATGTCTTCATGAACCCAATTTAATATCAAAAAATGAGAGATAATATCGCCAAACAGCAAGTTATAATTTTTCGAAATATTAAAATAAGCGCATTAGTTTAATTTGCGTGAATTGATAAGATTTCAAAGAAAATTCAATCCAAATCAACAAATTAATGTAACTAATCTACATTAGTCGAAAGGCCATAATCGTGATCGATCTGTATACTTGGAGCACACCGAACGGACGTAAAGCTGCCATTATGCTCGAGGAAACTCACCTCGATTACAATGTTAATCCGATTAACATCGGTAAAGATGAGCAGTTTACGCCACAATTTTTAGCAATAAGCCCCAACAATAAGATACCAGCTATAATTGATACTGATGGCCCGGGGGGAAAGCCGATCTCGGTATTTGAGTCTGGTGCGATTTTGTTATATTTGGCAGAGAAGGTGGGTAGCGATTTGTTGCCAATANATCCGCGTGAAAAAGTACGCGCTATAGAATGGTTAATGTTTCAAATGGGAGGCGTCGGACCGATGTTCGGTCAAGCGCATCATTTTTTTCGTGGCAAAGAGGACGTGCCTTACGGAAAAAAACGCTATTTCAATGAAACACAGCGTCTTTATACCGTAATGGATAAGCGGTTAGATCAAAATCTGTATTTAGCTGGCGATAGTTACACTATTGCTGATGTGGCCACTTTTCCATGGGTTGCACGTTTCGAATGGCATAAAACAGACTTAAAAAATTTCCCCAATGTGAAACGTTGGTTCGATGCCGTCAGTGACCGCGAACCTGTAAAAAAAGGTATGGCAGTACTGTGATGTTTTGTTATATCACGTTAGTGTTGTCCGTGTCTCTCAAGAGCTTAGGTGGAGGTGTTTATGTCTCCTGGACAAACCCGTAAGGCTTGGTTTCGGGTCAACTTTAAAAAGATCATTGAATGGTCGCATTGACTGCCCCGGGACGTGAAATTTGCTCTCAAAGTCATGATGCGATTATTGCTGTGACTTTTTGTCATCGCCCGTGCACGAAAAGACAGGAACGTAGAGCGGCTTGAAGGTTTTAGATTAGGTGCCAAGGCCAATGGTGAATTACCAGCTGAGCAAAAGTATTGGCCCGGCACCTCGACATTTTGCAAGAGGAAGTGCTGCTGCAATTCCACAGATCGTCGGGGCTGGGAAAACTAAGGAAGCGTCCTTGTCATCAACCGTTGGGCGATATAAAAAGAAGTTCGGCTCTGGTAGGCGAGTGATGGGAACAGAAACAAAGGGAAGATCAGTTTTACGGTAACAGTCGGACATACGTTCGGATACAGGTACATGTCTATTCCTTTTGCAAGACAAGGCACTCAAAAAATAAAAAGGTTTCACAGTGGGTTAGATAAGATGGATGGGTGGCCGAGTGGCTGAAGGCGCTCCCCTGCTAAGGGAGTAAGGGTTAACGCCCTTCGTGGGTTCGAATCCCACCCTGTCCGCCAACCCTTTGTTCACTGACGTCCACAGACGTCCAATAATTACATATAAAACATATATTTAGGGCCACCCACGTCTTTCTGCGTCTGCTTGGATGTGCTACAATCCACCCCAATTAATGGGTAGGTTTGTGGGTAGGAAAATGGCGCACGGGATACATAAATTAGCGGCCAGGACTGTTGAGTCCGCTCAAACACCCGGTTTATTAGCGGACGGTGGCGGCTTATATCTTCAAGTTTCCAAATCAGCCTCAAAATCTTGGCTCTTTCGCTTCATGCTCAATCGGCGTTCCCGCGAAATGGGCCTTGGCTCATTGAAAGCGGTCAGCCTGGCCAGCGCTCGCGAGAAAGCCGCACACTGCCGCTCATTACTTGCAGATGGCGTCGACCCGATTGAAGCCCGAAAGACGGAGCGCGAAGCGACCCGTCTGCCGCAGGTCAAAAGTATTACTTTTGAGGAGGCCGCGGACGCTTATATCGCCGCTCACGAACCAGGTTGGAAAAATGCGAAACATGCCTCTCAGTGGCGCAACACGCTTAAAACCTATGCGTTCCCTATCTCAGGCAGTCTCTCGGTATCTGACTTCGATACTTCGATCGTAATGCAAATTCTTCGCCCAGTCTGGACAAGTAAACCCGAGACGGCGAGCAGACTTAGGGGCCGTATTGAGAGGATTCTCGACTGGTCTTCCGTTAGTGGCTTTCGCGAAGGGCAAAACCCAGCCCAATGGAGAGGCCACCTTGAAAATCTACTACCGTCCAAATCTCGGGTTCACAACGTTAAGCATCACCCGGCTATGCATTACCAAGAGGTTGGAGCATTCGTTCATCAAATACGTGACCAGGACGGGATGGCTGCGCAGGCACTCGAATTCCTAATCTACACAGCGGCACGAACCTCCGAGGTTATTGGTGCTGAATGGGACGAAATTAATTTAGACCATGGTGTTTGGACTATTCCAGACTG
>NZFO01000015.1 GCA_002690705.1 Magnetovibrio sp. | reverse complement strand
AGCAGGCCGAAAGGGGTCCCAAAGCGGGTCCCAAAATGGGTCCCAAAGGGCCTGCGATTAACGTTGCTGTTTGGTGATAGCTCCTGCACGGCGGGGGGCAAGGGCAAAGCCTTAAATCAACGGCTTATGGTGTGCCATGCAGCGCCCCGCACGGGGTAGCTGGCGGAGAGAGAGGGATTCGAACCCTCGGTAGAGTTTCCCCTACACTGGTTTTCGAGACCAGCACTTTCAACCACTCAGTCACCTCTCCTAGCCACAGTGAGTGACACCAAAATTTATTGAAATATGCTGGAATGACAACTTTATTCCGTTATTTAGAGCTTTTTAAAAACATGTAAAGTCGTTGATTTTGGTATTACATAATTTCTTAGCAAGCGTCGACTATCTTTTATTAGCCCGCCTTGGGCAGTGGGTCTGTAAAAATCGCAAATGTCGTTTAACATGATCACCGGAACGCTCAATCAAAAAATTGTGTGAATTGTGCTTGGATTTTGGTAGATAAGGTCTGAGATCTAGTCTATCTGGATTTTTTTAACTTTATGTCAACAGAGATAGAGGCTGCATGCGGTATATATGCCTGATTCAGACTCGATTCAGCGCTGAAAATAGTCCAAGTTCATTAATAGTGATTGTATATGGTTTTGCTGAGAAATTGGGTTTCTGGGGCATCATGATTTCGAGCTATCTGAGAAGGTATGTTCTGCGCGTTGCGTTGGGGGTCTTATCAATTGATGAATGCATGTTAGCATGGAGGTTATGAGCGGTCCCGCGGCTTGTGGCAGGTTGAGAAAGGAAACTAGATTTTACAAAAAAGCGTCTATGCAGAATCACAAATCTATTGATACCGTCAGACGCAACTGCTGCTGAATTGCGGATTAGTGGAGTAACTTACAAGCTTTAGCGTATTTGAAAATTAAAAAATTCTCTCGGATTGCACTGACCAGTTTGGATGATACTATTAAGATGAAGAAAGCATTGATTGCGGGAATTACGGGTCAAGATGGTTCTTACTTGGCTGAGTTTTTGCTCAAGAAAGGTTATCAGGTTCATGGGATTATCCGACGGAGCTCGCTGGGAAACACAAAAAGGTTAGACCATGTTGTGCAGAATCAAACGCTCGATGAACGCAACCTTATGCTTCATTATGGTGATATCACGGATAGTAGTCGCCTTGAAAAACTCGTTGGGAACATCCGACCTGATGAGGTGTATAACCTAGCTGCACAGAGCCATGTTCAAGTATCTTTTAATGAGCCCATCTATACCGCAGATGTGGTTGCTTGTGGGGCGCTTAAGATTCTAGAAGCAGTCCGCAGTAATCTTGGTCGGGAAACGGTAAGGTTTTACCAAGCTACGAGTTGTGAAATTTTTGGAAACTCCAAAATCAGTCCTCAAAATGAAGAGACGCCGTTACATCCAGATAACCCATACGCGTGTGGTAAAGTTTTCGCATTTCACAATGTAAGGTTGTATCGTGATGCCTATGGGCTTCATGCATCAAATGGTATTTTGTTCAACCATGAGAGCCCTCGACGAGGGGAAACCTTTGTAACTCGGAAAATCACCCGGGGGCTTGCGCAAATTCTTGCGGGAAAAGAGGAAAAACTATTTTTAGGGAACTTAGACGCAAAACGAGATTGGGGGCACGCTCGAGATTATGTGGAAGCCATGTGGTTGATGCTTCAGCAACCGTTAGGAGGTGATTATGTTATTGCTACGGGAGAGAGCAAGACGGTAAAGAATTTTTTAGAAGTTGCATTCGGATTGGTTGACTTGAACTGGCAAGATTATGTAGAGATCGACCCGAAGCTTATCCGCCCCGTGGATGTTGACAGTTTTATTGGCGACTCATCGAGGGCACGAACAATGTTAGGGTGGTCTCCCCGAACGTCTTTCTTAGAGTTAACCCGAGAAATGGTTATAAGGGACCTACAGGAAGAGGGCTTATCGCCGGACCGGTATGGATTAAAAATTTAGTTGGCTGGTGGGCCCTAAAAATTTAGTTATGTCCGGGGATGCGACTGAACTTTGTTTGAATTTAAAGCGCTTTTGGCAAAAATTATTTATATTGTGTTCTAGATCTCGACCCGGCTAGCTACCTTGGTAAGGGTAATATCCCATTCAATTTTTATTTAAATGGCATCCCGTTGACAACGCGAAGCAAGTCGTTATATTCCGGGGTCGTTTAAGGAAAAGTTCTTTCTTCCTGCATGATTTTAAACAGGGGTGCTTTTCGAACTTGAAATTTGGATGTTGAGACGATCATGTTCGCAGTTATTAAAAGCGGTGGGAAACAGTATAGGGTATCCAAGGACGATATAATAACAGTTGAGAAACTCATCGGCGCGCCTGGAGAGACTATCCAACTGGATCGTGTATTGATGTTGGGGGAAAATGGATCCTCACCTACGCTGGGTGGACCTCTGGTTGATAAGGCAGCTGTGTTCGCTGAAGTGGTCGAGCAGTCACGTGCCGATAAGATTATAGTTTTTAAAAAGCAGCGTCGACAAAACCACCGGAGAAAAAACGGACATCGTCAGCAGCAAACCGTGTTGCGGATTATCGAAGTAAGCCCCACGGGTACCGTGACCAAGGTGGTTGCGAAAAAAACCGAACCAAAAGAGAAGGCCACGAAGAAAAAAGCTTTACCGAAAAAAGCAAGGGCTCACGAGAAAACTGAAGTCAAAGCAAAAAAGCCGGGAACAAAGGTAAAGGCTATTCCTACGGAGATCTCTCTGGCTGAAAAAAAGAAGACTTCGTCGAAAAAAGCCTCCGCAGACAAAAAGGAGTGAACTATGGCACATAAGAAATCAGGTGGCAGCTCACGAAATGGTCGTGACACTGAAGGCCGGCGTCTCGGAGTGAAACACTTTGGTGGCGAGCTAGTTAACCCCGGAAACATTATTCTTCGGCAGCGTGGCACGAAGTATCACCCGGGGCAAAATGTAGGCATTGGACGGGATCATACGATTTTTGCTAAGGTCACAGGTAAAGTCAGCTTCCATAAACGATCGGGCGGGCGCACCTATGTGGGTGTGGATCCTTCAGCTTGAGTTAAATGCTAGTCATTCGTCGAGTGGGTGTGTGGGGAATGGCGTGCCGTTCCCTTTTTTATTGTGACTAAGCGTCCAGTTTAGGCATTAGCGGGCCATGAAATTTCTTGACCAAGCTAAAATATATATAAAAAGCGGCGACGGTGGAGACGGATGTGTGGGGTTTCGCCGGGAAAAATACATAGAATTCGGTGGGCCAGATGGTGGTGACGGCGGACGCGGCGGTGACGTTGAAGTACACTGTGTTGATAATCTGAATACTTTGATCGATTTTCGTTACCGCCAGCACTTTAAAGCCGAGCGTGGGCGTGATGGCATGGGAAAAAACAGAAGCGGGTCCAAGGGGCAGAGTGCGATAGTTAAGGTGCCGGTCGGGACACAAGTTTTCGATGAAGACAAAAGTTTTCTGCTTGCTGACTTTACGGCAACTGGGCAATCCATGGTATTAGCCCGGGGTGGCGATGGTGGGCATGGCAATGCACGTTTTAAATCTTCAACTAACCAAGCCCCTCGGCGCGCTGACCCAGGATGGCCAGGGGATGAGCGATGGATTTGGTTGCAGTTGAAATTAATCGCTGACGCGGGACTTATTGGTTTGCCTAATGCTGGGAAGTCAACCTTTTTAGCAGCTGTAACTCGCGCACACCCGAAAATAGGTAATTATCCATTTACTACGCTTCATCCAAATCTGGGAGTTGTTTATCGTGAAACAACCGAATTTGTATTGGCGGATATTCCTGGGTTGATTGAGGGTGCAAGTGAAGGTGCGGGCCTTGGGGTCAGGTTTCTTGGGCATGTGGAACGGTGCGGTCTTTTATTGCATTTGATTGATGCAACAATTGATAGCCCTATTTTAGCCTATCAAACAGTTCGCCGGGAGGTTGAAGCATATGGTAACGGCCTTGATGAAAAAATCGAATTGGTTGCGCTAAGTAAATGTGACGCCTTAACCGTTCAAGAGGTTAGCGAGAAAAAACACCTCCTATCTAAAGCGACTGGGAAAAATGTTGTACCACTTTCATCTGTTGCTGGAATAGGGGTTGAGGACTTGATTCACAATATCTGCGATCTTGTCGGTAGTATTCGTGCCGAAGGTAAAACTAACAAAGTTTGGCAGGTACATCCCTGATGGGCGTAAAAAAACCCTTTGAGTCCTCAAAAAGAGTTGTAATCAAGATTGGTTCCTCGCTTTTAGTTGATCCTGAACAGGGTTCTGTTCACCGAAAGTGGTTGGAAGCTCTTGCTGATGACATTGCGCAATGCCGTGCGAATGGCCAACAGGTTGTCATTGTATCCTCCGGTGCGATCGCAGTGGGGCGGCGTCACCTAGGATTAAGGGATGGCAAGCTCAAACTTGAGGAGAGTCAAGCAGCGGCCGCAACGGGCATGATTAGATTGGCCCACGCTTATCAAGATGTGTTGGCTCATCATAATCTTACT
Source organism: Magnetovibrio sp. (assembly GCA_002690705.1). Lineage (GTDB taxonomy): Bacteria > Pseudomonadota > Alphaproteobacteria > Rhodospirillales > Casp-alpha2 > TMED8. Next base: position 26,041 of record NZFO01000015.1, on the reverse strand, counting down.
GTTGCTCAAGTTCTGGTCACGTTGGATGATAGTGAGAGTCGCCGCCGGTACTTGAATGCACGTAACACGCTGGAGACATTGCTGCGGCTTGGCGCGGTTCCTCTAATTAATGAAAATGACACTGTCGCCACTGATGAAATTCGGTTTGGTGATAACGACCGACTTGCGGCACGAGTCTCCGCCATGATAAGTGCGGACACGCTTGTTTTATTATCTAACATTGATGGCTTGTATGATCGTGATCCAAGATATGAAACAGATGCTAAGTTGGTGCCTGAAGTACGCGGGGCGATCTCTCAATATGTGCAAGACATGGCAGGCTCGTCTATAAGCTGTGATGGATCAGGTGGAATGGTTACCAAGTTCGAAGCGGCGCGGATTGCAATGGGGGCTGGAGCACGGATGGTAATCACCAACGGGTTGCACTCTCATCCGCTCCGACGCCTGACAAAAGGTAGCGCGTGCACTTGGTTCCTGCCAGATGCTAACCCGCGTACTGCGCGCAAGCGTTGGATCGCAGGGGTGCTTAAGCCGGCAGGAGAAATTATTGTCGATGAAGGTGCAGTTAATGCACTAAAATCCGGGAAAAGTATTTTACCGGCGGGAGTTTTGGATATCATTGGGCAGTTTGATCGTGGCGATGCGGTGATTGTTCGCGCTCGTGACGGTCTAGAGGTAGGTCGAGGAATAATCGCTTATTCGTCAGATGACGCTCAACGTATCAAGGGTAACAAAACCAGTGAAATTGAGGCTCTCCTCGGCTACCGTGGTCGAGATGAAATAGTCCACCGCGATGATTTTGCCCTAGAATGAGGTGTGATGGCTTTGTGGAGAGTAATAAGTTAAAAAGTTGAGGGACATGAAAACTATTGATGACATCCCCGCCTTGATGAATGGAATCGGTGTGGCAGCGAAAGAGGCTGCGAGTACACTAATGACCGCGCCGACCAAATCTAAAAATTTAGCTTTACAAGAAGCAGCTACTGCTTTGCGCCGCGATCAGCGCCGCATCATCGCTGAGAATGCCAAGGATATGGATTTTGGTTACGCGAAGGGATTGTCATCTGCGATGCTGGATAGGCTCGTGTTAAATGAGGAGCGCATTGAGGGCATGGCCTCAGGTTTGGATGACGTGGCTGAACTGCCGGATCCTGTTGGCACTGTTATGCAGGCTTGGGAGCGTCCGAATGGACTCAAGATTGAACGTCGTCGGGTACCATTGGGCGTTATTGGTGTGATTTATGAATCGCGGCCCAATGTCACTGCTGATGCCGGTGCTTTGTGTTTAAAGGCTGGTAATGCGGCTATCCTGCGCGGCGGTTCAGAGAGTTTTCACTCTTCAGCTGCGATAATGGATGCGCTTAATTTTGGGCTTGCCACGGCGGGACTGCCGATCCAAGCCATTCAGCTTGTGCCGACACGCGACCGCGCCGCGGTAGGAGAAATGCTGACCATGACGGATAGCATTGACGTGATAGTGCCACGGGGAGGCAAGTCACTGGTAGAGCGCGTATCAACTGAGAGTCAGGTGCCCTTATTCAAGCATCTTGAAGGTATTTGCCATACATACGTAACAGAAACTGCAAACCCAACAATGGCATTAAACCTAGTAATAAATGCAAAGATGCGGCGGACCGGAATATGCGGTGCTACGGAAACATTATTAATTGACGAGGGGGCGCTTCCGATTCTACCGCTCATCGTTAACGAACTTATAAGCGCGGGCTGCGAAGTGCGCGGTGATGCGCATGCACAAGCTGTGGATAATAGGGTAATACAGGCTCAACAAAAGGATTGGGATACCGAATATCTCGACTCTATTATTTCTGTCAAGACAGTTAAGGGTATTGATGATGCTCTTCGCCATATTGCGAAGCACGGCTCGCAACATACCGATTCTATTATCACCTCTAATACGGCTCTCGCAGAAAAATTCCTCAATGTCGTGGATAGCGCTATCGTCATGGTTAACACGTCTACCCAATTTGCTGATGGTGGAGAGTTTGGGATGGGAGCAGAAATCGGCATATCTACGGGCAAGATGCATGCTCGCGGACCTGTTGGTGTTGAGCAATTGACATCCATGAAATACGTTGTTCGTGGCACTGGCCAATGCCGAACTTAGTTAACCCCTACCGATTTATCCCATGACTTACTTTGGTGCTGAAGATCCTCACCTAGGGGAAAGAATTGGGATATTGGGTGGTTCGTTTAATCCGGCACATGACGGGCATATTGAGGTGAGCTTGTTAGCATTGGACAAGCTAGCATTAGACAAAGTTTGGTGGATGGTTTCGCCACAAAACCCTCTGAAATCGCCCGAGGGAATGGAAACTTTCCAAAAGCGTATTCTGCTTGCTGAGAGGACAGCAAAAGGTTACCCGATTTGTGTAAGTACAGTTGAGTTTGAAATGGGAACGCAGTTTACTGTTGACTCTCTAATGGAATTAGTCGCGAGATTCCCGAAAACAAAATTTATTTGGTTAATGGGAGCTGATAATTTAGCACAAATTCACCGTTGGAGGGATTGGTCACGAATCTTTCATACCCTTCCCATTGCGGTTTTTGCACGCCCAACGTATGCTATTCAAGCTGAGCGGGGAAAAGCCGCTCGGCGGTTCGCTAGGTATCGAGTTCCGGCCTACAGGAGCAAGAGTTTGGCGGAGAAAAAACCGCCGGCATGGGTGGTGTTCAAGGGGCCGCATAACACTCAGTCGGCCACGCGTATTCGACACTTAAAAAAAGCCGGTAAAGGTTGATGGTTAGCAAGAGGAGCGCAGCAATACCAAATACCGAGAATGCATCATCGATTGAGCATCTGCTCAATGCGGTGGAGATAATCCTCGAAGACGACAAGGCTGAGCAAACTGTCGTAATCGAACTCGCCGGCAAGACAGAGATCGCAGATCATCTGATCATTGCTTCTGGAACCTCACATCGCCATGTAGGTGCAATGGCAGATCACCTTTATAGAAAACTCAAAGGTTTGGGCGTCAAAAATATTTCTGTTGAGGGCAACGACCAATGCGACTGGGTTTTGATCGACGGGGGAGACATAATTATTCATTTATTCCGTCCAGAAGTTCGACAGTTTTATAATCTTGAAAAAATATGGTCTGGCCCCGCGGATGAGGGGAGCGACCGTGGTGGAAATACTGCTGGGGGCACAGCCTGAGAAGAGGGGGCGACTGGCCGGAAGTAAAGAGTGTCGTGAAGTATACAATTATTGCGGTCGGGCGTTGGAAGAGCGGTCCTGAAAGGGATTTATTCGAACACTTTTCTCTTCGATTGAGTCCACCTATCGAACTCTTGGAGGTTGAAGAACGGAGAAAGTTATCAGTTGATGAGCTCAAGAACAAAGAAGCGACTTTGCTTTTGAGTGCCGTGCCAAGAGGAGCATCTATCGTTGCTTTGGATGGGGGCGGTACAATGTTATCTAGTTGTGATCTGGCTAAACGTATTGGAAATTGGCGCGATCAAGGGGTGCGAGAAATTGCTTGGCTTATCGGAGGCTCCAATGGCCTCGGTGATGGTGTCATTGCACGCGCTAATCTGAGGTTATCACTCGGATTACAGACGTGGCCACATCTTATGGTGCGCGCAATGGTTGGAGAGCAGTTGTTTCGATCACAGTGTATTTTGTCTGGTCACCCCTACCACAGGGAGTAGATGGGGCTGCTCACGCTGGAAAGCTGCGATTGTCAGGTTTGGATAGGGTATACGATTGATTTTCAATTATTGAGTGAGTTAGATGGTATTGATAGTATCTAAACAGTATTACAAAAATGCGAAAAATTGAGAGAATATCGAGAGGTTGATGCACTGTTGGAAATGGGGGCATCTCTAAATGTCAGATAGTTTGATCCAAATAAACCAACTATTACAAAATTATTTTGAACTTCTGTACCACGGCAATGTCGATCTTATCCCGATTTGTTTTTATGATGATGGTCGGGTAGTCAATTTGGATGGTGAGGAGATGATTTCAATAGATATGGCTGGTTTTTACGCGCGAATCTCTAATCGCAAACCACCTGCTGCAATCAAAGAAGATCGAAATGATATAATTTGCATGATAGATCAGTTCTCACCAACTACCGCATTAGCTAAGGTTGAGGTAACGATTAATGGCGATCGATTCTATGATTACTTAACTTTAATAAGGCGGGCTGGGTCTTGGAAAATAATTTCAAAGGTTTTCCACCGATCATGCCATCAGAGTTACTAATTCGTAATTCAGTTGTTGCCATTGCTAACAGTCATGTGACGTAAGCGGCATAAATAAATTTGTAAATTTATTTTAGTAAGGGGCCTTGAACACCCCTTCATTCACATCAAAGCTACAGGTGGTAAGAAAGAGTACGTTCGGGTGTAAGAAGGGGGTGAATTTTTTTATAGATAATTTTTTAAACTTAAGTGTGCCAACCACGTGCACGTTGAAATAAGTCGGTAACCCAATAAGCCTGCGCCCCGATGGCACCAAGTGGTAATAAGATCCAGAGTACGTCAAAGAGTGTTAAACTAAAAACTATTAAGCAGAAATCTGCTCGACTTAGTTTGTGAAATATATAAAGCAACCAATCCGCAAAACCCTCTGGCTGGCGACTATGTTTTGCTGTTTGGTCGCGGGATTGCGAGCTTTGATGCTTGGCATGAAATCGAAGATCGATGATGTAATCGACCGTTGCCCCGGCGGCGGCTGCTAGGCCGAGCCACAACCAGATTTTTTCGCCGTCTGCCATCATTACACCGTAACCTAGCCCCGTAAAAATTGCACTGTCGACCAACCAATCGGCTAGATCGTCAAACTGGGCCCCCCATTTTGACGACAAATTTTTTAAGCGAGCAATCTCTCCATCACAGTTATCGAGGGTGTAACTAGCAATTAGAAAGTTAGCACCTATTAGGTTATTTGCGAAAGTGCCGAGGCTTAGAAACCAAGCTGCAGTCAACCCTAAAAAAAGGGAAAGGGCTGTGATTTGGTTGGGTGAAACGGGTAATTTTACCAACAGGACAGTCAGAGGGTATGACAAGTGGCGGGTAACCGGGAACAGTGTGTTTGGACGCGTAAGGCTGTAATGCTCGTCTGAGTTATTCAGTTTAACCATTACAGAAAAAATTCTCTAATATGTTGACACATGGATTCACGACATCCGCTATCTAATGCGGTATGGGGATTGATGCAAGCCCGAGTTCGGTTATAGGGTGGCCAAGTCTTCTCTCCCTCTGTAAACAATAGCCGGTACAAAATGGAATTGTCATATGAAGATAGCATCATACATTGGCTTAGTGTGCGGCCTAGCGGTCATGACTGGTCTTATCGCTTGGCAAGGCGTTGGGGATATTCTCAAGATTTTAAAGGCGACTGGGTGGATGCTTTTATGGGTACCGTTAGTTTGGGTGCCATCTGCTCTAATGAACGCTCGATGCTGGCAAACGCTTTTTAGGTCCGGATTTGAGCCAACTTTTCAGCAAGCCTTTTTTGCGCAATGGATGGGACGTGCAATCAATACACTTCTGCCTGTTGCTTCTATTGGTGGAGAAATTGTGAAAGCGAGAGTACTCTCACTATGGGGCATTAATGTAGCGCATGCAGGGGCGTCTGCAGTTGTCGATAAAACTATTCAGGCATTGACTATTATTGTTTGGGGAGCGATGGGTGCAATACTACTTAGTGTTTTAGCTTTGGACGATGAGCTGGCTTTGACGATTTTGATTAGTGGTGTGTTTTTTAGCGCAGGAATAGCAGGTTTTTTTTTGGCTCAGCAGGCGGGCATGTTTGGATTTTTAGCAAAATCCGCATACGCGTGGACTAGATTTAGCTTATTTGAGCGTATTACGACTGCGGCGGACAACATGGATCAGACGGTTCGTGAGCTTTACCAAATGCCAAGACGGGTATTTGTTGCAACTCTGTGGCGGTTAGCAGCTCTAGTATCACAAGCTGCTGAAGTGTGGTTGGCAGCGTATCTCTTAGGAGCCCCCATCACTATCGTAGAGGCAGTCCTTTTGAAAAGCTTAACCTCCACATTGAGTGATTTTGCTTTCATTGTCCCTAATAGTTATGGCGTCCAAGAGGGCGCGTTTGTGGTGCTTGGCGGACTGATTGGCATGGGTCCAGACTTGGCCTTGGCAGTCTCGTTGGCTATTCGGATTCGGGAACTTTTAATTGATGTGCCCGGATTGATAATGTGGCAACATGTCGAAGGACAAAATTGGTTTAAAGAACGATAGTTCCATCGCAATTGGAAGTTGACTTGTAGCTCCTCAGATTAAGACCTTATTCACCGGATGGTGGTAATTTTAACTTTCTTTGCCGTTGTAAGCTTCGGTAATGAATTGTAGAGATAAGTAGGGTGCGTGAAGTTGCAATACGATGATTTTGGATTTTAAGCCATGGATGCCTTTTCATTCGTGATAACCACTTTATTGATTTTGTCATTTGCCTATCTGGGGGTGGCGATCTTTGGTGTTTGGTGGTTTGCGCAAAGGCTGAATAAAAATCCCAAATTGATAGATCGGGCACCAGTTACCATTCTCAAGCCAATTTGTGGCAGTGAGCCAGGTTTATTGGAAAACCTACGATCTTTTTGTGAACAGGATTTTGCCGCCTACCAAGTAGTTTTTGGGGTTCGTGACCCCAATGATCCGGCTATTGATATTGTATATCAACTTATCGGCGAATATCCTGCCAAAGACTTATCACTTGTGATTGATGAACACATTTTAGGGCAGAATCTTAAAGTCTCGAATCTCGCGAATATGTTTAGAGTGGCCCGCCATGATATTATTCTTGTCTCTGACAGTGATATGCGAGTGGGGCCTCAATATTTGGCTGCTGTGATAAGTGCTTTTGACGATGATGGAGTTGGCGCTGCGACCTGTCTTTATTCGGGTTCGGCGAATAAGAACATTGCTTCTCGACTTGGTGCGATGTTTATTAACGATTGGTTCCTCCCTTCTGCGTTAATTCCAATGCTATTTGTGGAATTGAAGTATTGTTTTGGTGCGACCATGGCTATTAGACGCGACGTCTTAAAATCGATCGGTGGATTTGAAGCCCTCGTGGATGTGCTCGCTGATGATTACATGCTAGGCCATAAAATATTTAACAAGGGCAGGCGAATAGCGCTTGTTCCATATGTGGTTGAAAATATTGTTGTTGAATCCGGTTTTAAAACACTATTCGATCATGAGACTCGCTGGGCGAGGACGATACGCTCGGTCAAGCCCGTCGGCTATTTTCTATCCCTCGTGACGGAAACCTTTTCATTGTCAATTATTGCCGGCCTTGTATTTTACGCAAACCAAGGGTCGGCAGTATATGCGGTGCTGCCCATTGTTATAGCTTTGGCTCTCAGAAGTATCCTGCATTACTCAGTTCAAACTGAATTTGCTCGCGAGAGTTCGATGGCGGCATTGTGGTTGATTCCCCTACGAGAGCTATTTTCGTTGATGGTTCGTATTTACAGTTTTTTTGGCCAAAATGTGAGCTGGAGGGGCCAGAAGATGACGGTTCGTAACAACAGCCGGCTCGAAAATATTATTAACGTTGACACAAAAAAAATGGAAAGTTGTGATGAAAAAAACGCTTTTTCTTAGCCCACCTACTTTTGACGGTTATGACGGTGGTGCTGGCTCTCGGTATCAATGTAAACGCGAGGTTAAATCGTTTTGGTACCCAACTTGGTTAGCGCAACTCTCAGCCTTAGTTCCCGGCTCAAAACTGATTGACGCCCCAGCTCAAAGGTTAAGTCTAGAGGATATACTTCCGAGTGCAAAAGATTATGAATTTCTAGTTATATACACCTCTACCCCATCTTTCCACAACGATGTCAAAGTTGCGGAAGCTCTCAAAGAAGCGAATTCGAACCTCTTGGTGGGCTTTTGTGGCGCACACGTTGCCGTCAACAATGAGGCAGCTATCCAGACATCACCCATAATTGATTTTGTGTGTGATAGTGAGTTTGATTTTACTATCCAAGAAATTGCGACAGGCAAGCCCTTGGAGGAAGTTGTTGGCATTACAATTTTGAAAAATGGAACGCCACATTTTACGGGTAAACGCCCGCTGATCGAAAACATGGACAGTCTGCCGTGGGTTACGGAAGTTTATAAGCGCGATTTAGTCACGTCTGACTATTACAATGGCTATATGCTCCATCCTTACATGTCACTCTATACGGGCCGGGGATGCAAATCGCGATGTACGTTTTGTCTATGGCCGCAAACGATTGCCGGCCACAAATACCGGACGCGTTCAGTTCAGAACATTGCAGCGGAACTCGAATGGGCTCGAGATAATTTTCCGGAAATCAAAGAGTTTTTTTTCGACGATGATACTCTGACCGATGATCGTGAACACGTGGAAGCTTTGGCGCGCGAATTGGGTAAGTTGAACATTACTTGGTCTTGTAATGCTAAAGCCAATGTTTCTTATGAAACATTAAAAATTATGAGAGAAAATGGTTTGAGGTTACTTTTGGTCGGATACGAGTCAGGAAACCAGAAAATACTAAACAACATCAAAAAGGGAATTTTGATAGACAAGGCCAAACAATTTACAAGAGATTGTCACGAACTAGGAATTGTCATTCATGGCACGTTTATAGTTGGCTTGCCTGGAGAGACCCGTGAGACTATTGAGGAAACTATCCAGTATGCCCAAGACCTAGACCCGAATACGATTCAGGTTTCTTTGCCAGCGGCGTATCCGGGTACTTTTCTTTACAATCAAGCTCGTGAAAATCACTGGTTGATAGGGGAAGAGGCTGACCGGTTGGTTAGCAATGATGGAGTACAAAATAGCGTTTTAGAATACCCACACCTGTCGCGCGAAGAGATTTTTGAGGCAGTGGACCGTTTCTATAAGCGGTTCTATTTTCGACCGATCAAAATGGCATCATTGTTTTTTGCTATGTGTCGCGATTGGCAGTTGATGAAGCGGCAGCTTCGCGAGGGGATTGAATTCTTCCGCTTTTTGTATGGTCGGGAGAATACAGTCTGAAGCATTTGATTGTGACTGCTGACGATTTTGGTGCCTCGATGTCAGTCAATCAGGCCGTCGAAGTGGCGCATGCAAGCGGCATCCTTACGACGACCTCTTTAATGGTTGCTGCACCGGCAGTGATGGATGCCGTCAATCGAGCCAAAGAATTACCTAAACTCAGAGTAGGTTTACATTTAGTTGTTGTTCGCGGCAAACCTTCACTGCCACCCGAACAAATTCCTGACATAGTTGGGCCGGATGGGTTACTTGACAGGAATTTGGGCAGGGCCGGGGTGCGGTACTTTTTTTTACCTAATGTACGGCGCCAACTCGCTCGGGAAATCCGGGCTCAATTCGAGGCCTTTCAGGCAACCGGATTGGAATTGGACCATGCCAATGCACATAACCATATGCACTTACATCCGATAGTTCTTGGGCTGATGATCAAGATTGGACGAGAGTTTGGGTTGCGTGGTGTCCGATTACCATGGGAACCGCGAGGGACGGTTCTTTTATTACCGTGGTTGGCGTTGATGAAATGGCGGCTAAAAAAATCTAAAATGGTATTTAACGATTTTTTTTTTGGAATGAGAGATACCGGTAGAATGGATAGCAAAACATTACAGAATTTTGTAGATGCGCTTCCCGATGGTGTCAGCGAGATAATGTTGCATCCGGCGTTGGACTCCGGGGTGTGGGTTGAGCCCGAAGCAGTTAATTTCCAATTCCGTGATGAGTGTGCGGCCCTTATAGATCCAAGTGTCCGCGCGAAGATACGGGCAGTCGGCGCCGAGTTAATTAGTTTTAGCGATCTAATTTCATCTAGATAACGCCCCTCACCTTATCCACATATGAGAGCTGTTCCTTATGGTTGGTGACTCCTGGACACATAAAATCGCGCGCATCTGTATTTTGCCGTTGGTTAATACCCCTGTGCAGCCCAATCACATAACGACTTTGCGCTTGCTTACGGGTATTATGGCATGCGTAGCTTTTGCCACGGGCATACGCCAATGGGATGTCTGGGGTGGTTGGCTGTGGTTGCTATCATGCTTTCTTGATCGAGCAGACGGTGAACTGGCGCGGGTTAGTGGCAAAATAACGCCCGGGGGCCATAGGTTTGATATGTGCAGTGATACGGCCGTGACGGCGCTATTTTTTTTAGGTGCCGGTATTGGACTCCGCGACTCTGAACTTGGTACTTGGGCATTTTTGGCTGGTGTAATGGGCACGCTAGGTGTGGTTGCATCAGAATATTTTGCGGAACGAATCGATAAAATCGGTAAAGATAGCGGTGAAAAGGCTTATCCGGGTATTTTTGGGTTTGATTTTGATGATATTCTGTATCTGTTTGCGCCCATTATTTGGTTAGGGTGGCAAATGCCATTTGTTTTAGGTGCTTCGATTGGCGCCCCAATATTTGCTTTGGTGACTTACGTCAAGCTTTGCAAAAAAATGAGATAATTTAAGCATTAATTTGACCTAGGGCATATATCTTAATTTAAATCATTCGGAAGATTGGCGGGACTTTGGTGTGCCCTGTAGAGATTCTATTAAACCCATCTCTGGTGGTTCTAGTAAATGGCATGACATTGAAGTAGACATAATGGCTTTTTAGGATATAAAAATACGAAGTGTATTACGTTGCTGAGGTAAATATTTTGTTCTATCTCTGTGATCTGGTGCGGTAAAAACGATGCTGTAAGCGTGAGACTTAGTGCGGTTTTAACTGACTAACGTGACAGTTCTTGAAAAGATATAGAAAGAGTTAGATTTGGTTTTTACCTGATAATACTACGTTTCAGTTTCACAAAAATTTTTGAATTTTTACCTGTGAATGCGAAATAAGGCAGAACAATACAGGGGTCGGAAGAGTTATGCTGGATAGTTTATTTTGCAGAATTCTGCTGGTGATATCTTGGATTGTTAGCATGCCATTTTTTTTTGGCTCGTCTTTGGCAACTTCTACCCGTCAAGTCAATCCAGAAATATACAAAAATGAAATTCTTTTTGATGTTTATCGGGATGGGGACCGCGTTGGCTCTCATAAAGTTGTATTTGTTAAAACGGGGAACTCACTGGAAGTTCGCTCAAAATTTTCTTTACAGATTGATTTTCTTTTCTTAACAGCGTTTAAGTATTTTTATGAATCTGTTGAGGTATGGCAGAATGGACGCCTTGTGCGGTTGGAAGCAGACGTTGACGACGACGGCATTTCATCTCGTGTCGGTGCTATTCTTAATGGGGGTCAATTTACAATCCAAACTGGTGATTTAAGCTACACGGCCAATGCTCCCATTTTTCCCACAAACCACTGGCATGCGGGGGTGCTAAAACAAACGCGGGTGTTAAATACTCTAACGGGTCGGATCAATTCTGTTGAGATTATATCTAAAGAACGAGAGGCTATTTCCACAGAGAATGGTTTGGTCCAAGCTACCCGGTTTGTCTACAAAGGGGATTTGCAAAATGAGGTTTGGTATGACGATGATGGGCGATGGGTTAAGATGCGTTTCAATGGCCGGGACGGTACGCCCATTGAATACATTTGTCGGAGTTGTCAGGGATTACCACCAGTTTCTGGGACCATGGAGTATAAACCCGTGAACGCTAATTGATAATGGACAAAGACTCAACATCACGAGTAGCGTGGGTTACGGGCGCTGGGAAGGGGATAGGCCGCGCTGTTGCGCGGCAATTGGCGCTGGAAGGATGGATAGTTGGGGCAAGTGCACGGACATCGAGAGACTTAACCACTTTAGAGCTAGAGTGCTTGCCCGGTACTGTAAAATCAATGCCCTTGGATGTAACAGATACCTTAGCAACAGCCAGAGTTATTGCGACAATTGAAGAGGAACTTGGTGAATTGGACCTAGTGATCCTCAATGCTGGGACACATTTGCCTATAAGTGTAGAAAATTTCTCAGTTGATATATTTCGGACATTAATTGAGACCAATCTTATGGGCACGGTAAATGGATTAGCCGAGATAATTCCCCGTTTCACGGCGCGTGGTTGTGGTCATATTGCTATTGTAGCTTCATTGGCAGCATATCGCGGGTTGCCGACCGCCGCAGCTTACGGTGCGACCAAGGTAGGATTAATCCATATGTGTGAGGCGTTGAAGCCAGAGTTACAAAAATATGGGATAAGTCTTACATTAATTAATCCAGGTTTTGTTGAAACGCCGCTGACGGCAAAGAACAAGTTTCAAATGCCATTCTTAATTACTTCTGAAACAGCAGCAAAACATATTGTGCGCGGCCTAGAAAAACAGTCATTTGAGATCACTTTCCCGTGGCAATTGGCAGCGATCATGAGGGTGCTTCGCTTTTTACCTAATTCTTTACTCTTTGCCATCACGCAGAGGATGTTAAAATGATTCCTCCGCATCAGCGCTACGTTACCTATTTGGAGTCGTTAACCCCTGAGTCTTTGGAACATCTTAACGAGTATGTTACTTCAGACGTTCGGTTCAAAGATCCTTTTAATGACGTTGTTGGAAGGGATGCAATGGCTGGAGTGTTTGAACACATGTTTGAAAGTTTAGGGCCGGTAAATTTTAAGGTCCGAGGACTCGCTCTTGACGGTAATTTATGTCTAAGTAAATGGGATTTTGAGGCTTCGTTACGTGGGCAAAGGTGGACTTTTGATGGAATGAGCGCAATTGTATTTAACTCAAATGGTCGTGTGGTTGAACATATCGATTATTGGGATGCCGCTTCGAGCTTCTATGAGAGATTACCTTTCGTTGGCTGGGTACTCTCAAGGTTTCGGGGGTGGATATCCACTCGTTGAGTGGATGATTTACCGCTCCGCTTCTTATATTTTCCTTGGTAAATGCAAGCGTCACTGTCCCTATCTCAACGCCCAACTTACTAACGCGCGCTTTATTGAGTAAAATACCAGAGGGTAGCAAGTACATCCAATCATTGAAGTGTACTCGAAAAGTTCTGGCCCCCACCTTCAAGTTTAGGTCATAACGCCAATTAATAGCATTGCCGTAAGCTTCGCCTTCAGCTAACCCAATCACGTCGGCGGCACTGCCGGTGTATGTGTTAGGACCCGTTTTTCGAATGTACCACATTCGCCTATCTAGCTCGCCGTCATTATACTTGAAACGCTCGTCAAGTATCAGCTCCTCTCCGTCCCAAGTTCCTGTAATATCAACGACAAATTGTCGGCGCAGGTTTCCAAACCTATCCTCAAAAATACCAGAGGCTTGTGTCTTACCTAAGAAATATTTCTCCAAAACTAGTTTTGGAGAAGTTCCTTGAAAATCGGTGGGTTTCATCTGTGAGCATCCAACAAGAAAAGCCAACATACAAATAGTGGCAATTGTATTTAAAATCATTCGCGTCTTCCTTGTGCCTATCGCGTTTCTCGCTCTCTCCGGTCGAGGCGCCGCCGAATGGCTAAATGGCGTGCGCGTGTTAGAGGAAATTGCCAAATTATAGACACTGCAATCAACTTTAATACGGCGGGAATAAGGGCATAGATCACTACAAGTGCCCATAAACTCGTTTCTGAGGGCTGATGCGGAGTAAACCCAGAAAACTCAAGGGCAGGTAGAGCAAATCCTACACCAAGTGCCAATGCAAATTTTGTGCTCATTCCCCAGAGCGCGAATTGTAAACCCACTCGATCTGAGCCAAACCGCCACTGGTCATAATCGATGACGTCTGCTTGAATTGACGGTGGCAGAGTAAGGTCAGCTCCGAGTGCCATTCCGGTAATCACGCAGATGATCCCAAAAGCTACGAACGCCCCGGGCGGCAAAAAAGGAACGCCTACAAACGCTGCACATGCGGTGATCATCGCCCAGCACCACGTCTGGTGTTTCCCTAACTTGCTGCTAAGCCACAACCATACTGGTATCGATGCAATTCCCGAGCTAAAGTACACGAGAACAAAAAGGGGTAACACTTCTTTATCTGCACCCAACCCATATTCGAGATAGATAAGAAAAAGCGCTGCTGGAATGCCATTTGCCAAACCATTAATGAACCAGCTTCCAAGAAGCCGCAAAAATGGAAGATTAGTAAACAGGTTGCTAAAACTGGAGGGCCGTTGTTTAGATCGCATCGCGATAGAATAATCGGGGACATTAAATAACATAAGAGGTAAGACAATCATTCCACAGCCGATAGCCACCCAGGATATTGCGCCAATTGAATCTATCCCTTTCCAACCAAATTGCGCAGTAACACCGGTGACGGCGCCAGCTGCGAGAATACCTACCAAGGTCATGCCCTCACGCCATGCAGTTATCCGAGTACGTTTGTCGTAATCATTGGAGAGTTCAGCACCCCATGCTAAATACGGAACGTTTACCATCGTCCAGCCTGCATAAAGCACGAGAGACCAAGATAGGAGGTAAGTGCCAGAAACTACCTCTGGCGGGTTAAGGATTTTAAATAATCCAATGCCTGCGAAAATGGCTCCGATTGCGATCCAGGGCCTGCGTCTGCCCCCTTTCATGCTCAGGCGATCACTTAACACGCCAATCAATGGATCGGTTAAGGTGTCAAAGAGACGTGCTAGTAGCAAGATCCCGCCCGTCGCAGCCAGTCCAATACCCAAGTCAATGCCATAGAGCGCAGGTAAATTTAAATAAACGGGGATGGTTGGGAGGGCAATCACGATTGCTGGTAGGGCATAAAAAATTGCCACTCTTCGCTCAGACCCGGGGTTTTTCTTGTTCATGATTTTTTAATAATGAACTGGCCTACATCAATGGTCCCATCGTCAAAACCGACCTCGCAATATCGAAGATAGTAATGCCACATTCGGTAGAACTTTTTATCGAATCCAAGTTTTTCAATTTCTGGCCACTGAGCTCGAAAATTTTGATCCCATCGCCTGAGTGTCTCTGAATAGGATGTTCCAAACGAAAATGTTTCTTCAATACCGAAACCGCCACGTTTCAGTGCTTTGCTGAATGCCTTTAAACTGGGCAACATTCCGCCAGGAAATATATATTTTTGTATAAAGTCTGGATTCCGCTTATAGAAATCAAATTTACAATCATCGATAGTTATAATTTGAAGTGCGGCACGCCCGTTTAGTTTGAGACGTTTGTTCAGGGTCTGGAAAAAGGTCGGCCAATATTTTTCTCCGACGGCTTCGAACATTTCTATAGATACTATCTTATCAAAGGTTTCGGCAGTGTCCCGATAGTCTTGCAGCCGAATATCAACCCGGTCGGCTATTCCGCGCCGGATCATGCGCTGCCGAGCATAACTAGCTTGCTCGCGCGATAGAGTTAGGCCGACAACATGGCATCCAAATTCAGCTGCGGCAATTTCTGCGAACCCGCCCCAACCACAACCAACTTCAAGAATCTGGTCGCCTGGTTTTAGGTCTAGTCTTTGTGCAATACGCAAATACTTTCGACGTTGTGCTGTATCCATTGCTTCATTCGGGTTGTTGAATATAGCGGATGAGTAGGTCATCGATTCGTCCAGCCAAATCTGGTAGAATGCATTACCCAGGTCATAGTGGGCTGCAATATTTCGACGGCTGCCACGCCGGGAGTTCGCCCGCCAAGCATGTTTGGTCCGGCTGAGAACTTGTGCCGCAGAAGAGAGACCAAATATCGATTTAAGCGCAACTGTGTTAATGCTACCCAGTGTAAGTAGAGCAGACAGGTCGGGCGTTTCCCACTCGCCCGCCATGTAACTTTCAGCTAGGCCTAGGTCACCTGAACTAAGGATTCTTGTTACCACCCGCATATTGTGTATGTGCATGCATGCATGCGTGCCATCACGGATACCTTTGAAGTCTTGCTGAGCACCGGAGGGAAAAGTAAGGGTGAGGCAACCCCTCTCGATATTCTTCAGCCATTTTTTCATTAACCATTCGCGGATGCCAAAGAACCCGGCCCGGGAGCCTGAGGGTGTTGCGCTGCTCGTTGTGGAGTAGAGGGTGCTCATAACCTTTTACCGCCTTAGAGGTCGCGTGCTGGTGACGCTACTTTGTACGCTAGATTTTGCTGGTTGATGGCGAAAAACTCTCAAGCCTTTGAGCCAGAGTTGGGCGCCTTCCCAATGGATCCCAAGTATGATTTTCAATGAAAGAAAAGGAAAACGTAGGAATATGCTTCGCAAAGCATTTGAATCCAATACGCGATGCTTACCCACAAACGAGGCAGCAAGTAGAATGCCGTCTTTATCCTCCTGACGGATCGTAATGTTTACGGTATCAGTCGGCGGAGCGATCCGGAAATGGTATTCACACTTCATCCCGATAAACGGCGATACGTAAAGCTCCTTTTTGCAGCTCTGTTTAATTGTCAGACTATCAGAATCGGCAATTCGAAGCACGTATGTATGGCGCTCTTTGAACGTGTTACAAACTTCATAGAGAAGGGCTAATAAACCCCCATCATGATTGTAACAAAAAAAGACACTTAAGGGATTAAAAGTATAGCCTAAAATTCGCGGGTAACACAAAATATTAATGGGACCTCCATCGGGCTGCAGACCGGCACTTCGCAATAAATTTTCAACCCAAGGCCTGAGCGGCTCTCCTGTTGTTGGACCATGATCGGCATCGTAGAATGCTATTGGCCCAGGACGGTTGTAAGTAAAAGCCCAAAAGCTTTTATCCAAGAGCGGAAGCTCATCCAAATCTAATAGGAGTGAGTAGACCGAATAGCGAAAACTGTGGTATTTGGGACGAAGCCTCTCGTGGCTCACCTGGCCCTCATAAATAGCTGAATTAAACTCCATGCAGCTTTACCCTGTTTGTCGTTCTGTACATATACGACCGTTTTCGTTAGCAACTGACCACGGACGCTGTACGCCGCCTAACTCTTCAGCAACGGCAAGTCCCGCTTGCAAGGCGTCCTCGTGAAACCCATACCCGAAGTAACTTCCGCAATACCATATTCGGCGGTGCCCTTGAAGAGACCATAGCTGTTGTTGAGATGTAAGTGCAATGTGATCAAAGCATGGATGTGTATAGTCAAATTCACAGATAATTTTGTCTGTGGCGGGTTCATGCGGTGGATTTAATGTCACGAATAATGGTGACGTGGACTCTAAAGATTGCAATTTATTCATCCAATAGGTGACGCAAAAGGAGTGTTCGTTAGCAGGTTGATTGGGATCTTGATTTGCATGCTCAATAAAATTCCAGCTGGACCAAATTCGACGGCGCTTAGGCATAAAAGAGGCGTCTGTATGTAAAACGGCCCGGTTGTGTGTATACCGCCAATTCCCCAAAATCCCGGTTTCTTGGTGGTCTGGGTCACTTAGGATCGCAAGAGCTTCATCTGCATGAACCGCCAAGACAGCATAATCATAAGTTGCAGTATCACCTGAGCAATCTTCTACAATCACCTTGTCCGGCCAGCGCAATACACGAGTGACTCGAGTCTTTCGAATTTGATCTACATAATCAGCTGTCAGGCGTTTCACGTACGAGCGGCTGCCTCCATCAACCGTCCTCCACTGCGGCCTATCTCTAAGTAATAATAGTCCGTGGCTTTGAAAAAAATTTAAAAACGCTCGCGCGGGGTAGGATTGCATGTCGAGAGCCGTGGTGGACCAAATGGCGGCCCCCATGGGGAGTAAGTGATCATGAATGAAAGATTTGCTAAAGTTATTGTCGCGCAAAAATTGCCCCAGACACAGACTATTATCGTCATTTTTCTCTAACCACTCGGGGGCTATTTTGTAAAAACGCAACACGTCTTTCATCATATTCCAAAATCTGGGGCGAACAATATTCCGCCTTTGTCCGATAAGCCCGTTTAGATCAGTGCCTGAGTACTCGAAACTTGAATTTTCTAAAGATGCTGCGAAAGACATTTCACTGTTTTTCGTCGGTACGTTTAAATAATTGAAAAGAGCAACTAAATTTGGATAACTCGTTTCATTATAAACGATGAATCCCGTATCGACTGGAGTGCAACTTGAACTTTCTAAAACGTCTACAGTGTTTGCGTGACCGCCAACCCATTTATTTTTCTCATAAACTGTTACTTTGTGGTGCTGGTTTAAAAGCCATGCGGTTGCCATTCCGGCAATTCCGGTGCCGATTACAGCTATTTTCAGTCTGCGAAAATCCGGATATTTAACTTGATCCAACGCTGGTCTCTTTTCCGAAAATCAGTTTATTCGTTATAAGCCGGTTACTCTGTAATACGTCGGATACCGAGAAATAGACCTTGGGGCAAGTTTTAATAAAACAATAAAAAATATTTGTGATCTAAAGCGAGCAAGTTGTCGTACACATGGTATGAACAGGATTAGTGAAACTCGCTTTCAAGCTACAGATTCGATTGCACCGGAGGTATTGTGCTGTCAAAACATTGGGTATGAGAGTTCAAAGACCGCACGTCCAGATGGACAAAGATCGTCGAACATGAATGGTTCATACAAAGTACCGTTGAGTGATCGGCTCCGAAAAACCTCGAAAGTCGCTGCAAATATGGATGAAGAGCTTGTAGCCGTCTCCAGAGCAGACAAAAGAGCTTTTAAAGCTATATTTGAACATTTTTCACCCCGTCTTAAGTCGTTCATGCTGCGCCAGGGAGCTGAAATGCCATTGGCTGAAGAGATAGTGCAGGAAACGATGGTGAAGGTGTGGCGGAAAGCAGACCAATTTAATCCATCTAAAGCGTCTGCATCTACTTGGATTTTCACGATTGCGCGGAATGTGCGGATAGACTTGCTGCGGAAAATCAATAGGCCTGAACCAGATATGAACGATCCAGCATTTGTGGACGAACCTCAGGCTCACCCCGCTGACATCTTATCTGCTGAGCAGCAGGCTGCCCGATTGCGCAATGTAATTGCAGAGCTACCAGAGGATCAACAAAACGTATTGCGTTTAGCATTTTTCGAAGACAAAGCTCATCCGGAAGTCGCGTCAGAGCTTGGAATACCCTTAGGTACTGTGAAATCACGTGTTCGGCTTGCGGTCAAGCGGATACGGAAAGAACTTGGAGACATTGTATGACTATTCAACATCACCCCAGTGATGAGTTGTTGCTGGACTATGCATCGGGGTCACTAAATGAGGTATGGAGCCTGGGTATCGCAACTCATTTAGCGCTCTGCCCAACTTGTCGGCAGACATTGGCCCGGCTAGAGTGTATTGGTGGCGCGCTCATCGAAACTCTGCCTACCAGTCAGGTAAGCGACAGCCTTTTTGACAGGGTCATGGGTCGTATTGATATGGTAGGTGGAAATACATCAGATGGTTTAGAGACTAGCAGTGTGGAAACATGGCATGCCGACCCAGAGCAATGCCATACAGATATTACTTTACCTAACCCGGTCCGGAAATACGTCGGTGGTGATATTGACATATTAGAATGGGAAAAGTTAGGTTTTGGAGCACATCAATTACGTATTCCTATTGATGAAACCCAAGCTACAGCTCGATTGTTACGGATACCTGCAGGGCGGCCAGTCCCCGAGCATTCACACAATGGCGCGGAACTGACCCTCGTTCTGCGGGGTGCGTTTTTTGACAGCACTGGGACGTATAGGCGAGGGGACCTTCAAGAAGCTGATGAAAATCTTGAACATCAACCACGCGCAGAAGCAAGCGAGGACTGTATTTGTCTCGTGATTACAGATGCGCCTTTACGTTTCAAAAGTGTTGCTGCACGGCTGGTGCAGCCTTTATTAGGAATATAGCGTCCAGCCAAGTTATGGGCGGTGCCCTCTTCGGAAACTAAGATATGTGGTACGCCGAAACAAAGGTCATGGCACTTGCGACTAAGGAACCCGTTAACTATTGTAAACCGGTGGCTAAAGCCAGTGCACCCGTAGCTCAGCTGGATAGAGTGCTGCCCTCCGAAGGCAGAGGTCACAGGTTCGAATCCTGTCGGGTGCGCCACTTTTCGTGGGTTAAATCATATACTTAGCTGGCAGGGTATCTCAACAGAGATTTTCATAAATCAATCTGGCACACATGTGGCACAGTGCCAGAAGATTTTTAATGGCTACCCTACACAAACGAGGCAGTAAATGGCTTGTTCAGGTCAGACGATTAGGACCTGTATTAGCATTGGGGCGGATCAGATGCTGGTCGAGTTATTCAATTGAATAAAGAAGTTTTTTCTCTAGGGTTATAATTTATTCTAGTTTTGCTTTCACCTTAGGTCACAATAAAATTTCTTTAAGATGCGGAGGAATTGATGGAAGTAGCAATTGGCACGTCAGCAGCTACAACCCTTCTACTGGTTGTCCTAGCTCTTGTTCTAATATTTAAAGGTATCAAAGTAGTCTCCCAATCGGATGTTTTTGTAGTCGAGCGGTTTGGTAAATATACCAAAACCCTTCCTGCTGGACTCAGTTTCATCGTCCCATTTCTGGACCGTGTCGCCCACAGAATTTCCATACTCGAGAGGCAACTTCCCGAGTTCACAATTTCAGTGATTACTCGGGATAACGTCGAAGTAAAACTGGATGCGACAGTCTTTTACAGAATCACTGATGCAGCTGCTTCTGTCTATCGCATACAAGATATTGACCACGCGATTCATACAGCTTCGACCTCTATCGTACGTTCTGCTGCGGGAAAACTTGAGTTAGATGATCTGCAGTCATCGCGCGATTCGATGAATGTGGAAATTGCCGAGAACCTTCAAAACGCTGCATCTGTGTGGGGAATAGAAATTACCCGTACCGAAATTACAGATATAATTGTCGATGAACAAACTAAGAGCGCGCAACGACAGCAGCTTAATGCAGAACGCGAGAGAAGAGCGGTCATTGCTAAAGCGGAGGGAGAGAAACGATCAGTTGAGTTAGCCGCCGATGCGGAGTTGTATCAAGCTTCAAAGGAGGCAGAAGCTATTCGCATAAAAGCAGATGCAACGGCATACGCGATCGAGGTGGAAGCTAAAGCAAATGCCGAGCAAACTAGACTTATTGCCTCGGCAATTTCGGATAACGGACAACCTGCTATCAACTTTGAAATCATGAAGCGACAAATAGAAGCCCTTGGAGATGTGGCATCAGGAGACAGCACAAAAACAATTATTATTCCGACTGAAGTAACCAAAGCAATTGGAACCTTGGAAACCGTGTTTGCGCAGTTTAAGAAGGTGTGATGATGGATACCTACGTGAGTATTAACTACTGGCTTTTTGAACCAAATTTTTGGGTAATAATTGGAATACTTTTAATCGTGGTNGATATTTTTCTCGCCTCGTTCTTCCTTCTGCCTATTGGTGTCTCTGCCTTAATAATGGCGGCACTGATCTTCTTTGATACTTCCCAATTTTTAGAACTAGAACTTTTTACTACGTGGCGTAATATTCTCCTGTGCTTCGCAGCTTTGGCAGTAACATCAATATTTTTAATACAATTCGCAATGAAATTTCGACGGAAAAGGGAACAGGATATAAATCAGTACTAAGGACGTCAGGGATGGCTAGACATCCGAAGTAGAGGCACATTAAATGGTGCCTTGTCCGTGCTGTTTGCCATCCTTCTGTCCGCTTACGTATTTGTTCCTATTGGCATCGGTATAGGTAACAAAACAGTCAGGCCAAGAATCAATAATCGAAGCAAAATTTTCAGTAATCCCAGTACACTCAGGCAGAGCAAAACTCTTCTCAGCACTTCCAAGGAACACGCCAAACACCATCAGCACGGGCAGCAGCTTACGCATCATCTCGATAGAGTAATCTAGCTTTGGGAAGTTTGGTAGATCGTAGATGATTCGGTTCATTCCCAGCCATTCTTTTTGAGTTTAAAAATGCCAGGGTTGTATTGTGGATGTGCAGACGAACCAACAGAGAATAACGGCTCTTTATGAAGTTCGAGTGTATGCTCACCATGGATCACTTCGGTCATGTCAAAGAAATCATTGTTATGTTCGAGAAGCTTTTTGAATTTAGGCGTTGTCTGAAACGCATGAATGATGAAGCAGCATGAAGCACCGCCTGTGTGCTCCCGTATTACAACATAATCATTGGAGAGTTTTTTGGACTTGGCACCTTTTAGAAACTCAATACCACTTGATTTGAGAGGTTGTGCGTGAAGTAACTCGCCTGTTTTTACCACTCGAACAATGAGTAATTCATCACTATACCAGCCAGCCTCCTGCCGATCCTCGAGTGCGAATGATTTGGGTGTAATCACATCAAACCGCAGACCATTGCTAATCTTTGTCGTTACTACCAATGGACGGATTACACGGTAGTCCAAATCTTCAGCTGATGGTCCGGCCTTCGCTGGTGCGGCCAGCATCAGGGACGCGGCGAGAATGCTAATCGAGAGTGTGAGCTTGTGTACGGTCATTCTTTCGGCTCCGCCTTCTTGTCGATTAACGAACCAAAGATGAACTTTAAATTCCATATACCGACCATCGTAAAGAACCATACAAAACCTTCCTCAGGCACGTTCCCAGTGACCTCGATCATAATTATGCCGAGTGTAACGATTACCGACGCGGCCGACGCGCCGGACACCGTTAGCCCGAGCCAATCGGTTCCCGCGCTGCGTCAGCAGGTCCGACACGTGCGGCGCCAAAGCGTGCCGGGTCGAAGGGATGCAGATAGGATCGAAATGTCACCGCCGAGGCACGCCACGAGCGGGTCTCGGCGAACCGACGGCAGTCGGCCGAATTAATATGCTGGGCGGCCGTGCGCACGGCATCGGCTAGGTTCTCCGACAGGCACCCGACGGTCGGCTCCGTGATCACGTCCTTCGGGCCCATAACCGGAAAGGCGGCAACCGGCACACCGCAAGCCAGTGCTTCCAGCATGACCAACCCGAATGTGTCGGTACGGCTCGGGAAGACGAAGACGTCGGCGGCATTGAAATAGCCAACAAGCTCCGTGCCGTGCTTGGCGCCGGCAAAATGAGCGTATGGGAAGCGGGTCTTAAGTTCGCTCAGCATCGGCCCGTCGCCGACAACCACCTTGGTGCCGCTGACGGCGAGGGTCAGGAATTCCTCGATGTTCTTTTCAACTGCCACGCGTCCAACGTAGAGCAGCACCGGACCCTTGACATCCAGTTTGGCCTTTCGGCCCGGCTTGAAGAGGTCGGTGTCGACACCTCGGCCCCAGAGCCTGACATTGGCGAAACCCCGGGCCTGCAAGCTCTCGACCACAGTCAAGGTCGGCGCCATTACGCTCTGTGCGTGCTTGTGGAACCAGCGCATGCCGGGATAGGTCCAGCCGATGGGAATCCGGAAGTGTGCTGCAAGGTATTCCGGAAAACGGGTGTGGAAGGCTGTTGTATAAGGCACTCCGCGGCCCGCGCACCAGTGCCGTGCAGCCAGGCCCAGTGGACCTTCCGTGGCGATGTGGATGACGTCCGGGCCGTAGGCCCGGATGAAGCCGTCAAGCGTTCGGGCGGTGACCAGAGATAAGCGGATCTCGGGGTAGGTCGGGCAGGGCAGCGTTTTGAAACCTTCCGGCGTCAGCATCTCGACCGTGTCACCCATCTCGCGAAGGTTGTCGCGCATGGCGGTAAGCGTCCGAACGACGCCGTTGATCTGCGGATACCAGGCGTCAGTGACGATCAGAAGTCGCACGTCGCCTCCCTCACCGAATTGGTCGCCCAGACCGGCTCGGGCGCCGCCCAGTGAATCAATTCCAGGCGGCCGTCTATATGCTCGGCAAGCGCCGTGCAGCTCTCCACCCAGTCACCGTCGTTGCAGTAGAGCACACCCTCGATCATGCGCATTTCGGCGTGATGGATGTGGCCGCAGACCACGCCGTTGACACCGGCCGTGACGGCAGCCCTGGCGATGGCAGTCTCGTACTCGGCGATGTACTTGACTGCGTTCTTGACCTTGAACTTGAGGTATGCCGACAAGGACCAGTACGGTAGGTTCAGTTGCTTACGTAGCGAATTGAACCAGTTGTTCAGGGCCAGAAGCCCCGTGTAAGCGCCGTCACCCAGAACCGCCAGCCACTTGGCGTAACGCACCACGACGTCGAACTCGTCGCCGTGGATGACCAAAAGTTTACGCCCGTCAGCGGTCTCGTGGATGGCTCGATCGACTACCTCGACACCACCGAAATGGTTGCTGACGTAGTCGCGGGCGAACTCATCGTGATTTCCGGGCACGAACACCACGCGGGTCCCCTTACGGGCCTTACGCAACACCTTCTGGACCACGTCGTTGTGGTCCTGAGGCCAATACCACGCCCGCTTCAGTCGCCAGCCGTCAATAATGTCGCCGGCCAGGTACAAGTAATCGCTGTCGGTCTTCTTCAGGAAATCGAGAAGCTTTTCGGCCTGACATCCGCGCGTACCTAGATGGATGTCGGAGATCCAGATGGTCCTGTATTTGATCGTTTTGGCTTCGATCTTCATGACGCCACCTTGTTCAGCCCATAACGGAATTCGATCGAATACTTCCTAGAATACAATATGTAGTAGTTAGCATACATGTTTTACTAATGATTGTTAAATTTATGAGACATTATTTTTATAAAAATTCTTTTTTTTTGTAACATTTATGCAATAAAAGCGTAGCGTAGGTGAGCAACTTATTATTCGTCGACTTTATACTTGCGGGCCCGATAGAGGTTGTTGAATTGGATGAAGGAATGACAGGAACTCCTCCACCACCCGGTCCCAGGTGAATTGCTGCGCATAGGTCCGGCAGGCGTCTGCCGACTTGTCTAAGGCGCAAGCGACTGCGCGGGCCAAATCCACGTTCAGACATCCAACTTCGGTCTCACCAGGACCCAAAAGCCCGAGCACGTCCAAGGGACCGGTTACCGGAAAGGCGGCTACGGGCACGCCGCTTGCCAGCGCCTCCAGCATGGTCAGGCCGAAGGTGTCGGTGCGGCTGGGAAACACGAAAACGTCGGCGGCAGCGAAGTAGCGAGACAGTTCGTCGTCGCCGTTAGCAGTGAAGAAGTGCGCCTCCGGATAGGCGGCGATCAGACGCGCGCGGTCGGGCCCGTTGCCAACCACGACTTTCGACCCCGGCAAATCCAGAGCCAGAAAACCGGGCAGGTTCTTCTCGACGGCCAGGCGGCCAACGAACATGTGCACGGGTCGGGGCAGGTTTAGGAAGCTCTTGGCTTGGGGTCGGAAGGTTTCTGCATCGACGCCATGGCTCCAGGCCTTGACGTTGGTGAAATCGCGGCCAATGAGTTCGCGATAGACCGAAGGCGACGGCGCTAGCACCGCCGAGGAGGGCGCGTGAAAGCGGCGCATGAACGCGTAGAGCCAGTTCAACGGCAGACGGGTCCGGGCGTGTACGTATTCGGGGAACTTGGTGTGGTATGCCGTGGTGAAGGGTATCTTGTTATAACGGCACCATTTGCGCGCTGCCTGACCAAGCGGGCCCTCGGTGGCGATGTGGATGGCCTCGGGCCGAAACTTGATGAGCATGGCCGCCAGCCGGCGCCCCGGGAACAACGCCAGGTCGATCTCCGGATAACTAGGACACGGCAGGGTTCGGAAGCGGTTCGGCGCGATCACCTCGACCGTATGACCGCGGGCCACCAGCTTGGTGCGCACCGTCTCCATGACCCGGACGACACCATTGATCTGCGGAAACCAGGCGTCCGAAACAACGGCAATGCGTTCGGGCGGTGCGATGCATTCGGAACGGGTGTCTGGCGGGGCGATCATACAGGTGCCCTCCGGGGTCGTTTGTTCGTGGCCCGCGCCGGGCCAAAGTGCTGATAGCGTTTGATTACGCGGAACGACCAGGTGTAGCCCAACCAAGCGCCGCCCAGAGCATAAGGGAGGCAGCCAACGGCCAACGCCAGGCCCTGTCCGCGCACGAGCAGCCTGGCCATCGTCTCTCCGATTTCCAAGACCCCCGGTGTTTCCAGGATCACGCGCTGCCAGTCGGCGGCGAAAGCGGTATAGCCCAATAGGTCGTCCCAATGGCCCAACAGCATCTGCCCAGTCACGTAGAAGACGAAGTACACGGGGACGATCGTCACCCAGTTGGTGACCCAGACCCAGGCCAAGGCGATCACCGGATTGAAGGCCAGGCGCGGGAATGGCCGGGCGACAAGCCAGGTCAGCCCCAGGAGGTACATCTGTGCGGGAATCAGTGGCGTAAAGGCCCAGAAGATTCCGACTGCGGTCCCGCGAGCCG
>NZFO01000014.1 GCA_002690705.1 Magnetovibrio sp. | reverse complement strand
CAAACAATTGCGCGGAATGCTCATTGCCAATAGCTAACAAGAAAATCGCTGCCTTCTGCATGCCTCCTAAAGACCGATAATCGTCTTTCACACGGGCCAAATCGTACATCCTCCTTGTTTACATAATAACTTACGTTAACCCCAACTTTACGAAATTTACGGTATTGTTACCATGACTGGATCTTAATAGAGGATCGCTTGATAATGTGGTTTATGTCGAAAAATATGCAATGGAGACTTTCAAATCCTTTCGGCATGATCCTTGTCTTGAGCTTAACTTTAACCGTAGCGCCTGTATTCGCGTCAACAGACGTGAAAAAAAATCAACAAAAACAGAACCTTGATGAGATTAGAGCTAATCAGCCAAACCTTAGTCAGCATCAAGGACGCCAACCTGTAGCTGAGATATATCGACATTCTTTGCTTGGCTTTACTTTAGTTGCGCCACCT
Organism: Magnetovibrio sp.; assembly: GCA_002690705.1. Lineage (GTDB taxonomy): Bacteria > Pseudomonadota > Alphaproteobacteria > Rhodospirillales > Casp-alpha2 > TMED8. The sequence goes on along the minus strand of NZFO01000014.1, from coordinate 25,979 downwards.
GGTTCTCAGATTGAGGACCGAGGAGAGGGCAAGCCAGTTCTTATCCGGTCCCAAAAAGGATTCGCAGTAAATGTTCAGGCAGGCATAGCACGACCCGATATTCCCTTAAACCGAATGTCTGCGCTTTTAGAGCCGAGATATCTCGGTGAGGGAAAGCCTTGGTCAGCTCGTGGGCCGGAGCGCGAAATGCGCGTGTCCGGGATGCCTGCCCATGAGGTTCAATACACAGGAACCAATGCGAGGGCACGGGTTATCGTCGCACGCGGTCAAAAATATGACTACGTGCTAATTTTTATGGCACCTCACCATCAATATGTAAAACTTAACCATGAATTTGACTGGGTATTGCAACAGTTTAAACCCAATGCCTTGGACTTAGTACCCGTAAAATCTGTCACTCCCTATATTTCAAAAACAAGCAACCCCAAATCTGTCTCTACTAATATATTAAGACCCATATCACCTAGCTCAAAATTCAATTCAGGGCTCATGAGGTCGCAACGATTCTCTGAACTTCAATTAGGATACGAAATTCAATATCCTGTAGATTGGGAGTTCAATAAAAGGGGGCAAACATCAACAATCTTCAGCGGTAAAAAAGGCACATTAGCCCACGCGGCAATAATCGGGGTTCAAAATATTCAACCAATAGGCGCACGAAACGGAAATGATGCGGCTAAGCGCGCATTCAATCAAATGAGGGATTCCATAGGTAATGCAGTTAGAGATTTAACGATCCATAGTGATACTGAGTGGATTTATCAGCGTGATGGACACAGACTTCCGGGTCGACAAGTTATGGTCAGTTACACCCATGATGGCGAAAGTTTCCGCAAGCACATGATTATAATTGCCCGCCCAAAAGGCACCGTAGCCCATGTTTGGTCATTCACCGCTCCAGAGAAGCAATTCGCTGCATTCCAACCGATCGCATCCGATATGCTCTCATCATGGAAAATTCTGCTCGCAAAAGTACACTAATTATAAATATGATGAGTTAAATGAGGGCAAAGGGTTGTCATATTTTCGCAAGTTTAAATATTGCCACACGCACAGGAATGCCTAATCATTACGGCCGTCGTTACGCTAAAACATTATGCTACGCAGTGGATTCCTTCATTCTTCTCTCAGTATCACAACTTTTCATCATGTCTTTAGCGAGAGTGATAATTCTTTTAGTCTCCGACCATATTGATACCTGACCTAGATCAACGTCATCAAACCATTTAACCGCAAGAGCGTCTCCGCCTGCCACTATCTCTCCGCTTTGCGGGCTGGCCAATAGGTCAATAAGAGTATAGTGATATTGGATTTTTCCATTGCCGTCGCGCGTGATGGAGTCAACAACATCTATTAAGCCCTGAATTTGAACCTTCAATCCTGTTTCCTCTGCTACCTCACGACATGCTGCTTCCCCAACAGTCTCGCCCGTTTTTTGTGCACCGCCGGGCAGGCTCCACCTTCCTTGACTCGGGGGTTTCCCGCGCTTAATCATCAAGACCTTATCGTCATTAATCACCACAGCACCAACACCGATCCAAGGCCGGCAGGGGAATTCTCGACTCGATATAACTTCAACCAAATCTAAACTCCTTAGAGTTATCATTTAAATGCGAGCAATGTTGTAGATGATCTGTAACTTTCCAATTAGACTGCATAGATTGAGAAAAAACAATATGTTGCTATATATCCTAATAGATGATCACGCGGTGCATTAGAGAGAGTGGGTTATGTCAACACAGATACTTCAACGGCAAACCTTTCCGCCCGGAACATATGTTTTTAAAGAGGGTGACCAGGGTACCATGGCTTACTTAATCCAAGACGGCGAAATCGAAATTATTAAGGAAGTCGATGGCAATGAGAATATACTCGGGATTGTTGGCCAAGGAGGGATTTTTGGAGAAATGGCGCTAATCGATGCCAAACCGCGAATGGCTGGAGCACGAGCATCTAAAGGGACAACAGTGATATGCGTTACCGAACAGATGTTTAATGAGAAACTGAATAAATCTGATCCTTTTATCCGCGGACTCTTAAATATTCTAACAGAAACAGTCCGTTCATTTCCGTCTGATTAGGATACAACACGGCATATGGCGAACCAAAACCAATCAGCACACACATCCAATTCTTCCTCAGATGGGCCCAAAATACCCAAAGGTAGGGCTTTAACATTTACGCAACGTATGCGAGCCTATCTTTTAGCCGGCATTCTCATTACGGCTCCCATTTCCATAACATTTTATTTAGCATGGATTTTTATTGGTTTTGTAGATTCTAAGATAACGCCATTAATTCCAGCTCAATATAATCCGGAGACTTATTTACCTTTCGCACTTCCCGGCCTAGGTTTGTTGATCTTAATTCTAGCGCTAATTCTCACTGGGGCATTAACTGCTGGTTTTTTTGGAAGGCTATGGTTGCGGATTAGCGAGCGTATTTTAGCGCGTATGCCGGTTATTCGCAGTGTTTACGGCGCGGTAAAGCAAATTCTTGAAACAATACTAGCTAAGCAATCTAACGCCTTTCGAGAAGCAGTCTTGGTGGAATATCCTAGAAGAGGCCTTTGGGCAGTCGCGTTTATAACGGGTCGCACTGAAGGCGAGGTTCAGAACATTACTGAAGAAGAATGCACAAATATCTTTTTGCCAACTACACCAAACCCTACTTCAGGGTTCCTGTTATTTGTTCCCAAAAAGGATCTGATTAGCCTTTCCATGAGCGTCGAGGAAGCAATTAAAATGGTAATTTCTGGCGGAATAGTTACACCTCCAGACCGGCGATCAAACCTCGAGAAGAACAAATCATTTACATCCGCCACCACCTACGAAACGCTTGAGGTGTTGCGCGAAAAGGATGGATCTAAAACCCTTGTTGAAAAAGGTAAAAGGCCGGGTGAAATTCAGACGAGATTGAACGCAGAAATTGATAACAAGAAAAAGGGTTCTACCTAGCTCCTAACAACCAATCCATGCTGCTTTAAGCGCCAGAGCAAAAGATCGATTCGATCTTGGCCAAAGAACGGTTCTCCTTTGAAAACCATAAGCGGGGTACCTCGATGGCCGGCTTGTTCTTGCGCTCTTTCATGCACACCAATCGCATTGTCAATTTTTTTAGCATCTGAGACTGCTTGAAGAAGCATAGCTTGACCGTCCAACCCAGCACGATCAATGGCCTTAGCTAAATGATCACCATCGTGCCAGTTGTCTGTTTTACCGTCCCACATCATTCGGCTTACTTGATCCAAGAATTCCATGCCCCTGCTATTTTGAATGGCGAGTTCCGCAACGCGTGTCAGGCGATAAATATATGGCTGATCGTTGGCGACGATGCCGCTTGATAATTCTTGAACTATAGGGTCGGGTATGGGGCGCCTGAAGGGAACGTCCAGAAATTCTGCCCAACGTTGAGTATCCAATCTATTGTAGGGTATATAATGTTTCATAACCCCAACCGTAAAAAATTCTGGTTGCCTGATCGCCATCGGATAAACTACACGAAGGTGAATTTCCACCTCATACCGCTTACGAATTTCGAGCAACCGATCAAGAGCCAAATAGCTGTAGGGGCTGCGCATGGACCAAAATAAGTCAAATGAGAGGGGGGTCATATTATCTCCTTACCCAGATCGTATATAGCGGACTGCCGCATCGCGTTCGAATAAATACAGAAGAGTCCTGATCGCGCGCCCTCGTTTACTCTCAAGGTTAGGGTCTCGCTCTAAAATTAGGTTAGCATCGTCGTGAGCAGCAGCCAATAGTTGTGCATGCGCATGCATATCGGCCAAATGGAACTCAGGCATACCGCTTTGCCGAGTCCCCAAAAGCTCCCCCGCACCCCGTAATTTTAAATCCTCTTCGGCAATTCGAAAACCATCATCCGTCTCACGCATAACCTTTAGTCTGGCACGTGCCATGTCAGTGAGTGGTGATGCGTAGAGCAATAAGCAAATAGATGCTGTGTCCCCCCGACCAACCCTACCTCGCAATTGATGCAGTTGGGCAAGTCCAAAACGCTCAGCATGCTCGATAACAATTACGGTCGCCTCTGGCACATCAATACCTACCTCGATAACAGTTGTGGCTACAAGAACGTCATAGTCTCCACTTGCAAATTCAGACATGATTTTATCTTTTTCGACCCCATTCATGCGACCATGTAGAAGTCCGACCCGTCCCTTATAGAGATCACACAAACTTGCGTGCCGCGCCTCAGCGGCAGCCACATCAAGAGTGTCTGATTCTTCGATTAAAGGGCACACCCAATAAATTTTTCTGCCACTTCTTAAAGCACGCGCCATCGCATTTTCTACATCACTTAGTCGATTAAGTGACAGAACTCGGGTATCAATTAAATAACGACCGGGCGGTTTTTCATCTAACCGCGATACGTCCATATCACCGTAAGCGGTCAACATAAGGGTTCGTGGGATCGGAGTTGCTGTCATCACTAATACATCAACCGCGTCTCCTTTTGATGCTAACAAAAGACGTTGGTGCACACCAAAACGGTGTTGCTCATCGATCACAGTAAAAGCGAGATTTTTATATACAACGTCGCTTTGGAACAGTGCATGTGTTCCAACTGCTATCTGAGCTGCACCTGTTTTCAGAGCTTCCAGTGCGTTGGACCGAGCCTTTCCGCGCTCACGTCCTGTCAATACAACAATTCGTAATTCTGCTGCTTTGATAAGAGGCTTTATGGTTAGAAGGTGCTGACGTGCTAAAAGTTCCGTAGGTGCCATAATGACGGCTTGCGCTCCAGACTCAATCGCTGTCATCATTGCCATTAAGGCAACAATTGTCTTTCCGCTGCCAACATCGCCCTGCAATAAACGCAGCATACGATTTTCGCTTTTAAGATCTCGGGAAATTTCCTCGAGGGCCCGTCTTTGCGCATCCGTAAGATCGAAGGATAGGGTATAAGCAATACGCGTTCTTAATACACCAGTCCCACGCATTGGGCGTCCCCGCACCTTGCGCATGTGACGCCTCACTAATCCCAATGCAATTTGATTAGCAAAAAGCTCATCGTACGCGAGACGCAATCGCGATTTGGCCGTTTGTAGAAGGTCTTCTGGGTTTTGCGGAGTGTGCGCTTTAAGCACTGCTTCTCTCCAACTTTGCCAGCATTGTCCCTTGACGAATGCCTTATCTATCCATTCATCCAGGTCGGGTAGTTTCCTGAGAGTACCGTTCATCGCTCTATTGAGAGTTTTTCTTGTTAGGCCCGTCGTCAATGGATAAACCGGTTCAACAAACTGTAGATTTTTCAGTTCATCCAGAGTTAACACGTAATCAGGATGCGTCATCTGCGTTTCGCTGCCAAAAGTAGCAACCAAGCCACTTACTACTCGCGTTCCTCCCTCAGGCAAGGTTTTCAGAAGGTAATCCTCTCGGGAATTAAAAAATACTAAGGTCAAAGTGCCCGTATCGTCCGAGCAATAAATTTTGTAAGGTAAATTTTTTTTCGGTGGTTTTCGATGTGCCTCAACCTTTATAGTGATAGTAGCGATGACACCGGGCTCAGCATCGCATATCTTGGGCGCATAGCGACGGTCTATGATCCCCACAGGTAGGTGCCATAACAAATTCACGAGGTGGACACCCGTTAATTTTTCAATTAATTTTCCTAATCGAGGGCCTACACCTTTTAGTGCCGTGACCGGATGGAATAGGGTAAAAAGAACCTCTGGTCGCATTTTCTCTCTAACTTGCTGAACTACGTCATTGAGATTATATCGTAAGGCGCTTAAGTCTTCAGGCAACGTAAAATCATACAATCACCTATCAAGGTCTGAAAAAGTAAAAAAAATGGATGCCAGACGAAAGAAGTTACTATTTCGCTCCGAACACTGTGGTTGGAAGGAGAATGATTTCCTTCTGGGCCGCTTTGCACGCGCACATTTGGACAATTTAAGTGAGACAGATTTGAGCGCATTTGAAGCCCTCCTATCCGAGAGCGATAATGACATTTACATCTGGATTACCGGCAAGGAGCCACCCCCTAAAATACACGATAATAAGCTCATGACTGTGTTAATCGAATTTACCCAAACTAAATGATTGGCGCCCAATTCACTAGGCCAAAGCCGGGGGAACGGACATCCTTTGGTGGCGTCCCCCGAGGCTCTGAGGCACTTATTTTAAGCGCGTTAGTTGAGCAATTAGGCGATGCGATATTTATCGCACGCGATGATGTAGCAATGGCACAAACGTCTGCAGCACTTACATTTTTTTCTCCTAAAACGATTATTTATCAACTGCCCGCATGGGACTGTCTCCCTTACGATCGCATATCACCGAGAACTAGTATTGTTGGAAAGCGGCTTGAATGTCTGGGACATCTCGTTAACACAAAAAAGCAAAATAAATATGTTGTATTGACAACAGTATCTGCTGTCCTGCAGCGCCTTCCCGAACCTAATTTGTTAAAATCTAGCACCCGCTCGTTAGCTCTAGGAGACCACGTGGACTCAATAGAGCTGTCGCAGTTTCTTCACAGTTGTGGGTACCGACGGGCAGAAACTGTCATGGAGCCGGGAGAATTTGCTGTCCGCGGCGGTATCATGGATATCTTCCCACCCTCAACACCTGCACCTTTGCGTCTTGATTTCAATGGGGACGAACTGGAAGCACTGCGCGCTTTTAATCCTGAAACTCAACGAACCCAATCGGGTCATAAAACAATTTCTGCAATTACACTAAGCCCAGTTAGCGAAGTCCTTCTGACGGATGATACGATATCGCAGTTTCGGTCCAGTTATAGAGCCATGTTTGGTGTGTCGGGCTCAGATGACCCTCTTTACGAGGCCGTCTCATCCGGCAAAAGACACACTGGAATGGAGCATTGGTTGCCATTATTTCATAAAAAATTGGTGACATTATTAGATTATTTACCACGAGCACAAATCGTGTTTGATCATGATATAAATGAAGCGCAATCCTCTAGGTTAGAGCAAATTTCTGAATACCACTTGGCACGACTAGAGGTTGCAGCCATCGCAAATAGTGACACCTTGATCTATCGCCCAATTTCTCCAGAGACACTTTTTATTACTGAGGATGAGTGGCAAAAATTATTTTCAGCTCGCTCAGTTTTCGAAATATCGCCATTTTCTGAACCGGATGAAACGACAAGAAAAACTCAGTTAGGCGGCACAAAAAGCCGTAACTTTGCAGATATTCGCGTTCAGCCCACAGTAAACGTCTATGACGCCACCCGTGATCATTTGTCGGGATTAATTAAAACAAAAAGGTTTGTTCTTATTGCTGCATTTACTGAGGGGTCTTGCGAGAGAATGATTAATGTCCTCAGAGAACACGGTTTGTCTCAAATTTGCAGGGTGACCTCAGCAAGCGAACTTAAATACCTGCAAAAAGGACAAGTTGGCATTACCGTCTTACCGATGGAAACGGGCTTCAATCTTGGTCATATTTCGGTCGTTACTGAGCAAGATATATTAGGGGATCGACTAGGACGCCCCGGGCATAGACGGTTAAAAGCAAAGAATTTTATTGCTGAAGTCTCAAGCCTTGCTTCCGGTGATCTTGTTGTTCACACCGAGCATGGAATCGCTCAATTTGATGGATTGCAAGAAATAGAGGTGAATGGTGCACCTCACGATTGCCTTCGTCTGATTTACGCAGCTAAAGACAAATTATTTTTACCCGTTGAAAACATTGAGGTTTTGACCAGATATGGTTCAGAGGACACAAATGCCCAATTGGACCGGCTAGGAAGCGCCGCATGGCAAGCCCGGCGAACTAAACTTAAAGCGCGAGTCAGAGAGATGGCTGCAGAATTAATTGAAATCGCTGCCAAACGATCTTTTCAAAAGTCTGAGCCACTGATAGCTCCGACCGGATTATATGAGGAGTTTGCGGCACGATTTCCCTATGACGAAACTGATGACCAACAGCGTGCGATAATAGATGTGCTAAGTGATCTTGGGAGTGGACATCCAACAGATCGATTAATTTGCGGTGATGTTGGGTTTGGTAAAACGGAAGTGGCTTTGCGCGCAGCATTCACCGTTGCTAATCACGGCAAGCAAGTCGCCGTTGTTACGCCTACAACCTTACTATGTCGCCAACATTTTCAAGTGTTTAAGGAGAGATTTCAAGATTTACCAATACGTATAGAACAATTATCACGCCTTGTTACACCAAAACGATCGAGGGATATAAAAAAAGCGATTTCGGAGGGGCAGGTCGACATAATTATCGGGACCCATGCGCTACTCGCCAAGGACGTTCAATTTCAGGGTCTGGGTCTTCTTGTCGTTGACGAAGAGCAGCATTTTGGGGTCGCCCACAAAGAGCGTCTCAAAAAATTTAGGGCTGGCATTCATGTGCTGACATTATCTGCCACCCCCATTCCAAGGACCTTACAACAAGCACTAACAGGCATCCGTGATATGAGTTTGATCGCTACACCACCAGTCGACCGATTAGCAGTCCGTACTTTTGTACTTCCCTTTGACCCAGTTATTATTCGCGAGGCATTACTCCGTGAAAAGTTCAGAGGTGGACAAAGCTTTTACGTCTGTCCGCGTATTGCAGATATTGCACGGGTTGAAAAAAATCTGCGTGAATTGACACCTGAGCTCCGTCTTGGAGTGGCGCATGGGCAAATGTCTATCAAAGATTTAGAATTCGTCGTATCTGCTTTTTATGATGGTAAATTTGACGTGCTTTTAAGCACAAATATCGTAGAATCTGGGCTAGATTTACCCAGTGTTAATACAATTGTTATTGATCGAGCGGACATGTTTGGTCTTGCACAACTTTATCAACTAAGGGGGAGGGTCGGACGTTCAAAGTTAAGGGCTTACGCTTATATGACGCTGCCACCAAAACAAAAAATTACCAAGAGCGCAAGTAGACGGCTTGAGGTTATGCAAACACTTGACAATTTAGGCGCGGGGTTTTCTTTAGCGAGCCATGACATGGATATAAGGGGTGCAGGAAATCTCTTGGGTGACGAACAATCTGGGCATATTCGTGAAGTCGGTGTTGAACTGTATCAGAAAATGCTCGAAGAAGCTGTCGCAGAGGCACGCGGGCTGAATAATAACGACCATAAATTAGAGCCTTGGAGCCCTCAAGTTTCGCTCGGTTTAGAAGTTATGATCCCAGAAGCATACGTGGCTGATTTAGCTGTCCGGATGAGTTTGTATCGACGAGCTGCAGAGCTNAGCAAACGAGAAGAAATCGACGCCTTTGCAGCCGAATTAATCGATAGATTTGGCCCACTGCCCGACGCGGTAGAAAACCTTTTGCAAACTCTTCTAATAAAGGCGTTGTGTCGACGGGCAGGAGTAGCAAAGATTGATGCTGGGCCTAAAGGCGCAGTTATAAGTTTTTTCAAAGATCAGTTTGCTAACCCAGAAGGTCTTATTGCCTGGTTTGCTGATCATTTAGGCACAGCTAAACTCCGGCCAGATCACAAATTAGTCTTTATGAGAAAGTGGACTTCACCAAAAGAACGTTTAACCGGAACCCATTATGTCATTACCGAACTAGTTAGTTTGAGCGAGGCAGCATAATGACCAATCTTTACGTCGTCGTTGGCCATACGAATGACCAACAGGCCAAATCACAATCATGCTTGTCTGCATGACATCTCAGCAGCATCTAACATCCGAGCTAATACCTGCGGTTCTTGGGCACCCGCAATAACCATCCGTTGATTAAAAACAAACGCTGGTACTCCATTAACCCCCATTCGATGAGACCTAATGTTTTCATCGTAAACAAAATTAATGTATTCGTCACTATCAAGACATCGCTGTACAGAGTGAATATCTAGTCCGCAATCTGCGGCAATCTTTAGTAAAATATCTCGTGACCCAATATCACTGCCGTGAAGAAAAAATTCTTTAAAAAGCCGTTCAACTACGATGTCTTCGCGAGCCTCACATGCGGCTATTTTCACAAGGCGATGTGAATTGACAGAATTTGGTGTCCGGTGAATCCGTTCAAAGGCAAAATCAATATCGAGAGATTGCCCCGTCTCTGCAATGGCCCCATACACCCGGCGCACTCTCGCCTCAGAGCCAAATTTTCTGATAAGGTAAGCCGTTCGATCAATCCCCTCGGCTGGCATTTCCTTGTTTAAAAGAAATGGTCGCCATTGAAATCGTGGTTGCACGTGCGGTCGCATTGTAAGCGCCCGCTCAAGTCTGCGTTTCCCGATAAAACACCATGGGCAAATAAGATCTAAAATGATTTGAATTTCTATGTGTTTAGTGACCAAAATTTTTAGTTTCACATGCAAATAATTAATGAATAAAGCGGCCAAAGCGAACGGCCGAATGTCCGCGACCTTTTAACTTGTTAGGCATAATCAACACGCAATTATCATATGGAGTTTTAATTTCTAGGTCTCCATCCCAGCCGAGAAGTGTGCCAGCATTTTCGATAACTTCAAACCCAGTATATTCATTTTTCCATTTAAATGGTTGGTTTGCCTTAATCGTGTAGGGTCCAGAGACTTCAACCATTTTTTGATGAAGCAAACTAGTATTACACAGATTACTATTAACGAACTCATCTGCCACAGAACCACAATAACCAAGAAACCTGAGTTGAATGTCATGCGCGACATCCGCTGCCGCCTTTTCCCAGTGCTGGCCGCACTCCGCTAACAAAGCATTTTGCCCTAAACTCGGAATCCCAAAAGCACCGTAGTCTCGCATTCTTTTTCCAGCTTCGTGACCTTTATCGGAAACGATGTATTCTGGGATACCAATTGCCGAGGCCAAGTCACGCCCTTTCTGGAGAGGGCCGCAAATCATGAGAGGAGGGCAAAACGTTGTCATTGAGTGAATATCCAACAGCATATCTACTGTATCTATGACCGGTCTCAGCTCACGTGCGCGCTCAGTTTCGGCTGTTATCCTGTCTCCCTCCAGGGTTGCAACATCCCACACTCGATTAATATCTTCATCGACAAACCTCGAAGTAAAAGGGTTTTGGGGATCAAAAGATTGATAAGCTCGCCAGTTGGAAAAACCCAGTGTTAACTTACCGCTTAAAGGTCTTACGTCTTGCTTGAAAAGCCAATCAACAGATATAGCACCGCACAATTCATTACCATGAGTTAAGGCCATAATCATAACGTGGGGCCCATCTTTGCCACTATCGAAAGTAGTCAAGAAAGGCACACCAGTGTTACCCTTTCGATAAGGTTCAATGTCTACTGACTCAAGTTCGATTGGCGGAAGTTCAATCATTTACTTTTCTCTATTTCTTTACGTCAGTGGTCTATAACAGCGTGGGCAGGCTTGTTAGTCAAATATCGAGGCCAGTCTCCAAAAAAAGCATAATCGTAACATTTATGTTGTAGGCAACCGCTTCATCATGCACCATTTTGATCATGTGGAGTATTTCAGCTAGTTTTCAGTTAAAAAGCTCCCCTAAATGATCATTGGAGGGACACTCTATGTATTTTCGTACATTTGTTACAACAACTGTGATGGTGGTGACAATTGTGTTTGCAGCCGCTGTCAAAGCACAAACATTGAGGATTGGTTTGGGTACTGAGCCCACCTCGATCGACCCCCACTACCATAATTTGGGACCAAATAACCAGATTGCGCAACATTTTTTCTCGCGCCTAATTGAGCAAGATGAGAAACAACGGCTTATGCCTGGTCTTGCAAAGTCGTGGAAAGCCATTAATGACACGACGTGGGAATTCAAACTCCGAAAAGGGGTTAAATTTCACGATGGATCTTCCTTTAACGCAGATGACATTCTTTTTAGCATGGAGCGCGGCGCAAACCAACCTAACGCTAAATCAAGCTTCAAACTATACACCCATGGTGGGAGCAAGAACTTTATAAAAGTTGACGATTATACGATCCGTGTCACAACCCCTCGCCCTTACCCTCTAATGCCAACCGATTTGTCAAACGTCCACATTGTATCAAAGAAAGTTGGTGACAAGCTTGAAGGTGATTTTAACAATGGAAGCGTTGCCCACGGGACAGGTCCATATAAGCTCGTAAAATGGATAAAAGGCGAAGTTTTAGAAATGGTCCGTAATGATAATTACTACGGTCAGAAGCCGTATTGGCAGCGAGTAATTATCAAGCCGATTAAATCAGCTCCATCACGATTAGCTGCATTGCTCGCCGGTGATGTGGATTTCATTGACCAAGTCCCAACCATTGATATTGCAAAACTAAAAAAGAACCCAAAAATCCAGTTAAGCCAAGGTGTGTCCAACCGAATTATTTATCTTCATATGGACCAATATCGCGACACAGGGCAATACATCAAAGGTCACGATGGATCGAATATCAAAAATCCATTCAAAGATGTCCGCGTGCGCCGCGCTATCTCCAAAGCGATTAACCGTGACCTTATTGTTGCGCGCGTAATGGAAGGCNTAGCAATTAAGGCCGGTCAGCTATTACCCGAGGGTTTCTTTGGTCGGTCGAGCAAATTAGAGCCTGAGGCTTATGATCCCGAGGGCGCAAAAAAGCTGCTCACTCAAGCGGGTTACCCAAACGGCTTCGTCACAACTTTGCACGGACCAAATAACCGATATATCAATGACGCCAAGATCGTAGAGGCTATCGCCCAAATGCTAACACGTATTGGCATCAAGACGACGCCCGATACCATGCCGAAAAGCGTTTACTTCAAACGTGCCAAAAATCGTGGCCCAAAAAAACCACCAGAATTTAATTTTGTTTTGGTCGGTTGGGGTTCAGGTACTGGAGAACCTTCATCGCCTTTACGCTCTCTGCTCGGCACTTACAGCAAAGAGAAAGGCTGGGGGTCATCTAACCGCGGTCTGCACTCAAATACCGAAATGGATAAAATCCTTGGGGACGCTTTGGCCACCGTTAACGATAAAAAGCGCTCCGCCCTTTTAGCACGCGCCACAGAGATAGGGATTGGGGAAGACCAGGGGATTATTCCATTGCACTATCAAGTTAATACTTGGGCTGCAAAAAAAGGGCTAAGCTTTAAAGCCCGAACAGATGAGAGGACAGTAGCTTTTGATATAACTAAAGATTAGAGGTCAAAAATATAAATGCGGCGCGCACGGTGCTATTGCCGTACGCGCCGCATTTAGATATGAACTTTTTAAATGTATCCAGAACTTGATCAATGATCGTCTTCATTATTCGCCGTAGCCTGCAAAGTTTCATTGTAGTATTTTTTATGTCGTTTCTGGTATTTGGCGGGGTCAACCTCGTTGGTGACCCAGTTGAGATGATGGTATCTGACGAAGCTGATCAGGAGGAGCGAGAGCGAGTTATCCGATCGATGGGTTTAGATAAGCCATGGTACGTCCAATATGGCGTTTTTATAACCAACGCAGTTCAAGGAGATATGGGTAAATCTTTCGTCTATGGCGAGCAAGCCCTGGGAATTATAGTTCAGCGGATGCCTGCGACATTTGAACTCGCACTCGCTGCACTTCTTCTAGCTATAGTATTAGGCATACCACTCGGTGTCTTTGCAGGCCTCAAACCTGACAGCCGGTCATCAAAAGTCATTATGGCAAGTTCTATACTTGGCTTTTCTTTACCCACGTTCTGGGTCGGTCTGATGTTCATTATGGTATTTGCGGTAATGCTCGGATGGCTGCCAAGTACGGGAAGAGGTGAAACCGTAGATATTTTGGGTATCAATTTAAGTTTTCTGACCGTTGATGGACTGACCCACTTGCTTCTGCCCGCAGTAAACCTGGCTCTTTTTAAGATATCTCTTGTTATACGATTGGCGCGCGCCGGCACACGTGAAGTTGTCCACCAAGACTATATCAAGTTTGCACGCGCCAAAGGCTTAAGCACAAACCGTGTGATCTTCGTACACCTGATGAAAAACATTATGATTCCAGTTGTGACCGTTTTAGGATTAGAATTTGGGGGTTTGATTGCATTCTCGGTGGTGACCGAAACCGTCTTCGCTTGGCCAGGAATGGGAAAACTAATTATCGATTCAATTCAGAACCTCGACCGGCCTGTAATTGTCGCTTATCTAATGATTATTGTTCTAGTATTCGTTATTATTAATTTGATTGTCGACGTGATGTATTCAATTCTTGACCCCCGAGTTCGACTACAGGATGTCCAAGCATGAGTCCTACCTCTGACACTCAAATTGCAGCAATACCGCCTCCTAAGATTCCCTCAGCTAATACCACGGATGAATCAAACACACCGTTCCACCGTTTCCTCTCAGATTACTTTGAGAGTAAAGTAGCCACGGCTGCCTCGGTTATTCTTGGCATAATAATTTTCATCGCTATCTTTGCTTCATTCATTTCACCCCAAAATCCCTACGATCTCGCGCAAGTGAGTATTTTAGATTCTAAACTTGAACCGGGATCAAAAAGTGCTGAGGGCTCGACCTTTTGGTTAGGAACTGATGGTGCTGGACGCGACCTAATGAGTGCAATGTTCTATGGTCTTAGGATCAGCCTTGGTGTCGGCGTGATGTCCGGAGTGATAGCTCTGTGTCTCGGCTCAGCGGTTGGCTTAACCGCAGCGTATTTCGGTGGCCGTACCGATAATATCATTATGCGCGTTGTCGATATTCAACTCTCGTTCCCAGCAATCCTCGTTGCGTTGATTTTACTGGCTTTACTGGGCAAAGGAGTTGATAAAATCATTGTAGCCTTAGTCATCGTTCAATGGGCGTACTACGCTCGAACGGTAAGAGGTTCTGCCCTTGTAGAGCGCAATAAAGAATATATCGAAGCTGCAACTTGCCTGGCACTTGGACACAACCGAATTGTTTTCCGCCATATGTTACCCAATTGCCTACCACCATTAATCGTTGTCGGAACGATCCAAACAGCACACGCGATTTCACTCGAAGCAACGCTAAGTTTTCTGGGGGTCGGCTTGCCAGTTAGTGAGCCATCGCTCGGCTTATTGATNGCAAATGGTTTTGATTACATGCTAAGCGGAAGGTATTGGATTAGCTTTTTTCCTGGGATAGCGCTTTTAGTAACTATCGTGACAATCAATTTGGTGGGAGATCAATTGCGCGACGTACTTAACCCGAGACTCAAGAGATGAGGGACTTACACCCCACACTTCGAGTTGAAGGCCTGCAAACGCACTTCTTCACGAAAGAAGGGCTTGCACGCGCTGTGGACGACGTCAGTTTTACAGTTGGTAAGAGCGAGATTATGGGGCTAGTAGGGGAGTCTGGCTCAGGGAAGACGGTGACAGGATTTTCTTTAATTGATTTAGTTGATCCCCCGGGAAAAATCGTGGGGGGTCAAATCTTGTTTAATGGCGAGGATCTAGTTCAGGCTAACGAACGCCGAATGTCCCAGTTACGTGGCAACCGTATCGCCATGATTTTCCAAGACCCTATGATGACCCTTAATCCAGTGCTTAGAATAGACACCCAGATGATGGAGACCATAGTTGCACATAATAAAAATGTGTCCAAAGTTGAAGCTCACCAACGCTCACGGGACGCACTTGGACAGGTAGGTATTCCAGCACCAGACGAACGATTGAGAGCCTATCCCCACCAATTTTCTGGTGGCATGCGCCAGCGCGTTGCGATCGCAATTGCTCTGCTTAATAAGCCCGACTTGATCATTGCGGATGAGCCAACAACCGCTTTAGACGTCACGATTCAAGGACAGATTTTATCCGAAACGCAAAAACTTTGCCATAAGTTTGGTACTGCAATGATATGGATTACCCATGATCTTGCTGTTGTGGCAGGCCTTGCCGATAAAATTTGTGTAATGTACGCTGGGCGTATTGTTGAGCAAGGCTTGATTAATGATGTCCTCGATCGTCCCATACATCCGTATACACGAGGGTTACTCGGTTCGGTACCGGGCCATAATACCCGTGGAAAACGGTTGTTTCAGATTCCCGGCATGACACCATCTTTACTCAAACTACCACAGGGTTGTGCATTTCAGGCAAGGTGTTCAAATGCCGATAATGCCTGCACAAGTGAGCCCATGATGAAAGAACCGGTTTCTGGACGCCAAGTCCGATGCTTTCATCCACAACTAGGCGATACAAATTGACCGCGATTCTTGAAGTACGAAATCTGAGCAAGAGGTATGTCAAGTCACTTGATCTAGCCGGTAAAATTGCGCAACGGCTTGGGTCAGATGTTCGAGAGGAAGTGGTGCACGCAGTAGATAACGTCAATCTCACCGTGGCTAGAGGTGAGGTTGTTGGCCTAGTTGGTGAATCAGGTTGCGGAAAGTCAACCCTAGGCAGAATGGTCGCGGGAATTTTGGAGCCCTCCAATGGCGACATTTTTTATAAAGATGATCTTGTTAACTCTATGGACAAAGAAACTGGTCAGCAAACCGCACTCGCCGTGCAAATGATTTTTCAAGATCCCTTCGCATCCCTCAACCCTCGTATGCGGGTTGAGGACATCATCGGCGAAGCTCCCATTTTACATAAAATTGTCCAGAAAAATGAGAGGTCCGCTTATGTTCGCGAAGTAATGCAGCGGGTTGGACTTGACCCTGATTACGCGCGGCGCTACCCGCATCAATTTTCTGGTGGTCAACGGCAACGTATTGGAATCGCTCGGGCGCTCGCTGTAAAACCGGATTTTTTAGTCTGCGATGAGGCCATTGCAGCTCTTGATGTTTCCATCCAAGCCCAGGTCATCAACCTTTTTATGGATCTCCGTGAGGCACTCGACCTTACCTATCTATTCATTAGTCATGACCTTTCAGTCGTAGAGCATATTTCTGATCGCGTCGTCATAATGTACTTAGGACGCATTGTTGAGACCGCTCCAACAGAAGAAATTTTTAAATCACCAAATCATCCGTATACTAAGGCGCTCTTAAACGAAGTACCCAGGATTGCCAGCAGAGGGATAGAATATCAACCTGTTTCTGGAGAAATCCCGTCACCTTTAAATCCGCCAACCGGTTGCCATTTTCATCCACGTTGCCCGGATGCAATTGACATATGTCGAACGGAGGTTCCATACCTTAAACCGATTGCGACTGAGCGAATTTCAGCCTGTCATCTCAATGATTGATCCTGCAGAGGGGACTTATGAACCCGTCACTGTTATCAATCCAAAAGTGAGAGCCGTCCCAGTTTTTTTTGACAGTCCCCATAGCGGATCAATGTATCCGGATGATTTTCGGGCGGCCGCAAATCATCTTACACTGCGAAGAATGGAAGATGCCTTCGTCGACGAGCTATTTGAAGCTGCTCCCAACTGCGGAGCCATTTTGATTGCAGCACGCTTCCCGCGTGGATACATTGATCCCAATCGCTCAGATGATGACATTGATCCCAACGCACTTTCAGACTGGAGAGGAAAGGCTAATCCCACCTCAAAAAGCGAGAAGGGCAAAGGACTGATATGGACACATGTGCATGGACTCCAATCGCTTTACAATAGAAAAATAACTGATTTTGAGATTAATCATCGCATTGAGACGTATTGGCGGCCATATCACGCAGCAGTGCATAACGCCTATGAGACGCTTTATGCGCAATTTGGATGTGTCTTCCACCTAAATTGTCATTCAATGCGGTCTATGGGCAATCAGCATGGTGTAAATGGCGTTGTAAGTCGCCCAGATTTTGTTATCTCAGATCATGATGGTACATCAAGTGAGTCCGCATTTCTCGATACTGTTATAACTTATTTGCGTGAAACAGGCGCCAACGTTGATGTAAATCAACCCTTCAAAGGCGCGGAGTTAACAAAAAGATATTCTGATCCATCTTGCAACAAACATGCGCTTCAAATTGAGATCAATCGCGGTCTTTATATGAACGAGACCACTGTTGAAAAATCTACGAATTTTGAAAACATGCGCACAACGATGTCCGGTCTTGCACAGACTATCTGTAATTTTGCCGCGGAACCCTCTACTGAATAAAAGTACTAAAACCGCGACGGCCTATCATGGAATAAGTATGTGGTCGACGAGCCCAAATATATCAGATATTCGATAGGGTATTCTATAAGTAAGTTAAAAACCAAATCGTGTGAATACATTGGCAACAGTGTAAAAATTCAAACCAATTGGCCTAATGACTATTTAACCAACTTTTTAAAAGGATACACACTCGCCGTTTGGCAGTATTAGGTAGACTATGATGCTTGAAATCATCTGTGTGAAGGTTAGATTACCCGCGCAAGGATTCAATGATCGTTGATTAGCATGCGCGGAAAATTGGGACGTGTCCTGCGCGTCAAATTATCGCATAAGGATTTAGGTAAGGAGAGGTGGCAGAGTGGTCGAATGCGGCGGTCTTGAAAACCGTTGAACCGCGAGGTTCCGGGGGTTCGAATCCCTCCCTCTCCGCCAATAACTTGGTATTATTTAATAATATCAATGATTTATAATACTTATATATTTTAACCCCACATACAGCCCCACATTTAGAGCTGCCTTGCCGTATTATATTCAGCACTTAACCTTCCCTGCTCCAGGGAGCATGCAGTAGTGCCGACTGAGGGAGTGGCTGAAGGGCTAAGGTAGCTTATTAGGCGTAGCGAAGCGGAGCGTAATAAGCGTTAGCCCGAAGCCAGGAGCTCAGGAGAGCAACTACGTAAATGCTCCCGGCCTAATCACTATTACCCCCTCTCCAAATTCGATAATACCGGGAAACCCAGCATCTCTGCGGTTTTCTCGGTTTATCCGGTATTACGGTATTTACGCATGGGTCAGAACGGGCATCTCTCCCGGTCATATCGCTGAACATGAAAAAGCGGACATCTGACTTCCGCTTAGGTCCCCGAAAGCAGACATAAATCGCAATACCGATTAGAGTCTCCTATTAGCCAGAAGCGGCTGTTTAGAGACACCAAAATGTTTTCGGGTGAAATCCGGCCGTCCATCAAATGGGTGCCTCTGTTCGCCTCAAGCTATCCCAATTTCAGCTTCAATGACCTAAAAATATTAGTATATAATATCTATAGCTATTAACTGGTGGATTTTCTAAAGGACCTTTTTTTAGAGGCCATTAGGGTTCCTGCCACTGGGGAACGAATGATGAAGCTTTCATTGAAAATTGGGACTGTTATCGGCGCAACGCTGTTGGCTGGTTGTCAGACACCTTCTCCCTGGGAGATGAAGGTGACCAATAGCGAAACAATTTTGTTTGATGCAGATAAACGATCATCCCAAGTATCAAACTTCTCATCCTCTGAAAAGAGCAAGGAAACCGCAGAATATTTTTGTGGTTCATATAAAAATCCCATCTCCACCACAGGCAGCCCCCCTGCATCTATGAAGGCTGGAACAGCATACGATTATACTGCTAGAGCGAGAGAAGTGGAGTGGTGGATGAAAAGCCTTACGAAACTGGGAACGACCTATGCCGTCATGAAAGACGATAATGCGGGAAGAAGTGCTGTAGATTTCTTAGTCCAATGGGCAAATGCAAGCGCATTACTAGAGACGCCTACATTTTGGGCAGGCTTCGAGCCAGGAACTTCCGGAGCGACACGAAACGCTCTACAGGTTGTGAGCATTGCTACCTATGCCGCTATCACCACTTACCTAAATATAAAAAATCATGACGCCATGACACCCGAAAATAGCAAGTTGGTTGTTGATTGGATCGACAGATTATTTAGCAAATACACGGCAGGTCACTACCGATGGTATGCGAACAAGCCTACCCACAGGCGGATGTGGGATAACTCTCGGTTAAAAATTGATCTGACTTACATGGCATATGCCATAATGAAGGGGGATGATGAAAAATTTCAGTTCTCAATTCAGGGTTTTCTGAAATATATGGACAAAGTTCGTCCTGATGGCAGTCATCCAGACGGTTCAGGCCGTGGTTCAAGGGCTATTTGGTATACAGGTTTAACCCTTATTATTACGACTTCATTCCTTGAAATTTTAGAAAATCAAAGTTACCCCGCATACGATCAATATGGCGACCAATACCATAAAATGGTAGATTTTTTCCTTGATGCCATTGATGATCCAGAAGTGATTTATCCATACGCAAAAGCCATGCTGGTTTCCAAGGGGAGGGATTATCGGGTTCAGGACCTCTCCTTCTTGGAGATAAAGCATACCAATATCGCATGGGTCGAGGCTTTTGTGGCTAGGTTCCCAAATCACCCGAATACGAACAGGATTAAAAAAATTATGGGAAATACTTCGAGCGTGTATCGGGACTATCTATTTGGCGGAAACGCCAGTTGTGCATTTCGAGATTTTGAGATGACTTTCGATAATTAGGGTTGAGAGCCTTATTCATCCCGCCAAATGTCTCGGTTGGGTCAAAAGGCGAAGCTTTCACGGATCAATTTTAGAGTCCGCTCTACCCCCTAATTGCGGAAGTCGACTAGAGATTTTCGAATTTGCGGACATTTGAATACCAATATGTAAATTGGGCTTAGATACAGAGCTCACGCTTCTTGAATATTAAAGGTCAAATTCCATTTGGCCTTCTGCCCTCCGGCGAGGATGGGGGTAGCAACGGAAAGAACCTTCTCGTGGAATCGGCATAGGTCTATCGGCTTTATGAGCCACGCACAGCCCTGTAAGGGCGAGCATGGCGACTGTGGTTGATCTAATTAAGAGCGGCACGGAAGGTTCTTGTAGGCGCGAGGGGCAACGCCCCTTAGCCCTTTAGATACGAGATATGGAAGTTTGCTGAAGATGCTTGTGTGGCTGTTTAGCTAAATGATTCTGTAAGCCCGTTTAAAGCCCTCTGAGAGTCGTTGGTGTGTTCCGGGGTCTCTGGGCCCGCTTAGTTGGAACACGACTCAGTGAGTCAATTTGGAGTCTCTGGAGGCATTTGGGATTTAGAACGGTATCTCATCATCAAGTGATGGCGGGTCTTGCTGCTGCGCATTACCGTACTGTTCTGGTGATGGAAATTCATCTGCCGAGCTATTACCTCGTGATACCTTCCAAGCCTTTACGTCTGTGTACCAGCGTCCGTTATATTCTCGGCTTTCAAGATCAACAGACACCGTAAGGTTTTCTCCTTCCTTAATAGCGAATTCATCTATCTTGTCGGACCAGGCCATGAAGCAAACCTTCTTTGGATACTGGCCATCAGTTTCGAGGATGTACTCCTGCTTACGCCAAGGACCCTTGGCTGACTCGCCTGATTTCATTTCAAGGAGCTGAATGATCTTTCCGGTTAGTTCCATGATTGTTGTCCTGGGTGGAGGCCGAAGCAGGTTGTGTGGGAATAGCTATAGACGGTGATAGCCTGCACCTTGTCAGTTTGCAAATGTGTATGAAAAGAATGTACCCGCCAATAGGGCGGGTACAAATCTAGATTAAGCGGCCTGCTTCCTTTCGTTAAATTCGATCAGATAATCCGCTACACGTTGCGCTTTGCTGGCAGCTGAACTGAACGCTTTCGGATCTTGGTTTAAAACCTTAATCCAAGAATTGAGGTATTGGGCATGATCCTTCCTTGGCTCGTGACTGACCTTTAGCTGAATGGATAGAAAGGCAGATGCCAGCTCGGCAACTAATTCTTCCATGGCATACGCACTGCTTCCAAATCGGCTTTGCATGCCTTCTTTACGGTTAAGCCTAGTAGAGTGCCCTGACCAGTGGGATAGCTCGTGCAGGAGCGTGCTGTAGAACATCTCAGAGCTTGAGAACGCTGAGAATGGTGGAATACAGATATGATCCTCTGAAGGCCTGTAATAGGCCCTGGAGCCCGTTTCATAGATCGTTGCACCGGAACAATTCAGCAAATCATCAACGGCATGGTTCCGGTCCTGGATGGCCACTGTTTCTTCTTTTTCAGGGGTCACGATGCCGTCGACCTGATCTGCATTGAACAGAAAGAAGTGCTTCATAACTGGGACTGTTCTGATGCCTTCATCTGATTGCTCAATGACAATGGGTTTATAAAAGACACCAAGCGTTCCCTTCTGACCTTTGCGGACACTACCGCCTTTCATGCGCCATTGTTTGAATGTCGCCCAGTAAGGCTTTCTATACCCGTTAACACCGGCTTCGAGGTTAAGCAGCAGGGTATTGATGCCCTTGTAGTGATCTCCTGTCAGGGCGTTTAGCGGTCCACCTTCGGTGGTTGTCCATGGCCTGGTCCAATCTGAACCATGCTGGCGCATTAGCTCGGTGATCTGGGAAGTGATTTTGTTATAAAGGTCGATGTTGTTCATAGCTCCCTCCGGTTAGCTCAATGGCTTAATTGCCTTAATCCCGCAGGGATGGATCTGTGTATTTATGATGTTATGTCGTCACTCTCCTTCTATGCGGGTTATACAAATGAAACAGGAGCCCGAAGGCCCCTGCTGATGTTACTTGCTGACTATTTTCAGCTGCTGTTCGAACTCTTGCAGCTGCTGCCTACGTGCTTGCTCCATGCCATCCTTGAAGATCAGCGAGCCTTCGTTGAGGCCCCCAGCAAGGTTGCTGAATACACCAAGGAATTCTTGGATCGTGCTGGCAATCATGTTGATAGTTTTCATCGGGGTTCTCCATTACCTAGGTTTACGTATTACCTGAGTGCCGTTAGGCACTGATCTGTGTGTAAAAGATCGTTAGGGGAGATAACGGGGGGGGGATGGTTCCAGATGAAGAGCTCAGCCAGTTAGTATTGCATCCGTACGTAATTTGATAAAATTCACTATGGGTTTTGCCTCGGGTTGCCCTGTAGGGCTGTTTCGAGCCCCATCAGAGTCGCCTCGACGCGGTGGTTGGTTGCCTGCCGGTTTCCATAGATATCGGCTCTATGGACTCCTGAGAGGCTCCTGAGGCTAGCAACTTCATGCAGGTTTGTTACCTGCTGTTGTGATGGCAAAGAAGGCAGGCGTTGGTTACAGCTCCCGCTTTCTCGCGCTAAGCGGACCCAAATTTAAGCAGTCCAGCATGCGTGCTTTTGACCCGAAGCAGACAATTTCGACACTATTGAAATTACTCTTTTCTCAAATCATCGAAGAGAGACGACAGTCGAGTCTTAGTGGCCGTAATAGTGCATTCCGCCGTCGACAGGGATAACTGCACCGGTAATGTATCCCGCGCGAGTCGAGGCAAGATAGGCGACTAGATTGGCGACGTCCGATGGCTCACCGAAATATCCGATTGGGATATTCGCGTCGATAAATACCCGGCGCGACTCCTCGGTCGGATACATACGCTCCATGATTTGCTCACTTTTGATCCGCCCGGGCTGAACACAATTGATTGTGACCCCGTCCTGAGCGACCTCGCATGACAAACCTTTGGACCAAAGATGTGTTGCGCCAATATAGGCTATGGCCGCATTCAGTACGCGCGGCTCCAATGAACCGCTAAGATTTATAATCCGACCCCACTTACGATCGCGCATGCCGGTGATGAGGGTATGCGTTAATCGGCGTGGCCCATCAAAATTCAAAGCGAAAGATTGGTCCCAAATTTCATCTGTGCTGTCCGCCAGGGTCATCGGTGAGGATGCGCCTGCATTGTTAATTAGAATATCAACCGGGCCCCGTGTTGTTGCCTCCTCTGCCAGGGCATCAACGTCGTCGCGGACCGTCAAGTCGGCAACCACAATTTCCGGACGGGCAGCACCTGAGGCCTCAATATCGTCGGCGACTTTGTTCAAAAGCTCTGCCCGACGCGCCGTTATCATGAGGCGCGCGCCCTCTGCGGCGAGAGTTTTGGCAATCACCGCGCCAATTCCTGTGCTGGCGCCGGTCACAAGGGCTGCCTTCCCACTTAACTCTAAATCCATGCTTCTTTCCTAATTCAGTCTGAGGCGTTTCCTGGCGAGAGCATCAAAGCTCAACTCTTGTATGAGCCGAATAAACAACAGCCACCCTTATCCATCATAGCTTCTGAGGCCACGTTCGCGATGCCATGTCCTGAAGAGATGTCGTTTCCTGGCTGGATCTTCGTGATCAACGAAATGGCTTCTATAGTGCACCAATTCGACGTTATTGAGATACTGCATATGCCCTCGTTCAATGGGTAACTCCAGCCACAGATCCGCGCGGTTCCCTATCTCCTCTACCGCATCGAGCGCATCAGCGAGTTCGGGCTCCATATCGGCTCCTGCGACCTCGTACCCCTTTCGGACCAGTTGGACATTGGCCCTGGCCGTGAGCTTTTTCCCATCATACCGGAAGAATGGTGCCCACGTCGTCTTAGGCGCCCGCGGCGCATGTTCCGCCTGGCGGTCATAATGCATCGGCTGATAAAGACGCCGCAGCAGCGCCGGATGCTCTGCCAACATCTTGTTGTGAACAGAATAAAGCGAACAGAAACGGCTCCCACCGCCACTGACGGCGGGGTATTTGCACAAAAGCCCGACGATATCGGGCGGCGTCACGCCGAAGGCGTTATCGGTATGAAAAACCAGCTCCACATTCGTGAATGAACCGCGGACCCCGTAGCCAAATTTTTTGCCCGTGTCTGTGACGTCATAAATCATCGTACCGTCCCAGCGTTGTGCGACGGTGCGCCCCAAGAACTGACCTGCAATCCAGAAAACCGCCTTCATATCCTCTTGATCGAAATCATCCATCGGTAAGGCGTCGATGACAGAAAACCCCATGCCGTTATGCAGCTTCTCGTTTACCTTTCCCATCGCTGCTTTCAATGCCGGCAGGTCGAATTCTTCGGGGCTTCGGAGCAACAAAGGGAGTGGTTTCGCATGGAGGTCTTCAATCAGTCGGCGGATTTCTGCCTTCGCCGCATCATCTAATGGAACGATGGTTTCTTGTGGCTCGAAGCTTCCCACCAGCCAGGCGCGTTGATCAGTGATTTGTTCATCTAAAATGTTCAGATCTGATTCTGAACTAAGATCGATAAAGTCGAACGGCATCTTCTGAGGACTCCACTCCAGATTTACAGTCATCAAAGGTCGCTTTTTTCGGCCTGCGATTTTGTTACGTAGTAATAATCAAGGTCGTTTAAACCCGTTGGTGAATATAACCCTCAATGGATGCGGCGGTAGATAACAGCTCCCAATCCTTGTCCCTCTGCATCACGACTTGAAGGCCAAAAGGCAGGCCGTCTAAAAAGTTGCCAACAGGCAGGCTGATGGCGGGGCTGCCCGTCAACGACAGTGCATAGGTGAGGGCATACCAGGAATAATACTGTTCAAGTTCTACGCCGTTAATTTCGGTTGGATGATTTTGCGTGACGGGGAAGGGCTTGATCGCACAGGTCGGACAGATCAAAACGTCGATCTCATTGAACAACGCCTGGAAGGCACGAGCGAATTCGCTGTGCTGCCCCCCTGCCCGCGCCCTCTCATCGAATGTGATCGAAGCGGCTTCATCAAGGTTCGCGCGGATATTGTCGCCGAGCATCACCATTTCATCGGATGGTCGGTCACCATGCGCAGCGACAATATCCTCGCCCCGAAGTACACGGAATATTTCGTGGCATGCCGATAAATCGAGGTCGAGGGGAATAACTTCTTTAAAAACGTCTTGAAACATCTCGCACGTACGCGTGAAAGCATCTCGCACCTCAGCCTCCACTTCCGTCGCACCCAGACCGACCGAAACGCCAACGCGAATTTTTTTTAAACTCGGGGCGCCTTGGTCACCGGGGAACTCGGGATGGGACAAAGGGTCAGAACGATCATAACCGAACAGCGCGCCGAATAGAAGTTTCGCATCGCCGACAGTGCGTGCGATCGGTCCTTCGACCCAGAGCGGTGAATATCCGAGCATTCGGTTCGGTGCAGGCACCCAACCGGCGGAGGCACGAAAGCCGACGACACCGCAGAACGAGGCAGGAATGCGCAGGCTACCGCCAAGATCAGACCCCGTCGCAAGTGGCGCCATACCCGTGGCGACGGCGGCCGATGACCCGCCGGATGACCCGCCCGAGGTCAGTGCGTCATCGCATGGATTTCGTGTTGCGCCGAATACCTCGTTCGTTGTGTTCGCGCCGGCCCCAAACTCGGGGGTGTTTGTTTTGCCAAGGATAATTGCACCGGCGTCTTTCAGTCGCCGAACGATCGGATCGTCCACCGTTGGGACGTGATCAGCATAGATACGGCTGCCATACGTCGT